>JAPLHB010000170.1 GCA_026389845.1 Chloroflexota bacterium
GGCTAGAAACGGGGCTGATGGCCGGGCCAGGGTATTACATCGAGGATGTCGTCTGGACCTGCTACTTCTACAGCGGTTACGCGCTGCACATCGCCTACTGGCACGACGCCTTTGGCCGGCCCCGCAGCCACGGTTGCGTCAACCTCAGCCCCTACGACGCCTGGTGGATCTACCAGTGGAGCGCCGCGGGCGGGCCGAACAGTCCGGCGGTGTATGTGTATTGGTAGATCGGGAGATTGGTAAATTGGGGGATTGGGGGCTACCCGTCTTCGATTTTGACAGAAGGCCCCGAGTGCAGTATAATCTTGCTTCGGTACGGCCCGCTGTGGCCGTGCCAGCGCGTTATTAGCCATTTGCATTTAGTAGGCGCGCCGCCAAGACGAAGTCTCGCTCAAAAACCCATCTCAAAGTTGGGGATGGGTTTCGCTGGCGGGCGCGGCATGCGGGGAGGAAAAGGATTAATGTACGCAGTTGTGGCATCCGGCGGAAAACAATATCGAGCAACGCCGGGCGGGTTTGTGGACGTTGATCGGTTGCCGGTGGAAGTCGGCGACCCGGTGACGCTGGATCAAGTGCTGCTGATCGTTGACGGTGACGAGATCACCGTGGGTCAGCCGACCGTGGCGGGCGCAGTTGTGCGCACCACCGTGTTGGCGCAGCGCCGGCATCGCAAGGTGACGTTCTTCCATTACGTGCAGAAGAAACGCGAACGGAAAAAGCGCGGCCAGCGGCAACATTATACCCGCTTGCAGATCGAACAGATCCAGGTCGGGTCAGGAGAGTAAGAGATGGCTCACAAGAAAGGTGGCGGTTCGAGCCGCAACGGTCGCGATAGCAACAGCCAACGTTTGGGCGTCAAGCGGTTCGGCGGTGAGTTGGTCACGTCCGGCAGCATCATCATCCGCCAACACGGCACCAAGTTCCATCCGGGTCACAATGTCGGCCTGGGCAAGGACTACACGATCTTCGCGACGATTGATGGATTCGTCAAGTTCGAGTCCCATCATGGGCGGCCGATGATCAGCGTTTACCCGCCTGCGTGATGCGTGTAAGGATAACTACCATGAAACCCAAAATTCACCCGAAATACTACCCCACGGCCCGCATCATCTGCGCTTGCGGCAACGCCTGGAACACGGGCGCGACCGTCCCCGAGATCAAGGTGGACGTCTGCTCGGCGTGCCACCCATTCTACACGGGCGAGCAGCGCATGGTGGACACCGCCGGCCAGGTTGACCGCTTCATGAAGCGCCTGGAGCGCACCGCCGACACGGTGGATCAACTCCGGGCGAACCAGGATACGCAGCGCAAGGCCATGCAGGAAGCGCGCATCGCCAAGCGTCGCGGCGACGCGTAAGACTAGAAGCTGGATGCTAGAAGCTGGGAGTTAAAGGCTGGATACTGGATTCATTCTGGTATCCAGCCTTTCGTTTCCACCTCAGCTCTCAGTCGCTTCCAGTTTCCAGCTTCCAGTTTCCAGCTTCCAGCCACGAGGTTCCCATGCCCTACCTACAACCCAAAGGCGGTTGGATCGAGTTGATCTGCGGCAGCATGTTCAGCGGCAAGACGGAAGAGTTGATCCGGCGAGTACGCCGCGCCGAGATCGCGCGCCAGCGCGTCCAGGTCTTCAAGCCGGCAATTGACAACCGCTACTCGGTCAACCATGTCGCGTCACACGACGGCCTCCACTATGAAGCCGAAATCGTCGAAAAGGCCGCCGATATCCTGGCGAAGCTCCGCCCAGATACCACCGTGATCGCGATTGACGAAGCCCAATTTCTTGATTGGACGGTCGCAGACGTGGCGCGGCTGCTGGCCGATCGCGGCCTGCGCGTGATCATCACCGGGCTGGACTTGGATTTCCGCGGGGAGCCATTCGGCCCGATGCCGCTGATGATGGCCGAGGCGGAGATGGTGGATAAGCTGCACGCGATCTGCGTGGTGTGCGGCGCGCCGGCCAGTCGCACGCAGCGCCTCATCAACGGCCAACCGGCCAACTACCACGACCCGGTGATCATGGTGGGGGCCAACGAGGTGTATGAAGCGCGGTGTCGGGACTGTCACAAGGTGCCGGGACGGGTGGAGGCACTGGGGCGTGATGCGTGAAATGTGCTGCGTGCTGCGTGCTGCGTGACGAGCGGCCGGCGACGTTTACGCGGGGGTGAGGGCAGCAAGGATGGCCTGTAAGTCAGCAGGCAACGGGGCGCAGAATTCGACTTCTTGGCCCGTAGCGGGCAGCCGCAAATGGATACGTTCAGCGTGGAGGAATTGGCGCGGGCAACGCACTGCTGTCCGCCGCTGCCCGCCGTAGATCTCATCGCCGACGATGGGATGCCTGACGTGGGCCAGGTGGACACGAATTTGGTGCGTGCGCCCGGTCAACGGATGGCAGGCGACCAGGGTGTAGCGCGACCAAGTGCCAGGCACTTCGGAAGTGCCTGGCACTTGATAGTACCCCCTCACCTCATACTGCGTCACCGCCATCCGGCCCTGCGAGAGCGCGACCACGGCCATCCGCTGCCGTTGGCGCGGGTCGCGGCCGATCGGCGCGTTGATCTCCCCGCGCTCCGGCGTTAGCCAGCCATGCACCAACGCCAGGTAGGTCTTGCGCACCGTGCGATCCTTGAATTGCGCCTGCAACGCCCGGTGCGCGGCATCGTTCTTCGCCACCAGGATCAACCCCGACGTATCCTTGTCCAGGCGGTGGACGATCCCTGGCCGATGCACCCCGCCGACTCCCTCCAAATCCGGGCAATGATACAACACGGCGTTAACCAACGTACCGTGCCAGTGGCCGGCCGCCGGATGCACCACCATGCCGGCCGGCTTGTTAATGACCAGCACATCGGCGTCCTCGTAGAGCACGTCCAGCGGAATCGGCTCTGGCTCGACCGCGTAGTCCTCCGGTTCGGGCACGGCGACAGCGATCACGTCCCCCACAGCCAGCCGGTAACTGGCCTTCAGCGGTTTTTCGCCGCGCGTGACCAACCCCGCTTCGATCCAACGCTGAATTTCGGTGCGCGAGCGCTCCGGCAGTTGGACAGTCAGCCACTTGTCGAGCCGCTCACCCTCCGCATCGGCGGCGGCCAGCGTGACAACGGTGGTCTCGTTGCCCTCGGCTTCGGCCAGATCGTCAAACAAAACTTCGGAAGCCGGAAGGACTTCCGAAGTCGGGAGCCGCAGGGGCATCCGCTCTTTGCTGCTATCGTTCATAAGGCTTCGCCAATCGTAGGGAGGCAACGCTACGGTAGTGACCTTCGTTGAATGTCGCTAACTTCGCTCCCAACCCAACTGCGGTTTCTGCAATTACCGCATCCAGAATGCCAAGGTTGTGGGATAGATGATGCCCCGCAAAATCATCATAGGCGCGCAAGCAGTCCGCTTGGCTGGGCCAGTACAAGTGATAAGGGCGCAACATCTTTTCGACTTGCCGCTGCTCCGCTCGATTTCGACACCCCTGAAGCAGTTCCATAGCTACCAGACCGGACACGCCCAACGTTTCTGAACCCAGGGCCGCAAGCCAGGCGAGTGCTGGCGGATGTTTTCGAAGAACGTCCATCAACACGTCGGTGTCAACGAGCTGCATCTTGCTGCTCCCAGCGATGCTCGGCCCGCTCACGGAGTTGGCGCGCAAACTGGACGCTGTCGCCGACATCCTCCCGGTCGGCCCATAGTCCTACCAGGTCAGATTGCAGCAAATCAGTAGCAGTCAACTCTTTTGAATGCGCCTTGACCTTCTTGATCAAGTCCGCTTTTTGCTTCAAATATCCTATGAAGTCCAGCACCTCAGACCATCTGGCGAGGTCAAGCGTCTGGAGTTCATTGAGAATCTGCCCCTCGGTAACTGCCAGTGTCTGCATTCCCCACCCCCAATTCATCAGTTGGTTTTTTACGCAGTGATTGCTCATTCTCCGTCCGCAACAACACAATCGCCAACAGAATCACCGACACGACGATCGAGCCATCCGCCACGTTCCACGCCGGCCACAGATAGACCTTGTCGCCCACCGGCAGGGTAAAGAGCAGAAAGTCTGTGACCTGACCGGCATGTTGAAGGCGGTCAGCCAGGTTACCGGCCGTGCCGCCGAGCTGGATGCCCAGGCAGACCCGCACGCCCCAGTTATCGGCGGGCAGTTGGCGGGCATAGACGAGCACGACCACGATGACGACCAGAGCGATCGCGACGAACAGGCTGCTCTGCCCCCGCAACAGGCCGAAGGACGCCCCCGTATTCGTCCAGTGGACGATCTGAAAGTAGGACGCCAGGGGCGGAAACGGCGCGAACCCATCCCACAGCGGGATGTTGGCCTCGACCAGCCCCTTCGTCCATTGGTCAAAGGCCAGGATGGCGACCGCGATCAGGGGCACGATGGCCCAACGGGTGAGAGATTGCTTCAATCAAAGCTCCTATTATCTTTCGACCAGCCGTTGGCAGGCCAGGCAAAGCATGGCGTGCGGAACGGCCTTGAGGCGGGCGAAGTCTATCTCATTCCTACACCGCTCACACGCACCATATTGGCCGGCGTCCATGCGATGGAGGGCCTGCCCGACTTGTTCCAGCGTAGCCCCATAGCCGCGACGCAGAGAGACCGCGGCCGCCTGGTCGAACGCCGAGGTGGCGTCCTCGGCCATGTGGTTGCTCAAGCCCACGTTGCCTCCCTGCGAGGCGTAGTCCAAGCCGACCATCTGTTGCTGCAAACTGGCCTGCTGTTCCAAGAGCAAGCTGCGCAGGCGCTCGATCCGTTGAGGTGATAGCATCGTACAAGCCTCGAACCTGACTTCTTCGACGTACGCGGTTGCGTGACCCGCAGTGGCGCACCATCGAGTCTATTGTACCCCAAAGCGCCGTAGACGCCAAGCTGGAAGCTGGAAGCTAGATGCTCTCGTCGTGACTGGCTGATCTGCTGCACATGGCAGGCTCCCAGCAACCAGCTTCCAGTAACCAGCTATGCCTTCCTCACCCCGATCAGCACTTCCTCGCCATCCAGCACCAACGACGCAGTGAACGCATCGGCCGCCGGGGCAGCGGGGGCAAAGGTGAGCGACAGCGTGTCCGCCGCGATCTCCGCGCCGTGCTGCGCCCAGACGGGAGCCAGTTTCGGCCCGGCCTGCACCGTCGTGTGGATGCGGTCGCTGATCTCGAAACCGGACTTCTTGCGTAGCTCCTGGATGTTGCGGCTGACCTCGCGCGCCCAGCCTTCCCAGCGCAACGCATCGGTCAGCTCGGTGGTGACGGCGACCAGATAGCCCGCGTCCTCGGCCACGGCCAGGCCCTTCTTCGGGCTTTTGCGCACTTCGAGTTCTTCCGGCAGCACAGTGAGCATCTCGCCGTCCATCGCCACCGCCACGCCCTGGCCCGCTTCCACCGCTGCAGCGACCACCAGCGGGTCAAGCGCCAACAGCGCAGCCTTGATCGCGGGGAACCGGCGGCCGTACTTCTGGCCGAGCTGCTTGGGCAGCGGATGGATCGCCACGTCCACCAGATCGCTGCTGGCCGTGACCGTCCGCAGCGCCTTGACGTTCAACTCTTCCTTGACCACCGCGTCGGCCAGACGGGCCAGCGCCTCAGCCTCGCGACCGGTCGGCAGGCCCACGATCGCTTCGGCGAGCGGCTGGCGGAGCTTCAGATTAGCGCCCTCGCGCGCCGCGCGGCCCAGGCTCACCACCCGTTGGGCCAGTGCCATGTCGGCGACAAGTTGCGCGTCGGCGTAGGCGGGCTTGGGGGCGGGCCACTGGCTCAGATGCACGGATTGCGGATTTGCGATTTGCGATTTGCGATTTGCGATTTGCTGATCGCTTTCCGCACCACAACAAACCAGATTTCGATACATCTCGTCAGCGATGAACGGCGTAAAGGGCGCGAGCAGATGGCTGACCGTGACCAGCACTTCATACATCGTCTGGTGCGCGGCGAGGCTGTCACGTGACAGAGTGACACGGTGATCGGGTGACGCGGTGACATTCTCGGTGGACTCACTTTGCCACCTTGTCACCTTGTCACCTTGTCCCCCTGCCGCCAAGTCGCCCGTATTCCAGAATCGCCGCCGCGACAATCGCACATACCAGTTGCTCAGCTCGTCTACGAAGTCGGCGATCGGCCGCGTCGCCCCCGTCACGTCGTAGGTTTCCAGCGCAGCGGTGACGTTCTCCACCAGGCTGTTGAGCTTCGCCAGCACCCAGCGATCCAGCACCGAACGCTCGGCCAGCGGAACTTGTGGCGCAGCCGGGTCGAAATCGTTCAGGTTGGCGTAGGTGACGAAAAAGCTGTAGCTATTCCAGAGGGTCAGCAGGAACTTGCCGACGACTTCCTTCACCAGATTGGCACTGAAGCGGCGGGGGTTGCCGGGCGGGCTGGCGGTAAACATATACCAGCGCGTGGCGTCGGCGCCGTGCGCGTCCAGCACCGACCAAGGGTCCGCCATGTTGCCGCGACTCTTCGACATCTTGCCGCCGTCCTCGGCCATGATGTGCCCCAGGCAGATGACATTCTTGAAGCAGGGCTGGTCAAAGAGCAGCGTGCTGACCGCGTGCAGTGTGTAAAACCAGCCGCGGGTCTGGTCCACCGCCTCGCAGATGTAGTCGGCGGGAAACTGCTCGGTGAAGAGCGCGCGGTTCTCGAACGGGTAGTGCCACTGGGCCACCGGCATCGAGCCGGAGTCGAACCACGCGTCGGCCACTTCGGGCACGCGACGCAGCGTCCCGCCGCACTTCGGGCAGGGCCAGGTGAGCGCGTCCACGGCCGGCCGGTGCAGGTCAAGCGGCTCACGGTCGAGTTGTTCGGGATCAGGCCAACGGTTCATCTGCTGCGCCAGGTACTTCGGATTCATGAACTTCCGGCCGGTCTTCTCGCCCAGCTCAGCTACCGAGCCGACGCATTCGGTGTGGTCGCAGGCTGGGTTGTCGCAGACCCAGAACGGCAGTGGGGTGCCCCAGTAACGCTCGCGCGCCAGGCCCCAATCAATGTTATTCGCCAGCCAGTCGCCGAACCGGCCCTGCTTGATGTGTTCCGGCACCCAGTTGATCTGGTTGTTGTTCGCCAGCAGCCGATCCTTGAACGCGGTGGTCTTGATGTACCAGGTCGTGCGGGCGTAGTAGAGCAACGGCGTGTCACAGCGCCAGCAAAATGGGTAGGTGTGCTCGTAAATGCCCTGCTTGAACATCAGCCCGCGATCGGTCAACTCCTGCTGGATCAAAGGGTCCGCGT
Source organism: Chloroflexota bacterium (assembly GCA_026389845.1). Taxonomy (GTDB): domain Bacteria; phylum Chloroflexota; class Anaerolineae; order CG2-30-64-16; family CG2-30-64-16; genus JAPLHB01. Next base: position 7,205 of record JAPLHB010000170.1, read on the forward strand.
CCTTGACGAAGATGCCGCGCCACGGCGTCACCGCGTCAACGAACCGGCCCTGGGGATCCACGTTCATCAGGGTCGGCAGGCCGAACTTTTGGCCTACGGCCAGGTCGTCGGCGCCGAACGCGGGCGCGATGTGCACCAGCCCCGTGCCGTCCTCGGTGCTGACGAAGTCGCCGGGGATGACGTAGCAGTAATCCTGAGTGACAGGCAGAAAGGTATAGAGCGGCTTGTAGTGCCAGCCGAGCATTTCCCGCCCCTTGACCCGCCGGATGACGCGCGCGTGTTCCAGATGGCTGCCAAGCACCTTTTCCAGCAACGCCTCGGCCAGCCAGAGCCGGTCGCCCGCGTGCTCCACCAGCACGTAGTCCAATGCCTCGCCAACGGCCACCGCGACGTTGCCGGGCAACGTCCACGGCGTGGTCGTCCACACCAACAGGTATTCGCCGATCCGATCGGCGAGCGGGAACTTGATGAAAACGCTGGGGTCCCGCGTGCCCTCCTGGTAGCCCTGCGCCAACTCGTGGCTGCTGAGCGGCGTGCCGCAGCGCGGGCAATAGGGCACCACCTTGTAGCCCTGGTAGATCAGCCCGCGATCCCAGTACTGCTTGAGGATCCACCAGAGCGACTCGACGTAGTCGTTAGTCAGCGTCATGTAGGCCGTGGGCAGGTCCACCCAGTAACCAATGCGCTCGGTCATCCGCTCCCACTCTTCCACGTACGCGAAGACGCTCTCGCGGCACTTCTGGTTGAACGCGGCGACGCCGTAATCCTCGATGGCCTTCTTACCGGAAAAGCCGAGCTTCTTCTCGGTCTCCAGCTCCACCGGCAGGCCCTGGGTATCCCAGCCGCCTTTGCGCGAGACGAAGTAGCCACGCATCGTCTTGTAGCGCGGAAAGATGTCCTTGAAAACGCGCGCGATCACGTGATGGATGCCGGGCCGGCCGTTGGCCGTAGGCGGCCCCTCGTAGAAGACGAAGCGCGGGCCATCGGCCGTCTGCTTCTGGGATTGGCCGAAGACGTCGGTCTCTTTCCAGAAGCGGAGGACTCCCTGCTCCATGGCGGGCAGGTCTACTTGGGGAGTAACGTTATGGAATTTGGGCATGTGAATACCTCAGACTATCTCAATGTAAATCCGCTTGTTGATCGCGCCCTTCGACTTATAATCCGTCACCCGAATCCGTCCAACTTCCCGCGTGTTGGCGACGTGTGTGCCGCCATCGGCTTGGAGGTCGAGACCCACAATCTCCACAGTGCGGACCTCCTTGATTCCTTCCGGCAGCAGGTTGATCTTGGTGCGGATCAGGTCAGGAATCCGGAACGCCTCGTCGCGGGGCAGGATCTTCACGCGCACGTCCCGCGCCGCGGCGATTTCGACGTTGCACTTGGCTTCGATCTCGCCCACCAACTCGCCGCGCAGGGTGGCAAACTCGAAGTCCATGCGCCCCTGGAGCGGATCCATGTTGCCGCCCGTCACCTGCGCGCCGTAATCGCGCCAGACGACGCCGCAGAGGATGTGCACAGCAGTGTGGGTGCGCATCAGCGCGTAGCGCCGCGACCAGTCGAGAACGCACCGAACCCCCCACCCCACTCCGGGTAGGAGAGGGGAGCCACTCCCCCCTTCCCTGGCAGGGAAGGGGGGCAGGGGGGATAGGTGATGCCAGACGACATCCCCCTCTTTCTTCATTTGCGTCACCGCCCACAAGACCTTCGAGGTCTCGGAGACCTCGAAGGTCTGCGTCAACGCCAGCGTGCCCAGGTCGCCCGGCTGACCGCCGCCGCCAGGGTAAAACGCCGAATGATCCAGCGCGACACGGCCGATCACCGCATCCACAGCGACGACGGTGGCGTCGAACTCAGCCAGGTAACTGTCGATTTGATAGAGAAGTTCAGTCATGCAAACCTCGAATCAACGAATCAGCAAATAGCGAACACGCACCACGCAACAAAAAACGCCCTCATCCCACCTTGGGGACGAGAGCGCACGCTCCCGCGGTACCACCCCGCTTAACGGATTGCGGATTGATGATTGCCGATTGCGGATTGGCCTGAGCGCACACCAACCCGCAATCCAAAATCGAAAATCCGAAATCAATCGTTCTCTTCGGGCGCTAACACGCCCCTGCCTGGCTAACGGCTGGCAAAACCGGCGACGTCTACTTGGCAACCTGGCCGTTCGGGTCGCAGCTCCGGAAGGATTTTCGGCAAGTGCGGCGCATCCGGCTTCCACCCCTTCCGGATTCGCTGGGCGTCCGCTCGCCCGCCTACTCGTTTCCATCACCGCTTTTCGGACGGAGTTTAGCACAAGGTCGCCAGGTTGTCAAACGGTTTCCAGTAGGGTATACTGCGGCGAAAGCGACCAACGACAAAGGACGAGCGTGTTGCGTATTGCGTGTTCCGTTTTTTGCTCTCTACCACGCACCACGCATCACGCACCACGCAGTACGGAGTAGCAACCATGCCTCAGAAAACTGTCGGCTACGTCGAGCTTGAATGGACGTGCCCCAAGTGCAAGAGCCGCAACCCTGGCTCGCGGCGGACGTGCGCCGGTTGCGGCGCGCCGCAGCCCAGGGATGTGCAGTTCGAGCAGCCCGTCCAGGATCAGGTCATCACCGATGAAGAGACCATCGCGGTCGCCGCGGCTGGCCCGGACATCCATTGCGCCTACTGCGGCGCGCGCAACCCCGCTGGCGCCAAGACGTGCAAACAGTGCGGCGCAAATCTGGGTGAGGGCGCCGCACGCGAAGCCGGACGCGTGGTCGGCGCCTTGCAGGTCGAAGAAGCGCCGCCGATCACCTGCCCATCGTGCGGCACGCCCAACCCCGCGACCGCGCTCAAGTGCAGCAAATGCGGTGACAGCCTGGTCAAGCCCACACCTCCACCCACACCTACACCGGCCCCGACGACCGGCGGTTGCGGCAAGTGGCTGCTGATTATGCTGGCGGGCATCATCATCCTGGGCGCGTTCTTGCTCTACCAGGGCACGCGCACCACCGCGCTGACCGGCAACGTGAGCGACTTGCACTGGCAACGGACGATCGCGATCGAGGCGTTGCAGCCCGTCACGCGTGAGGACTGGCGCGACCAGATTCCCTCCGGCGTGCAGGTCGGGCAGTGCGTCAAGAAGGTGCACCACGTCCAGGACGCGCCCGTGTCGGGGGCCAGGGAAATCTGCGGCACACCCTACGTGGTTGATCAGGGCAGCGGCTACGGTAAGGCGGTGCAAGATTGTCGCTACGAGGTCTCGGCCGACTGGTGCCAGTATCGGACGACCGCGTGGGTGCTGCTTGAGCCGCTGGTGCTCGAAGGCGCCGACCTCAACCCGCGCTGGCCCGCAGCCACCCTCGGTCAAAATCAGCGCGCTGGCGAGCGTACCGAGGTCTACAAGGTCACGCTGACCGCCAACGATAAAACCTACACCTACCGTCCGGCCGACGCGCAGGAGTACGCCCAGTTCAAGGCCGGCAGCCGGTGGACGCTGACCGTCAACGGCTTCGGCGGCGTGACGAGCATCGAACCGGCCAGATAGCGGACGCAGCTATGAAAATAGTCTTGACCAACTCCGTCGGCGGGGTGGGGATGCCAGGCGCGGTGGCTGCGCTGCGCGCCGGCCGGCCCGCGCTTGACGTGATCGAAACGGGCATCCGGCCCGTGGAGTTGGAACCAACCGTGAACAGCGTCGGCCGGGGCGGCTGGCCGAACCTGCTCGGCGAGGTGGAGTTGGACGCCTGCATCATGGACGGCCGGACGTTGGAGACCGGTGCGGTCGGCGCACTGCGCGGCTTCCTGCACCCCATCTCGGTCGCGCGAAAAGTGATGGAGACGTTGCCGCACGTCTTCCTGGTGGGCGAGGGGGCGGCGCGCTTTGCGGCCGAGTGCGACGCGGAGACCGGGGATAACCTGACTGCCGAGTCTCGCGCGGGGTGGGAGAAGTGGCTCCAGGAGCACGTGCCGGAGGATGTGCGAACGCGGTGGCCTGACGTCCCGCTGGCCGATTGGGCCAGGCTGACCGCCGTGCCTGAGACCGCGGGCGGCACGACGGTCTTCCTGGTCAAAGACGCCGCGGGGGATATCGCCGCGGGCGTGAGCACCAGCGGCTGGGCCTTCAAGTATCCGGGCCGCCTGGGCGATTCGCCGGTGATCGGCGCGGGTTGCTACGCCGACAACCGCTATGGCGCGGCCGCCTGCACCGGCATGGGCGAGCTGACCATCCGCGCAGGCACGGCGCGCGCCATCGTGCTCTACATGAAGATAGGCGCGACCGTTCAGGAGGCCTGTCACGAGGCCGCCGCCGATCTACGCAGCCTCAGACGGCGCTACCGGGGTGGCGTCACCATCCACGCCATTGACCGGGACGGCCAACCCTACGTCATATCGGTCAGGCACGAAGGCGAGATCAAATACTGGCTCTGGGCGGAGGGCATGGAGACGCCGGAGGAAAAGGCGGCATTGATCGAGAGTTGGTGATTGGCGTGAAACGTGGTGCGTGGTCCGTGGCCTGCGGCGAACATCTCTCACCGTTCACGTAGCACGCATCACGTATCACGAAGCACCACCTTCACCGCTTCCGCCACGCCAGGTGCTCTCCGCCGTCCACTTCAATCACCACGCCGGTGATGTAGTCCGCCTGTGCCAGGAAGACCACCGCCTGCGCCACGTCCTCGGCCGTGCCCCAACGCTCCAGCAGCGTCCGGCGCGCGGTCGCCTCGATCTGCTTTGGGCTGTAATCGGGCGGCGGCAACACCGGCCCGGGCGCGATCGCGTTCACCCGCACGGCCGGCGCCATCTCCATCGCCAACGCATAGGTCAAATTCAGCAGCCCCGCCTTGCCAACCGAATGCGCCACGAAGTTCGGGAACGGCACGAAGGCCGACAGGTCCACGATGTTGACGATCGCGCCCTCGCCATGCGCGGACAGGTGCGGCGCGGCGGCTTTGGCGGAGAATGCCGCGCCCTTCAGGATGATGTTTGTCACCTGATCCCAGGCGGCCTCGTCCAGGTCGGCCAACGGCGTCTTCCGCCAGAGTGAGGCGCTGTTTACCAGCACATCCAGCCGGCCGAAGCGCGCCACCGTCGCGTCCACCAGCGCGGTCACCTGCGCCACCTGCCCCACATCGGCCTGATAGTGGAATGCGTGCCGCCCCTTCGCCTCGATCTCCGCGGCCGTGACGATAGCCGCATCCACCGACGAGTTGTAGCTGAATGCGATATCGGCCCCGGCCTCGGCCAGCGCCAATGCGATCGCCTTGCCGACGCGAACCGCCCCGCCCGTTACCAGGGCAACTTTCCCGTGAAGATCCATCTGCCCCTCCGATGTTTTTTCGCGGTTCCAAACCCATTTGGCTCGTATCTTCTCAATCATCCGGGGTAGGGGCACGGCCTTGCGCCTGCCCCGCCAGGGCGACCGCAAGGGTGCGCCCCTACAAATTGAGAACATGCTTTGGCTCCGCCCGTCGCCGCGCCCAGGCCGCGATGCTCAGCGCCAGGCCGGCCGCCACGGCGTCGGTCGCCGCGTCGAAGACAGTCGCCGTCCGGCCCGGCACGAAGCTCTGGTGGAATTCGTCGGACAGCCCGTAGAGCACAGCGATGGCAAACGCCCACAGCGCTGGCCGGCGTACCCCGGTCCCGCGCAACGCCCGTTCCCACAATAGGGCCAACGTCGCATAAATAACCAGGTGTGCCACAACGTCTTGTGTTTCGGGCCAGCCGGGCGGGGTCAAGTTCGGATAATCCGCCCGCGACGAGAGATAGAAGATCAATCCCATCCACGCGAATGGCGCAGCCCAGCGGACACGTTGGTCATGCCATAGTTTCGCCAATGCACAGTCCTTTCCCAAGCTCAAGGTGGTACGTGGTGCGTGGTGCGTGGTACGTGGTGCACTTCACGTTTCACGCTCCGCGCCTGCCACCCGATAGGCGCGCAACGCCGTCTCCGCCAGCTTCTCCCAACTGAACTCAGCCTGCGCCTGCGCCCGCGCCGCCGCACCCAGGCGTTGCGCCCGTTCTGGATCGGCCATCAGACCCACGACCGCCTCGGCGAACGCGACGGCATCCTCCGGCGGCACGAGCACGCCCGCATCGCCCAGCGTCGCCGGCAGCTCGCCCACCGCATACGCCACGATCGGCAGGCCGGCAGCCATCAACTGGCGCACTTTGACGCTGCTGCGCGCCCGGTTGGCCGGCGTGTCGGCCCAGGGTATCACCGCGAGGGCAGTTTGGGCAAATATGGCCGGCAGGCGCTCCGGTTCGACCCACCCGGCCACCTCGATCCCCGGCAGCCCGGCCAACTCCCGCTCCTCGCCCGCCAGCCCGCGACCAACGACGGTCAGCGTGGCGGGCACCTTCTCCCGCACGGCCGCCCAGATCGCGGCCACGTCCGCGGGGCTGACGCCGGCGAAGCGGGTGTATAGGATTGCGGATTGCGGATTGCGGATTGCGGATTGAACTTCCTCCAATCTACAATCTGCAATCTGCAATCTAAAATCGGTTACGCCGTTGGGCAAGACAAAGACGCGGTCGGGAGCCGCGCCGAAGCGGATGGCGCGGTCGCGGAGGCATTCGCTGGCGACGGTCCAGGCGTCGGCATGGGAGAGGCCGAAACGCTCCTGCCAGGCGAAGAAGCGGCGTCGGAGGGGCGAGTAGCCGAGGCGAGGATCGTCGTTCCAGCCGCCGGGGCCTTCCCAGTCGTCGGCATCCACGACCAATGACGAACGACGAACGACGGTCTCTTCGGCCGTTGGTCGTCCATCGTTCGTCCTTCGTCGGGTCGCCCACAACGCCGCGGCGACCAGCCCCGACGGGCCTTTGGGCTTGAAGACGTGGACGACGTCCGGCCGCCAGGTGATCACCGCGCGGAACAGGCGCCAGGCGAGCAAAAGGTGCCATGCCGCGCTGTCCCGACCAAAACGCGGCAAGGCGATATTGATTACGTCAAACTCAGACGACTCACCACCTTCCCGCCGTCGCCTGCCGGAGTCTTCTGGGCTATCGTAAGGCGGAATGAAAAGCGCGACCGCGTGCCCACGGCCGGCCAACTCGCGCCCGAGCGGCAAGACGCGGGCGCGAGTCGTGCCTTTGGAGCGTAGACCGAAAGGGGCAACGAGGGCGATACGAAGATAATCCTGTGTCGTTATCTTCGCTCTATCGACGGAAGCATGGCTTAGCGGCGTATCTTTAGCTGCAATTCCCAGCCTACTCGGCTCCGCATAACTACTTGCCACGGGCTGCACAGATGCTCGCGGCTGCTTCCTTAGGCATCCGATCGCTGGTAAAGATACCCCAGTGCGGTTCAGGATCGGGCCAGGGATATGTGCCATCAGACTTCGGTTGGTTCAGATGTTTCCAGGGAGCATCGAAAGCCTCGAACACGACGTAAATCACCTGGGTTTTTCGTAATAGCTGATAGTATTCGGCCTGATGGGATTCACTGACGCCATCATCCCCATCAGTCGGCAACCCAACCTCTTTGAAAACCAGTGGCTTATCAGAAACCGACTTTAGAGTTCTGAAAAGCTCCTCCGTCCACGTCACCGCCTCCTTCGGATCGCGATACCGCGCGAAATACGGGTGGGCATTGGGGAAAATCCAGTCGGAGATGGTCCACAAGGGTGAATTCTCGTAATAGTCGTTGGCTTCTTCAGTTGTGCTGACCAGTTTGCCCGTAGCCTTTCTCAGCCTCTCCATTGCAGACACAAGTGTCTCCAGACGATACCGCACATCGAGGCCCTCATTACCTACAGAGTAGCCGCAGACGACACGGTACTGACTGGCCTGCTCTGCTGCTTGCAACTCGTTCTCGTCGGACGGATCCCAGACTCCCACGATCATCGCTTCAAATCCTGCCTCTTGCGCCAAGCGGGGTAGGTCCAACATCTGGCTGGCTGTATCCTGATTTCCATAGTTGGAGCCATAGGTTACCAGGCCAGTGAATCCTGCTGCGCGTAGCACGCGCAAGTCCTCGCTAACATCGCTTTCAGCCGGCCACCGGATGGGAGTCACAGTAGGATCAAAATGGGTGGGGGAATAGGCGACCCAACACAGTTGCCCTAGCAAGTCCGCAAGATGCCGTTCCGCACTTTGTGGAGAAGGGGAAGGAGATGGCAATGGAGACGCGGATGGAGAAGGAGAGGCATGGGGGGAGGCTACAGGTGTCTGGTCAGAGCCCAATATGCGGGGCGAACAACTCGTCAACTCCAATCCAGCCCATGCCAGTAGAGTCACCGCGACAACAAGGCGCTGAACGCGGAAGCCGTTAGCACTTCTGAGACATCCCTGGTTGAACAAGGTGCTCTCCCTATCAGTGAATCCGCCCGATGCCTTCAAGCAGAATGTCATCCAGATAGAATACTGCGCCCTTCGGATTATAAAAGTCAGTAGCCATCCAGGCAAACAGGAGATTTGCTTTGGTGAGGTCTACATTCTCAAGGGGAATCTCGTAACGTTTCCATGTTGCAGTGAGCGTGACATTACCTAGCGAACGACCGGGTGTGGGTAGCATACCCGGGTCGCCGATCTTGAACTCAACGATCTCGTTGCCCAGAGTACCACGCGCCCAGAAAGTCAGGCGGTTCACCTTTCCGAGATCGGCCGCGTCGAGCACGTTGATGGGACAAACGTCCGAGCGTAGGCCTATCTGGCGTACAGGCAAGCCCGCCATAATGCACATCGGTGACCAGCGAGTACCTCCCCACATGCCACCGGACAAGTAAGTGAACTTGAGACAATCTACACCCGTATGGCACTCGTCCGGGCTTGCCTCGATGCTGATCAAAGGCCCGCTGGTCTCCGTAAACGACCATGTATATGGCATAGCCAGGGCATCCAGTCGAACAGACACCTTCGCCCGGATGAAAATCACCAGCGAAGTCGGAGGTGACAGACCCTGGATGTTTTGAGCTGTCACCGTCAAGATCTCCATAGCGTCCCCTTGCTCAGGTGCGGTGTAGAGGAGAGCGTCCCCTTTAGTGTTCGGAACGCTGGGGCCTCGATCCCCCTGCAACACCCAGTTGTATTCATTGGCCCCTGGGGCTTTGGCCCGGATCGGCAGTGCTTTGCCTGCCTCCACAATGATTTGAGGGCCGACCGGGTCAGTCATCGGTGCTGGTGGCGAGGTCTGAGTCGGCTCTGATGACGGCGACGGCGCTGGCGCTGGATTCGACCGGCAGGCGGCAAAGCTTATCGCTAGCAGCAAAACGACGACTAAGGCCAGTCGTGGCCGGGCTGACGTCATCTCTGGTCCTTGCATAAAGAAACCTTCTCTCGTCCGTTTCTGACCGGATCACGCCTCGGTGAGGCCGTTCTTAAGCCTCAAGGCGTGTCAAGAACGGCCTCGCCAACAGGGGTTCTTAGACAGGCAGGGTGCCTACTTCTGCAAGCCTTCAAACTGGATGTCGTCCAGGTAGAAAGCCGCGCCATCAGGATTGTCCATGTCGGTCGCAATCCAGGCAAACAGGCCAATGGCGTTAGTAAGATCCATGCCCTTCAAAGAGATCTCGTACTGCTTCCAGGTGCTGGAAAGCGTTACTTTACCCAACGAACGCCCTGGTTTAGGCAAGACGTCCACGGCGCCAATCTTGAACTCGACTACCTCGCCGCCCCGCTCCCCACGCGCCCAGAAGGTAAGACGGTTCATGACGTCAAAGTTGCCTACATCCGGCACATTAACCCCGCAGACGCCTTTCTGTACTTTCGCCCAGGCATCTGGCGTACCCGACGCGCCGCAAGTCAGAGGCCACCAGTAGATGCCACCCCACCCTCCTCCTCGCCTATATGTGAATTGAATACAATCCATATCAGTGTGGCATCCCCCCGAAATCGGTCCCAGGCTTATGATGCCCCCGGGGTCACCTACACCCGCCATAAAACCAGCGGGAATGCCCAGCGCATCCAATCTCACTAAGCCCATGGCCTGACTATTGATGGTCAACGAGGTAGGAGGTGATGCCACGCCTTGATCATTGAAGGCGAGCACAGTGACGATTGCTATCTCACCTCCAGCCTCAGGAGCGGCATAGAAAATGGCATCCCCTTGAGTTTCCGAAATACTGCCCTTCCCTTGCAACTTCCATTCATACCTCTTTGCACCGGCTGCATTGGCGCGAATCGGTATCTTTTTGCCCGCCTCGATCGTGATCTGGGGACCGGGCGGATCTATTGCCGGTGCGGACAGCGAGGGTTGTGTTGGGGGCTGCGTGGGAGACGATGGCAAGGTTGGAGTTATCATTGGCGTTGGGGTTGACTTGCAGCCAGTCAAACCTGCGGTCAGTAGCAGGATCACGACAAAGACGCACAGTATTCGGCCCTGCGAAACGTGTATTCTTTGCTCAGTCATAGGTCACTCTCCTGGAATCTTGATAATGAAGTCGGTTTTCTGTCCACCGACTGTGAACGTCAATTGGATATTCGCATCTGAACCTGGAAGGTCGAACGCAAAACGACAATCACCTAACGAGCTATCTACCGGCTTAGAATCTCCATAGATCACCTCCTCCCAGTGACAGCAATCGCTTGCCGGGTTTGGATCGGCAAATACAGCGCGCGCGGATAGCCTTGAAAGTGTGTCAATGTCTTGATGCGTGAGGACAAACACCCCATTCGGATCACATCGCTTCTGGTCCAGACCTGTAGCAAGGTCAAGCAAAAGACATCTCGAGATTTGGACACGAGTGCACTCTGGTGTCGATGTAGGCGTTAGTGTTGACGTGGGCGAGGCGGTTAGGGTAATCGTTGGAGTTAATGTCTCGGTTGGGGTACGGGTTGCTAGGACCACCACTATCGCAATCACAAGCAATACAACTGCAAATAAATACTTCGGCCTTTTACTCTTAAGGAGGTTGACAATGGATGCCGAGTCCTCCTTGGAAATGCTATGCTTGCGATACTCCCTGATCAACTCGTCCGCTACCGCCTCGGTCACCTGTCCTTTCAGATGGTTAGGATCTTTGAACTTTGCATATCTCACTCCCAATAATTGCGCATAAGCGGCGACATCCCTTGGCGCGTTCGTGCTAAGGAAAACCAGGATTGGCTTAGCGTCCGCCTGAGCAGTGGTCACCTCAGTTTTGACCGGATCGGTGAGCTTATCCTTCAGCAGCAACACGAAAATGTCGCACTCGCGCACTTTACTCAGATAGGATTCGTTCAGTGACAGGGAAGACGCCGGACTGAACTCGAACAGCCAGGAGCGGGTCAGGTGGATAGACTCTTCTATTGCGGCCTGCGCGGCTTTGCGTTCTTCCTCCATGCCAGTAATAACGGAACTAACGAAGACAAGGAGAGAACTTTCCATAAACCGACCTTGCAATCCGCGGTAAAGCATTAAGCCAGAACACTGGGCCGATTCTACCATACAACTGGAAAACGTGCAACGCGCCGGCGACCCCGGGTGCAGTGCCTGGGGCCGCCGCAGGGGAAGCATTTCTTCTTGGTATTACATTCCTCGTCTCACTCTACCTTCACGCTCTTCGCCAGATTCCGCGGCTGATTCACGTCTGCGCCGCGGTGCACCGCGATGTGAAAGGCCAGTAGTTGCAGCGCGATGACGGTCAGCACCGGCATGTGCATTCCAGAGTAAAGGCAGAGAGCCGGCTACCAGCCGATCCTTGTCCGCGACCGCAAAATACGCGCGATACGCGGCCGTCTCGGCCAGCAGATCGCGCAGGCGCGCGAGGACCTGGGCAGCATTGGAGCCGGTGGCCGCGCCGGGGGCCAGAAGCATTTCGTCGCCGGTCTGCGCCACGATCTGCACGTCGCCCCGCTCGGCCAGCCATGCCAGACCCAGGCGGACGGCCGCCTCCCGTTGGGCGGCGGCGACGGCCAGCGCCGCCACGCTCACGCGACCGCCGCGGGCGCGCAGCGCATGCTTCACTAATCCGGCCAGCCGGCGCAGGAAGGTGTCGAGGCTGTCCGCGCCGGGATCCAGGCCGAACAGGTAGACCCGCGCCGGGGCCACGGCCGCCAGGGCCGCGGCCAGCTCGGCGGGGCCGGGCGGGGCTGTCCAGACCGCGAGCGCCCGCCCCGGCAGCAAATTCGTGCGATCGCAGCCAGGCAGCTCGGCCGCCGCAGCACCTTCACGCCAGACAACCATCTCCTCCTCGGCCTGCAAGCGCGCCAGGACCTCGCGAGGCCGGGGCTGCCCACGGAGATCCACGACTTCGACGGGAGATGGCGGCGGCGCGGCCACAGCCGTAGCGCCCGCGGCCGGATGGGCGTCCAGCCACACGATCTGAAGCTCCCGCGCGCCGCCGTAATTGCTCGCACGCGCCGCGTAGGCCAGGTCGAAGCGGCCGGCGGGCGGCGTCTCGCTTCCGCCATCCCACCAGATGACCTTCCGCTCCCGCCCCGCCGTGTCGGCCACGTGGAGCAGAAGGTGCTCGCCGTTGCGCCCCACATTCCGGGCGTTTTGCAACGTCAGGTCGCGACTCACCAGGGTCAGCGGTGGGTTGCCTGGGCCGAAGGGCGCCAGCCGCTCCAGATCGGCCACCAGGTCCAGAGACAGGTCGGCCAGGGGCAGGGTGCCGTCAATCGCCAGGCCGGGACGCGCCTGCGCCTGGGCCAGCATCGCCGCGACCGTGCGGCCGAGACCGCGGCGAAATTCAGAGATGCGTTCGGGGGCCAGGCTGAGGCCGGCCGCCATCGGATGCCCGCCGTAGCCAGCCAGCAGCTCCGCGTGGCTGGCGATGGCCGCGGTGATGTTGCACCCTGCGACCGAGCGGGCCGACCCGCGCGCGATCTCACCCGGCGGAGCCGCGATCAGCACCACCGGCCGGTCGTAACGCTGCACCAACCGGCTGGCGACGATACCGATGACCCCCGCCGGCCACGCCGCGCCGGCCAGTACCAACGCGGCGCCGTCGAGCAGCGCGGGATCGCGGGCAAGCTGCGCTTCGGCCGCCCGATACACCTGGTCGCACATGAGCTGGCGGCGGGCGTTCAACGCCTCCAGCCCGGTCGCGGTGATGCGAGCGGTTGCAAGATCCGTGGTGGTCAGGAACTCGACGATCGGATTGGCGTCGGCCAGGCGGCCCAGGGCGTTGAGCCGCGGGGCCAACACGAAGCCGATGTGCTCCTCGGTCAGATTCGCCGGATTCAGCTCGGCGGTCTCCATCAGCATGCGCAGGCCCAGGCGCTCGGTGCGCCGAAGCGTCGCGAGGCCGCGTTGGAGCAGGTAGCGCGTGTCGCCGCGCTGTCTCGCCACGTCAGCAACGATGCCCAGTGCAACCAGGTCCAGCAGCCGTTCGGCGGCTTCGGGCCGGCCCGCGCGCCGGTACAGCTCCTCGGCCAGCTTGTAGGCAACGCCGACGCCGGGGAGATCAGCCAACGGGTGACCTGCGGGCAGCAGCTTGGGGCTGACGATGGCGCGGGCATCGGGCAACGTGGGGGGCAGGTCGTGATGATCGGTGACGATCACGTCTACGCCCTGCGAGCGGGCGTAGACCGCCGCCTCGGCCGCAGCGATGCCGGTGTCGCAGGTGAGGATCAGCCGCGCGCCGGCCGCGATGACCTGCTGGAGGACGGGCAGGTTGACGCCGTGGGACTCGATGGCGCGGATGGGGATGTGGTAGGTGATGTGGCCGCCCAGGTCGCGCAACGTCTCCACCAGCGCGGTCGTCGCAGTTTGGCCGTCCACGTCGAAATCGCCCCAGACGCAGATCGGCTCGCCGGCGCGAAGCGCGTGCTCCACGCGATCGGCCGCCGCGGGAACGTCGGGCAAGGCAACGGCCGCCGCGGGAGTGTAAGCGTCAGGATCGAGGAACGCGCGCGCCGCGGCGGGATCGGCCAGGCCGCGGCGCGCCAGAGTCTCCACGACCAGCGGGTGTCCGCCGATGGCCGCGGCCAGGGCGTCGGGGACGGAGACGGACAGGGGTTCGAGCCACGTCTTCATCAAAACGCAACTTCCGCCACCTGCTCGAAGTCGAACTCTGTCAGCGGCTCGGCCGCGCGCATCTCTTCGGCCGCGACCGCGTCTTCGTCCTCCGCGCCGAGCTCGCCGGCCTCGGCGCCGCGGTTGCAGAGGGAGCGGTAGGGGCAGAACAGGCAGCGCTTCAGGTCGCCCGTGAGCGGAAAGCCATCGTCATCCAGGCCCGCGATCTCCGCGATCAACGAGGAAAGGCGGACCTCGTCGGCGGCATACTGAGTGGCGTCGTAGGGCAGCCGCTCGGGGTCTTCGGGGAAGTTGGCGAACCAGTAGACCATCGTGATTTGTTCGGGGCGGAGCGCCGCGTCGCCGTTCAGGTGGGCGCCGGCGCGCACGAGCAGATAGCGATAGACGCGCGTCTGGAAACGGGCAACCAGCCAGGCCGCCTTGGGACGCTTCTCCGATGTCTTCCAGTCCACGATGACGGCCCGCCGGCCGGGGTCAACGGCGATCAGATCGTACTTGGCGACCAGCCGGTGCTCGCCCAGCGGCGCCGAGAGGGTCATTTCGGGGTGACGAACCGCCGGCAGATTGGCGGGCGGACGGTTGAAATAGTTCGCCCACCAGGTCGCCAGCGGCTCCGGCAGCGGCAGGGCGTCGGTCGCATATCTAATATCTAACACCTGTTGATGCGCCATCCGGTGAAACGCCTCGCCCTGGGCCACCCGCGCCTCGAACTCATCGGCCGGCTCGGCCGCGACGGCCGGCCAGGCCAGTTCCAGCAGGTAGCGCAGTTGAAACCGCCGCGGGCAGTCGGCGTAATCCTGCAAGCTGCCCTGGCTGAACAGGAAATCGAAAGGCAGGGTTGGCATGAGGGCCTCAAGCGAAATGCGAAAATTGCAGACTGTCACTCTGAGCGGGTTAACGGCGAGTCCTACGCGACGGCGTGACGCCAGCGAAGAGTCTTAACGCCGCGCGAGAACTTGTTCCTTCATTGCATTCAGGACAAGCTCTGAGTGAAACGAACGGATTCTTCGCAATAGCGCAAAACTCGCTACCAGTTGCCTGTCATTCTGAGCGGGTTCGTCCCTGAACTTTTGCTACGGCGTGACACCAGCGAAGAATCCGTTCGCTGCGCTCAGAGCTTGTCCTGAATGCAATGAAGGAACAAGTTCTCCTTGCCGAGACGAGACCCCTTCGACTGCGCTCAGGGCAGGCTCTTCGCTGGATTCTCGCCGCAACGCACTTCACGGGGCCGACCCGCTCAGAGCTTGTCCTGAACGCAGTGAAGGAGCAAGCTCTGAGCGGGTCGGCGACAAACAGTACGTCGCGGCGTGACTCTAGCGAAGGGTCTCGTTACCACGCCAGAACTTGTCCTGAGCGCAGCGAATGGAACTTGTCCTGAGTGAAACGAACGGATGCTTCGCTGGAAGCTCGCCGCAACACAAAACACGGGAACGACCCGCTCAGCATGACAAGCGGTGGGGTTTCTTGCTTCACGAATGCCGCCGCGCGGCATGGCAGTTCTCAGAATGACAAGCATCGGGTAGTGAGTTTTGCGATTTTCGTTTTACGTTTTTCGTTTTGCAATTTCTTCCCACCACGTTTGCAACGCGACCAGTGCCGCGGCTGGCTGGAGCGTCGCGCCCGGCTGGCGGCCCATGTTCCAGGTGACGATCAGCTCGCGGCGGGCGCGGGTAATGCCGACGTAGAGCAAGCGCAGGCGTTCGGCGGCGTAATCGAGGCGGGCCTGTTCGGTCGCCACCCCGGGCGGTGCGTAGGCCTCGGCGATGTCCTCCGACAGAATGGCCTTGAGCTGGGCCAACACCTCGGCTTCCAGGTTCAGCCGGCCACGCACGAACCATTTCTCCGCGATGAAATAGTCGCCCGGAAACGCCGAGGGGTAATCGTAGCCGTTGACCGACATCAGGTAGACCCGATCCCACTCCAGCCCCTTGGCCTTGTGCACCGTCGCCACCACCACCTTGCCACGGTGCGCCTGCGGATCGAAGCCGGTGTCCTGCTCGGAAAAGCCGAGGAACTTACGCTCGTTCTTGGCGATCACCGCCAATTCCTGGGTCAGCTCCGGCAGCCGCCAGTGGGGATGACTATCGGCGGCCTGGCGCAGCACCACGGCCAGCTTGTGCGCCACGGCCAGGTCGGTCGGCCGGTCGAAGAGGTCGCCGGCGATGGTCAGGATGAGTTGGTCAATCGGCAGGATTGTCGTCCCCTGCCAACGCCGCGCCAGGTCACGGAATTGGAGCAGTTGATCGCCCAGCAGGCTCAACGCCTCGTCGGGCAACTCGATGGCGTCCAGCGACTCGGCGCCCGCTCGCGGCCACAGAAAATCCTCGACCTTCTGGCAGCGACGCAAGGCGCGCACGGCCACTTGCAGACGCTCCTTCAGCTCCGGGTCTTCGCGATCGCCGCGCCGCCAGACCTCGTAGACGGTCGCCAGCTTCTTCGGGGAGGCCGGTTCGGCCAGGTAGGCGACGACGTTACCCAACGCGCCGGCAGCCTCACGCGTGGCGCGCGTGCTGCGAAGTAGCTCGACGCATTCCAGGCCGGCCGCCTTGAGCGCCGCTACCACCGCATCACCGCGGTCATTGCGCGGGACGAGCACGGCGAAGGTCCAGTCGGGGTGTGCGGACAGCCCATGCGCCAACGACTTGATGACGGCCTCCAGCTCGTCAGCGGGCGTATACTTCTGGCTGCTCAAGTGGATGCCGGCGGGATCATCCGGCGGGTTGGGCTGGGGATCGCCGGACGGGACCGGCTCGATGCGGGTCGGAGCCAGGGCGTCGCGCAGGAGCATCACCGGATGGCTGCCGCGCGTCCACGCCACCAGGGTGTTCGCCAGAGCCATGATGCTCGCGGTCGAACGGCCGGAGTTGGGCAGCTCGGCCGCGACCACGCCCTCTTCGGTCAGAAAATGGCGCAGGTAAAGAGGACTGGCGGTGGTGAAGGTCTCGTAGATGGCCTGGTTGGGGTCGCCCACGCGCACCCAATTGCCCTCCGGGCCGGTCAACAGGCGCAGGATCTTCTCTTGCAAGCGGCTGCTGTCCTGGGCCTCGTCTTCCAGGATGTAGGGCCAGCGGCGACGCAGGCGCTTGAGGTACTCGCCGTCCAATTGGAGCGCCAGGAGCGCCAGGCGGACAAGGTCGTCGTAGTCCACCGCGCCGCGATAGGCCAGGCCACGCTGATAGTCGGCGTAGATGGCCCAGCCCATCTCGACCAGCGGCAGCCGTTCCGCAGGCAACCGGTCCAACGTCTCGCGCAGTAACGCGGGTGTCAGTTCCAGGTCCTTCGCCATGCGGATGAACGAGAGGGCGATGTCGCCCACCAGCTTGGGCCACTGCTCCCGTTTGATCCAGCCGGCCTTGCGCTCGTCCAGGTCCGGATCGAGCCAGGAATCGGCCGCGTCGCCATGGCCGGCCAGCCAGGATTCAGCAGCGTCCAGAAGAATCTGACGGGCGTCCCGCTCATCCATGATCTGGAAGTCATCGGCCAGCCCCACCAGCGCCGGCCGGTCGCGCACGATGTCGTGAGCCAGGCCGTGCAACGTCCGCACCCGGTAGCCGACGTTGGGCAGCAGCCCGCGCTCCTGAACGAACTCGTCGACGCGCCGTGCGAAGTTGTCCACGGCCGAATTGACCAGGGTGACGATCAACACCTCCTGGTCGTCCGCCAGATTGCCTTCCGCGACCAGCCGGGCCGCCAGGGCCGAGAGGACGTGCGTCTTCCCGCTCCCCGGCACGGCTGAAACACCCATTCTCCCGGCGGTGTAGGCCAGGACTTCGGCTTGTTTGGGGCGAGGTTGGAACATAATGAGTATTCGGACGCTGTCCCAGTTCCATCAATCGGAACGCAGTCGGACGTAGAACGAAGAGCCGGTCGGCCGGCTGCACGCGCTCTTGACGCACACAGCGCGAAACTCGATGAGCTGACTGGGGTTGATCGGCCAGTCTATCGGCCCGCTCGCCTGGATCTCGGCAAGGGTTTGGAGAATCGGCAGCTTGACCACAACCGCCGTGGTGCTGCCGGAGCCGGTGAACAACGGGTGGACCCCCTCCACCGTCAACTCCCAGCCCGGTTGATTGTCCGCAAGATTCGAGTCGAGATCGGTCACGAAGACTACGTCCTTGACAAGCCCCTGGGCGATGATCTCGCCGGCGGCCAGGGTCGGCGAGATTGCTTGCAGGGTGATCTGTTTGCTCTGAGAGTAGTCGCTGCTGACCTCAACCCGCAGCGTGTAGTATTGCGGTTGCGTGCTGGTTGGGCAAATCTGGCGCGTACCGACGCCTGTCACACCCTCGGCTGCCCCCCCGCTGATCCCTTCCAGGTAAACCGCCTCCACGCCTTGCACGCTCCAGTGCAACGTCGTGCATTCGTCGGGCGGGAACGTGTACTGCTCGGCCCAAAAGCGCATAGGAACCTTCTCGGCCGCCAGCACGGTGATGGTCAGTCGCTTGCGGACCGGCGTCGCCGTGCCCGCCTCCACCCGTAGCTCGTACTGCGTCGTGGTCTCCGGGCACACCTCCTTGCTCGCCACGCCCGCCACCCCGCCGTCGTTCAGATAGACCGCGGTGACGTCGGCTGTCCACCAGCGGAGCGTGGTACACTTGCCCTTGACGATCTCGGAGCTGTCGGCGGTGAACACGACCGCAACCTCACCCTCCTCCCGCACCAAAATGGTCACGGTGCGATCTTGCGTCCCTGTGCTGCTGACCGCGCGCAGAGTGTAGGTGGTCGTCTGGGATGGACAAACCTGGCGGTCATCTTTGCCGGTCGTCTCGCCCCCATCCAGGAGGACCGCGTCGACGTTTTCGACGTTCCAGTGCAGCATCGTGCACCCGTTCGGAGCCAGGACGTAGTTATCGGCCCAAAAGATACTGGCCCAGGATGGCCGCGTCGGCGTTGGCGTGAAGGTGGGTGCGCCGCTCGTCACGGTGGGTGATGGCCCGGCCGAAGGCGTGGGTGTCCGCTCGTCGGGCGCGGGGCGACGAGTGGGCGTCGGCGGCAGAAGGCCGCCGGGTGTGCCCGTGCCGGCCGTCGGAATGGAAATCACGGCCCCGGCGGTTCCGGTCGGGCGCGCTGGCGTAGGCGAAGGGGTCGGCGTGGCCGGCAGCCTGAGCTGCACCGTGACCTCGTTGCTGACGCCGATCCACTTGCCGTCCAACTGCGCTTCCAGGGTGATGCGATACTCGCCCAGCCCGCCCTCGGCCAACACATCGGGCAGCGGCAGTGTGGGTTCGGTCGCCGGCTTTTGGACCAGCGGATAGCCGTTAAGGCGCACGTTCCAGCGCAGCGGCGGGGTCGTATCGGGCAGGGGATCAGGCCGGACCACTTCGGCGCCGGCGACCTGAATGGGCAAAAGCTGGGTATACTCCACACCACTGCTGAACCGGCGCGTGGGCGCAATCGAGTCATCCACCGTCAGCACCGCGTATAGCCGGCTGACGCTGGCCGGCGGCGCCTTTACGTCGCCGGGCTTGACCTCGAAGACGTAAGAGAATTCGATGACGCCCTGCGCCTGGGCCGGGTCGGGCTTGAACAACAGCCCCGCCTTGGCCACGGTCTCGTCGCGCGTCTCGTCGCCGCTGACCTGCCCCGCGCCGCCGGAGCTATCGCGCTTGAGGGTCAGATGCGCGGCGACGTACTCCCCCTGCAGCGCCGGCAGCGCGGAATAGCGATACTGCCCGACCGCGGCCACCGGGACCGACGGTCGCCCCGGCTCGACGGATGGGATCGCCAGGGCCAGCGCGGCGTCGGCCAGGCGCCATTGCCCCTGCAAGGCAAAGATCGCGGCCTCCCCCGCGCCGAATTGCACCTTCGCGCCGGCGATGCGCGGGGTCAGGCGCTCCCAGGTCTGGCCGTTCCAACGATAGGGGGCCAGGTCATAGGCATCCAGACTGACGCTCTGTGGCAGAGGCAGAGTCACGAGGGCCACACCCGCCAGATCACCGCCTTCGAGCGAAAGCTGGTAGGCCCGGCCGATCAGGCTGCGGGGCATGGGCACGGCAGGCGGCTTATCGAGGACGCGCAGGGTCGCCGCCGTCGCCGCCGACACCGCCTGGCGGGCGAACACGACCTCCGCGCCGTCGTTGAGCGCCACGGTCCCCCCTTCGTCGGGCCGGATCGTCTCGTTGGCGCTCCGTTCGGGCAACGCGACCGGCGTCTGATAGACATCGCCGGCCGGGGTAGCGGTCGGTTTGCCGTTGCAGGCGACAAGCGCCGACAGGACGGCCATCGCCAACAGGCTCAATCCCAACCGGTTCAACACGCGCTCTCCGAAACCGCGCATCCCCTACTCCTATCTTATACTTCAACGGTAGAGGCGCTCCCTTGCGGTCGCCCCAGGCAGGTGCAAGACCTGCCCCTACAGAGTCTAAAGCGTGGACAGACGCTTGTCAAATACGGCGGCTTGCGTAACCGGGCCTTCTGAGCGATAATAGAGTTGAAAGGCGGCAAAGATGACACGCACACACAGAAAATCACCGAGACGTACCTTATTCCTGGCGCTACTCTGCACCCTGACGCTGATCCTGCCCCCGGCCTCTAGCGCCGGCACGGCCCCGCCACAGAACAGCTCGGTCTACGGCATGGACATCCTCGGCCTGGGCTGGCAGTGGGTGTTTCCGCGGATCGAGGCCGCCCCGCGGTTGTCCGGTTCGATCCGCCTGGACCTGTTGGACAGCGCCATCCATCAGGCGGCCGACGCCGGCGTGCGCTGGAACCGGCTCTCAACCTGGTGGTGCTTTGTGGAGCCGGAACGCGGTCAGTTCTTCTGGGACGACCTGGATGCCGTCATCCAGATCGGCCGGAATTACGGCATCGAAACGCTGCCCGTGTTGCTCTACTCGCCCTATTGGGCCGTGAACAACGCGCCGAGCGGCGATTGCATCAACAACCCCCGCAAGAACTACCCGCCGACGAACATCGCCGATTGGGAGAACTTCGTGCGCGCCATCGTGCGCCGCTACGGCCCAGCCGGCAAAAATGTCATCCACTACTGGGAAATCTGGAACGAGCCGGACCTGCCGGAGTTTCTCTCGGTGGACAACGACCCGGGCGATGGTACGGTGCCGGCCTACGCCGACCTGTTGAACACGGCCGCACGCGTCATCCGGGCCGAGGCGCCGGGCGCGACGATCCTCATCGGCGGGCTGTCGGACATCCGGGGCTACAAGTTTCTGGATAAACTGCTGCAGCTCACCGGCTCGCGCGACATTCGCAATAGCTTCGATGTGGTGTCGTTCCACGCCTACAGCAATCATGCCTACAAGATCAGCTTGATTCGCGACGTCTTGCAGCAGTACGGCTTGCAGAATCGGCCGCTGTGGGACACCGAACTCAACTACATGGGTTGGGACTACACTCAGGCCGCCCAGGGGTTGGCGGGGCTCTTCCAGATAATCCGCGCCAACGGGGTCGTGCGTTCCTTCTGGTACCCCTCATTCACCTCGCACTGGGGGCCAAGTATCTTCTACCCGCGCGAGCCGGAATGGGAGCCGATTCCATTCACGCCCACGCCATTCTACGCCACCTTCCGCAGCCAGACCGCGCTGCCGCAACTGCCCTCGGCGCCCACCCCGCTCGGGCCCAAGATGGCAGGCGCGGCCGCCGCCGAGCCGCTCCGCTTCCAGTGGGAGGTCGCCACACCCGGCACGTACCCCATCGTCGGCTACAAGCTCCAGGTGGACCGCGAGGCCTTCCTGGGCGTCGCGCGGTTCGGCCGGCCAGAACTGGATGCCTGGCGCTCGGATGCACGCGCCAGCTTCTTGCCCCTCGTCAGCGGCGGCCGAGCCTCCGCGTCGCGCTGGCCGACGTGGACGATGGCCGTCAGTTCCCGTCCGGCGGAAACCGACCCGCTGCGCAGCTACACACCCTCTGTGCCGCTGCCCCTGGGGCTGCACTACTGGCGTGTGGCCGCAGTAGACAGCCAGGGCAACGTCGGCCCGTACAGCGAGCCGCGCTCCTTCTTCCTGCGCGGCAGCTTCCTGTCGTTCGTGCCGTTTGCAGGCGAGGCAACTTGGGCCACGAATTACACGAATGGGCACGAATAGGAAGCAATTATGTAAGGGGCAACGACCTGGTGGACGCAGTTTTGTCGCATTTGTCATTCTGAGGAGCGTTGTTTGCGACGAAGAATCTCGTATAGCTTGGCGGAGATGCTTCGCAAACGACGCTCAGCATGACATGCGTCAGTCCACCAGGTTTCTGACGACTACAAACAGGAAGCAATTACCTTCGTGCAATTCGTGGCAAAACACATCAGTCGGGAATCACGATCCCGTCCAGCTTCTCGGCCGGCTGGGGATACTGCATATCGAAGCCGCGCAGCGTCTCCACGATGATCCGGCCGATCGCCAGGTTGCGATACCAGTTGCGATTGGCCGGAATAACGTGCCACGGCGCCCACTTGGCGCTGGTCAGATTCAGCATGTCCTCGTAGGCGGCCATGTAGTCGTCCCACAGTTCCCGCTCTTTGAGATCGCCGGTGGAGAACTTCCACTGCTTGTTCGGATCGTCCAATCGTTCTTGCAGACGGAGCTTCTGCTCGGCCTTGGAAATGTGCAGGTAGAACTTAAGGATTGTGACCCCGTTCTCGGCTAGATGTTTCTCAAAGGCGTTAATCTGGTCGTAGCGTTTGCTCCAGACTTCCTTCGGTACCAGGCTGTGCACCCGCACCACCAGCACGTCCTCGTAGTGCGACCGGTTGAAGATGCCGATCATGCGGCGGGGCGGCACGACCTTGTGGATGCGCCAGAGGTAGTCGTGCGACAGCTCCTCCGGCGTGGGCACCTTGAACGGCGTGATGACGCAGCCCTGCGGGTTGACGCCGCTCATCACGTGACGGATGACGCCATCCTTGCCGCCGGTGTCCATCGCCTGGATCACGATCAACAGGCTGTGCTTGTCCTCCGCGTACATCATGTCCTGGAGTCGGATCAGCTCCTCGTGGTCGGCCAGGATCAGCTTCCTGGCGTCTTGCTTGCTCTTGAAATTCCCCATGGCGCTGGGGTCAACGTCCTTCAAGGCGATCTTGTCGCCTGGCTTGACGACGTGCAGTTTGAGGAGTGATGGGTCGCCCATGATGAAACCCTCCTGTGATTGCAGATTGCGGATTGCAGATTGCGGATTGCAACTTAGCACGTTAGATGCACTTTGTCAAGGATGTGGTAAAATGAGAGCCTATTGGAGGCTATATCTATGGCTACCCAACTCGTCTCTATCTCCTCGGACGGCAAGCGCCTGCTGACGCCCGACGGCAACCCATTCTTCGCCGTGATTGTCAACTACGTCGGCCACTTCGACCGCGCCTGGCATTGGTTCGAGCCGGCCTTGTTCGACCCGGCGCTTGTCGAAGCGGACTTTCGGCTGGCAAAACAGACCGGCGCCAACACCATCCGCACCTTCGTAGACGAACCGCTGCAAAAGGAGTTCCCGAACGGCAACTGGGCCAAGCTCGACGCCGTCGTGACCGCGGCCGAGCGCGCTGGAGTCTACCTGCTGCTGGCGTTCGCCGACTACAACCTCAGCTACGTGAAGACGCAGGCCAATCACGCCGGGCTGATCGCGGCGCGCTACGGTGGGAACCCCACCATCCTGGGCTACGACCTGAAGAACGAACCGCGCTTCAACGACCTGTTGCTCCTGCACTACTCGCAGACCGTGCCGCTGTTGACCCCGGCGATGAGCGCAGTCTACGAGCCCAAGCGCACTCGTCAGCAAGCCCTGGCCTGGGCGCGCGGCGAAGGAAAAGCGCCCACCTGGTTCACCGACGATCAAGCCGTGGCCTACGCACTCGCCCGCGAGCTGCTGGATGCGTGCAACGGCGCCATCAGCAAATGGATCGCCGACACCGGGTTCGATGCAAGCGCTATCGCGTTCATCCGCTCGGCCGAGGCCCAGCCGTGGCAGCCCTTCATCCAGGCCCTCGACGGAACCGTGAAGGCGTGGCTGACGCCACAACTGGACGCGGTGCACGCCGCCGATCCGGGCCGGCCGATCACGGTGGGCTGGAGCGACCCGCTGTTGGCTGGCTTGCCGGTCAACGCCGCGTTGGATTTCCTGGACATCCACCGCTACCCGCAGGACAACACGCCGCGGCAGTTGGCCTATCAACTGAACATCCCTGCGGAGTTGGCCGTGGCGTTCCCTGGCAAGCCGATCCTGCTGACCGAGTTCGGCTACGCCACCTACCAACTCGACCCCGCCCAGGCCGCCATCGCCGAGAGCGCGGCCTGGCTGTACACCCACGAGTTGGGGCTGGCCGGCGCGGGCAAGTGGATGCTGTGGGACCTGCCGCCGGGAGACAACCCGAAGGAGCGGAGCCTGGGCCTGTTCGCCGCCGGCGGCGCGGCCAAGCCCAGCGCGCTGGCCCTCCCCGCCCTGGCCGAGCTACTGACGCTCGGCCGGCCGCCGCGCGGCCATCTGGAGATGGACGCGGCTAAACCCGACATCGCCTACCGGTTCATTGCCGACGATACGCTCTGCGCCGGCGGTCTCAAGCAGATCGGCGACGAGCGGGCGCGCTGGCAGGGCGAGGGGCTGGGTCAGCTTTTCGTGGTGCGCGCGGCAGGGAATGCGTTGCACGTCCGGGCCGCCGCGGCGGGGCAGGTCACGTTGGACCTGGGCAAGCTGCTGGGTCTGACCGAGCTGAAGGGTTACACGCTCCAGACCGGCGGCGCGGCGGTGGCGCACACCCGATCGGGCGCGACCCTTACGTTCGCCCTCGCGGCCGGCCAGCTCGTGACGTTGCAACTGTCGTCGCTGGACGCGGTGGATGCGAAGATCGTCATCCTCTGGCCCCACGACAACGCGGCCGTGGACAAGGCCGATCGCGCCAACCTGACCGCCTATCTCACCTTCCCTGACAGCCGGATGGCCGTACCATGCGACCTCACCCCGGAAGTGACCCTCTGGCGCAGCCTGAACAACGAGCCGGCCGCGCCGGTCGCGGTCGGCGTCCGTCGCCTGGCCGATTTCAGCGGCCGGCGCGTGCCGGTGTGGGACTTCAACGACGTGGACGTGAGCGCGACGCGCGACCCGAAAAACAAGCTCTACTTCACCGCGCGGGTGACGGGCATCTCCTGCCGGAGCAACGTGTGGGTGCACGGCGTGGATGCGCGCACCTTCATGCCGCAGCAATTCCAGGCGAAGGCCGCGCTCCTGGTAGCCGCGGTCGCCTCCCCAGCCGAGGTGGACGCCCGCCTCCAGATCGTGTGGCCGCATGACAACGCGCCGGTGAGCAAAGCCGAGCAGGCCAACGTGACCGCCGACCTCTTCGCCCGCGGCACGCCCACGCGACTCGGCCCCACAAAGACGGGCGCTGGCTGGCGCCCGGCGGTCTGGCTGGTGCGTGCGGTGGGCAACGGCGTGGGCGGGCGGATTGCGGCCGGCATCATGCGCGTGGAAGCCGACGGCTCGGCCCGGTGGGACTTCAACGACGTGGATGTCAGCCCCGCGCGGGAGGCAACGGGCAAGGTGCATTTCTGGGTCGAGGTGGATGGCGTCCGCACCTACTCGAACTTCTGGACGCACGGCGCGGACGCGAGGACATATTTGCCGAATCCGGACGTGCTGCTGGGGGATTGCCGATAGACAGACGCGAGGGGACTCGGGGGAACTTGGGGAACTCAGGGGCATACGTCGGAGTCGAGGCTTCAGCCGGTTTCATTGTGCGCGGAATTACCTCTCTCCCCTGATCACCGCGAGGATGCGCTCGCTCGTCGCTGGAATGCGCCGAATGCGGCCGCCGATGGCGCGGGAGACGGCGTTGATGACTGCCGGCTGGGTTGGAATCGCCACCGCCTCGCCCAACCCCTTGACCCCGAACGCGCTGTAGCGGCCCGGCACTTCGACCAGGTGCACGCA
Organism: Chloroflexota bacterium; assembly: GCA_026389845.1. Classification (GTDB taxonomy): domain Bacteria; phylum Chloroflexota; class Anaerolineae; order CG2-30-64-16; family CG2-30-64-16; genus JAPLHB01. The sequence goes on from JAPLHB010000170.1 coordinate 32,934, forward strand.
AATTTCCGGCGTCGCGGTGATCGTCGGCATGGCGTAGCTGCTGTAGCCTCGGCTCTGGCCCGGCACAAACTCCTCGATCAGCGCCGATCCGATGCCCATCATCACGCCGCCCTCCACCTGCCCCACCGCGTCCCGAGGGTTGATGGCTTTCCCCACGTCGTGCGCCGCGGCCACCAGCTTCACCTTCGCCTGGCCGGTCTCCAGGTCAACTTCTACTTCGACCACGTGCGCGCCGGTCAGGAACATCGGCAGATACGCCGCCTGGCGGTCTTCGGGGAACCGGCGCGTCAGGTCAATTGTCCCGCGCAGCCGCCGCGACTGGCCGGTGCGCGCCATTTCCGCGGCGATGACGGCCAGGGGCACGCGGCAGGTTGAGTCATCCAGGGCACAGACAGCGTCGTCGGCCAGCGTCAGACCGTCTGGGGCGCGGTCGAGCAGCTCGGCCGCGGTAGAGAGAATCGCCGCACGCAGCCGGCGGGACGCGTCGGCCACGGCGCTGCCCACCCAATAGGTGGCCCGCGACGCGCCCACCACGTCGCCGTCGAGGGTGTCAGCCGTGTCCGCGTTAACAAGCTGGAGCACCCCGCGCGAGACGCCCAGGCTCTCGGCGGCCAGTTGGGTGAAGACGGTCTCGATCCCTTGCCCGAACTCGGCCGCCGAAGAAAAGACCGTGATCCGGCCGTCCAGCCCCAACGCTGCCTCGGCCTGGCTCCGTGCGACGCCGAACTTGCCGAAACGGTACATCATGGCGGCCAGTCCTACCCCGCGGCGCCGGTTCACGTTCCGCGGATCGGCGTTGAAGTTGGCCGCGCGGTCGGCCATCTCGCGATAGTCACCCCGCAGCGCCTCCAAGACCTCGCGGATGCCCAACGTCTCCTCCGGTGGATAGCCCAGCCCGGTCGGCTCGCCAGGGCGCAGGGCGTTCGCCAGGCGGAACTCCAGCGGGTCGGCCCCCACCTGCTGGCACAGCTCGTCCAGCAGGCACTCCAACGCGAAGATCGGCTGCGGGCTGCCGAAGCCACGGAACTGCCCCGCTTTGGGGCCGTTGCTGTAAAGCACCCGGGAATGCGCTTCGACCGCCTGCCACCGGTAGGGGCCGACGCTGGCGGTGACGGCGTAGTCGGCGATGTAACGCCCGGCCGAGTCGTACGCGCCGGTGTTGACTGTTATGTCAATGCTCATGCCGGTGAACAACCACCCTACTGGAGTAGAGGCTTCAGCCGGTCTTGCGGATGCAAACAGACCGCCTGAAGGCTCGACTCCAGAAGCACCGGGAGGAAGTTGTCTCACCCCCACCTTCACCCGCATCGTGTACGGATGCCGCTTCGACGTGGCCTCCATCACCTCGCGGCGCGTGTAGGCCAGCTTCACCGGCTTGCGCAGATGATACAGCGCCAGCGCGGTCGCGGCCATCGGCCACACGTCCTGTTTGCCGCCAAAGCTGCCGCCGATGGGCGGGGTGATGACCCGGAGCTGCTCCAGGGGCAGGCCGAGGATCGTCGCCAGGTAGCCGCGGTTCCAGTGCGGCTCGTGGCTGGCGCAGATCACCGCCAGCCGGCCCGCTTCGTCCACGTAGCCCACGGCCGCCTCGCGCTCCATCGCCATGTGCGCCTGCCAGGTGGTCTGATAGGTGGCCTCCACCACCGCGTCCGACTCCGCCAGCGCCGCGGCGATGCCGCCGGTGCAGACGTCGTGAGCTGCCAGCAAGTTGCCGGTGGGAGCGGATGCAGACGCATGCGGTGTACTTTCTCGTAAACGCAGAGGAACATCGTCTTCTGCTCGTCCATGAATCGCGATCGCTCCCGGCTCCAGCGCGCCTTCGACCTCGAACGTATGCGGCAGCAGCTCGTACTCGACGCGCACGACCGCCGCGCCGGCCTCGGCTGCCTCGATCGTCGCGGCGATCACCAGCGCCACCGCATCCCCCACCATCCGCACCTTGCCGCCGACGGGCGCGAGCAGGTGCTCATCCACCGAATAGCCGCCCAGGCTGTTCTCGCCGGGCACGTCGGCCGCGGTGAGCACGCGCACCACCCCCGGAATCGCCAGCGCCGAGGCTGGATCGAGCGCCAACACACGGGCGTGGAAGTGCGGGCTGCGCACCACCTGGACAAAGTGCATCTCCGGCATGACGATGTCTTCGGCATAGCGCGTGGCCCCGCTGACGCGATCCCAGCCTTTATGTCGAGTCAGATCGCCGCCCACGACTCGACCGCCGACAAACGCGTCGTTCGTCGTTCGTCGTTTACATACAGTGTGCTTTCCTGCGTCGTTCATCATCACCGCGGCGCGCTCCACCGCCGCGATGATCCGGCCATACCCGGTACACCGGCACAGGTTCCCCTGCAGCGCGGTCACGATCTCGGCGCGGGATGGCTGCGGGGCGCGGTCGAGCAGCGCTGCGGCCGAGAGCAACATGCCGGGGGTGCAATAGCCACACTGGACCGCGCCCATCTCCAGAAATGCGATCTGCAACGGGTGCGGCCGTTCGGCCGTGCCCAGCCCCTCGATCGTCGTCACCGACCGCCCGGCGATCTCACCCGCCAGGATCAGGCACGATCGTTGTGGCTCGCCGTCCACGATCACGGTGCACGCGCCGCACTCCCCTTCCATGTCGCACGCCTGCTTCGTCCCGGTCAGCCCCAGGTCATCGCGCAGCACTTTCAGCAGCGGCTTCGCGGGATCAATTTCGATCGTGACCGGCGCGCCGTTGAGGGTGAACGTGATGCGTGGTGCGTGGTGCGTGGTGCGTGGTGCGCGGTGCGTGGTGCGTGGTGCGCGGTGCGTGGTGCGTGGCGCGTGGTGCGTGATGCGTGATGCGTGATGCGTAACTTCGTTGTTCGTCATTCGTCTTTCATCATTCGTCATTCGTCTTTCGTCTTTAGTCATTCGTCTTTCGTCTTCCTTCCAGGCGAGCTTGCCCGCGCCGACGGTTACAGACTGCCGGCGCGCAGGAAACGGGCGCGAGTATAGCATAAAGGCCACCAAGTCGCGAAACGTCGGGCATAGCGCAAAGCGGTGTACTCGAAATACCAGCCAAAACCCGTTTGCCCGCGTACACCGACCATGTTATACTGCGCACGGGCACAAACTGCGTTTTTCGAGTACTGCAAAAGCTGCTTTGTCACCCCTTCGCTGCACTCAGGGCAAGCTCTGAGCGGGTTGGTCCTGTGAAGTGCGTTGCGGCGAGAATCTAGCGAAGGGTCTCGTCGCGGAATGAGAACCTGTCCTGAACGCAGTGAAGAGCCTGCCCTGAGTGCAACGAAGGGATTCTTCGCTGGACGCTCGCCGTCGCGAGAAGTTAGGGGCAAACCCGCTCAGAATGACAGACGCCTAAAAGCGCACTTTGTGACCGTGTCGAGTATGCAATTGCGGACGGACTACGTTTCACGTTTTACGAGGTCTCCATGCTCCAATCTATCCGTCTCCGTCGCAGCCTGCTCTACGTGCCGGGCGACCGGGAGGCCATGCTCGTCAAAGCTGCCGGCCGCGGGGCTGACGGGCTGATCCTTAACCTGGAGGATGCCGTCGCGCCCGCGAACAAGGAGTTGGCCCGCCAAACCGTGGCCCGCGGCCTGCAAACACTCGACTTCGGGCCGGCCGAGGTTATCGTGCGGGTCAACCCGTTGGACACGGCCGACGGCTACCGAGATCTGCTGGCGGTGATCCCCGCCGGCCCGCACGCGATTCTGTTGCCCAAGACCGGGTCAGCCGAGGCTGTGCGCTTCGCAGCGTGGACGGTCGAACGGCTGGAGGAGATCCACGGGCTGACTCCAGGCCGCACGCAGATCATGTGCATGCTCGAATCGGCCGCGGGCAGCCTGGCCGCGGCCGAGATCGCCGCGTGTCATCCGCGTGTCGCGGCGCTGATCTTCGGCGCCAACGACCTCGCCACTGAGCTGCACTGCACGCCCTATCCCGACGGCCTGCCGCTGCTCGACGCGGCCAGCCGACTGATCCTGGCCGCGCGCGCGGCCGGCGTGGACGCCATTGACAGCCCCCACATGAGACTGCGCGACCCCGACGGCCTGGCGCGCAGCAGCCAATGGGCGCGCGAGTTGGGCTTCGACGGCAAATCGGCCATCCACCCGGAGCAGATCGCGGCGATCAACGCCGCGTTTTCGCCATCCGCGGAGGAGATCGCGTGGGCGCGGCGGGTGGTGGCACTGCTGCACGGCGACGACGCGATGCCGCTCGGCGCCGCGCTGCTCGACGGGCAACTGATCGAGGCGCCACATTTGGCGCAGGCGCGACGGATTCTGGCGGTGGCCGAGCGGGTGGGGTTGTAGTATGCAAAACGAAAAGCGAAAAACGAAAATATCCGAACTCACGGAAGACGCCATCGCAAATGAGCTGAATCGCCTGACTTGCAGCTACGCTTTTTACTATCACCGCCGGAATGGGGTCAGGGCGCCGATCCTTCGCCGCAATTGCGACCTCTTCCTCGCGGCCTCCATCATCAAAGTGCCGATCTTGTTCGCGTGGGCCTACCTGGAGCGGATGGGGCGCGCCAACCGCGCCGAGGTGTGCGAGCTAGACTTCGAGCCGCAGATAGAGGGCGCCGGGCTGTCTTGGCTGCTGAAGACGCGGCGGCTGCCGTTCAACGACGTGTTGCTGCTGATGATCGCGCTTTCGGACAACCTGTGCACCAACCTGGTCATCCGGCGCATCGGCATCGAGCGACTGAACGGCATCTTCCGCGGCCCGCTGGGGCTGCCGGACGCGGTGGTGGAGCGCAAGCTGATGGACTACGAGGCGCGGGCACGCGGGCTGGAGAACCGCGTTTCCGTCGCGGACTGCATCCGCCTGTTCGAGTTACGGGACGGGCGCAACCCGGAAGAACGCGCCTGGATCGAGCCGATGCTCCTCGCCAGCGATGACATGGGGCTGCTCCTGCGGAACGTCCCACGCGACACCGTGGCCTTCTACCATAAGACCGGCTCGATACCGGGGCTGTTGCACGATTGGGGCTATACTGGGCAGGCAGACGTCTTTCTGCTGACGCAGAACGTCAAGGACGTGGGGACGACTTACGAGGTGTTCGGGAGGGTGGGAGAAATGGTGCTTCGTGATACGTGATGCGTGATCCGCGACAAGTGATCCGCGAAAGCCCCGTAAGGCCGCCTCACGCAGCACGGATCACGTATCACGTTCTACATCTGAAACCGGCCGCTCGCCTCCACCACCTTCTGGCGGTAGTTCAAGACGAACTCCTGCAGTTTATCGCAGAGGCCGCGCCAATCGTCGCTGGCAAGGGTTGTGCGCATGGTCGCCAGGTCGCCGGTGACCGCGCCGGTGAGGATCTGCGGCGCCTTGCCGTAGACCGTGTACCAGGCCTCGGTCGGCTGCAACCCCAACCGCATCAGCCCAGGCGCGAACTCCTGGACGATGAACTCGAAGTAAGGCTGCTCCCGCCCCGGCTTGATGTCCCAACTCATCAATAGTTTGACCATGCGCGCCATCCTGTGGTAACGTAGCTGATGCTGAGGATACCAGAATCGGCGACTTTATGCAAGTAGGGGCATGGCCTTGCGCCTGCCCATGCGGGCGACCGCAAGGGATCGCCCCTACAAATTGAGAAGATACTAGCCGATAGGTGACAACATGCCAAAACTGCGCAAACCATCCCTCCCCAAAGGCCAGATCGTCCCGCCGGGGCAGGCTGACCGCTGGCTCGATGAGGCCCAGCGCCGACTGATCCGCAAGGACTACGCAGGTGCCATCCAGGTCTGCGAGCGGGCGCTAACGTTGATGCCTGCCACTGCGCCCGTACGCGCCGACCTCCTGAACTGCCTGGCAAACGCTTACGGCCTGCTCAAACGCTTCGAGGAGGCTTACCAGGCCGGGTTGGAGGCGGTGCGAATTACCCCCAAAGACCCGGTGCTGTGGTATAACCTGGGCCAGTCGGCGCGCTACACGCTGCGCACGGGCGAGTCGCTGACTTACTTTGAGCATGCCGCAGAATTCAATACTGACCCCACACAAGTCGAGATGTACGCCAAAGAGGTCAAATTCGGCCGTCAACTCGTCGCCAGCGACCTAAAGCTACGCGGGGCGGCTTTCACGCTCGACCAACTCATCGAGCAACAAGGCGAGTTCCAGGCGGCGGTCGCGCTGATGTCGGCCGGGCGATACCTCGAAGCCGAGAAGAAATTCCGGCAGGTCATCGCCCTGGCGGACGTGCTCCCGCAACCGTGGGGCAACCTTGGGCTCACCCTGCTGATGCAACGCCGCTTCGACGAGGCCGAGATTGCTTTGCGTCGCGCGCTGGAAATTGACCCCAAATATGAACTGGCGCGCCAGAATCTTGCCAACCTGCCCGAAATCCGCCGGACGGGCCAACTGCCAGCGGTCGCCATTCATAACCCGATGGCAAAGGCGAAGGTCAGTCAGCGCGTCGTCTACGAGAAGGGGTAGCCGAACTGCTGACGGAACTACGGAACGGAAACCATGACCACAAACACCGCTACCCTACCCACTTCTACCGAACCGGCCGCGGCCGCCACCTATCAGGAGCGGTTGCAGCGCGGCGGGGGTTGGCTGACATTCGCGCTGGTCCTCGTCATGCTCGCCGCCATGGCCCAGTCGCTCATCGAGGCCGGTTGGAGCGAGGGGCTGATGGCCGTGCAGGCGGCCGCGTTGGCCGGCGTGATACTGGGCTTCCTGCTGGCGCTCACGCGCTGGGAGGGCGTCTTCCCTGCGTTCTATAGCTTCCTCGCGAGCATTCCGGTCATCGTCGCCTTGCTCCAGGCCGCGATGTTGGACACGCTGAACGTCCACGACGCCATGCAGGAGATCTTCCGGCGCAACGTTCTTTGGTTCACCGCGCTCTTCAGCGGCTCGCCGGCGGCCGATAACCTGATCTTCGTGATGCAGCTTTGTCTGCTGGGGTGGTGGATCGGCTACCTGGCCGTCTGGAGCCTGGTGCGCCACCAGCGGGTGATCCACGCGGTCATTCCGGCCGGCGTGGGGCTGCTGGTCAACGCCTACTACGCGCCGATGAACCTGGGGGGCTACGTGGCGCTCTACTTGCTGGCGGTCGTGCTGATCGCCATGCGCGTCGAGCTGGCCCGCAACGAGGCCCGCTGGCAACTGGCTCAGATGCGCTACGCGCCCGACATCTTGCTGGACTTCCTGAAGGCCGGTGTGATCTTCGCCATCGCGATCACGGCCGCGGCGTGGGTCATCCCCGACGTGACCGACTACGTGGCAACGGAGCGGCTGCTGCAACCCTTCGATGAGCCATGGAAAAAGGTGGAGGAAACCTGGAGCCGCATGTACCGCGCCTTGCAGTATCGCGGCAACGTGGTGCAAAGCACCCCCTTCGGCAAGAGCATGGCTCTAGGCGGCCCGGTGACGCTGACCGACCGGCCGATCTTCGAGGCAGTGACCCCGGTGCGTACCTACTGGCGCGCGTCGGCCTTCGACACCTACACCGGCCAGGGCTGGCTGAACACGGACAGCGACGTGGCGACTTTGGAGCGCAACCAAGCGTTGCCGGAGTTGCCCTTCGGCAGCTACGTCGAGATCACCGTAACGATCCGGCCACAGGAGCCGCGGCAGGATGTCATCTTCGCGCCGCCGCAGCCGTTGCGGGTGAACCTGCCGCTCAAGGCCGACGTGGCCCGGCCGACCGGGGAAAAAAGCCTGGGAGTGGTGTCGCTGCTGCACAGCCGGCTCACCCTGACCCCCAAAGATACCTACCTGGTCGTCTCCGGCGTCAGCGACGCCTCGCCCGACCAGTTGCGCGCCGACCGCAGCGACCACGGGGAATGGATCGCCGGGCGCTACCTGCAATTGCCCGATACTCTGCCGGTGCGCGTGCGGACGCTTGCGTCTCAGCTCACGCAGCAGTACAACAACCCCTACGATAAGGCCGCTGCCATCGAGCAGTATTTGCGCCGCTTCACCTACAACCAGAAGATCGCCGCGCCGCCGGCGGGCAGCGACGGGGTGGATTACTTCCTATTCGGGGTGAAGCAGGGCTACTGCGACTACTACGCCAGCGCCATGGCGGTCATGCTCCGCTCGATCGGCATCCCGGCGCGCTTCGTCACCGGCTACACCCCCGGCACGCGGCCAGAATCCACCACGCCCGGCGCGACCCCGCCTAACACCTACCGCGTGCTGGAGCAGAACTCGCACGCCTGGGTCGAGGTCTACTTTCCCTCCTACGGCTGGATCCAGTTCGAACCGACCGCGTCGGAGCCGCAGATGGTGCGCCCCGAGCCGAAGCCGGCGGTGACGCCCACGCCGCAGCTCACCCGGCTGCCCGACGCAACCGAAGAGCCTGATGACCTGTTGTCCGACCGAGGGCGGCGTAGCGGGCCGCTCGACTTCACCCCCACCTCGCCCCTGATACGTTGGGTCCGAGACCATGTGCTGGCCCTGGCGCTCGGTCTGGCCGCGGCAGCGTTGATCGGCGGCGCATGGGCCTGGACGCGGCGGCAGAGAAAAGTATTCTTCTCGGACACGAACCTGGTGATGCGGCTGTTCGATCTGTTGGGAACGTGGGCGGGGCGGCTGCGCATCCCCTGGCTGGCGAGCAGCACGCCGCTGGAGCGCGCCGCGGCCTTCAACGCGGCGCTGCCCGAGGCTGGCGCGCCCGTAGATCGGCTGACCGGACGGTTCGTGGCGCAGCAGTACGGCCGACAACAACCGAGCGGCGAGACGCTGACGGAGACAGCGACAGAGTGGGATGGGTTACAGCCGGTCCTGTGGCGGGGGTGGCTGCGGTGGCTGGTGAAACAACGGCCGCGCATGCCGTGGGTGAAACGCGAGCCAACGAGAGACTTCCGCAGACTGTGATGGAGCAGCAACCAGCAGAGGCGGCTCCCATGCCGCCGGTTGCGGGCATGGGAGCCCGCGCTGCCATTATTCGCAGTACCACAAAATCCGCTTTGTCACCCTGAGCGAGCCGGTCCCGTGAAGTGCGTTGCGGAGAGAATCCAGCGAAGGGTCTCGTCGTGGGATGAGAACTTGTCCCTTCGTTGCACTCAGGGCAGGCTCTGAACGCAGTGAAGGATTCTTCGCTGGATTCTCGCCGTCGCGAAAGGTTAGGGGTAAACCCGCTCAGAATGACAGACGCCCAAAAGCGGATTTTGCGCCATTGCCATTATTCGAATAGGTACGGTACTTACTGTCCTCGCAGCGCGTTCAACTCTTTCTTCGCGTACTCCATCGCGCTGGAATCCTGGCCGGGGCCGATGGCGAGGAACTTCTCGAACGCGGCGATCGCCTCCGTCTTCTGTCCCTTGAGCTTGTAAAGCACGCCCAGGCCGTAGTAGACTTCCGGCAGGTCAGGTTTGAGACTGCGCACTTTAGTCAGCAGCGTCTCGGCGGCCGGCAAGTTTTCTTCTTGCAAGCGCACCACAGCCATCAGGTACAGGGTCTGCGGATCATCAGGTTCCAGCTTCAGAGCCGCCTCGAAGGCGGTCGCGGCCTGCCCAAGCTGTCCCATCTCGTAGTAGGCCACGCCCAGGTTAGCGTGCGCGGAGGCCAGGTTTGGGTCGAGCGCCAGGGCCGCCTTGTACGCCGTTTCGGCTTCCGTCAGCCGGCTGCTACGGACGTAGACGTTACCCAGCCCGAACTGCGCCTTGGCCGAACTGGCATCCAACGCCAGCGCGTCGCGATACTCTCGCTCGGCGGTCGTCATGTCCCTCTTGTCCAGCGCGGTCTGCCCTGCGGCGAGATGGCTTTCCACATCGCCGCTGGATCGCGTGGCTGCCGCCTGCGGCGGCGCCGAGAGCGCGGACGGTGTGTTTGGGGCCACCGACCCGCAACCGGCCACCAGCAGCGCAACGACTAACAGGCTCATCCAGGCGAAGACACGTAACATGACTACCTCCTTCGACTTCACTCCGCACATAACGCTGCGTTCCGCTCAGGATGCCTCGTCACTATCGAGTATCCAGCTTCCAGCCCTACCCCTGCTTGCACTCCAACACCATCACCTGCGTTTCTTCGGGCAGATCGGAACGGGAAACGCGTAAGCTATCCTGCGGTGCGTGCTCGGTGACGCCCATCTCCTTGAGGAACTTGCTCAACGGGTCCAGCTTGAAGTTGAGGGCTGGTGTGGCGTAGTGCATCGGGATGACGATGCGGGGTTCGAGCAGGCTGATCACCTCGGCGGCCTTGTCGGCGTCCAGTGCGCTGCCGCCGCCCACCGGCACCATCAGCACGTCAACGCTCGGCAACGCTTCCACCTGCGCCTGAGTCAGCACTTTCGCGAGATCGCCCAGGTGACAGGCGGTAATCGTCCCGAACTCGAAGACGAAGACGGTGTTCTCCTCTTTGGCTTCCCCTTGAGCGCCGGCCCCGCGCCAGGTCTGGATGCCGCTGATGAACACCCCCTTGACTTCGTATTCGCCGGGCCGGGTCAGTACCTTCGGCTCACCCTTGACCGCGCTGGCGGCCGCGTGGCCGGGCGCGTCGTGGCTGATGGTGACGATGTCCGCCTTCATGCGAGGCAGCGAATAGCCAATGCTCTTGTCGTAGGGGTCGGTAATGATCGTCACGCCCCCTTCGCGCAGACGGAAACAGGAATGGCCGAACCAGTCAATATCCACGGATGCTCTCCGATCGGGATTGATCCCAAATGCTCGGGCCGGTCTCCGACCGAGCCGAATAGATTCGCGCGATCTGTGCCGATTATACCCCGATCACCCCGTTAAAAGCAAAGACAGGGCCTCAGCGGCCCTGTCTTCCCGTCACCCCATCACCCATCACCCATTACATGGACAAAGATGCGCCACCACGCAACGTTGTCGCCAACCGCATCACCCGCCTACGCAGTGGATCGCTTTGGACCAGGCGATACAAAGGCCCCGTCACCAGCACTCGCTCCACTACTAAGTTCTTTGCAACCAACGATTCCAGCTTCTGCGCGACCACGTGTCTCGGCTCGTTCAGCACCACTGCCAGATGACCCGGTGTGACCCAACCCTCGTTATCAGCGAAAAAGATCAGCATCTCCCATTCACGCGAATCACGCGCATAACACTGCAGGAAGGCCACCAAACCATGGTCTACCTCGTCCTGCGCTGCGCCAACCATAATATCAGGTACGTAGCTCGATGCGCCCATACCGTGGCTGAGTATCATTGTGTGTTCCCCCGAAGTCAATGTGTTCTGGCTGTGAGACCCTTACCTCACAGCTTCTAGGCTACCATATGTCAAGATCGTTATCAATGGTACTTTGTGCCCACATCCAAGAAACTGAAAGACGACCCGGTAGTCCATTTCCGCACGAATTTTGACGCCCAGAAACACGAAAAGTAACGACAAAATCTCGACAGGTTACTCCTGCTACGGAAAACGTCTAAGTTCCAAATGTAACCGCAAGCGTAGGCATCCCTTCACTGCGTTCAGGGCAAGCTCTGAGCGGAGTCCCGGCTGTCTTTGGGCCGGAACGTAGTCGAAGGATGCCGAAGCGGTCACATCGGGACCGCATTCCTTCGGCTGCGCTCAGGACAGGCTCTTCGACTGCGCAGCGAAAAACCGCTGCCCCGCTCAGGATGCTCCGTCACATTTTGATTTGCTGCGGCATACCTGTTCCGGTAGACAATCTGATCATGTTTGTGTATAATCGCAGTACTGCAAAACTCGCTTTTGTCACCCCTTCGTTGCACTCAGGGCCTGTCCTGAACGCAGTGAAGGAGCAAGCTCTGAGCGGGTCGGCCCCCGTGAAGTGCGTCGCGGCGAGAATCCAGCGAAGAGCCTGCCCTGAGCGCAGTCGAAGGGGTCTCGTCTCGGCAAGGAGAACTTGTCCTGAGCGCAGCGAACGGATTCTTCGCTGGTGTCACGCCGTAGCAAAAGTTCAGGGACGAACCCGCTTAGAATGACAGGCAACTGGTAGCGAGTTTTGCGCTATTGCGAAGAATCCACCAAGATGAAGTTATCTATTACGGAACCAGCCGACCTTGGCACCCTCGGAGGAACCCGATGGCTCGACCGTTGAACGATTCTCCGTACCTTTTCGGCCTGCACGACTCTGGGGGCGAATCAGTCATGGCCCAACAGGGTCTCTTCGGCTGGATCCTCTTCACCGAAGAATTAGGCCGCGACCCCAACGACACGCGCGGCGGGGATTACAGCCGGTGGGCCGATCAGGGCTTCGGCATCCTGGTCCGCCTCAACCACGGCTACGAGCCGGGCGGGACGCTTCCCCGCTCCAGCTTTTACGCCGACTTCGCGAAGCGCTGCGCGAATTTCGTGCGCGCCTCACGCGGCTGTCACCTCTGGATCATCGGCAACGAGATGAACTACGCGGTCGAACGGCCCGGCGTGCGGATTGACTGGAACCAGAACCCGCCCGCGCTGCTGGATCCCGGCGAGGCGATCCTGCCCGGCATGTACGCCAACTGCTATCGCCAGTGCCGGGATGCTATCAAGGCGCTGCCCGGCCACGAGTCCGACCAGGTGATCGTCGGCGCGCCGGCCCCCTGGAACGAGCAGACCAAGTACGACGGCAATCCCACCGGCGACTGGGCGAAATACCTGACCGACACGCTCACCATCCTGGGGCCGAAAGGCTGCGATGGGGTCGCGATCCATGCCTATACCCACGGCGCCGACCCCAAGCTGATCTACACCGACGCGACTATGAACACGCCGTTCCAGAGCCGGCAGTACAACTTCCGCGCCTATCAGGACTTCATGCTCGCCGTGCCGCTGGCTATGCGCTCGCTGCCAGTCTACCTGACCGAAACCGACCAGAACGACACGTGGCGCGACGAAAACACGGGCTGGGTGCAGCGCGCCTACGGCGAGATTGACTGGTGGAACCGGCAGCAGGGGAACCAGAAGATCCGGGCGGTCATCCTCTATCGCTGGCCCCGCGGGCTGGACAAATGGGGCATCGAGGGGAAGAGCGGCGTCATCGAGGACTTCAAGCAGGCCATGCGCTACAAGTACCAGTGGGAAGACGTCGCCACCGATACGACGCAGCCGACGCAACCCACGCAACCGACGCAGCCAACCCAACCGACGCAACCGGTCGTGGACACCAGCCCGATCACCTTCAGCCAAACCGGCCGGACGACCAGCGGCGCGTTCGCGGCGTTTTACCGGCGCTACGGGCTGGACATCACCGGCTACCCGATGACGGAGATCTACGTCAACTCGGACAGCGGCCTCAAGACACAGGATTGGCAACGCCTGGTGATGGAGGAATTCCCCACCGGCACAGTCCGCCTGCGGCTGGCCGGCGATGAGCTTACCAAAGTACGCGCCCGAGTGGACCAACTCCAGAAGCAGGTCGCCCAGTTGATGACCAACGCGAGCAGCCCCACTGGCGCCGGCGGCCCGGCGGAACCAACCATCAGCGACATCACCAGTCAACTCCCGCGCAAACCCGAAGGCTTCGTCAAGCGCCAGGTGGCCGACATCCAGTTCATCGTCGTCAACCACAGCGGGGTGCGCCCCGAAGTCGGCGCCGACCGGGTGGCCCAGGCCCAACTCGCCCGCTTCCCAGGGATCGTGGGGCAATATTTCATCACCGGGAACGGCCAAATTCAGCAGACCAACCCCATTGACGAGGTCGTCGCCCGCGACCAGGCGTGGATCTACAACGGCATCAACATCTATGTGGCGGGCAACTTCGACACGGTCATCCCCAGCGATGCCCAACTGGATGCCCTGGCCCAACTCTGCGCCTGGCTGCTGTGGCAGTACAAACTGCCGCAAGACGCCATCCGCGGGGTCAGCGAGTTCATCGTCACCCACTCCCCCGGCCTGCAGTGGCTGAACAGCCCGCGCTGGAAGGATCTGCTGCTGGAGCGAGTGGCCGCGGTGCCGGTGCTGCCAGCGCCCCAAGCCGGCGAGGACGTCACCGCCCTCCGCAGCCAGATCAACGCGCTCCAGGCTCAGTTGAAGGACCTCCAGACCCAGGCCGATGCCTTGCAGGCACGTAACGCCACCTTGCAGACGCAGCTCGAGGCCGCGCTTAAGAACAGCAGTAGCAGCACGGTGGCGAAGCCGACCATTACCGACATCACCGTGCAACTGCCGCGCAATCCGGACAGCCTGAAGCCGCGGCCCGACGGCCAGGTCAAATACCTGGTATTCAACCACACGGCGGTGGATCCGAGCGTCGGCGTCGAACGTATCGCGGCAGCGCACCAAAAGCGCTGGGGCGCGATCCTCTACCAGTACTTCATCTCCCCCGACGGCACGATCCTACAAACCAACGCGCTCGACCAGGTGGTGGATCTGAGCCAGCCGTGGATCGCCCAGGGGATCAACATCGCCCTGGCCGGCAACTTCACCGCCGAAATCCCGAACGACAAACAGCTCACCGCCGCGGCCCAACTCAGCGCATGGCTGATGCAGACCTACAATCTTCCGATCGAGGCTGTCCAGGGGGTCGCCGAGTTCATCAACAGCCAGTCGCCGGGGCAGCAATGGCTGGAAGGGCGCAAGTACAAGGAGTTGTTGCTGGCGCGCATCAACGCGCTGGTGAAGACTGCGACGCCGGCCCCACTCCCCGGCCTCGGCGACAGCGCGGTCGTGGCGACGCTGCGCGCCCAACTCGCCCAGCTTCAAACGGCGCTGACCCAGGCACAGGGCAATCTGACGGCGCTAACCCAGGAGCGCGATCGGCTGAAGGCGCAGATCGGCCAGCCGTCGGCGACCGAGGCTCAGCTCAACCAGCAGGTGCAAACCCTGACGAAACAGGCGCAGACGTTGAACAACGACAAGGCCGCGCTCAGCCAGCAGGTGCAGGCGTTGACCAGCGACAAGGCCACGCTCAGCCAGCAGGTGCAGGCGTTGAGCAACGACAAGGCCGCGTTCAGCCAGCAGGTGCTGGCGTTGACCAGCGACAAGTCGTCGCTGGCGCAGCAACTCACGGCCGCCGCCCAGGAACGGACGACCCTCAGCACGCGGATCACTGACCTGCTCCAGCAGGTCAAGGTGCTGCAAAGCGGCATCGGGTCTGTGACCCCAGCCGGCCCGACGGTGATCTCACCGCCGCCTATCCAGGACATCACCGATCAACTGGTGAAGCACCCGACGTTGAAGTATGCGACGCGCACGCTAGATAAAATCACCCACGTCACGATCCACCACAGCGCCGCGCCGGCCAACGTCACCCCCGACCGGGTGGCCGCCTACCACGTCAACACCGTCGGCTGGCCGGGCATCGGCTACCACTTCTACGTCGAGCCGGATGGCGCCATCTTCCAGGTCAACAAGCTGGAAACGATCTCGTATCATGCGGGAAACAGCAACTCGTACTCCATCGGCGTGTGCGTCTCCGGCACCTTCAGCGGCGGCGTCGTGCCCACCCCGCTCCAAATCGAGCAGGCCGGCCACCTGGCCGCCTGGCTGACGCAAAAGCTGAACCTGAAGCTGGAGAACGTCATGGGGCACAAGGAGTTTCCCGAAAACGTCACCGAGTGCCCCGGCGATGATTGGCTGGCCGGCAAGCAGTGGAAGCAGCTACTGGTGGGGCGCGTAAAAGACGTGTTGGCAGGCCGCACGACGTCCGCGACGAAGACCATCGGCCACTACATGCTCTTCTGGCAGCGCCAGGACGACTGGGCGAAGGAAGACTGGGCCGCGGCCGCCAACTACTTCGCCCGCTTCCGGCCCACCGCCGGCTTCTCGGCCGATGACGCTTGCAACGCGGAATATGTCACCATCGTCGGCGGCACGGCCGGCGTATCCGCGGAGGCCGAGCAAGCCCTGGTCGCGGCCAACTGCAAGGTCGAGCGACTGGCCGGCGTGGACTTCACCGACACCAAGCGGATGCTGGACACACTCGCCCAGAGCGGCCGACGGTTCAAGACGTTCAATGTCTGAGGCGCCATACCAGGTCTCTCTCCCCGTCTTCGAAGGCCCGCTCGATCTGCTGCTGCAACTGATCGAGCGGGAAAAGCTCGACATCAGCACGGTCTCGCTGGCGCAAGTGGCCGATCAGTTCCTGGCCCACGTCCGCGAGTTGGCGCAAGTGGGGGGCGACACCCTGGCCGACTTCCTGGTAGTCGCGGCGCGGCTGGTGTGGATCAAATCGCGCCTGCTGTTACCCCAACCAGCCGCCGCCGCGGAGGAGTTGGAAGAAGACCCCGCCGAGACGTTAGCCCGGCAACTCCGCGAGTACAAACGCTTCAAGGAAGCCGCCGTGGCCCTGCGCGCCATTGAGGAGACCGGTTACCACACCTACGCGCGAGTGGCGCCGCCGCCCGAACTGGAGCGCCGCCTGGCCGACAGCGACGTCACCCTGGCCGATCTGCTGGCCGCGGCCGGCCGGGCGTTCGGCAGCCTGCCCCCCCCGCCGCCGGTTCCCCTCGGCGTGGTCGTCCCCTTCACGCTCACCATTAACGACCAGGTCCGCCTCATCCGC
The DNA here is from genome assembly GCA_026389845.1 of Chloroflexota bacterium. Taxonomy (GTDB): domain Bacteria; phylum Chloroflexota; class Anaerolineae; order CG2-30-64-16; family CG2-30-64-16; genus JAPLHB01. The sequence continues at coordinate 49,279 of JAPLHB010000170.1, forward strand.
CGCGCCACGGCCGACGGCGCCACAGTCACGTTTCGGGCGCTGTTGAGCCAGGCGCGTCATCGGCTGGAGATCATCGTTACCCTGCTGGCCGTGCTCGAGCTTATCAAGCGCGACAAGCTACACGTCACTCAGGCCGACCTGTTCGGCGAGATCATTCTTGCAGGGGTGGATGGCACGGAGATCGAAGAAGAGGAGGAGATATGATTCCATTTGCCCAATCCCTCATCCGCTGCCCCAGCCCGGCGGGGGAAGAAGGCGCGGTCGTCGAGTTGATTCTGGCCGAGATGCGCGGACTGGGCTTTGATCGCGCCTGGCGCGATGAAAACGGGAGCGCAGTCGGCGTGATCGAGGGCGCGCGGCCCGGCCCGACGCTGTTGCTCGACGGCCATTGCGACACGGTGGGCATCGCGCCCGGCGTGCCGTGGACGCGCGACCCGTTCGGCGGGGGGATCGCGGCCGGCGCGCTCTACGGCCGCGGCGCCGCCGATATGAAAGGCGCGCTGGCGGCGATGATCTATGCGGCGGGGAGCGTTGATCGGGCGAGACTGGCCGGGCGCGTGGCGGTCAGCGCGACGGTGATGGAGGAAAACCTGGAAGGCGCGGCCTTGAAGACGGTCATGGCTGCCGTCCACCCCGCCTGCGTAGTCATCGGCGAAGCGACCGACCTGTGTCTGAACCGCGGCGGCCGCGGCCGGGCTGAGATCCATCTGGAGACTATCGGCCGGCCGGCACACTCCTCCACCCCGCACCTGGGCCGCAATGCCGTCCTCGACATGCTGAAGGTCATCCAGGCAGTCGAGCGGCTGCCGATGCGGAGCGATTCGCTGCTCGGCCCGACCCTCCTGGCGCTCACCGACATCATCTCCGACCCCTACCCCGCCTACTCGGTGCTCCCCAGCCGGTGCCGCGTCACCTACGACCGGCGCCTGCTGCCCGGCGAAACCGCTGATGGCGTCCTGGGAGACCTCCAGAGTCTGGCGGACCTCGAAGGTCTCGGCATTGCCTTGGCCGCGACCATCGCCCAGGGCGAGCACCGCACCTACACCGGCGCGACCTTGCGCGGGCTGAAGTTCCTGCCGGCGTGGATCCTCGATGAGGGGCACCCGTTCATGCAGATGGCCTTGCGCGGCCTGCATTCGGCGGGCCTCGCACCCCAGTTCGGCGCGTATCGTTTCTGCACCAACGCGGCCTACAGCGCCGGCATCGCGGGCGTGCCCACCGTCGGCTTCGGACCAGGACGCGAGGAAGACGCGCACGTGGTAGATGAGCAAGTGGAAGTTGCCGCGCTGCTAGCTGCCGAGCGCGGTTATCGGGGGATCATCGGGGCGGTGTTGAGATAAAGAAACCAGGTTTCTGGCAGAAACCTGGTTTCTTTGCTATTTGGCGGATCTTACGTTCAGCGCACTCCGACCAGTGACCTCGCCAATCGCACGGCCGAGCTGGCGTCGGGGCTGTAGCCGTCGGCGCCGATCTGCCTGGCGAAGGCGTCGGTCACCGGTGCGCCGCCGATCATCACCTTGACCTGGCCGCGCAGGCCAGCCTCGGTGAGCGCCTTCACCGTGCCGCTCATCGAGGGCATAGTGGTGGTGAGCAGCGCCGACATGCCGATGACCTGGGGCTTGTGCTCCTTGACTGCGTTGACGAACTTTTCCGGCGTCACGTCGGTACCCAGGTCAATCACCTGGAAGCCGGAGCCTTCGAGCATCATGGCCACCAGGTTTTTGCCGATGTCGTGCAGGTCGCCCTTCACCGTGCCAACGACGACCTTGCCGGCCGGCGTGGCGCTGCCTTCCGCCAGGTGCGGCTTAAGGTACGCCAGGCCCGCCTTCATGGCCCGCGCCGACACCAGCATTTCCGGCACGAAGTACTCGTTCTCCTCGAAGAGCCGACCGACCTCGGCCATGGCCGCGATCAGGCCGTCCTTCAGAACCGTCTCGGCCGGCGCGCCCGCCGCCAGCGCCGCCTTGACGCCTGCCTCGGCGCCCGGTGCATTGCCGTCCAGGACGGCGTTGTAAATCGCTTCCAGATTGCTCACCTGATCCTCCTGATGAAAACTACGCTAGGCCGTAGCCGGCCAGATTGCCGATCGCCGATCGGCCGCGCACTACTGCTGCTTACTCTACGCGTAAGCGACGCCGGAGTCCATGACCTTAATCAGCAAGCCGGTATCACTTTTTCAGGTCGCGATCGGTCAAAACCGTCGAACGACCGCGCCGAAGGTCGGACGGCGATCTTTTTGACACAAAGCTGGACTTCTGGTATTATCTACCATGCTTCCGGCGCACGGAAACGCACGGGTCGCTAGCTCAATTGGCAGAGCATCTGACTCTTAATCAGAGGGTTCAGGGTTCGAGTCCCTGGCGACTCATACGAAATACGGGCCAAAAGGGGCAGCCAACCACTATTAATAGTGGTTGGCTGCCCCTTTTGTCTACCCTCCAGACGGCGCGTGTTGCCAATCGGTTGCCAAACTGCTGGCCGGCCCACCTCGGTTGCCATACGGGAGACAGGCGGCGCCTGGTGGTCTCTTTTCAGACGGAGGCCCGTCCGCGAACCTGGCCGATCCGCGCTCATGTGCGGCGAACACCTGGGCCTGCTTTGCGTGGCCGCCTGGGATGACCGGTCGTCTTGGCCTGACGACGAGCTATGCTGGTCGCCATCGGCTGGCAGTTGGCGGCGGTCGCGTGTAGCCGCGAAATTGCCGAAAAAGAGGTCGCTCTCCGTGAAAGAAATAGCCGGCGATCTGCTCTCCTTAATATGTGTCAAGACGACGGTTTGATCGTGGCCATGTTCGGCGCGGGAGCACGGGGTTACATCCTCAAGGGCTCACGCAGCGCCAACCTGATGCACGACGTGCGCATCGTGGTCGCTGGCGGCGGGCCATTGACCCGCACATGGGTGTCCGCCTGCTGCATGCCTACTACTGCGACCACCCGTCGCGCTGCGCTGTGCCGGTTCCCCCGGCGGGAGCCGGATGGCGCTCCAATCTAGCATCATGCCATCGAACTGACCACTGTCGCCGCGAAATCAACGGAACCACGTGAGCCCGCAAAAGAAATCGGTGCTATGCAATTGAGACTGGTGACTTTTGTGATTTGACTTCGGAGGCGCTATATGCGATAATCCGTGTGCTCGTTACTTTGTATGCGCCCGTGCATGCTTTTTGGCGCTTCTGCTCAATCGTCTCACCTATGTTTCTGCGCCCGACGCGGCGCGCGTTCCAACAGGTCAGGTGTCCCTTGCAAGACCTACTCACTGTGCAAGAGGCGGCAGACTATCTCCGCGTCAGCCGGGCCACCATCTGGCGATGGTGCCGCACGAAAAAGGTGCGCGCAATCCAGATCGGACGGGAATGGCGCATCGTCAACGCCGGCCTACTTCAAATCCAGGAAGACGTGACGCCCCGCGAGGCCATTCCCTACATGACACACCCGTCGTAGCTTCTCTCCGGTAATGCCGCACCGGGCCTGGCGATGCGTCAGGCTCCAGATGGCTAAACCGGACGGGCCACCAGCAGATGACTCGTTAGCTCCGGACTGCGTCACATCACACAATAGCCACAACATCGCCTTGTGAGGCGACGTTGCGGCGGAGCTTTGCCACCGCTTGAGCACTATTCCTTCTCACGCTGCCCCGCCTCAAGCCAGCCTGCTGGCGGGGGGGCGGCTCTACCTGGGTCGCCAGGCCAGCAGCCTGCCGCGCTACCTGATCGAACAGTTCATCTTGACCCTGATCGGCTGGGTGCCGACCATTGTCGGCATCGCGCTGCGCGCCCTGGTCTACCGCCTGATCCTGCACATGGACGGCGCGGCGGCCATCGAGAACGGCGTACGCCTGCGCTTTGCCGATCAGATCCGCCTGGGACGCAACGTCTACCTGGATCAGGGGGTCTATCTTCATGCCTGCCCCCAGGGTATCACCATCGGCGCCAACACCCTGGTGATGCACGGCGCCGTGCTCCACGTCTACAACTTCCGCAACCTGCCCCACGCGTTCATCCGCATCGGGCAGGACAGCCTGATCGGCGAGCTGAACGTGCTGCGGGGCCAGGGCGGCATCACCATCGGCGACCGGGTCTACACTGCGCCGCTGGTGCAAATCCTTGCCGTCAACCATGTCTTCAGCAACCCCGACCGGCCGATGCTCGAGCAGGGGATCACGGCCGAAGGGATTGCGATCGAAGATGACGTCTGGATCGGCGCCGGGGCAATCATCACCGACGGAGTGCGCGTAGGCCGGGGCGCCGTGATTGCAGCGGGCGCTGTCGTGACCCAAGATGTCCCCCCCCATACAGCGGTCGGCGGCGTGCCGGCCCGCGTGTTGAAGCAGATTGATGGCTCGACCCAGGCGCACGGGCCGGTGCATTATTGACAGGCGCTACGCAATCAGCCCGCTTTTCGGCCACGAATGTCACGAATTGACACGAAAAGGCCTGCAGAGAAACCCATGACTGTCCTCTCGGTCGTTATTCCGGCCTATAATGAAGCGGAGAGCATCCAGGCTGTAATGGAGCGCGTCCTGGCCGTTCGGCCGCGACTGACGGAGGTCGGCGTGAGCGATCTGGAGCTGATCGTGGTGGACGACGGCTCGCGCGACCGCACGGCCGAGCTGGTCGAGGCCACCCCCGGCGCCCGGCTGATCCGCCATCGCACGAACGGCGGCTACGGCGCGGCGCTCAAGACCGGCTTTGCGGCGGCCCGCGGGGAGTGGATCGGCTTCCTGGACGCCGACGGCACCTATCCCCCCGAATCCTTCCCCGAGCTGTGCCGCGTGGGACTGGCGCAGGACGCCGACATCGTCATCGGGTCGCGCATGGCCGGCGCGGCGAGCGAGATGCCGGCCGTGCGGCGGGTGGGCAACTTCATCTTCGCCAACCTGGTGAGCTTGGTCAGCGCCCAGCGCATCACCGATTCGGCCAGCGGCATGCGGGTCTTCAAGAAGAGTGTGCTCGAACGCATCTACCCGCTGCCCGACGGGCTAAACCTGACCCCGGTGATGAGCACGCGCGCCCTGCACGAGGGCCTCAAGATGATCGAGGTGCCCATTCCCTACAGCGAGCGCGCCGGCCGCTCGAAGCTGAGCGTGGTGCGCGACGGGATGCGCTTCGCCCAGTCCATCGTCTGGACCGCGCTGACCTACAACCCGGTGCGGCAGTTGGGGCTGATCGGGCTGGCCTGCCTGGCGGTGACGCTGGCTGTGGCGCTGTGGATCGTGGTGCAACGCGTCCAGGGGATCACGACCCTGTCGCCGTGGGGCATCTTCGCACTGTTCACGGCCGCGGTGCTGGGCGTGGCCGGGGTGAGCATCTTCCTGCTGGGGGTGATGTTCAACTACCTGGTGGCGATCTTCTACAAACGGCCGATCCGCCAGGGCCTCTTCGGTCCGTCGCTCTTTCGCTCGCCCCTCGACCGGCACTTCTGGTGGCTGGGGCTGCTGGCCCTTCTGACCGGCATCCTCCTGGCCGTCGCCAGCCTGGCCCTTAGCCTGCGCGGTTGGCCCGCGGATCGGCTCTGGTTCTGGCAGCTCGGCGCCGCGATGAACGCCATCATCGGCGTGCAACTCATCATCGGCTGGTTCATCATGCGGGTGCTGGAGGAGTTGAGCCAGCGGGAGGCGCGGGTGGCGGGGGATATGCGGGCGAATGGGCAGGGGTCAGGGGGCAGGGATCAGGAGTCAGCCCACCCATGATGACTAACTCGCCCAACCTGGGCACGCGCCGCCTTCCGCCCCTGCCCGCGGCGCGCTTCCCGGATGCTGGCGCGGCCGTGCAGGTCATCATGCGCACATCGAAACAGCCGGCGAGCGCGGTGGACATCCTGCTCGTCAACCCGCCCGCGCCCGACGGCGGCATCTGGATCCGCAGCCAGCACCGCGTGGGCCGGCGCTCGCGCGAGAACATGATCTGGCCGCAGGTGAGCCTGGCTCAACTGGCCGCACTGCTCGTCCCCGACTATACGGTCGAGATCGTGGACTGCATCGCCACGCGCATGGGCTGGCCGGAGTTCGAGAAGCTGCTGGAGCAGCGGCGGCCCAAGGTCTACCTGACCCAGGTGACCGCGCCGACTCTGCGCAACGACATGCACGGCGTCTTCGTGGCGAAAGCCCTCGGCGCCCGCACCATCGCCTTCGGCACACACGTCACGCCCTGGACGCTGGAGACGATGCGTCCCTTCCCCGCCCTGGATTTCGTCCTGCGCGGCGAGCCGGAGATGACGCTGCGGGAGCTGCTGGACACGCTCGAAGGTCAAGGTCAAGGCCGAGGTCAAGGCGAAGGCCAAGATCAGGGTCAAGGCGAAGGTCAAGGTCGAGACCTAGCCTCAACCTCAGCCTTAACCTCAATCTCCGGCCTGGCCTGGCGCGACCGGGGCGAGATCGTCATCAACCCCGACCGGCCGTTCATCGCCAACCTGGACGACCTGCCGATGCCGCTGCATCATCTGTTGCCGCTCGACAAGCAGCGGATGCCGATGATCCGGGGGCCGTTCACCTTCATCGTCACCAGCCGCGGCTGCCCCGCGGGGTGCAAATTCTGCATCAAGCACGTCTCCTATCAGACGAGCGTGCGCATTCGCTCACCGCAACTGATCCTGGAGGAGATGCAAGCCCTCTCCGCCCTCGGCGTGCACACCGTCCACATGTACGCCGACCTCTTCACGGTGAGCCGCGACCAGGTGGTGGAGCTGTGCCGGCTGATCATCGAGAGCGGGCTGAAGGTGCGCTGGATGTGCAACAGCCGGGTGGATTACGTAGACGAGGAGATGCTCAAGCTGATGGCCCAGGCCGGCTGCTGGTACATCACCTGGGGCATCGAGAGCGGCAACGAGTACATTCTGCAGCGCACCCACAAGGGCTACCGGGTGGAGCAGGCGCTCCAGGCGCTCACGTGGGCCAGGGCCGCCGGCATCCACAACTGGGGCTTCTTCATCATCGGCCTGCCCGGCGAGACCGAGGAGACGATCCAGGAGACGATCGCCTACGCCAAGCAGTTGCCGCTCGACATCGCCCTGTTTCACATCGCCGCGCCCTACCCCGGCACGCCCTTCTTCTATGAAGTGGTGCGAAACGGCTGGTTCCGCCCCGGCACGGCCTGGGAAGAGGTGGACATGGATCAGTCCACCGTGCTGGATTACCCCGGCCTGCCGGCCGAGCGGCTGGAGTACTGGCAGAAGCGCGCCACCCGCGAATGGTCGCTGCGGCCGGGGCCGATGCTGACCTTCCTCAAGGGGTTGAACTCGTGGGAAGGCTTTAAAAGCGCGGTGAGCGTGGGTCTGCAAATGCTACAGTTCATCCGCAGTTGATCGCGATCCTCGATCTGGCGTTGACCGGCATTGCCGGCGCTCTTTGGTATCTCTGGCCCGCGTTGGGGCCCTGGCCGCTCCTGCTGATCGCGGCGGGGCGCCTGGCCCGCATTTTAACACCCGGTCACCGCGGATGGCAGCGCACCCGTTACGACCTGCCGCTGCTGCTCTTCGGCGCGACCGCAGCGTTCGGCGCGTGGCTGGCGTATGATCCGGCCGCCGGCTGGGGCAAATTCTGGGGCATCGTCGGCGGGCTGGCGCTTTATGACAGTCTGGCGCGCGGGCCGGAGGATGTGCACATCGCCGGCCGGGCGTTCTCGCCCCAACGACTGATCTTCGCCCTGCTGCCCGCGGTCATCGCCCTCTACTTCCTGTTGACGACCGATTGGTCGCGCTGGATGGGCAAGCTGCCGTGGCTCGATCCGATCATGGCTTGGCTGGCCGCCTGGCAGCCCGATCTGCCGGGGCATCGGCTGCACCCCAACGTGGCCGGCGGGCTGATCGCCGCCTTGATCCCCTTGCAGGTGGCCGCGGTGCGAGGGCGGAGGATCGCAGGCCCGCTCGTCGGCCTCGCGGCGCTCGGTCTGCTGCTGACCGGCTCGCGCGGGGCCTGGCTGGCTCTGGGGGCGGCCAGCGCAGCCTGGGCGGTCTGGCGGGGGTGGATCCGCCGCTGGCCGCGCCAGGTTCGATGGACCGCGGCCGCGCTGCTGGCAGTGAGCGGAGTCGCCGCGGCAGTGATCGCGCTGGCGCTTGGCCCCGCCCTACTCCCCGGTGGTCGCCTGGAACTCTGGCGCAACAGCCTCGACCTGGCGCTGGACACCCCGTTCACCGGTCTCGGCCTGGGCGGCTTCCAGATGGCCTATTCCAGCTATGTGCTGATGCTCCACGTGGGCCACACGATCCACAGCCATAACCTGCTGCTGGACATCTGGCTGGAGCAGGGGCTGGTGGGGGCGGCGGCGTTCGGGTGGCTGCTAGTAGAGTCGGCAGTGGTCAGGGGTCAGGGGTCAGTCGTCAGTCGTCAGTTTTCAGTGGGGCTCGGCGGCGCTCATGGCGCTGGGGGTGATCCTGTTGCACGGGCTGGTGGACGATGCCTTTTACGGCAGCCGCGGGGTGCTGCTGCTGTTTGTCCCCTTTGCGCTGCTGGCGCGGGAGGAGCAGGAAAGGGGGAGACAGGGAGACAGGCAGAGAGGGAGAGGGGGAGCCTTGATCTCAGCCTCAGCCTTAGCCCTGCTCCTCGCCCTGCTGCCAGCCACGCGGGCGGTATTTCAGGCGAACCTGGCCGCGTTGGCGCAGACGCGGGCCGAGCTTTCGGTCTACCGCTGGCCGGCCTATCCGATCCAAGACGCGCTGCGGCGGCAGGCGCCCGGCAGCCCACCACCCGTGGACCTGGCCCCGGCGATCGCCCGTTACCGCACCGCGTTGGCGCTGGATCCCGGCAACGCGGCCGCCAATCGCCGCCTGGGGCAGATCGAGCTTTCGCTCGGGCAGTACGATGCTGCTCGCCGCCACCTGGAGGCCGCCTATGCCACGGCGCCGGGCCAGCGGGCCACGCGCCAACTGTTGGGCGAAACCTACGCCCTCGCCGGCGACCCCGGCCGCGCCGCTGCCCTGTGGCGCGCCGTAGATCTGAGCCAGGGACAACTGGCCTTGCGCGAGTGGTGGTACGGCGCCATCGGCGAGACCGCCAATCAGCAGCGCATCACGCGGGCCATCCGCCAACTGACAACCGATCACTGATGACTGACAACACCCTAGCCCCCAGCTCCCAACTCCCAATCCCCACCGTGGTGATCGAGCCGACCCGCGGCCTGGCCGCGCTGCAACTGCGCGCGGTGTGGGAGTATCGCGAGCTGCTCTTCTTCCTGGCCTGGCGCGACATCAAGGTGCGCTACAAGCAGACCGCGCTGGGAGTCGCGTGGATCGTCCTGCAGCCGCTCCTGAGCACGGTCATCTTCACGCTGATCTTCGGCGGGCTGCTCAAGGTGCCGTCGGAGGGCGCGCCCTATGCCGTCTTTGCTTTGGCCGCGCTGGCCCCGTGGCAGTATTTCGCCGGCAGCCTGAGCCGGGTGGGCGGCAGCCTGATCAACAGCGCCAACCTGATCACCAAGGTCTATTTCCCGCGGCTGATCATCCCGCTCTCGGGCGTGATCTCGACCCTGGTGGATTTCGCCATCGCCTGCGCCGTACTGGTCGTCCTGCTGATCTTCTACCGGATCCCGCTGACGATCAACGTCGTGTGGCTGCCGGCGTTCCTGCTCCTGGCGGTGACCACCGCGCTGGGCTTCGGGCTGTGGCTGGCCGCGCTCAACGTGCGCTTCCGCGACGTGAACTATCTGATCCCGTTCATGCTGCAAATCTGGATGTACGTCACACCCGTGGTCTACGGCACGTCGCTGATCCCCGCGCGCTTCCGGCCGCTCCTGGCGCTGAATCCCATGACCGGCGTCGTCGAAGGCTTCCGCTGGGCGCTGCTGGGGACAGGAGTCAGCGGGCAGGGATCAGGGGACAGCCTGCTGACCGCGGTCTCGGTGGTCATCGCGCTGATCGTCCTGGCATCGGGGCTGGTCTTCTTCCGCAGCACCGAGCGGACCTTCGCGGATGTGATTTGAGGGTGGTCGCTGCCGAACGGCATTTGACGCCAGGGCAGGCGCGGGGTAGAATGTGTGGGTCAGAATCGAGCATAGACGAATGGCAGGGAGGGGTATCTGAATGGGCGCCAATTTTGCTATCGCGGTCGAGCCGTTGGTTCGACGCCAGATCTTTGCCACCGAAGAACAGGCCGCACGCGAATTAGTGCGGGATTACATACTGCGCCAGATCGCGCCTTTGCAGCGGGAAGTAACCCGCTTTGAGCGCAGATATGGCATGCGTTTCGAGCGTTTCGGCGAGTATCTTCACGAACGCTCGCTGCTGTTGCAGACCAGCGAACTGGCGCCCCAGCAACGCCAGGCCCTCGGTCAGGCCATCATGCAGGAAGAGGATGCTTGGCTCGACTGGAAAGCAGCCCAAGAAATGCTGGAAAGCTGGCTGGGATTACGCCAAGAGGTAACGGGGTGACGTCTCTACCCTCTCTGCTCGGGGCCTTGAGCGCAACAATCCAGGCGCATTCCCTGTGCAAACGCGTCGCAGACATCGAGACTCGGGAATTCACAGCCAATCAATTTCTCTTCAAAATCAGAGCCGAATTTGCCAATAAGACGACCCTCCAGGTGCGTGTCTACTTCAACCGGGGCCACATTGACTACGCTTATCAGCTTTTCGCAGACACACCGCTGCTGCGCTGGGACAACAAGGAAGAATTCCGTTCTATCGCGACCTACCCCCACCATCACCATGATGCGCAAGGCAACGTCCAACCCTCGCCGTTGCTTGGCGATCCCGTCTCCGATATCCGGATGGTGCTGGCAGCCGTGTCGCAATTCCTGGCCACCAACAACTAAAACTATGCCCAACATCGCCATCCGCGTCGACCACCTGGGCAAGCTCTACCACATCGGCCAGCTCCAGCAACGCCACGACACCCTGCGCGATGCGATTTCGGATTTCCGATTGCGAATTTCGGATTCTTTTCGCCGCTCCAATCCGCAATCCACAATCCGCAATCCGAAGACCTCTGGGCTTTGCGCGACGTCTCCTTCGAGGTGCAGCGCGGCGAGGTGGTGGGCATCCCTTCGACTACGCTCAGGACAGGCATCGGCCGCAACGGCGCGGGGAAGAGCACGCTGCTCAAGATCCTCTCCCGCATCACCGAGCCGATGGGCGCCTGCCGCGTGGTTGCTCTTGCCGAATCGGCGTCTGGTAAGGTATAATCACCCCAGCAATAATCTGGCATAGGAGACCCGAAATGTTACATGAGCAAGAGTTAGAAGTTCGGCAAGGTGTCTGGATTGACAAAGATTGGCTCAAAAGCGCCGGTTTGGGCGGCCGGCTAAACGTGCTGGTGCAACCCGGTGAGATTCGTATTTTGCCGGCGAAGGGATCGCCCAAGCAGATCGGCACTACCTTAGGCTGGGACGTCTTCAGGTCTTTGGGAGACGCCGCCGCGCCCGGTCAACTGCCCGACGCAGCCGTAGAGCATGACCGCTACCTGTACGGGAAGCAGCTATGAGGCAGGTCTTTGTTGATACCAGCGCCTGGGATGCGCTGGCCGACAGTCGAGACGCGCGGCATGACCCGGCGCTGGTATTCAGGCAAGAGATCGCCGGCCGCGCGCAGTTGGTTGTTACAGACTACATTCTAGACGAACTGTACACACTGTTGCTGCTCAATATCGGCTACCAGAGCACCGTCAATTTCAAGGGCAAGCTCGACACCCTTGCCAAAGAGGGCGTAATGTCTGTGGTGTGGGTTACCGAAGCCATCGCCCAGGAAGCCTGGGAGGTTTTCAAGCGGTTTAACGTGGACAAAAGTTGGTCATTCACTGACTGTGTGTCTTACGTGGTGATGAAACGGCGTGGTATCACGGAAGCGTTCACTTTTGACCACCACTTTGAGCAAATGGGCTTCGGTAAACTCCCGTAAGGTCCCAAATCGAAGACGGTCCTCCACTCTCTGCGTTCCGTCTTGAAGTTCACCCTATGTTCAACAGCGCCATCCGCGTCGACCACCTGAGCAAGCTCTACCACATCGGCAAGCTCCAGATCGCCTACGACTGTGGCGAAGAGTAAGGAGTATTGAGTATGCAGACCGCAATCGGTTCATCTGCGTTTCAGAAGACCATCGAGGGCGTCGAAAGACTACCGATTGACGACCAACTGCTGCTGGTCGAGATCATCAAACAACGTTTGATTCAGCATCGCCGCGCCGAACTGACGACGGTGATCGCAGAAGCCCGTGCAGCCTACCGGACCGGCAATGTGCGACGAGGCACTCCAGACGACCTGCTGAAGGAGTTGGAGGAGTTGGACGAGTGAGAGCGCTGATCTGGAGTCCGAATTTCACTCGTCTGTTGCGCCGGAAAGTCCGCCAAAACCCGCTGCTGCGTCAGTCAGTCGGGAACACTCTTCGCCAGCTTGCGGATGACCCCTTCCACCCTTCGTTACACAGCCATAAGTTGAAGGGCAGCCTGGCAGGGGTATGGGCGTGTACGGTTGACTACGACAACCGGATTATCTTCGAGTTTGTGGAGGATCCCGGCTCCGCGGAGAACGCGATCCATCTCCTCGCTTTGGGCACTCACGATGAAGTCTACTGATCTCTAAAACCATGCCCAACATCGCCCTCCGCGTCGACCACCTGAGCAAGCTCTACCACATCGGCCAGCTCCAGCAACGCCACGACACCCTGCGCGATGCGCTGTCATCAGTTTTCAGCCGTCAGTCATCAGTTCTTGGTTCTCAGTCGTCAGTTCTCAGTCGTCAGTCACCCTCGCCCACTGACCACCGACCACTGATAACTGACTGCTCATAACTCGCTCCGCCGCGGTCGTTGCCCCGACTGGGCGCTGCCGGACGGCATTTGACGCCAGGGCAGGCGCAGGGTACAATGTGTGGGCCAGAATCAAGCATGGACAAATGGCAGGGAGAAATATCTGAATGGGCGCCAATTTTGCTACCGCTGTCGAGCCGTTGGTTCGACGCCAGATTTTTGTGATATAGACCCCCGACGGGAGTTGCACGCATGACCACTGCACTCGATCTGACCCCAGAGGACTTGAAGCGCTATCGAGACGCAGCACGTCGGCGCGCAGCGCCCCTGGCGCTGGCGCCGACGGAGGCCGCTGTACGGGACGAATTGCTGACGCGGGTCCGCCGAGCAGCCGCTGTGCTGACCACACGCTATGGCGCGAAACGCGTCACCTTGTTCGGCTCGCTGGCGCACGAGGCCTGGTACGCGGCTGACTCGGATGTTGATCTTGCGGTGGAAGGGATGCCCAGCGAAGACTACTGGCGGGCGTGGCGAGCCGTCGAAGAGATCATCGGCGATCGGTCAGTGGATTTGGTCGAGGTGGAAACGGCAAGAGAATCCCTGCGCAGCGCCATTGAACGGCGCGGGGTGATGTTATGACTGATCCGGAAAGAGAACTTGCGGAGCGCATCCGCGGCGAGACCGTAGACCTCGACCGTTCTGTGGCGCGGGCATCTGCGGCATGGGAACGCGGAGGGAAGGCCGGCACCGAGCAGGACTACTATCTGGATGCGGTGGCCCTGAATTTGCACAGTTTCTACTCAGGAATCGAGCGTCTGTTCGAATTGACGGCGCGGCACATTGATCACACCCTGCCGGACGGCGAAGCCTGGCATCGCGTGCTCGTCACTCGAATGGCGCAGGAAGTGCCGGACGTTCGCCCGGCGGTCATCAGTCCAGATGTCGCGGCGACCCTGGACGAATATCGCCGCTTCCGCCACCTGGTGCGCAACGTCTATGCAACCAATCTCGTGCCGGCCAAAATGCAGGGCTTAGTTGAGCGCCTGGCGACTCTGTGGCCCCGGCTGCGCGTCGAACTGATCGCCTTCGCAGGATTTCTGGAACAGATATCGTCAGACGCAACCTGAGGGCAGCTATTCCTTCTGTAGTCATCGGTTTTCAGCCGTCAGTCATCAGTTCCTGGTTCTCGGTCGTCAGTCACCCTCGCCCATTGACCACCGACCACTGAAAACTGACAACTCGTTCCTCTCCCGCATCACCGAGCCGACCAGCGGCCGGCGATTCACCGACGCTTTGACAATCACATGAGAATCACTCGTGAGCACTTAGTCCTCATTGCCATCCTGGTGCTGGCCTTGGCTCTGCGGCTGTGGAGCATTGATTTCGGGTTGCCCTACGCCTACCACATTGATGAGCGCAGCTACGTGATCGGTGCGCTCAACCTGGGCCAGGGCGAGATCAACGGCTATCCCCAGCAGGTCGGGCTGGTCAACGTGCTCATCGGGGAGTATGTCGGCTATTACCTGGTGGGGCGGTTGGCCGGGCTGTTCGCCTCCGCCCAGGACTTCGCCCGCGCCTACTACACCGATCCCACCGTATTCTATCTACTGGGCCGCCTAACTAGCGCGGTGCTAGGTGTCGTGAGCTGTTGGGCGGTCTACCTGCTGGGCAAAGAGCTGCGCAATCGCCTGGTGGGGCTGGCCGCGGCCCTGCTGGTGGCGGTCAATTTCCTGCACGTGCGCGAGTCGCACTTCACAACCCCCGACGTGGCGCAAGCGCTGGGCTTCACCATGGTTGCCCTGCTCTGCTTGAAGACGCTGAAGTCCGGCCGCTTGCGCACTCTTTACATGGCCAGCTTCCTGGGCGGCGTCGTAATCGCCTGGAAATGGGCGTCTTTCCCGCTGATCCTGCCGTTGATCTTCGTGGCCTGGCAGGCAGGCGCGGGCCGGTCGTTCCTGGCGGTCTTCAAGCGTTGGCTGATCTGCGGGCTGCTGGTCTTGGTGGGCTTTGCAGTGTTCTCGCCGCAGCTTCTACTCTTCCCGGCGCCCTACATCGAGTGGGCGAAGCGAGATTACATCACGGGCAGTGTGGGCGGTTACGGCGGGTTCCTGATCGACACGGTGCCCGGCTGGCTGTTCTATCTCAAAGCCTCCTGGATCGGCTTAGGCGTGTTGGGGTTGGCCCTGGCGCTGGCCGGGCTAATCCTGTGGACCTACCGGCTGCTCTGGCTGCGAAACCGACAAATTGCCGTGCCGCTGCTGTTGTTCGTCGGCTATTTTCTGCTGATGGCCAGCTCCCGGCGCTACTTCGTGCGCTACGCCGTGCCTATGGCGCCTTTTCTTGCCCTGGCCGTAGCCGATGCGGTCAACTGGGCCAGCGAGCGGTGGTCGGCCGGCAGCCGGCGGGGCGTGGCCGCGGCGCTGGTCGCCCTGGTATTGTTGGCGGCCGTGCAGCCAACCATGGCTGCGGCGCGGGCCAATATCCTGTGGGCGAGAGAAGACACGCGCACCCTAGCCAAACGCTGGATCGAGCAGAACATTCCAGAAGGCGCGAAAATCGCCACTGACTGGATGGTGCACGGCGTCCCACTGGCTACGTCCGACGTCCCCTCACCCTATTCTAGTCGTACCTATCAGGTGACCGAAGTCAACGGCCTGGGATTGTCGGACCATCCGGTCGAGTTCTATCGGGCAGAAGGGTTTGATTACCTGATCACCACCAGCTACATCAGCAACCTGCACCTGGTGGATCGCCAGCGAGACGAAGGGCGCGACGCATTCTACCGGTCGCTGGACTCCACCTTCGACCTGGTTCAAGAGTTTCGACCTTACACCGGAAACGTCGAGCCACCTTTCATGTTCGATCATATCTACGGCCCCTTGACCGCGTTGTGGCAATTCGGCCTGCCAGGGCCGACGTTGAAGATCTACAGGGTCAGATGAATAGCCATAATTTGAGCAAGCCCTCGACTACGATGGTTCTTGCAGCAGTCATAGCCTTTGTGACAGTCGCTGTGCGACTGGGCTATGGCCCACGCACCGTGGACGATGCATTCATTACCTTCCGTTATGCCCGCAACATCGCTGAGGGCGTCGGTTTTGTATTCAATCCTGGTGAAAGGATACTGGGCACCACAACTCCGCTGTTTGCTTTGCTGCTGGCAGCTTTCTACCGGATCGGGTCCCAACTGCCCTGGAGTGCTCTGTTGATCGCCAGTCTGGCTGATGCCGGCACCGCTGTGCTCATCTTTCTGGTGATCAGCAGGGTAAGCCGTAGCACGCTCGCGGCACTGGTTGCCGCTCTATTGTTCTCCGTGTCAGCAGGCAGCATCCGTTTCACAGGTGGTGGCATGGAGACGGGTTTGTTTGTGTTCTTGGTGATGTTGGCAACATGGCTTTTCATTGACGAACGCTATTCACTAGCTGCAGTCAGCGCAGCACTTGCCACATTGACGCGGCCCGAAGGCATCATTGTTCTCTGCGTGTTGGGCAGCCTTTTTCTTGTTCGATTCCGCAAGCTGCCTTGGTTCATAATAGGCATCAGCCTGGCCATCGGACTGCCATGGGTTGTCTTTGCCTTTGCCTATTTTGGTTCTCCGCTGCCCTACTCGATGGTGGCCAAAGGAAGCACCTACGCATTTCCACCATTGACGGCTCTAAAGAGTTTGCTGGGGTATCTGGTCGCATATACGTTGCCCACCGATGATCTTGAGTTGGGACGCCTGTTCAAATATGGCTTTGCGATTCTAGTACTATTCCTCGGTGCACTAACTGCCATTGTGTACGGTAAACGGCGGGGGGAGGATTATTCCGTTCTGTGGGCATTTCCTGCGGTTTATCTAGGCGTCTATACGATCGCCAATCCCCCCGTTTGGGAGTGGTATGCTCTGCCGCTGGTGCCATTCACGGTTTGCCTCTTAGTATCTGGTGGTGTAGAAGTCTGGCGAACAGCCGTTACACGGATGAGGATAGGGAACTTGCATGCACTGGGATTTCTCAAGTTTCTGGTGTTGCCAGCGATATGCCTCTTGGGACTCGTTCAAATCCAACAGATTCTACGCATCGACGTAAGGGTTGGCCGAGAGTTGACCTACGCCGATATCGCACATAAGCTTCAGCCCTTACTGCAGCACGAAGATAACCTGGCTGCGCCGGAGATCGGCGCCCTGGGCTATCTTTTGCCGAGCGCCTATATGCTGGATACGCAAGGGCTTGTTTCGCCAGCTGCCGTGCCCTATCGCCAGGATGTATTGCGCACACTTTCGCTCGATGTGGATTTCCAAGCATTGTGGTTTGCGAGTGGCGCGATACCACCGAGCCTCATTGCTGAGCAGAAACCTCAGTATGTTGTCTCACCTGAGAAGCTGGCTGCCCTCCTGGTCCGAGATGAGGTGTTCTCTGAAGCCTACCGTCTGATTCTCACCGAGCCTAGTGACTTTATGGGTGGTTCAGGCATCCTGGTTTGGCAAAGGGTCGATGGTGGAAATTGAGGGAGTAGCTGCCACAGGTATAACTTGTTCAACGCTAACGAGCGTACTATGACCAACAATATCGCCATCCGCGTCGAAAACCTGAGCAAGCTCTATACCATCGGTGCTCGCCAACAGCGCCCTGATACTCTGCGCGATGTCCTGAGCGGCCTGTTCCGGCGCAACGGCAAGCACGATTATGAGACCGATCTCTGGGCCCTGCGCGACGTCTCCTTCGAGGTGCAGCGTGGGGAGGTCGTTGGCATTATCGGCCGCAACGGCGCGGGCAAGTCCACGCTTCTTAAGATCCTCTCCCGCATCACCGAGCCGACGGGCGGCCGCGCCGAGATCCACGGACGAGTCGCCAGCCTGCTGGAGGTGGGTACCGGCTTCCACCCCGAGCTGACCGGCCGCGAGAACGTCTACCTAAACGGCGCGATCCTGGGCATGCGGCGAACCGAGATCAACCGACGCTTCGACGAGATCGTCGCCTTTGCCGAGATCGAGCGCTTCCTGGATACCCCGGTGAAGCGCTATTCCAGCGGCATGTACGTGCGTCTGGCGTTTGCCGTGGCTGCGCACCTGGAGCCGGAGATCCTGCTGGTGGACGAGGTACTGGCGGTGGGGGACGCCGTCTTCCAGAAAAAGGCCCTCGGAAAAATGGCCGGCGTTGTAAATGAAGGGAGGACGGTTCTCTTCGTGAGCCACAACATGGGGGCCATCTCGAGCTTGACACAACGAGCAATCCTTCTTGACTCAGGTAGTCTTGTTGTTGATGCTGCCACCAGCATATCGGTATCTTTGTACTTGTCTTCCACCTATGAAAACAATGCAGAGTGGCACAGCGATTTACAGACCGAGCATCCTATCCAGATTCGTTGTATCAAACTTCTCAATGATAGAGGCCAATTGTCTACGGAATTCGATGTAGCGAAGGGATTGCTGATCCAGGTAGAATATGTGGTTCGTGAACCGGTGCGCAGCGCAGTAATCGCTCTCAATCTGCATGCTGCTGACGGAGCACACGTCGTGAGTCTTGAGGATATTGATGGATCTCCCGATCTGCTGATGCAACGGTCACCAGGTATCTTTCGTACCTGCGTGAGGCTTCCAGGGAATTGGCTAAATAGTGGCACCTATCTTGTACGAGCTGGCTCGGGCGTTCCGAGATTTGCGATCTTCGATAATATCGAGGCGCTTCAGTTTTCACTAATGGAAACTGGTGAGACCACAAAACGAGGGCATAGAAGCGGCTATTTGCTGCCGATGCTCTCATGGGAAACAGAAATCATTCTAGATGGGAAAGGTGTAACTTGACAGCTATGACCTGTGCCATCATCCCCGCGCGCGGCGGCTCCAAAGGCATCCCTCGCAAGAATGTACGCTTATTGGCGGGGAAGCCGCTGATTGCGCATACCATTGAGCACGCTCGCCAGTCTCGCTTCGTGCAGCGGGTGATGGTGTCCACCGATGATCCCGAAATCGCTACTGTCTCGAAGCAATATGGTGCCGAAGTAGTCTGGCGGCCGGCAGAGATTAGCGGCGACACGGCCTCGTCGGAATCAGCGCTGTTGCATGCCCTGGAACACCTGGGTTCGACCGAGGGCTATGAGCCGGACCTGCTCGTCTTTTTGCAGTGTACGGCGCCCCTGACCCTGCCGGAGGATATCGACGGCACAGTACAGGCTCTGCTGGATAAAGGCGCCGATTCCGCTCTATCTGCCACGCCGTTCCAGTGCTTCCTTTGGCATCAGGATGAGAATGGCGATTCGGTAGGTATTAATCACGACAAACGGGTCCGGCTTCTGCGCCAGCAGCGGGAGCCGGAGTACCGGGAGACTGGGGCCGTCTTCGCGATGCGCACCAAGGGCTTCTTGCAAGCGAAGCATCGCTTCTTCGGTAAGACTGCTATGTATATGATGCCGCCGGAGCGGTGTCTGGATATTGACGACCTGGTGGACTTCCAGATCGCTGAGATGCTGCTGCGGGAACGGCAGCGGCAACAGAGAGCCAACTTGCTACCAGGCTGCGTGGCTGCTCTGGCGCTGGATTTCGACGGCGTCTTCACGGACAATAAAGTTATCGTCTCTCAAGATGGACAGGAAGCGGTTGTCTGCGATCGCAGTGACGGTTGGGGGCTGGCCCAACTGAATAAACTGGGATTGCCCATTCTGGTGCTTTCCACCGAGCAGAACCCTGTGGTGCAGGCGCGGTGTAACAAGCTAGGCATTCCGTGTCGGCATGGTCTGCAGGACAAACTTGCCGTTCTCAACGAGTGGCTGGACGTGCGTGGTCTGGACCGTTCGCAGGTGGTCTATGTCGGTAACGACGTCAACGACCTGGCGTGCATGATGGCCGTCGGCTGCGGCGTAGCTGTTGCCGATGCCTCTCCCCAGGTGCTTTCGGCCGCTCGCATTGTACTGACGGCCAATGGCGGTCAAGGCGCCATTCGGGAATTGACCGACCTCATTGCGGAGAGATCAAACGAGGAGCGCATCCATAGCCAGGCCAGTTGAGATCGGCGGTCGTCCGGCCGGGCTTGGCCACCCGACTTGCATCATGGCCGAAAGGCGACGTCGGTGGAGCCGCGCGGGTTTGCTCGGCTGGTGAGGGATATTCGGGTAAACGAAGCAGCGCTGGGGGATGGAGTGAAACGGGTATACATCAGCGAGTTCCGACACGCGACAAACTAAGGAGTACACGCAATGACCTGGCGAAGGGTAGCAAAGCGAATCGCATATTGGACAATGCCCCCTGGATTTCAAGACCTGGCACGCAGGCGCCTTTCTGGGAGATCTGCTGTCACAAAGGAGCCGCTTTCAGAGATCGAACAATGTCTGTTGAGCAGAAATCTCGAACTTCATAACCGGCATCTAGGTGAACGGTGCTTTATTCTGGCAACTGGACCATCAATCAAGACGCAGGACTTGAAACTGCTCAAGACTGAAACTTGTATTGCAGTTAGCAACTTCCTTGTGCACCCCGATTATGCCGTGATTCGACCCCAATACTACTGCCTTGCCCCATATCATCCGCCAATTACCGAAGATAGTTGGCAAGCCTGGATGACAGAGATAGCTGGCAAGACGCTGAATGCAACAATGTTTTTTGGTCTCGCTGACCGCGAGCGTAACGAAATCAATGGCCGTTTTGCTGGTCGTCAAGTGCATTACCTCAAGTTCGGTGGCGCGCTTGATGATCTCGTCAGGGACGGTGTCGATCTTTCAATGGCCGTTCCTGGACCTCAGTCTGTCACGATCATGGCGCTGCTCATAGCGATATATATGGGATTCAAGAACATCTATTTGCTTGGTTGTGATCATGACTGGATACTACATGTCGGTACAAGTACTCACTTTTACAATGAAAGCCAACACGCTTTGAATCGTAGTGGATATAGCGAATGGCATAAACCCGAACTCGGTAGCGAGTTTGACAGTCTCTCCAATCTTTGGAGGCAATACAAGACGATTCGTGTGCTTGCGACTGGCCTCGGCATAAGTATTTCCAATGCCACTGGCGGCGGCATTCTTGATGTTTTTCCTCGTGTACGCTTTGAGAATCTGATGGTAAAACTATGACAGCCAGGCAAGTAGTCAAGCTATTTGTTCCTCCTGTCCTTGTGGATTGCTACCGCGTTTTACGCAGCAGAATCAAGAAAACTGGTCCATCAAACAACTACCAAGCCAAAGATGGTCTTCATCTGGAAGGCGACTACTCTTCCTGGCGCGCAGCCATGGCCGACAGCACGGGCTACGATGCCGAGATTATCCTTGCGAAGACCACGGCTGCGCTGCTCAAAATCAAAAACGGTGCGGCGGTCTACGAGCGGGATTCTGTCCTCTTCGATGAGATTCAGTATGCCTGGCCGCTTTTGGCTGGCTTGATGTGGGTGGCAGCTCGCTCCGGCGGCAGCCTCAACGTGCTTGATTTCGGCGGCTCGCTGGGCAGCACCTATTTCCAGAACCGCGCCTTCCTGGCCGGGCTCCGTGAGTTCAGGTGGAACATCGTGGAGCAAGCTCGCCAAGTCGAGACCGGCAAGTGCTGGTTTGAGGACGAGCATCTTAAGTTCTACGCCTCCGTCGAAGACTGCCTGGCCGAGACGCAACCTCAGGTGATTCTTCTGAGCGGCGTTCTCCAATACCTGCCAGAGCCCCATGCAATCCTGGATGAGCTGTTAGGCCTGACCTGCGATTGTCTGATCATTGACCGCACGCCGTTTTGGAATGGGCCGATGGATCGGCTCTGTGTGCAGCACGTGCCAGCGGAGATTTATTCGGCCAGCTACCCCAGTTGGATTTTTCCGATACAGCGGTTCCGTTCAGTCTTGAACGAAAACTGGGAGGTTGTGGCCGAATTTGACAGTTTGGATAAACTGGCGGCACCTGTGGAGACTATCTGGAAAGGGATGATCGCAACCAGGCAGAAAGAGATTTCGGATCATGGGTAATAACCAGCCTCTGCCCAGGAGCAAGGTATTGATCACCGGCGGCCTGGGCTTCATCGGTTCCACTCTGGCCCGGTGCCTGGTGAAACTGGGCGCGCAGATGACGCTGGTGGACAGTCTGCACAGATCTTTGAATTCATTCTGACTCTAGTTTCGGCTAACCGGCTTCCAGACCGCAGACTGCCGCGCAGGTCTTGCGGGCAACACCGAGGGCCTCGTCGACTTGGCGAGGTCCCCAGAGCATGTTTTTGATTGTCTAACCGCCCTGAAAAGGGCCTTACACCCGCGCTGCCGAGCCTTTGCTGCGCCGAAACAGGCTGGAACCCTTCGGCAAGTGGTCGGTGACCGCGGCTTTCTGACGAATTTCAGCTGGCAACGGGTAATCGGTCGGAAATCCCGTCCGTGCCAGCACGCGCCGCAGGCGGCCAGGCGTGGGCTGCGGGTTCCGATCCCAGAAGCCAGTGGGGATGGCGGGCAAACAGGCCGCCGCATACGACAAAATGGCGCCCGCCAACAGGGCCAGTTCGGGCAAGCGCTGACAGGTCTCCTTGGCGAAGACGAACGCGCGCCCGGCCCCAATCATTTGTTTGGCCGCCAAGGGCACTTGTTCGACCGGCCAGCGATCCCGGTAGAGGGCGCGCACGTCTTGGGCGGCCAGCGTCAGGTTGGTGGCCAGCACGAGCGGTTTGGTATAGCGCGGATCATGGATCACGATGACGGTGAACCGCGGGGCGTCCGCCAAGTCGTCGGCCCGCGTGCTATTCAAGACCAGTTTGTCCCAGATTTCTGCGCGGACAGTGACGTCATCTTCTTGCCACTCGGCGGTGCGGTCGGGTGCCGTGGCCGCAAGCGTATGGTCTTTATAGGTGCGCGCCACGGGCCGCACCAGGGTGCCCCGCTCCGCGGGCCGGCCCGTGCCCGCATATTCCGGCGGTTGCTCGCGCCGCGCGGTCATATTGCGGGCTTGTTTGGCGACGTAGCGCGGGATCTTGGCGCTCTGGATTGCCTCCAGCGCAAAGCCACCATCGCTGACCAGCACATCCTGCGGCTTCAGGATGTCCTTGGCGAAGGTAATCAGGGCTTGGATCAGGCCTTCTTCCTGCGGCTGGGCAGGATCAACGCGCAATAGACCCAAGGGCAAGAGCAAGCGCTGCTTGCCGACTTGGCCAACCCGCCCGATGATGCCGAGCACGACCGCCGGCAGCGCTTTCCCGGCCTGGTGGTCGTAGTGTTTGCTCGGACAGTTCTGCAGCCGGGGGCGACTGAATCCGGTGGTGTCAATCGGCACGGCACAGTACCCGCCGTGATAGCGGACTTGCCACTGCCCGGCGCGGCCCAAGGCGGTTTCCCAGTTGACCAGCAATTGGCCGATGCTCCAGCCGCCCTGGCCAAGGGCTTGCCAGGCGCGGCGCACCGCCCGGTCGGATAAGCCTAGTTGCGCCAAGCCCGGAATGACAGCGCCGCGACTGAGCAGTAACTGGCCGCTGACCAGCATCCACAGCAGATGCAGCAACGCCAGATTAGTGCCCACCGGCACGAATCGCACGACACCGCACAATAGCGCCATCATCTGCGCAGCAGGTTCGCTCATTGGCTCAGGCCTCCGGCATGGTATCGAAAACTCAGTCAGTTTACACCATGTCACCGGCCTGGGTCAAACTCAATTTAGCGGAAAGTAGAGTCTGAGAGGTATAGGTATTTATGAGAAGGATATTACGCCCAATCAAGAAATTTGTGGTCAAAATAACACCGAAGTATCTTCTTGAAACCTTAGCAGAGGTGGAATGTACAATAGCAAGACGCTGGGTTTCAAGTGCGCATCGGCGGTTGATGGCTATTCAGTGGTCCTTACCGTCTCAGCCGGAATTTTTTGATCACCAGATAGATCTCTTTTATTGGTGGCTCGCCACAAGGAATTCTTTATGGTTGGAAAGAGGCGTGTTCGGCAGCCTGGCGCTAAGGGGGGGGTGTGTGCTAGAGTTAGCTTGTGGCGATGGTTTCAATGCACGTAATTTTTACAGCTTGCGATCTGAGCGTGTAGTCGCCTGTGATTTTGACCCCAAAGCAATAAAGACGGCGGAAGGGAAGAACAGTGCATCCAATATTGAATTCTTGCTAGCAGATATTCGCACGGAGATGCCGGAAGGTAGATTTGAAAACATCATCTGGGACGCTGCGATTGAGCATTTCACTCCCGATGAAATTGCGAAGATTATGGACAATATACAATCACGGCTAACCGATGATGGCATACTGTGCGGTTATACCATCGTGGAAAAACCTGATGGTACGAAGTCGTTATCGCATCATGAATATGAATTCAAGAGCAAGGAGGATCTTTTACGATTCATCTCACCGTATTTCAAGAATGTGACGGTGTTCGAGACTGAATACCCTGTGCGACATAACCTGTACTTTTGGGCTTCGGACGGGATACTGCCGTTTGGCCCTGGCTGGTCCGAGGCAGTAACCTACTGTAGGTAGAAATTGCATGGAGAGCGTGCTTCGAGAAAAGCAAGTACTCATCACCGGTGGCCTGGGCTTCATCGGCTCCACCCTGGCCCGGCGGCTGGTGGAGCTGGGCGCGTGTGTCACCCTGGTGGACAGCCTGATCCCCGAATACGGCGGCAACCTCTTCAATATCGCCGGCATCGAGGATAGGGTCCGGGTCAACATCTCGGACGTGCGCGACGAGCACAGCATGAAATACCTGGTGCAGGGGCAGGATGTCCTCTTCAATCTGGCCGGCCAGACCAGCCACATGGACTCGATGCAGGACCCGTTCACCGATCTAGAGATCAACGCCCGTGCCCAACTCTCCATCTTAGAAGCTTGCCGCAAGCACAATCCGGGCATCAAGATCGTCTTCGCCAGCACGCGCCAGGTCTACGGCAAGCCGGACTACCTGCCGGTGGACGAGAACCACCCGCTCCGGCCGGTGGATGTCAACGGTGTCAACAAGATGGCCGGCGAGTGGTATCATATTCTCTACAACAACGTCTACGGCATTCGCGCCTGCGTCCTGCGCCTGACCAACACCTACGGGCCGCGCATGCGGGTCAAGGACGCGCGGCAAACGTTCCTGGGCGTCTGGATTCGCTTACTGGTGGAGGGCAAACCCTTTGAGGTGTGGGATGGCCAACAGGTGCGCGACTTCACCTACGTCAACGATGTGACCGAGGCGCTGATGTTAGCGGCGACCAGCGATCAGGCCAACGGCCGGATCTACAACCTGGGTGGAGATAGAGCTATCAGCCTCAAGGCCCTGGCCGACTTGCTCGTAGAAATCGCCGGAGGTGGCAGCTACCTCGTGCGGGAATTTCCAGCCGAGCGCAGGCGCATCGACATCGGCGACTACTACGCCAATGACCGGCTCATTCGCACCGAGCTTGGGTGGGAGCCGGCCATCTCCCTGCGGGAAGGCCTGGCGCATACGTTGGCTTACTATCGTTCCCACTTGGCTGACTACCTGTGAATACCGAATCCGCAATCCGCAACACCTGCCCAACACCGCAGGTGCTGGGTCCGCAATCCGAGATCGGCTATTCATTCTGCACCTACTTCGACAGGAACTACCTGACACGCGGGCTGGCTCTCTATCATTCGCTGGTTCGCTACTGCCAGAAGCCTTTTACGCTATGGGTGCTTTGCTTTGATAATGAGACGTATGACGTTCTCGCGCGCCTCGACCTGCCAGGCGTGCGACTCATCTCCCAGCAAGAGTTTGAAGCTGGCGACGAGGCGTTGGTACGCACGAAGGACGAGCGCAGCCGAGTTGAGTACTACTGGACGTGTACGCCCTCACTGCCGCTCTACATCCTGCGCCATCATCCCCAAGTCGAGATCGTCACCTACCTGGACGCCGATCTCTATTTCTACAGCGACCCTCAGCCGATCTATGACGAGTTGAGCGCCGGTTCGATCCTAATCATCGAGCACCGCTATGCGCCGGAGCATGCGCACCATGCGGCAACTTCGGGCGTCTACAACGTAGGCGTGATGGCTTTCCGTCGGGATGAGCACGGCCTGGCCTGCCTGGAATGGTGGCGGGAACGCTGTCTGGAGTGGTGCTATATGCGTATGGAAGACGGCAAGTTCGGTGATCAGAAATATCTGGACGACTGGCCAGAGCGGTTTCCTGGCGTGGTAGTACTGAAGCACAAAGGCGCAGGGTTGGCGCCCTGGAACGTATCTCGCTACCGATTGGCGTTTGCTGACTCAACGGTGAGCGTGGATGGCCAGCCGCTAATCTTCTATCACTTCCACGGATATAAGCTCATTTCTGGGAACATTTTCGAACCAGTCTGGTACGGCTATCGCATCACCCTCGATCAGATCAGATGCTTCTACCTGCCCTATTCCCGCGCTTTACGCTCTGCTGGGTTGTTGGCGCATATACCAGGGACTCACATCTCCTGGGCTACACGGAGCATCTTACGCGGCCTTCTGGACCAACGCCTGTTGTTGCTAGAATCAGAGTGGTTGTCGTTGGCTGTTTGGCGTTTGGGTGGCATACTCACCAGCTTCAAGAGCTTGTACACTACGACTAGGACAAGAAAGCTCAACCATGGCATTTAGGTTTATGTCTCCTGTATATCGCTTGGGTCTCAGCATGTACTTGACGAGTGCCTGGGGGCACGTGCCATCACAACACCTCAGACGGTGGGGGTATCGGCGCCTGTTTGGCCTCACAATTCCACGCACCAGTGTAATCTACTCGGGGGCTGAGATTCGTGCTCCCTACAATGTCGTGATTGGTGAGTTTACCAGCATCGGACATCATGCCATCCTCGATGGCCGTGGCGGCTTGACGATTGGATCAAACGTGAATCTGAGTACGGGCGTGTGGATATGGACAAACGAACACGATGCCCAAGACCCCGATTTCAAGATTACCTCTGCTCCTGTAGCCATTGAGGATTATGCATGGTTGAGTTGCCGAGTCGTCGTTCTGCCCGGCGTGATTATTGGCAGGGGGGCGGTTGTAGCGGCCGGAGCCGTCGTTACCAAAGACGTAGAACCGTTCACGATCGTTGCCGGCGTGCCGGCAAAGCCTATCGGAAAACGCAGCCCTGCCCTACGGTACTGTTTGAGCGGCTATGTTCCAATTGTCTGATCGGCAAAGTGCAATGAGACATCGGCTTAAGGGTATGACAGTGCTCTGTTGGTTGTTGCTGTGTTTGTCCAACGTGGTGATGCCAGGTTGGGTTCACGCAGATGGCCCTGTATGGACACAGGCGGCGCCGTTGGCCTCAAATAGTGAAGGCGTGTTGATAACGTCTGATTCAGCAGGCAACGTCCACGTAGTGTGGGGCAACTGGATCGGCTCGGATCAGCCGGAGCCACATTCTAGCAACACCATCTTCTACAAATGGTGGGATGGTAGCCGCTGGTCTGATCCGGTTGACGTTCTGGCTGCGTCGGGCGTCGGCGGCAATGCGAGAGTACTCATCAATGGGCTTGCCACAACCGGTGATGGGCGAGTCGTGGTGCACTGGATCAGCTCTGCAGGCCTGCTGGTTAGTGATGCTGCAATTGGAAAGGCCGACGATGCACGGAACTGGCATACCACACTGATCGATTCTAGCAAGACAAATTGGTCCGCTTTGGCGATTGACGAGGCTGGTGAGAGATGGTATGTAGTCTTTGTGGCCGAAGATAGGGATCAGATCAGGCTCATCTCCTCAGAGGATGCCGGCTTGACATGGCGTGAGCCGATCGTCCTTTGGACAACCCCGGCTTCCAGTTCAGCGCCTTCAAATCCAACTCTATCAGTTGCCTCTGACGGCACAGTTCATCTGGCCTGGTCCGAGACGACCGAACGACGTGAGTGGGCAGGAGAGGCAATATGGTATGCCAGGATGCCGCAGGGAGATGAAAAGCAGATTGGGTTACGAGAGGTGGCAAGGAGCAGTTGGCCAGATGGCCCGACGATGGATTGGCCCGCATTGGCAACCAATCCAACTGGCGCCGTGCACTTGTTCTGGAACAACGGCGTCGGGTCTCAAACGGGACGCTTTCACGAATGGTCAGAGGATTCCGGCGTTACCTGGTCTGGAATTGAGCAAGTATTTCCAGGAGAACTCAGTGGTCAAACCGGTCGAGCCGGTTTGGTCTTTGATTCTGCCGGCACATTGCATATCGTTACCTCTGCCGCGGGGCCCGAAGGAGCCACAGCCGTCCGTTATTTCACATGGCGTAACGGCCAATACGCCCCGTATCAAACCCTGTCTGATGTCCGGCTTTTCTGCGAGTATCCAGGCGTAGCGATTACAAACGGTCATCAGTTACATGTAGTCAGGCCCTGTCAGGTTGCCTGGCGTTCACCGGAGCCCTCTGTGCCTTACTACATCTCGGGTTTGGTGGAAGCGCCTGTTATCGGGCCCAAGGGTTTTGCCGAGGCTGCGAGGATTGGTTCGGTGGCAGGAGAACAACCTCCGGTCACTGTTCCTGTCACAGGCACGGAAGCAACGAGAGCGATCGTGGAATTGGATCGCGAGCGGGGAGTAACCCTGGTAGGGAACGAGGTTCTCACCACTACTGCCAGCTCTAGCTTTCTATTTACAGTGGCCTTTCCCGCGGCGCTGACGGCGCTGTTTGTCCTCGTTACTGTGGTTTTTCTGCATCTACGCAGGAGCCGAACATGAATGAGCAGCCGCACGGAGCACAGGGATCGCGAGGTAGTTGCGTGTCGTTCTTGCCCCTTGTATCAATTGTGACGCCTAGCTTCAACCAAGGCTGCTATATCGAGCAGACCATCCAAAGCGTGCTGGCGCAGGATTATCCGAATATTGAATACATCGTTATGGATGGCGGATCTTCTGACAATACGCTTGATATACTGCGAAAGTATGAGACGCACCTGGTTTGGACTTCGGAACGTGATCGGGGACAATCTCATGCGATTAACAAGGGTTGGCAACGAAGCAGCGGTCAAATCCTCACCTGGCTTAATTCTGACGATTACTATGCTCCTGGTGCTATCAGAACTATCGTTGAGCAGTTTGTCGCGCACCCAGACGCCGCGGTTGTGTACGGAGATGTCGTATACGTTGATGCGGATGGAGTGTTCCTACGAAAGGCGCTGGTCGAGGCTAGTCTGTTGCCTAATATTCTGGTGACAAACGTTGTTGGTCAGCCAAATGCCTTTGTGGCACGCTGGGCAGTCGAGCAAATCGGACCAATCAACGAGGATCTGCACTACGTCATGGATTGGGATTTATGGCTTCGCATGGTACACCTGCCGTTTGTGTATGTGCCCGAGCTCATAGCACATGCTCGAATCCACGAAGGAACCAAGACCTTCGGTCAGGCTGATCGTCATCTCGCTGAGTGTGTGCGTTTTCTGGAAGATTACTACAGAGGCGCTCCTACTTGGGCGCTTCCATTCCGGAATCGAGCGGTTGCGTATTGGTATGCAGCGCTTGGTAGCTATTGGGTGCAATCGGGTCAGTTCCGCCGTGCGCTAGGGTGTTTTCGTCGAGCAATCATCCGCGATCGAAGGTATATCCGGAATCGCGGCATCTTGATGGCTTTTGCTTGGGGATTACTGGGTGACCGCCTGGCTGTCAAAATTCGCAGCCTTCGATCAGTGTCAAAGAATGCCTCTCGTCCACAAGACCCCTTCCAGAGCAATCCCTTTGCGAATGTTTTCTCTGGCCTGAGCCTATGATTGACAGGCTTGATTTTTCTTTCTCTCGGAAGGTGCAGTTGTTGCGAGGGAAGCTCGCCGTCTGGCGGGGCGTCAGAGCGGGTCATCGGTTTGGCCTGGGCAGAATGACTCGAATTGTGTATCCCAGCTACCTTCTGGTTGGCGACGATGTCACGATTGATGATTTCGGGTACCTTCACTGTCTCGCAGAGAGAAAAGTCCGCATTGGCAGTTGCACAAGCATAGACCGTAATCTCTGGCTGTCCTGTGGGGGTAGACCAGGGGATTGCGATCATGGGTTCTTCGAGATCGGCGAGCATTCATATGTGGGTTGTAACGCGGTCATTGGTGCCGGCGGTGGAATCCGGATCGGCAGCAACGTCTTGATGGGCCAGTGCGTGAACATGCATGCCGAGAAACATGTCTTTGCCGATCCAAATCGCCTGATCCGCGAGCAAGGGGTCAGTTACCAGGGCGTGGTGGTCGAGGACGACGTATGGATCGGTTCCAAGGCTACCATTCTGGCTGGTGTGACAGTCGGCAGAGGTGCCGTGATTGGTGCAGGGGCGGTAGTCACGCGTTCGGTCCCGCCCTATGCCATTGCTGTCGGGGTACCAGCACGCGTTATCGACTTTCGCAGCCATGATCAGCCATGAGAATCGCCATCTACCACAATCTGCCTTCTGGTGGCGGGAAGCGCGCCCTCTACGAGATGACCAGGCGCCTGGCAACCAGGCACTCGGTGGACGTCTACATCCTTTCCTGCGCCGAGCACGACTTCTGCAATTTGCGGCCGCACTGCCGCCGCCATGTCGTCTTTCCTTTCCATCCGCTACCTCTGGCTCGCTCACCGTTCGGCCGTCTCAACCAGGGCATCCGTACTCTGGATCTCTTGCGATTACGTGCCCTGCAGCGGCAAATTGCCGCTCAAATAGACGCTGCGGGCTATGACGTGGCGTTTATCCACAACTGCCAGTTCGGACAGAGCCCCAGCCTGCTGACTTTTCTGCGAACACCATCGGTCTATTACTGTGCAGAGCCACCGCGTTTGATCTATGAGCCGCCGGTGTCTCGCCCTTACACGACCTTCACCCGTGGGCAGCGTCTTGGCAACTTGGTTGACCCGCTGCCGCATATCTACCGTCGGGTGCTAGCCACCCTGGATCGCGCCAACGTGTGGGCGGCCAACCTGGTCTTGACCAATTCGGCCTACTCGCGCGAAAGTCTGTATCGTGCCTACGGCATCTTTGCTCGCGTGTGTTACTTGGGCGTAGATACTGGGAGCTTCCATCCCTTGGCGCTCCCCAAAGAGGATTTCGTCCTATCGGTGGGCGCTCTCAACCCTCGCAAAGGTTTCGACTTTCTCATTTACAGCCTTGCTGTGATGGAGAGTTCGGAGAGACCACGCCTGGTTCTTGCCAGCAACCACACTGAAGAGCGCGAGCAGCAGTACCTGACGCAACTCGCTAGACGCTTGCGGGTGGAGGTGGAGTTTCGCAGTCGGGTTAGCGATAGGCAATTACTGGCGCTCTATAACCAGGCGCGTGCCACGGTCTACGCGCCTATCATGGAGCCTTTTGGCTTCGTGCCCATTGAGTCGATGGCGTGCGGGACGCTGGTCGTCGGCGTGCGCGAAGGCGGGGTGCGCGAAACCATCCTACACGGTGTGACGGGGTTGCTCGTGGAGCGAGACCCACAGGCGTTCGCGACTGCGCTCAGCAAGGTTCTGGCCGACCCCGTGTGGGCTAATGAACTCGGCCGGAACGGGATCCGCCACGTCCAGGGGGCGTGGACCTGGGAAGCGTCACTCAGCCAATTGGAAGCGAGTTTGCAGGTTGCTGCCAACCGTAATATGGCGATAGGAGACCTTCGCCATGAGTAAGCAGGCAACCCAACCCAAGGTCGCCATCGTCGTGCTGAACTGGCGCAAACCTGCCGAGACCCTGGCCTGCCTGGCATCGCTGGAACAACTCAGCTATCACAGCGCCCAGGTCATCGTCGTGGACAACGGGTCGGACGACAACTCGGTGGCGCTAATCCGCCAGCACTACCCCTACGTGCGAGTCCTGGAAACAGACGCCAACTTGGGCTATGCTGGCGGAAATAACGTGGGCATTCGGCACGCGCTCAACCAGGGTGCCGAGTACATTTGCATTCTCAACAACGACGTATTAGTTGCGCCGGGCTTCTTGGAACCGTTGCTGGCGGCTGCTGTTGGCGAAGATGGGACGCTTGCGATTGCATCGCCGGCTGTCTGCGAGTTGGGCCGTCCCGATCTCATCTGGAGCTTAGGCGCAAATATCGTGTGGCGCAACGGTTCAGTAGTACGGCTGCACAGCGGCGAAGCGTATGCGGCCTGGGTTGGACGGCCTCCCTTCGAGGTCGATTACACCCCGGGCAGCGCCATGTTGGTGCCTCGCAAGGCTTGGGAAGCAGTCGGCTTAATGGATGAAGTCTATTTCCTGTATTATGAAGAAGCAGAATGGTGTATTCGGGCACAACGCGCTGGCTTCAGGATTTTGGCGGTACCCAATTCAGCAGTTTGGCACGAAGTAGAGGCGCAACAAGGCCGTGGTTCTCCTGCGGTTACTTATTACATGGTACGCAATGCTCTGCGCTTTCTCCGGCGCAACCTGCCGGCTGACTCGGTGACCGGGCCCATGCTGCGCGTGGCCTTACTGGCCCACTGGAATGTGCTTGGCGATCTGCGCCGCGGTCAGTTCAGACGGGCCTGGTCTCGCGTGCGAGGCGTTTACGATTATGCCCTTAACCGTTTTGGACCGCTGAAATGACCGCTTCGCATCCCAACCGCTCGCGTCATCCAGTTCTTGGCCGTCTGCCACTGCCCGTCAAAAAACTAGCTCACAAGGTGTTCTGGTTAGCCTACGATGCCCGCGACTTCCTGGCTGAAGCCGTAGGCTGGTTGCCGTCTAGTCGGCTGCGCCGTCTGCTTTGGCGAATGCTAGGGGTCTCGATCGGCCGCGAGACCAGCATCCAGCGCAATTGCCGCTTCTACCGGCCGGGCCAGGTGCGGATCGGCGACCACTGTGTGATCCTGCGCGACGTATTGCTAGATGGACGTATGGGGGTGACAATCAGCGATAATGTCAACATTTCTGAGGGTGTGCTGATCTTCTCGCTGCATCACGACATGCGCAGCCCGGAATTTGCGGCCAGCGGCGCGCCGGTCACCATCAGCGATCATGTATTCGTGGGTGCGCGTGCCATCATCCTGCCGGGCGTTGAGCTCGGACGCGGAGCCGTAGTCGCCGCTGGAGCCGTGGTAGCGAAGAGCGTACCCCCGCTGACCATCGTAGGCGGTGTCCCTGCACACCCCATTGGGACTCGGCCCGACGTTCTGTCGTACACCCTTGATTACCGGAAGTTCCTCGGCTGAGCGAAGGTAGGATCGTATGAGATTATTGGTTGTCTCGGAAATGTTCCCCTATCCGCCCATCAGCGGTGCGAAGATTCGGGCCTACAACCTGATCCGCCAACTGGCCCAACTGGCCGAGATTGACTTGATCGCTCAAGTGCGCACCCTGACCCCAGCCCAGCTAGCAGCCGGCACAGAACATCTGAGACAGTATTGCCGTTCGGTAACGAGCGTGCCGGGGATACCCTATCGGTACAGCATCGGCAAGGCACTACGAACGCTGGTCGACCCGGTCCCGCCGGTAGTGCGCTACTCGAGAAACGTGTCTCTGGAACAGTTGGTGGCCCAAGCCTGGGATGGCCGTTACAATGCAGCCATAGCCACGATATCGGGTTCCCCAAATGCGGCACTCCGAAGTCTGGTAACCCTAGGTGTGCGGCCTTTGGTCGCAGACTCACTCGAGCTGGGGGTCTTCCGGCCCCGGGGCGCATGGGTTTCGTTGCGTCGCCTGCGCAACACAGTGACATGGTGGCGCATGAGGCGTTTCGCGCGCCAGCTCCTGGCGCACGTCGATGCGATAACCGTCACCTCTGAGACTGAGAAAACGCTGTTCGCGGATCTTGTGTCGCGTCCCGACCAGTGCACCGTAGTACCGAATGGCATCGATGTGCGGGACTACGACGGTCAGTACGGGCCTCGCGATTACAGCGCGTTGTTTTATGCCGGATCGTTTTCGTACATGGCTAACTACGAAGCCATGCTGTGGTTCACGCAGAGCGTCTTTCAACATATCCCCGAACGAGAAACGCTGCACGTATGCGTCACGGGCAATACGGCGGGCCGCGACCTGGCGCCGTTGCGGCAGGCCTGCCCCCAGATCGAGTTCCCGGGCTTTGTGGATGACGTGCGGCCCTACTTCGCAGGCAGCAGCATCTGCATCGTCCCGATCAAATCAGGCGGATCAACACGGCTCAAGATCGTGGAATCAATGGCGCTGTTTACGCCGGTAGTCAGCACGAGTGTCGGAGCGGAGGGATTGGACGTCACACACGAAGAGAACATCCTCATTGCAGACTCTCCGGAAGCCTTCGCCACGCAAATCGCTCGGCTGAGGAACGACCGAAGCCTGTGGAAGCGGCTGTCCGCTGGAGGTCGCCGACTGGTCGAAGACCACTACTCGGCCGACCGTATGCGTCAGCAATTCATCCAAATCCTGGGTCGTCTTGAGATGGGAGGGAAACCTTGACACAGGCTGTTACCGATCCCGCAACCGTATCGGCTTTGAAGGGCGCTCGGGTTTTGGTGACCGGAGGCTGTGGCTTTATCGGGTCGCACTTGGTGGAGGCGTTGGTCGCCCAGGACGCGGTTGTTTGGGTAGTGGACAATCTACAAGCGGGCACCCAAGACAACCTGAAAAGCGTAGCCGATAGGGTCTCCGTGCTGATCGGCGATGTTCGTGACTCAGCATTCGTGAACGAGGCGGTGGCTCGCAGTGCTCCGCAGTACGTCTTTCATCTGGCAGCGAACGCGTCAGTGCCGGGGTCTGTGAAGGATCCTGCCTACGACTTCGAGACCAATAGTGGTGGCGCTTTCGTCCTGCTGAATGCACTGCGTACCATTGAAGGCTGCGAGAAGGTGATCCTGGCCTCGTCAGGCGCGGTGTACGGAGAGCCGCAAGCGTTTCCAATCACCGAGGAGACCCCCGTCCGCCCCATCTCACCCTACGGCGCAAGCAAGGCCGGGGCCGAGATATCGGCCCGGATGTTCCATGACGTCTACGGCCTGCCGGTAGTGATCGCGCGCATCTTCAACACGTATGGGCCACGCATGGCCCGCTTCGTGATTCTCGACTTTCTGCGTAAGTTACAGCGCGATCCCAATGTCCTGGAGGTGCTGGGTACAGGTCAGCAGAAACGCGATTTCAACTACATTACCGACGCGGTAGAGGGTTTGTTGATCCTGGCAGGAGGAGGAAAAGTCCCCAATGCGTATAACCTTTCCTCTGGCCAAAGCATTTCTGTTGCAGAAATGGCGCTGCTAGTCATATCTGCCCTGTGCCTAAGCACCCAAACACGCATCGTGTACACTGGCAGCAGTTGGATCGGCGACGCCCAGCGCTGGGAAGTCTCGATTGCGAAGCTTTGTGATCTGGGATATGCACCGCGGGTTACTCTGGATGACGGGTTACGCCGTACCATTGATTGGTTCCGAACGATCCATCTAACTCCACGGCCTGAGGGAGATAGCCCGTGAGCGATGGTTTGCTCGCTTTGCGTCGGTTCTCCGTACGAAGGTCTTGGCTGGCCCTTGCCACGATCGCGGCTGTGCTGGCGCTATCCGCCCTGTTGGGCATGCGCGCCTCGGTCATGTGGCTGGGCCTGCTGGTCGCGGGCCTGTCTGGCCTAATCCTGCTGCAGAGGCCGGTCCTGAGCCTGCTGGCCCTGGTGGCTGCAGCCCTGGTCTTGCCCCTGAAGATCGGCACCGGCACCGAGGTCAAGATCAACCCCGCCACCCTGCTGATCCCGGCAGTCTTGGCCCTCTGGCTGCTGGGCATGATCTTGCGCCGCGACCTGCACCTCGCGGCCGCGCGGGTCAACCGTCCGCTGCTTCTATTCCTGCTGGCTGGCCTGCTCTCCCTGGGGGTCGGTAACGCCACTTGGGATCTGACTGTGCCCCGCGTCGGCAACTTCCTGCTGGTGCAACTGGCGCAGTGGGCCATTTTCGCCTTCTCCGCTGGCGCGCTTTGGCTAACCGGCAACCTGGTCAAGGATGAGGTCTGGCTGCGCCGCCTGACGTGGGCTTTTCTGATACTGGCCGGGGGCATGGCGCTTCCACGTCTGCTGCCCGGCGCCGGGGCGTTCGCTGACCGCTTCGCGACCATCGCCTTCACTCGCGCGCCGCTGTGGACTTTGCTGGCTGCGCTAACGGCCGGGCAATTGCTCTTCAACGCCGGCCTGCGCCCGCTCGCCCGCATCTTCCTGGCGTCTGTCCTGGTGGCCTGCGTGGCCTACGCCTTTTTCGAGCAGCGCGAGGCCGCGTCCGCCTGGGTGGGGATCGGCACGGCACTGGGGGTGCTGGCGTGGCTGCGCTTTCCACGGCTGCGTTGGCTGCTCATCGCCTTGGTCGTCGCCCTCGTGTTGATCGGCATCCTTTTCCCGGCAATCTACAACTTCGCGGGCGGGGACCAGGAATGGGCCACCAGCGGTGGCTCGCGACTGGTGCTCGCTCAGCGCGTGATCGAGGTGACGCTGCGCAATCCCATCACCGGCCTGGGCCCCGCCGCCTATCGGCCCTACGCCAACATGAAGCCATTGCCCTACCAGGGCGCGTACTGGATCGCGCCGCAGATCAACTCGCACAACAACTACGTGGACCTCTTTGCCCACGTGGGACTGCTCGGCCTGGGCCTCTTCCTCTGGTTTGCCGTCGAGTTGGGTCTCCTGGGCTGGCGCCTAAGCCAACGCTACCGGACGGGTTTCCTGGCCGGCTACGCCAATGGCATCTTGGCCGCCTGGGTTGGCAGCCTGGTCATTATGGCGCTAGCCGACTGGATGCTGCCTTTCGTTTATAACATTGGCTTTGAAGGTTTTCAGGCCAGTGTCCTGGTCTGGCTGTTCCTGGGCGGGCTGGTGTCGTTGGAGCAGATCGCGGGCCATCAAAACGGAGACCACCAACCTTGAGGATTATCCATCTGCTCCATCACTCCATTTCACCCTTTGCGGGACAATATCCCGACCGGGATCCGCTGCACTACGATACCGGCCTACCGATGCGCTTTGCGCGCGCGATCCGCGCGCGCGATCCCGATGTCGAGCTGGAGTGCTGGCGCCCCGAGCACACGCTGCACGAACCCTACGCCTGGGTAGATGAGGGACATCGCATCCGACATCGGGTTTTCCCATCGCATTACCTCCGCTACAATCTTGAGCTGTCTCCACCGCTCTTGGCCGCCGTCCGAGAGGCAGCTTCCGACAGCCGCACTTGTTTCCTCCTGCACGGCTCATACAACTTGCACACCTACGCACTGGCTTCAATCCTGCAGAGAGCGCCGGTCATCCTTCAGAGCCACGGCGGTTTCCCGGCCAGGGTGCTCCTGCAGATCAGCCGGCATCGGTGGCTCAAATTTCTCTATCTGCCGCTGATCCCGATTGAAGCAGCGACTCTGCCGAAGTATCCCCACATCTTCGCGATCAGTGCAGAAGAACAGGATTACCTCCAACGTTTCTTCCCTGGCAGCCAGGTTTCGTTCTCTCCTACAGGCATTGATTTCAACCACTTCTCACCTGACGACAAGCACCTTTCCCGTCAACTCTGTAACCTGGATCCCACCGACCCAATCGTGCTCTATGTCGGCCGTCTTTCTGCCGAGAAAGGCCTCGATTATCTGATCGAGGGCTTCCCGACGGTCGTCAGCCGCTTTCCTGGAGCACGGCTGTTCATCATCGGCAGTGGGCCTCTGCAGGCAGCCCTGGCAGCCCAGGTAGACCGTTTGGGATTGGCAGGAAGAGTGAAGTTCGTCGGTCACGTCCCCAACGCTGAACTACCCCGTTGGTACAGCGCCGCCGATGTGACCGTGATGCCCAGCCTGCTCGAGTGGTTTGGCATGGTCGCCGCCGAGTCAATGGCCTGTGGCACGCCTGTCGTGGCCACTCAGGCCGGCGGCGCGGTAGACATCGTGCGCGAGTTCGAGTGTGGGATCCTGGTGCCACCGCGCGATCCGGTGCAACTGGCCGAGGGGATTTGTGCGGTGCTGAATGGCTCCGCCAACACGCGCCCCAACATCGAACGTGCACGGAACGCATTCGACTGGTCAGTCAAGCTCAGGTACCTATTCAGCCTGTTTGAAGCGATGGCTGCCGGAAGGACAAGCAGCCGATGACCAGAAACGCGCGTGCGCGGGCCACTCGGAACGATTTTGTCCTCGATGTGGGATCGGGCGGGCATCCGCATTCGAGCGCCGACGTCCTGGTTGATCGCTACCTTGAGGATACCCTTCGACATCGCGGCAACCGGCCGCTAGTCAAGGACCGCCCTTTCGTGTTGGCGATGCCTCGGCGCTCCCGTTCCGAGACAAGAGCTTCGATTATGTGATCTGCAACCAGGTCGTCGAGCATTTGGAGCAACCGTCCAGGGCATTGGATGAGTTGACCAGGGTGGAAAAGCGTGGTTTCCTGGCAACCCCTTCCGAGTTCGAGGAGATGATCTGTACGGCGCCCAATCATCTATGGGCTTTTGCCGAACAGGATGGCGAGCTGCGCTTCAAACGCAAACAGCCGATCCATGAACTTGCCACGACGCAGGTCTTCGGCGGCGTGTTCTGGATGCTGCACAGTAACCCGCTTTACAAGCGATTGATGTTTGAATATCCCAAGCTGTTCTGGGTGAGCCTGGAATGGGAGGGACGGATCAACTATCGCGAGGTATCGGCCAACTGTCAGTTCTACGACTACCACAACTCGGTGTCGGTAGGGCCCTTGCTGGAACGAGCGCGTGCCGAGAACCTCGTTGAGTCCCTCAAGCGCTGGCTATTCTCGATCCTAGACCTGCAGCAGATTGGTAGAATCGCAGCGGTCCGCCGAAGGCTGCGAGAGTTGCTAATTCGCTTCATGGGACGGTCAACAAAAGAGTCACATTCATAAGATGCTTCGATGACTACCCAACCCGCTCTCTCAATCGTTATCGTCAACTGGAACACGCGCGATCTGCTGGCAGGATGCCTGGCGTCAGTGGTCGGAAGTCAGGCGGCAAGCGGTCTGACCCCTGAAGTCTTCGTCGTTGACAACGCCTCCACGGACGACAGCGCGGCGATGGTGCGGAATCGGTTCCCGTGGGTTCGGTTGATCGAGAACCGGGAGAACGTAGGGTTTGCGCGGGCCAACAACCAGGGGATCGCGCTGGCGACGGGGCGCTACGTCTTGTTGCTCAACCCCGACACCGAGGTCTGGCCGGGGGCGCTGGCGGCGCTGGTCGCGTTCATGGCCGCGCACCCGCGGGCCGGCGCGTGCGGTGCGCGGCTGCTCAACGCTGACGGCTCCTTGCAGCCCGCCTGCCACCCCATACTCACCCCGGGCCGCGAGTTCTGGCGGCTGCTCTTCCTGGAAAAGCTCTGGCCGCGGGCCACCTATCCCATGCATCGGTGGGACACCGTCACGCCTCACCGCGTCGAGGTCATCAAGGGAGCGTGCCTGCTTCTGCGCCGGGAAACCCTGGATCAGGTGGGCCTGCTGGATGAAAGCTACTTCATGTATACCGAAGAGGTAGACCTGTGCTATCGGCTGGCTCAGGCCGGTTGGGAGTTGTGGTACGTGCCCGCGGCCGTCGTCACCCACTACGGCGAGGCCAGCAGCCGGCAAATGCGGGAGGCCATGTACCTTCAGCTTTACTGCAGCAAAGTGCAGTTCTACCGCAAGTTCGGCGGCGAAGCCCGCGCGGCGCGCTTCAAGCGTCTCGTGCGCCTGGCCTACTGGCCGCGGTTAGCGGCCGCCGCGCTGGGCAGCCGTCTGAAGCCCTCCCTGTCCGCCCAGGCTCGCACCTATCGCCGGCTGTTAGCAGAGTTGGTGGAAATGTAATGGGTGCCAACCCTGTCTTTCCCTGCTCCGATCCCTGAGTACGGCCCTATGAGCATCGAACAAAAACTCCAACTCGAACGCGAATGGCACGAATCCGAGGACTTCGCTCGTAACGACAACTCGCTGATCGTCGGCTGTATGCGTCCCCCGCGTTCAAGGAGGCCGAAGCCTATCACATGGCGGCGCTGGGCGACGTGGCCGGCCAACACGTGCTGGACTACGGCTGCGGCGCTGGCGGCACGACGGCCCAGCTCCTGGCACGCGGGGCGCAGGTCACCGGCTTCGACATCTCGCTCACTCGGCTGCATGAGGCGCGTCAGCGCGTTGCCATCGCGCCGGACGGATCGCCGGCCGGCCTGTTGCAGTGCGCGGCCGAGATGCTCCCCTTTGCGGATGGCGTCTTCGACGCGGTATTGGGCAAGCAGATCCTCCACCACCTGGACCTGCCAATCGCCATCCCCGAGATCGCGCGCGTGCTGCGCCCCGGCGGCCGCGCCGTCCTCCTGGAGCCGCTCATCCACAACCCCCTGCTGGAGGGCTACCGCCGCCTCACGCCGCACCTGCGCAGCCCCACCGAACGCGCACTGAGCATGCACGACCTGCAGCGCATCGCTGCCCACTTTAGCCGTTGGGAGCACCGCGAGTTCGTCCTCCTGGCCGTTCTGCCGGCCTTGCTCGGCGCCATCACCCATCGCCGACCGGCTTGGCCGCGCCTGCAAGCCCGCTGCACGAAGCTCGACCGCTGGCTGGTCACTGCCATCCCGTTCCTGGGTCGCTACTACTGGGAAACGGTTATCGTCCTGCAACGGTAAGAGAGCGCGAGAAAAATGGAAACGCAGCCGCTGCTGCAAACTGATACCCGGATCCTACCGCCAAGCCCATCCGTTTATCCGCTGGCATCCGTTGCCGCATCCCCCCGCAGCGCCACAACATTCGTTTGCGCTGCGCCGATATTCAACTGCACCAGCGCCGGCGTCCGCTGCGCCAGCTTGCGGATTCGCGCCAGCGTCTCGCACGCCCGCAGATAGCTGTGCTGCGCGACGCCGGCTCGCTCCTCCATAAAGCGTACGGCCTGCTCGCTCGCCTTACCATCTCCCATGACCGCGTTGAACTCAAACTCAGCCAGACTCCAACGCAGATGATACAAAACCACTTGCTCGATCAGCAGCCGCTCCAGCGCCGGCGCCGTCTCATACCCCAGCTCGGCTCGCAGTTCTGCCTGTCCGCGCCTCATAGACTCAGCCATCAGGGGCGTCTTCCCCAGCACTGCGATCAGCCTATCCTCAGCGTAGACCACCAGGTCGCCTACATGTCGCCACAGCCCCGGGTGCGCCTCCAGGTGCACCTGCAGCGCCCGCACTTCCGCGTCCGCGCCGTCCGTCTGCTTGGCCTTAGCCGCCAGTTCCCGCAGCCGTGCCAACGCCTCATCATCCTCATCGCGGATCTTGAGAGCCCTATTTTCAACCATTCGCTCGCGCCCTCCACTGCCCTTTGTGCCGGTGATGCTTCGTCGCCAGCAATGCCGCTTCCACCAACTCAGCAATCATACCACTCACAAATGCAATATCATCATCAATTTCCTTCTCTGCCGCCCGCTCCGCGCGTCGCGCCGCCAGCTCGGCCTCTCGCGCCTCCGCCCGGCCGCGGGCAGCCGCTTCCATCAGCTCGCCCAACGGCCCGCCGCCCGCGTACATGGACACGACCCGTCCGCCGACCCGCCGCTTTACATAATAATACCACTGTCCGTTCCGAGTTTCCCATGCCATCGTTTGTGCTACACTTTCCGGCGACCCCCGCCTGCTCACCCATTCTAGCACGGTTGTGCGTCCAGCACAAATGTTCGCGCGGGGGTAACGCAAAACTGTCGGCATCCCGTAGCCTAGCCCCCTTGTGGGCGTCTTGGTGTCGAGCGGATGGGCGCAAGGCCCTATGGGAGCTTACTTGCCTTCGCTAACCGAACAAAAGACCGGCCGGCCCCTCCTCCTGATCCTGGCCGTCGCCATCCTCCTGCGCGTCGCTCTCGCCCTCACCCTGGGCGACACGACCCCACCGGGCAAGGACGAAACCTCCTACTTCACGCTGGGCGCGCGCGTCGCTGCCGGCCACGGCTTCACCTTCGACCGGCCCTGGTATCCCTTCACCCCGGCCGAAACCCCCACCGCCCACTGGTCGTTTCTCTACGCGCTCATCGTCGCCGCGGTCTACACCGTCGCCGGGCCCCATCCACTGGCCGTTCGCCTCGTCAGCGCCGTCCTATCCGGCCTGCTGCTGCCCTGGCTCACCTACCGCCTGGCGGTCCGGGTGACAGCGGTCCGGGTGACAGCGGTCAGGGGACAGGGGTCAGGGGACAGGGGTCAAGAGTCAGAGGCCAGATCTTCTGCCTCCTGTCTTCTGCCTCCTGCCTCCTGCCTCCTGTCTCCTGCCTCCTGTCTCCTGCCTCCTGTGCTCGCCGCTGCCCTGGCCGCCGTCTACCCCTACTTCATCCTCTACGGCGCCATGATCCAGACCGAGGCCTTCTACATCTGCGCGCTGCTCTGGTCGCTGGAACGGACGTTAGCCCTCGAATGGCAAATCGCAAACGGCAAACGGCAAACGGCAAATCTGCAATCTGCAATCCGCAATCTGCAATCCACAATCCTCCTCGGCCTCAGCCTGGGCATCGCCACCCTCTTCCGCCAGTCCGTCCTGCCGTGGGTCGCCGTCCTCTTCGCCTGGTTGCTCTATGCCGGATGGCGCGCCGGCCGTCTGCGGCAGATGATTGTGGCCGTCTCAGCCTCAACCTTAGCCTTAGCCTTATGTCTCGCGCCCTTCACCGTCCGCAACTACCGCGTCTACGGCAACTTCCTGCTGCTCAACTCCAACGCCGGCTACGCCATGTACTCAGCCCAGCACCCCATGCACGGCGTCAGCTTCCAGGAATTCGCCGCCGCGCCCCTGCCGGATGACCTGCTCAGGCTGAATCTAAACGAGGCGCAGTGGGACAAAGCCCTCATGCAGCGCGGCATCGGCTTTGTCCTGGCCGAGCCGGGCCGCTACCTGCGCTTGAGCCTCAGCCGCGTGCCCGACTACTTCGAGTTCTGGCCGAAGCCCGGCACGTCCCTCGTCAACAACATCGGCCGTGTCGCCTCATTCGGGTTATTTTTGCCGTTCATGCTGTACGGGATTTACCTTGAGGTTAAGGCTAAGGTCAAGGCTCAGGGAGGATACTTCTCAGCCTCAGCCTTAACCTTGACCTTAGCCTTCGTCATCTTCTACAGCGCGCTCCACATCCTCACCTGGGCCATGCCGCGCTATCGGCTGCCCGTGGATGCAGTGCTGCTGATCTTCGCGGCGGCTGGTCTGGCCGACCTGCTCGCACGGCTGGCATCACGCACTCGACAACGCGCCCGCCCTGAACCTCAACCTAAACCTTAGCCTTGACCTTGACCTCAAACTCAGCCATGCACATCACCTACGTCCTTCTCTCCCCCACCTTCGGCATGCACCAATACACCGCGGATCTGGCGAACCGCATGGCCGAAGCGGGGCACGAGATCAGCCTGATCACCACCAGCCGCCTGCCGCGCGACCGCTACGACGGCCGCGTGCGCATCGTCGCGCCCGTGGACAACCGCACCACCGGCTTCGGTCGCGAGGGCCTCGACCGCGGGGGCTACCGTCGCGTACTGGACGCGCTCACGTTCGCACGTGCCAACGTTAGCACGTTCCAACCTGCCAACCCGCCCGCACCGGACGTCGTCCACTTCACCGGGCCCCACCTGTGGAACGTGCCGCTGCTCGCGCACCTGGCCCGCGCCGGCGTGCCCACCGTCCAAACCCTGCACGACCTGGACCCCCACCGCGGGGTGCGCTTCGGCGGGCTGATCCGCGTGTGGAACCGCCTGGTGGTGCGCTACGCCGGCCGGGTGCTCGTCCACGCCCAGGCCTACCGCGAACGCCTGCTGGCGCGCGGTCTGGCGCCGGAGCGGATCGTCTCCGCGCCGCTGCTGCACCTCTTCCTCGGCGCCACCGCGCTCACCAGCCAGCCCGGCCTGGCCGACGACGTGACTTACGAGCCGTTTGCCCTCTTCTTCGGCCGGATCGAGCGCTACAAGGGCGTGGAGACCCTGCTGGCCGCCGCCGCCATGCTGAACGGCCTCGGCTGCGACCCCTGCCGGATCGTCCTGGCCGGGGCCGGCGCGATTGACCGGCTGTGGGCCGGCGCACTGCCGCCGCAGGTCGAGCTGCTCGGCGGTCACGCCGGCGATGCCCAGGCCGTAGACCTCTTCCGGCGCTGCCGGCTTCTGGTGTTGCCCTACACCGACGCCAGCCAATCGGCGCTGATCGCCGCGGCCTACTTCTTCCGCAAGCCGGTGATCGTCACCCGCGCCGGCGCGCTGCCCGAATACGTGGCCCACGGCCGCACCGGCTACATCGTCGAACCGGATCACCCCGCCGGCCTCGCCCGCCGCCTGGCCGAGCTGCTCGGCGCCCCCGACCGCGCCGCGGCCCTGGGCGCCGCCGGCCGCGCCTGGTACGACGCCCAGCACCGCGCCGAAGAAGCGACGTTGATGAAGATGTACCAGGACCTGGCGCGGACGTAGGGTGCCCTGTGGCGCAATCCGCTGGATTGCCGCTCGGCTGCGCCCCACGCGCAAGCCGGCGGCTTGCGGTACATTTTCACCCGGCTGAATCGTAACCCCAAGGGACACCCACCCATGACCGACCCCATCAACACCTTCCCCATGGCCGGGTCACATCCGGCCGCGGCGCGCATCCGCACCATGCGCCTGTCCCTGGCCGAGCGCCGCATCCTCCTGCGGGCCGTCGATCTGCTGCTGCTCAACAGTGCGCTGCTGCTCTCGGTGGTGTGGCTCGGCGGCTACACGGTCGCGGCAGCGCTGGCCGTCGGCTACCTCAAGTGGTACGTCACCCTGAGCCTCCTGTGGCTGATCGCGGCCAACGTCCTGGATCTCTACAACCTGGCGCGCGCGGCCAGCGGCACGGCCATCGTCGGCGCCAGCGCCCTGGCCGCGCTGCTCACCGCACTGGCCTACCTGATGATCCCCTGGCTTACCCCGCCGCTGGCCAACCGCAGCTACGGCGCCGGCTTCGTGCTGCTGGCGACCGCCGCGCTGGCCGGCTGGCGCGCGGTCTACGCCCGCGGGCTGTCGCAGCCGGCCTTCTATCGCCACGCGCTGGTGGTGGGCGCTGGCCCGGCCGCCCGTGAGCTGCTGGCCGAGCTGCGCGCCGGGGCCACCGCTAAGCGGCCCAACCCCTACCGCGGCACCGGCTATCGCATCGTCGGCATAGTGCCCCTGGGCGGCGAAGGCGCCGGCGACCTGCTGCCGGTGCTGGGCGAGCCGGCGGAACTGGCCGGGCTGGTCCGCCAGCACGACGTGGACGAGATCATCCTGGCCGACCCGCTGGCAGCCCAGGCCGACCCGGCCACATTCCAGGCGCTGCTCGACTGCCGTGAGTTGGGCATCCCGGTCCATGCGCTATCCGAAGTCTACGAGCGGCTGACCGC
This sequence comes from Chloroflexota bacterium, assembly GCA_026389845.1. Lineage (GTDB taxonomy): Bacteria > Chloroflexota > Anaerolineae > CG2-30-64-16 > CG2-30-64-16 > JAPLHB01. The sequence goes on from JAPLHB010000170.1 coordinate 93,967, forward strand.
GCGCCTGCCGGTGGAATACGCCCACTGCGACCCGGCCCTCACCCTCAGCCCGGCCGACAGCGCAGGCATCCGGCTCTACGCAGCCGCCAAGTGGCTCACCGACCGGGTGGGCGGGCTTGTCGGGCTGCTGGCGTTGGGGCTGCTGGCGCCCATCGTGGCCCTGGCGAACGCGCTCTGGTCGCCCGGCCCGCTCTTCTACCGCCAGGAGCGCCTGGGGCTGGGCGGCCGGCCCTTCGCCGTGCGCAAATTCCGCACCATGATCGTGGACGCCGAGCGCGCAACCGGCGCGGCCTGGGCCACACTCGGCGACCCGCGCATCACTCCCGTAGGCGTCTTCCTGCGGAAATCGCGGCTCGACGAGCTGCCCCAGGTGTTCAACATCCTGGCCGGCGAAATGAGCCTGGTCGGCCCCCGGCCCGAACGCCCGGAATTCGTCGGCAAGCTGGCCGCAGAGCTGCCGGCCTACCGCATCCGCCACGCGGTCAAGCCCGGCATCACCGGCTGGGCGCAGGTGCGCTGCGACTACGGCGACTCGGTGGAGGCCGCCCGCATCAAGCTGGAGCACGACCTCTACTACGTGCGCCACGCCGGCTTCTACCTGGATCAGTTGATCCTGCTGAAAACCGCCGCCGTGGTGCTGGGGATGCGCGGAAGATAGGGAAGGTTGAAGGTTAAAAGGCAATACCGCAAAAGTCGCTACCGAGCGCTTCGACCGCTTGTCATTCTGAGCGGGTTACCCCCTAACCTCTCGCGACGGCGAACATCCAGCGAAGAATCCGTTCGCTACGCTCAGACAGGTCCATGTGCGGCCACGGATTCTTCGCTGGTGTCATGCCGTAACGAGAATTCAGGGACAGACCCGCTCAGAATGACAGCGAGCAGATAACGAGTTTTGCTCCATTGCGTTATAAAGATAACCTTGCACCTGCAACCTTGCACCTGTAACCCCATCCATGTCCAACATCCTCTTCCTGACCCAAGTCTTGCCCTACCCGCTGGATGCCGGCCCCAAGGTGCGCGCCTATCACATGCTGCGGCATCTGGCCGGCCAGCACCAGGTAACGCTCGTCTCCTTCACCCGGCCCGATGATCCGCCCGAGGCGACCGCCCACCTGCGTCCCTACTGCCACGGCATCTACCAGGTCCCCATCCGCCGCTCCCTCTGGCAGAACATCCGGGCCGGCATCAAAGGACTGGCGACCGGCCTGCCCATCGTGATCGTCCGCGACGAAAGTCCCGCGATGACAGCCGTCCTGCGTCGGATCACGGCCGAGACCGCCTACGACGTCATCCACGCCGACCAGCTCTCCATGGCCGGCTGGGGCCTCCTGGCCGCCCGCCTCGCCGCCGACGCCCCTTCGCGCCCTTTGCCCTTCGCGTCCTTCGCCTTCGTGCCCTTCGTGCTTCGCGTCCTTCGAGGCCCTTCGCGCCTTCGCGATCCAAACGCCCCTTCGCGGCTTCGTCATCCAAACGTCCCCCGCACCGTGCTCGACGAGCACAACGCCATCTACATGCTGTCCCGGCGCATGGCCGCCGAGGAACCCCACCTCCTGCGCCGCCTGGTGATGGCCCGCGAGGCCCGCGCCTTCGCCCGCTACGAGGCCGCCATCTGCCGCGCCTACGACGCCGTGCTCACCGTCACCGAGGAAGACCGCTCCCATCTGCTCGCGCTCCAGAAGTCAGGGGTCAGGGAGCAGGGGGCAGCAACCAACAACCAGCAACCGGCGACTGACAATCTGCAATCTGCAATCACCGTCATCCCCATCTGCGTAGACCCGGAAGCCGTCCAGCCAATCTGCAATCTGCAATCTGCAATCTGCAATCACAAATCCATCCTCCACCTCGGCACCATGTTCTGGCCGCCCAACGTGACCGGCGTGCTCTGGTTTGCGCGCGAGGTGCTGCCGTTGGTGCGGCGCCAGATCCCGGAGGCGCGCTTCGTGATCGTCGGCAAAAAGCCGCCCCCCGAGGTCCAGGCCCTGGCGGCCGACCCCCGTATCCTGGTCACAGGCTACGCGCCCGACCCCACTCCCTACCTGGCCGCGAGCGACGTCTTCGTCGTGCCCCTACATGTGGGCGGCGGCATGCGCGTCAAGATCCTCGATGCGTGGCTGTGGGGCCAGCCCATCGTGTCCACCCCGGTCGGCGCAGAGGGGATCGCGGTGCGAGATGGGGAGAACATCCTCCTGGCCGCCGGCGCGGCCGCCTTTGCCGCCGCGGTCGTGCGGCTGCTCACCGATGCGGCGCTCAACGCCGCGCTGCGCGCCAACGGCCGCGCGTGGGTGGAGGCGAACTACAGTTGGCAGGCGGTCTATCGGCAGGTGGACGCGGTCTACGCGCGGCTGCTGTCATCGCCGCCGAGCATCGAGCCACCCAGCCAGGTCGCCCAGGGGTTCGGAACCCCCGCCTGAAACTGCCAAGCGGCCTCAACCGCTGCGGGTACCGCGGTCAGGCCCTGCGGGGCCTTTTTAAATTCAGCCGTCGGATTCTATCCGCCGGGCGACTCAGCCGGCGGGTTTCAACCTGCGGCATTGCGCCTAGTTGCGCCATAGCCCAATCGAGGGTATAATCCGGGTCAATGGTCAGCAGCAAACTCAACCTTGACCTCAACCATCATGACTCACCCAACACCCAACACCTGCCCCCACCTGGGCCTGGCTGCCGACCGCACGTTGGCCCGCACGCAGCCCGATACCGCTCACCGCTGCTCCGCGCAGACGCCGCCGGGCACGCCCGACGCGGCACACCAGGCCGCGTACTGTCTGGCTGTGGCACACACCGCCTGCCCGTTCTATGTTGAGGTCGAGGATAAGGCTGAGGTTGAGGCTGAGAGCCAGGCCCGACGGGCGCGGACGTCTACCCGCCGGCGCATGCTGGCCTATCTGCCGTGGATCGCGCTGGCGCTCCTGCTGATCGTCGTGGCCGTCGTCTATGGCCGCGACCTGCTGCGGCCGCCTGCGGCCCTGCCCCCCGGCTCCAGCACCCTGACGCCCGATCCCAGCACCTTGACCCCTGTTTCCAGCCTCCTGACCCCTGATCCCGGACTCCTGACCCCTGCCACCCGACTCCCGACCCCTACCTCCCATCCGGCCACCGCGACGCCGGAGCCGGGCGGTCAAGTGCTCGTGCTCGCGCCCAAGGCGGGCGAGGCTGGCTGGTGGACGAGCGGCGAGGCGCGCGGCAACCACCTGGGGGATTCATACCTCTACGCCGGCTACTTCAGCGGCCAGGCGTTCGTGGCCGCGGCCCGATTCGAATTGGCGCGCGTCCCGCGCGGCGCAGCCATCCGCGAGGCCACGCTCCGGCTCACCGGCCTGCGGGATGATCGCTTCCGGCCCGAGGCCGGCGGCACGTGGCAGGTGCAATTGCTGGCTGCGGACGCGGTGAAGGAGTTCGCGCGGACCGACTTCCAGACGCTCTTCAACGCACCCGCAGCCGTGACCCTCTTTCCGGCCTTCTACCCGGTTGACCTGGATGTCAACCGGATGCAGGAGTTGCGGCTGGACGCCAGCGGCCGCGCCTGGCTGGCCGAGCAGATCGCGGCAGGCGCGGCAACCGTGATCGTGCGGATCACCGGCCCGGCCGGCGGCGACACCCTCTTTGCCTGGGACAGCGGCGCCGGTCCGGCTAGTGGCGGCAACGGCCCGCAGATCGCCCTGGTATTGGCGCCGGCCCCGGCCACTCCGCCGCCGCTCCCCACCGAGCGGGTACTCGTCGCCACCCTCACGCCGACCCCGGCCAACGTGCTGACGGCCGCGGCACGGGTGGTCCCGGCCACCACCGGCACGCCGGTGGGCTACCGTATCGTGACGCCGACGCCGCCCCCGGCCAACCTGGCGACAGCCCAGGCGCAGGCCGTGGCGCGCGGGCTACCCCCCGTCGTGCCCAGTACGGCCACGCCCGCCAACGAAGCCACCGCGACCGCGAATGCTGCGTATGCCACCGCGGTCGCCGTCACCACAGGCACCTTTACGCCCGTGCCCACGAACGCGATCACGCCGGTGATGATCCCCGCCACGCCGGTACCGGAAAACATCGCCACCGCGGCTGCCCAGGCGTTGGCGGCCACGGCCCGCGCCCCCTTGGGCACGCCCACGCCCTTGCCCTACAACGCGCTGATCGTCACCCTGACCCCGCGGCCGTTCGAGGTGACCGCGACGCCGACCGCGGCGAACGCCGCCACCGCGATCGCCCGCTCCGAATATGCTACGGCCGTCGCTGTGGTGGTCGGCACCTTCACGCCCCTGCCGCCGCAAGCGATCGTCGTCCGCGCCACGCCCGTGCCGTTGCTGATCTACCTGGATGAGTTGTCCCCGACTCCCGCGCCCCCGCCGACGCCGGCTATTCCCGCAACCGTCCCGCGCGAGCTGGTCGGCAAGATCCTCTTCAGCAGCGATCGCCTTGGCGATCCTCGGCTCTTTGCGTTCGACCCGGCGACGGACCGGCTGGCCCGGGTGACCCAGGGCTGGCCCTTTACCCTCGCCGCGGACGCCGAAGGCCGCTCGCCGGATGGGATCCAACGGCTGGTGGTGCAAGAGGACGCTCGGCGCACCCCGCAGGTCTACGTCCAGGATGCCCGCTACAGCGGGCTGCGCCAGTTGACCACCACCACCGGCTGGTGTTATGATCCGACGTGGTCGCCGCGCGGCGACCGGATCGCCTTCGTCTCGCAGGAACCGGGCAACGACGAGATCTACTTGATCAACCCCGATGGCAGCGGGATGCAGCGCCTCACTGTCAATACCTGGGAATGGGACAAACACCCTTCCTGGTCGCCCGACGGCGCACAGATCGTCTTCTGGTCGAACCGCGAGACCGGCCGCCGCCAGCTCTGGGTGATGAACGCCGACGGCAGCGGTCAACGCCGGCTGCTGGACTCGCCCTACAACGACTGGGATCCCGTGTGGGTGAAGTAGACAGGAGAGAGGGGGAGAAAGGGAGAGAGGGAGAAAGGGAGACACCCCCTCACCCCCGCACCCCTGCACCCCCGCCCCCTAAAACGGAGCCAATTGTGGAACTCAAAGATTACATCGCCCCGTTGCGCAAATGGTGGTGGCTGATCGTCGCCTCCGTCCTCGTCGCAACCGTATCCAGCACCCTGGCCACGCGCCAGCAGTCGCCGATCTATCAAGCGCGCGCTACGATCATGGTGGGCCGCGCCATCGAAAATCCCAACCCGACGGGCAACGATTTTTATCTGACTCAGCAATTGGCCGGTACCTACGCCGACATCGCCAAGCGCGCGCCGGTGCGCGAGGCCACCATGGCCGCATTGGGGCTGACGTGGCTGCCCGAATACACTGTGCGCGTCGTCCCCAACACGCAGTTGGTGGAGATCACGGTGGTGGACACGTCACCCCAGCGGGTGCAGGCGGTGGCGGCCGAGTTGGCCAACCAATTGATCCGCCAGACCCCGGCCAGTTCCGCGGGCGAGACCCAGCAGCGCCAGGCGTTTGTCAAGAGCCAGCTCGATGATCTGGAGGTCAAGATCAAGGAGACGCAGGCCGAGATCACCAAGAAGCAGGACGAATTGGGCAACATGTTCAGCGCCCGGCAGATCGCGGATGCGCAGACGCAGGTCGCGGGCCTGCAGACCAAGCTGACCACCTTACAGGCGAACTATGCGGCGCTGCTCAGCAACACACAGCAAGGCTCGATCAACACCCTCAGCATCATCGAGCCGCCCGCGCTGCCGACGAAGCCGATCGGCCCCAACAAGCTGGCGACGATCTTGCTGGCCGCGGCCATCGGCCTGGTGTTGGCAGGAGGCGCGGCCTACCTGTTGGAGTACCTGGACGACACCCTGAAGAATCCCGACGACGTGCAGAAGGAACTGGGGCTGACCACCCTGGGCGCGGTGCCGCTGATCGAGAACCGCGACGGCGAGCTGGCCGCGCTATCCGGCGGCCAGTCGGCCGCGGCCGAGTCTTACCGGGTGTTGCGCACCAACCTGCAGTTCGCCTCGGTGGATCGGCCCCTGCGCACCCTGCTCATCACCAGCCCGGCGCCCACCGAAGGTAAATCCATGACCGCAGCCAACCTGGCCGCCGCGCTGGCGCAGGCCGGCCGCCGCGTCGTCCTGGTGGACACCGATCTGCACCGCCCCCGGCTGCACCGCATCTTCAAGCTGCGCAACAACGCCGGCATCACGAGCGCCCTGTTAGAAGAACATCCCGCGTTGGATGCGCTCCTCCAGGAAACGCAGGTGCCGAATTTGCGTGTCCTCACGTCCGGCCCGCTTCCGCCCAATCCGGCCGAACTGCTCGGCTCGACGCGCATGAAGGAGTTGCTGGCCGAGCTGACGGCCCTGGCCGACATCGTCGTGCTCGACAGCCCCCCTACCACCGCCCTCTCCGACGCGGCCATCCTTTCGATCCACTGCGACGGCGTGTTGTTGGTGCTGGACTCGGGTAAAACGCGGCGCGAGGTAGCCAAGCGGGCGTTGGAGGCGCTCAAGCGCGTCAACGCCCGGGTGGTGGGCGCGCTGCTCAACCGCATGCCCACGCGCGGGGCCGGCTACTACTATTACTACTATTACACCCACTACTACACGTCGGGCGATGGCCGGGACGGCGATTCGACCGAAGCCCTCGATCACCGGCGCCGGAGCAAACGCAAGGCAGGTGAGCAGCCGGCGGCATAGGGGGACGCGTTGCTGCGAGGATTGTCCATCACCGATCCGACCATCCGTTTTCTGCTCCTCCTGCTGCGCGGCCGGCATGACCCGGCCGCGTTCGCCCTGGCGCGCGCGGCGGCCCCAAGCGACGCCGGAGGATGGGAGGCCGTGCGCCGGGCCATCTACGACGAGGGGGTGGCGCCGCTGCTGTATGCGACGGTCGCGGGTCGCAAGCTGCTGCCGCCGGCGCTCGAGGCGGAGCTGGGCGAAGCGTACGAGCTGAACACGGTGCGGAACGTGGGCATCCTGCACGAATTGGATGCCGCGCTCCGCGGCCTGGCCGAGGCCGGCCTGCCGGTCATCCTGCTCAAGGGGGCCGCCCTGGCCGAGGCGGTCTACGGCAACCCCGCACTGCGCCCTTTGGGCGACTGCGATCTGCTCGTGCGGCCGGCCGAGGCGCCCCGTGCGCTCGCCGCGCTGGCCGGGCTGGGGTACGCGGCGACCGAGCCTGAGCCGAGGCCTGGCGATGCTCTGCGCTACGAAAGCCAGCTTTCAGTGCGGAAGCCGCCGCCGATTGCGGTGCAGATCGAGCTTCACTGGAGTCTGTTCGATGCGCCCTATTACCAGGCCCGCCTGCCGCTGGATTGGTTTTGGGACACCGCCCTACCGCTGCCCGGGACGGCGCCCGGCAGCATGCTCGGCTGGGAGGCGCAGGCGCTCTACCTGTGCGGCCATCTGATGCTCCACCACCGCGGCCAGGGGTTGATGTGGTGGCAAGATATCGCCGAGATCTTGTGGCAGCGCGGGGCGCAGCTCGACTGGGAGCTGCTGCTGGCCCAGGGAAGGGCCTGCGACCTGGCGCTGCCGCTCCAACGGGTCTTGCCGGTCGTGGCGGCCGAGTGGGCGGCGCCGGTTCCCCCAGGCCACCTGGCGCGGCTCGCGCAGCTCCATCCCTCGCCGGCTGAGGCGCGCGTCTTCGGCGAGCTGACCGCGGCCGAACGCCCCGTGGCGCGCCGCTTTTGGGCTGACCTGGCCGCGATGTCCGGCTGGCGCCGGCGCTGGCGCTATACCTGGGACAACCTCTTTCCTTCGGCCGGCTACATGCAGCAGCGCTACGCGATTGCCCACCCGCGACTGACGTGGCTCTACTACCCGTATCGTTGGTGGCTGGGGCTGCGCAGCGCCTGGCGACGGCCATGACATCCAAAATGCCCAATCCCCTTTGACATGGCGACTCATCGGGAGTATACTGCGTACAGTTTCACACATCGGAGGCATCATGAATCCATCCACCCTCCCTCTCCAGGAAGAAAACGCTGTTCCGGTTCCGACCCGCAAGCCGTGGCAGGAACCGGCCATCGTATCCGAACGATCGCTCGAAGTCGCCGCGCAAGGCGGCCCCCCGCGCAGCCCCTGGGCCGCGCCATCGTACCTGGGGCCACTATCGGGGTCGGGGCAGAAGGTCGGCGGGTGTTTGTAGACCGCTCCCACCGCTATCGTTGCCCCGCGCCGCGAGGATGCGCGGGCGGAGACGCTATGGATTGCCGGTCTGAACGGCTCGCGATGGGGTTATGCGCCGGCGAGCGCGCCGGTGCAGGGGGATAAGATTATGAAACGGTATGTTGTGGTTTTGATCGTGGTTGGCGTGATCGTATCCCTCTTGACTGGTGGAGTCCGCGCCACGTCGAATCACGCAATCACAATCAATGGATCGAATGATGGCTGGGCTTCCGATGAGTCGTTCTCATGTGAGTCAGCCGACAATGCGTACTTTACCTGGGATGCTGATTATATCTATTTCGGCATCTCGGATGCAGACGCGGACTACGGTAAACTAGCCACATTCATCTATGTTGACACGGATCCCAAGACCAACCCGAGCGGCAGCGGCAACGGTACTACAACTGGCTATTCATGGCACGACACTATCGCATTGCCTTTCAACGCCGACTATACGATCGTGTGGAAAAACGAGTCGGGAAACGATTACATCGAGGTACAACAATACTCGGGCGGGAGCTGGAACCTGGTGGCTTCTGCGACCTCGGCCGAACTGAATAGTGGCAGTAACTACGTCCAGTTCGCCATCGGCACCGATTACCGTGAAGTGCGAATCAAACGCTCAACCTTCGGTTCGCCGGATCACATTTACGCCGCTTCATTGACTGAACAGGAGTGGAATTCCTGGTATAAGTACTTCTTCTGGCCGAGTGATGCGGCGACCGCGGGTACTGGCAACAAGACTCTGTCTCACTATTTCGGTTTCGTTCTAGTGGACGGCATTGCGCCCAACTTCTCCGGCCACGAGGATACCTACCCCACTGGCACGAATGGCAGCAGCACAGATTTCAATAGCACCACCGCCTGGATTGGGGGTGTTGTACCACAGAGCAATACGACCGCCTATGTTCGGAACGGGCATTCCGTAACCCTGAGTGACGATGCGACCGTGAAAAACCTGACAATTCTCTCCGGCGGCACATTCAACGGTGGAACGGGTACAAAAACCCTCACGATTGCCAGCGGCGGAACACTGCAGAACAACGGCGCCTACACCAAGGATACCGAGGCCGTCTCATTCGCCGGCGCAGGCACGATCGGCGGGACCATCGCGTTCAATAATCTCACCCTGGCCGGTACTGTCAGCCTGAGCAGCGGCGTCACGGTGAACGGGACGCTTACCATCAACGCGAACGGTGCTGTCAGCAGCAATGCCCCCATCTACGGCTCGTCGTCAACCCTCCGCTACAACTCGGGCGGAGGGTACAACGTAGCAACCGAGTGGGGTGCCGGGACCAGCGGCGCCGGTGTGCCGCAAAATGTGCAGACATCGTCCAGCGGCACGAACGTCAGTCTGACTGGAAGCTCGGCGCGCACCGTGCTCGGTAACGTCACGATTGACGCCAGCACCACGTTGGCCTTGTCCAGCACGAGCGGCGGCGACCTCAACGTTGGCGGCAACTGGACCAACAACGGCACATTCACGCACAACGACCGGACAGTGACGTTCAACGGCAGCGGCACGAGCACCTATGGCGGCAGCAGCACGACCACCTTCTACGACATCATCGTGAACTCCGGCGCGACGGTGGACGTGGGCACGAACACCCTGTTCAATGCCAGCAACAGTGTGACCAATAATGGCACGCTGCAGCAAACCAAGACGGTTGGCGCCGGCGCGACGGTTGACTTCTTGAACGTGAGCACCAACAAGTACTATGGCCTCAGCATCATAGCTCCGACGTTGAGCGCCAACGTCGCCTCGGCCGCCGGTGCGGCTGCGCCCAGCGCCGGCCTCGGCGACGTCACGGTCAAGGTTCTCGGCGGCGGGGTGTGCGGCAACATGCACGCCAATAGCAAGCCGGTCAAACGCTGCTACACCATCACCACGGCCAGCGGCGGCACCGCTACCGCCACGTTTTACTACAGATTCCTGGATCTGCAGGCGAGTCAAAACCCCGCCAATCTCAAGCTCTGGCAGTACCAGTCGGGCACGACCTGGAGCGAGCCGAGCGGGCTGACCTACGCAAACAGCACGTGTGTCTCGGGCGATAACAACTGCTACGTCCGGGTAACCAACCTGACCCTGCCGGCCGGCGAGAGCCGCTTCGCGCTGATGGAGACCAACCCCACCGCGGCCGTGCTCTCCTCCTTCGCGGCCGCGGCCGAGCGGGGCGGGGTCACGGTGACGTGGGAGACGGCCAGCGAGCTGGGCAACCTGGGCTTCAACCTCTACCGCGCGGCCGCGGTGGACGGCCCGTGGGCCAGGGTCAACCCCGCGGTGATCCCCGGCCGCTCCCCCGGCTCGCCGGAGGGGTTCACCTACACCTGGGCCGATCGCCCGCCGGCGCGCGGACTGTACTGGTATCGCCTGGTGGGCGTGGGCATGAATGGCGTCGAGACGGAGCTGGACACGGTCAGCGTGAGCTATCCCTATGGCTGGCTCTGGTTGCCGCTGCTGGCGCGGTGAAGGCAGAAGGCAGAAAGTTGAGCGTGTCTATTCGGTCAATCCTTGAATTCGTTGTTCTATCGCTGCTGATCGTCGCGCTGGTCGTTGGCCCTGCGCCAGCGACCGCGACGGTCGAAGAGCCGGTCCTCACCTGGCGCGTGCAGACGCCGGAATACCGGCTGGACGCCGTGGGCCTGACCGTGCCGGAGGCGGGCCGCCACGACGTCCCCGGCGCGCCGCTCCTGCCGGCCTGGGGCCGCTCGGTGGCGCTGCCGGCCATGGGCGCGCCGATCATCGCCTGGCAGGCCGCAACCGTGATCACCTTGACCGTCGCGGCGCCCCTGCCTGCGGCGCCCGTGCCCGACCCGACCTGGTCAGCCCTGGGGAGCGCCATGGAGCAGCAAGATGCGCTGGTGGCCGTGCCCCTGCTTGACCGGCCCGATCCGGCCATCTACACCTCGGACGCCTTCTACCCGGCCTCGCCGGTGCAGGCCGTGGGCGAGGGGTGGCAGAGGGGCGAGCGCCGCCTGTCGCTGCGGGTCTATCCCTTCCAATACAACCCGGCCGCGGGCCTGCTGCGCTACTACCCCGACCTGACCGTGACCGTGCGCGTGCCAACGGTCGTCACCACAGCCCAACCGGACGCGGTCAGCCTGCCCGCCGCGGGCCTGCCCTACACGATCAACCCCGCGGCCCAGTTCATCCCCGGCGGCGGGAGCGTGCGCATCCGTACCGCCGCGGCCGGCCTCTACCGCCTGACCTACGCCGACCTGGTGGCGGCCGGCGTGCCGCTCGCCAAAACCCCGGCCGCCCAGCTCGCCATCTCCTACGGCGGCCAGCCGGTGGATAGCCGCGTGACCGACGCCGACCTGGACGGCGTGTTCGAGGACGGCGACCTGCTGGTCTTCTATGCCGAGGCGTATCGGGGCAAGTATGAGACGGGCAACGTCTACTGGCTGACCTGGGGCGGGGAGGCCGGCGGCCGCATGGCGCAGCGCAACGTGACGCCGTCGGGCAGCGAGCCACTGGCCACGACGATCACCCAGACCGTCCGCGTCGAGTTCGACCGCGAATATCGCAGCAACGCCCATCGCGCCGCCGAGCTCGATCGCTGGTTCGACAGCCAGCTCCTGGTGAGCAGCGCCCTGGAATTCTACACCAAGACCGTCGCCTACCCGCTGGCGTTGGACGATCCGCTGACCACGGGCGAGGTCGCACTGCGCGTGCTGGCGCACGGCGTGGATGACGAGTCGGTCGCGGTGGCCGATCAGTCGTTTGCCGTGCGCCTCAACAGCCACGACGCTGGCGTCTACCGCTGGACGGGCAACGCCGACACCATCGTGACCGCCACCGTGCCGGCCGCCTGGCTCGACGCCGCGCCCAACCAGCTCACCCTGGAGGTTGCGCTGTCGCAGATCCCCGGCTCGGTCACCTACTGGGTCTACCCGGACTATGCCGAGGTGGCCTATCCCGCGACCGCCGACGCGGAGGGCGACTGCATCGCCATCCCGGCCATCGCGCCCGGCGCCAAGCAGGTGGCCGTCACCGGCTTCAACACCGCCGACGTGCACGTCTACGACCTGCGCGATCCGCGACATCCGGCGCTCGTCGGCCCGGTACAGGCCGATGTGGTTGGCAGCAGCTATACCATTCGCTTCTGGGACGACGATCAGCCCGCTCCGGCTTTCTACCTGAGCAGCGATGCTGCGCTGCTGGCCCCGCTGGCGCTCGAATCGGATATTCCCTCGTCGTGGGGCACGCCAACCAATGACTACGATTACATCGCCATCGTGCACCGCTCGCTCTGGGACGCGGTCCAGCCACTGCTCGATCACCGCGCGGCCGAAGGGTTCCGCGTCGCCAAGGTGGACGTGCAAGATATCTATGACGAGTTCGGCGGCGGCCTGCGCAGCAGCGAGGCAATCCGCAGCTTCCTCAGCTACGCCTACTATCACTGGAATGGCGCGGTCGCCAACCTGTCATTGCGAGGAGCGCCTTTTGCGAGTGCGAAGCCTCCCCTTGGGACGAAGCAATCTTCCACTCCCCCCCAGTACGTCCTGCTGGTGGGCGACGGGCACTACGACTTCCGCGGGGTCAGCGGCACGACCCTGCCCAACCTGATCCCGCCCTTCCTGCTTGACATTGACCCGTGGATCGGCGAGACCGCAGCCGACAACCGCTACGCCAGCATAGACAGCCCCGCTGACAACCTGCCCGACTTGCACCTCGGCCGCATTCCGGCGCGCGCGGCCGCCGACCTGGCCTACGCGGTCAACAAAACCCTGGCCTACGAGACGACGGCCCCGGCCGGCGATTGGCAGCGGCGGGTTGCGTTTGCGGCGTTCGCCTGCGACGATGAGGCCGGCAACTTCCACGCGCTCAGCGACGATGTACGGCTGGGCTGGCTGCCGTCGGGTTACGAGGGCCGCACAGTCTACTATGGCGACCCGGCAGCCTGTCCGGAAGCCAACTCCAGCGATCCGGCCTCGATGCGTGCGGGGATCATCGCCGCGTTCGACCAGGACGCGCTGCTGCTCCAGTGGTTCGGCCACGGTTCTCGTTTCCGCTGGGGCGGGGCAACGGTCAGCATCTTCAACATCCTGCACGTGCCCAGCCTGGCCGCTAACACCGAGTGGCCGGTGACGTTCCACTATGACTGCTGGAGCGGCTACTTCATCAACCTGATCAGCGACTATCAGGCGCTCGGCGAGACGTTGCTGCTGAGCGAAAATAAAGGCTCGGTGGCCGACCTTTCGCCCAGCGGCCTGCACCTGGGCGATGCCATGCTCGCCCTCAACCGCGGGGTGGTGAAGGCGGTCTTGCAAGATCGCCAGGAACGCATCGGCCCTGCGATGGATGCGGCGCGGCAATACTATGCGGACAACAGCAGCGCCTGGCGCGACATGCTTGATACGAATCTTCTGTTCGGCGACCCGGCCCTCAAGTTGCGCCTGCCGCCCCTGCCGGTCTCGCCGGCGCCGATCGTTCAGGCGACGGGGAGCAGCGTAGAGTTGACCTGGGTGCACCTGCCGGAGAACACCGGCGGCTATCAGGTCGGGCGGAGCACGCGGCCCTACTTCCTCCCCGATGACCCCGATGCATACAAGTTGAGCGATGTGCCGGCTCCACCTCTCGGCGTAACCGTATCCTACACTGACACGAATGCGCTGGCGGATGCCACGACATACTTCTACGCGGTCCGCGGCGTGAATGCTCTGGGGCAATCCGCTGTGACGCAGTGGAGCGGTAAGTTTTCGTTTGATGTGGTACCGGGGCAATAAGGCATCAGACATCTTCGGCACATGAAATCACCACCCCATCTGTTCACCGGCCGGCTTCTCGGATTCCAGGGCGCGCACGATCGCGATGCCATCGGCGGTCAGGCTGGATTGATTCCGTTTCATTGTTCACCTTGCGGATCATCTCCGCGATGGCCTTGGTATCCTTCAAGTCTGACCCACCGGCGGCGACGATGGAGGAGAGCACGCGAGCACAACGAAATGCGCTCGTTACACGCCCCCCGTCTCCTTAGGCTCGACATGAATCGTTATCCGCGTTTTGGGCCACCTGCGGCGCAACTCATTCTCGATCGCAGTGCACCGATCATGCGCGGCCCGCACAGTGAGGTTGCCGGGCAGCAGCAGATGGAATTCCACGTACGTGATCTATCACGAGCTTTGCCACCCGCGCGAGCACTACGGAAGCTCGAAGAATTCGATTTTGGGTAAAGTTGATGAGGCCGCCATGACTATCGAGGCCAACTATCCTCACATCGCCCGCTGGGTGCGCGACTTTGGCTGGATCGCGATCGGTCAGGACGACTACAGCCGCTCGATGGTCAGGGCGCTGGACATCGGTGGCATGATCTGGGAAGGCAAGACGCGCTATCCGAGCTTCGATGCACTGCTGCAAGACCTTGATCAGGCGCTGGCGGCATGGCTGAAGGCCGAGTTCAGGGAATGAGAGGCAGGCGAAATGGATGACAAAAGGCTCCAAGAACTGCTCGATCAGGCAATCATGGATTGCTACGACGAGGAAGAGGAGTTCAGCGGTGTGCTCTGCACTCTGGAGGACAATCTCAGCTTCCCGCTGCAAGCCGAGGCGCTGGGCGAGCCGGTCGAAGTCATTGGCCTGGACGATCGCCGCAGCAGCTTACGAAAAGGCATCGTGGCCCGGGTACGCAAGGGCGGCCGCGAGTACGCCGTCGGTCTGGCCGATCTGAATTTCATTGCGCCCGATCCCATCAGCGCCGAGTGGTTGGCGATGTATCGCTATTGGGTCGGCATGAACGAGGCAGAGTAACCATGACAACACCCCAAACCTATGCTGTACTCGATAATCTACTGCACTTCCTGAGCCTGGCCGACGAGCACGGCCAGGTCGAGTGCAAGGAGAGCGCCTGGTAACTGTCCATGGATGTGTGGGAGACGGTCTCCGCCTTCGCCAACACGAACGGCGGCACGCTATTACTGGGCATCGCCGAACGGGGTGGCCGCTTCGAGATTGCCGGCCTGGTGGACGCGGCCAAGATCCAGCACGCTCTGGTCAGCGGCCTGCGGGAGACGCTCAACGTCCCCATCGCGGCCCAGGTCGAACCCCTGGTGGTCAACACCGACGACGCGGAGCGGGTGATCCTCAGCGCGTACATCCCCGAAGCGATCGCCTACCAGAAGCCGGTCTACATCCGCGGCCAGGGACTGGACAAGGGCTGTTACAGGCGCGTCGGTGAGCACGACATGCCCTGCACCGAGGATGACCTGGCGCGCTTCTTCCAGGATCGCGCCCTGATCAGCCCCGATATGCTGCCGGTGCCAATGGTGCAGCGAGCCGAGCTGGACGCCGGTCAGGTACGCGCCTTCCGCCAATTGGTGGCGACGCAAAACCCGGCCAACTCGGTCCTGGGCTATGACGACGATGATCTGCTCCGCGCGTACGGCGCGCTCAGCCAGCCGAAGGGCGAGACCGGCTGGGCGCCCACGGTTGCGGGTGTCCTGATGTTCGGCACGCCGGCGCTTATCCAGCGCTGCTTCCCGGCCTTCCGGGTGGATCTAATCGAGGTCGAGGGGACTGAGTGGGTGACGGCGCCCACCGAGCGCGGGGCCGGCCGCAGCTTCCAAGGGCCGCTGCTGGAGGTCACACGGGAACTGCTGCGGGTCTTGCGGCAGGAGATCCCCAACGCTTTGCGCTCCGGCCAGGCGAAACGCAACGCATGGCTGATCCGATGCACGTGGCGCTGCGGGAAGCGATCCACAACGCCCTGATGCACCAGGACTACCGCATCCACCGCCCCACCCAGGTGCGCCGCTTCGCCGACCGGCTGGAGATCGAGAACCCCGACGCCTCGCTGCGCGATCCCGACCGGCTGGGCGAACCCGGCTCGGAACTGCGCAATCCGCGCATCGCCCAGATGTTCTACGAGATCGGCTGGGCCGAGCAGAAGGGCACCAGCATCCGGGCCATGCAGCAGGCCATGGCCGAGCTGGGCCTGACACCTCCGGCCTTCGAGAGCGACCCGCAAGATCGCTCGTTCCGCGTCACCTTCTACCGGCACCACTTCATGGATCGGGACGACCTGGCGTGGCTGGAGCAGTTCCGCACGCTGGCGCTCAATACCGATGAACAGAAGGCGCTGGTCTACGCGCGCAAGACCGGACGCGTGAACAATGCCATCTATCGCAGCCTGAACCGTGCCGATACCCCCCCGCCAGCCGGTCACTGACTCGCCTGGAGAGCCTGGGGCTCCTCCGGCGCTCAGGGCAGCGGCGCGCGGGCCAGGGGTATTTTACACGTTGACCAGCGACCAAAACGCGGCAACTGCTCAGACTACTCGTCAGGTTACTGCTCAGGTTACTGCTCAGGGAATATCGCAACTGCTCAGTACTCTAGTTTAGAGTTCAGCTTGGCTGATGTAGCACCTTAACAAAATGCGGGATTTCTGGTATAACAAGGATCGCGTACGGGCTGCGCGCTGTGCGGCTGATACGCTCATTCCTGCATGGTTGGAGGTCGCCCTATGAGCA
>JAPLHB010000204.1 GCA_026389845.1 Chloroflexota bacterium
ATGGCGACCTTGTCGCCCGCCTTGAGGTTCTTGCACATGTAATCGCCGGCCAGCTTGGCGCCGGCCTCGTTGTTCGTGCCGATGAAGGTCACGCCTTCGTTCTGGCCCTTGGTGTCAACGAACACCACCTTGACACCCTTGTCCAGCGCTTTCTTCACGACCGGCGCGAGCGCCGCCGGATCGGTCGGCGCGAGCGCGATGCCGTCCACGCCCTTGGTCAGCGCATCTTCGATTTGTGCAATCTGTGCCGGTACGTCCGACTCCGCCGGCGGCGCCATCACAGTCACCTGCACGCCGAGCGTCTTGCCGGCGTCGTTCGCACCCTGTTCCACGGCGGCCCAGAACGGGTTGCCGCCGCCCGGCCCTTTCATGTTCACCAGAATCTTGATGTCCTTGGCCTGCTTCACTGCCGGCGCAGCCGGTTGAGCTGCCGCTGGCGCAGGGGCAGAGGTGGGCTGCGGTGCGGCTGTAGGGCTGACGCACGCTGTTAGAATGACGGTTGCAACGATCACCAGGCTCAAGAGCTTAAAGGCTTTCATAGTTTCTCCTTGTCCAAAGTGGGTTCTGACTTGGATCTGAGCTGCCAGTGCAGCTCCCAGTGTCGAGCAACTTGCCAGGTACGAACATGGCATCGCTTCTTACATACGTCACCTCCTGTCCTCGCGTTGCCGCTTGAAGGGGCCGGGGCACAGTCGTTCGACTTGCGGCTAGGCATTCATCGAACCAACACGGCGGCGCAGCACATCGAAATAGACCACGCCGATGATCACTACGCCGATGAGCACCTGCTGCCAAAAGACCTGCACATTTTGCAGGTTCAGGATGTTGCGCAGCAAGCCGATCACCAGCGCACCAGCGAACACGCCCAGCACTGAGCCTCGCCCGCCGAAAAAGCTCGCGCCGCCGATAATGACCGCCGAGATCGCGTCGAGTTCTTGCCCCAGGCCTGCGTTGGGAAAGCCCGAGTTGGTGCGTCCCGCCAGTAGCAGCCCGGAAAAACCGGCCAGCATTCCGCACAGGCCATACACCAATATCAGAGTGCGATCCACATTGATGCCGCTTACGCGCGCGGCTTGCGGATTGCCGCCGATGGCGTAAATATGCCGGCCGATGCGCGAATAGTACAAAAAGAATCCAACCAGAACGTAGGCCACGATGATCACGAACAGACTCACCGGAATCTCGACATTACCGGCCACGGTAATGTTGCCTGCGCCCATCCAGCAAACCACCTCGGGGAGTCCGCTAATCGGCACGCCGCCGGAGATCAAGTTCGTCAAGCCGCGCGCGATGTTGAGCGTTCCCAGCGTCATGATGAATGGGTGCGGAAGTTTGAGCTTGGTGAGTCCCAACCCATTGAAGATGCCGGTGGCAAGTCCGACGACGAAAGGCGCCGCCATCAAGACGGGCGTCGGATAACCGGCCTTCGTCAATACAGCGGTGGACATCATCGCCAGCGCCAGCACTGAGCCGACGGACAGGTCAATCCCTGCCGTCAGAATCACGAGAAACTCGCCAAGCGCCAGCAACGCGTTGGACGCGATCTGACGGAAGATGTTGCTGATGTTGCCCCACGTCAAGAACACCTTGGGTTCGAGCAGATACGACACCGTTCCCATCGCCAGAACGAGCAACAGCACGCCGTAACGATCAATGAACGGAATCAGCTTGACGCGCAGACTTTCTTCGCGCGCGGTCTCCGCTTGCTGGACGGTTGAGGTTGTCATTGGATTGCCCTCGATCCTGGATGATGTGCCCGCATCAGCTCAGGGGCATACCTGCAGACACGTTCTCTTTGCTCTTGTTGCCCATGATCCAGCCGATCACCTCATTGCGGTCGGTCTTACCCAGAGGCGCTTCGGCAAAGTTGCGGCCGTGGAATAGCACCATAATCCGGTCGCAGACATAGAAAATATCGTCCAGCCGATGGCTGATCAGGATCACGCCGATGCCGCTATTTCGGAGGTCTTTAATCAGGTCGAGCACTTTGCGGACCTCTTTGATAGCCAGCGCCGCCGTCGGCTCGTCCATAATGACGATCTGTGCATGGAGCGCGGTGGCGCGTGCGATGGCGACAGCCTGGCGCTGTCCGCCCGATAGCTCTTCTACGCGCTGGTTTACGCTCTTGACCTGAATCTTGAGCCGATCCAGATGCTCTTGGGCGCGCACGGCGTTCAATTTGTGATTGACCAGGGGGATGAAACCGAGCGCGTTGCGGGTGTGTTCACGGCCCAGAAAGATGTTCTCGTCAATCCGCATGTTGCCTGCCAATGCGAGATCTTGATACACCATCTCGATGCCCAGGTCGCGCGCATCGCGAGGACTGCGGAGGCGCTGCGGCTGTCCCTGAACCAGCAGTTCGCCTTTGTTAGGTGGATACATGCCGGCGAGCACTTTCATCAACGTGCTCTTGCCGGCGCCGTTATCGCCCACGACTCCCAACACTTCGCCCTTCATGAGCCGGAGGTTGACATCTTCCAGCGCGGTGATGGCCCCGAAATACTTATAGATGCCGCGCGCCTCGATGACGGGTGTTGCCTCACTCATGATAGCTCCTTTGCTCGACTGCCGCGATGGTTGCAGGCTCCCTGTGCGGCGCGCGTGCCTGCACAGGAGCACGCGTCATATCTTGCTTTCCCAGGCCAGGACCGCGGCGCCGATCATCCCCGCGTCCTCCCACAGGTGGGAGTAGACGATCTCGGCTGAGTTGTGCAACACGGGATGGATATTTTCCCGCAGCGCAACTAAACCAGGTTCAACCAACCAGTGCTTGACATGCGCCAACCCGCCGCCGATCACAATCCGGTCAGGGTTGAACATCTGGACCACGCTGGACAAGCCGATCCCAAAGTAACGTGCGGCGATCGCCAAGACATCCTGGGCCACCCGGTCGCCACGTTCCGCCGCTTGCACGACGATCTCCCCAGCCACCCGAGCAGGCGTCGGGCCACACAACTCGCGCAGCAGCGTCTGTTCGCCCCGATCGAGCCGCTCACGCACGAGTCGGGAAATGCCCAACCCCGCGGTGTAGCAGATGAGGCATCCGCGCTTGCCGCAGGCGCACAGCGGACCGTCGGGGTGGATGACGGTGTGAGCCAACTCGCCAGCTGTGCCCGTGGCGCCGACATAAAGCTTGCCATCAATGACCACGCCCAGGCCGTACCCGGTGCTGAAGGTCACATAACACAAGTGACGCGATCCCTGCCCGGCTCCAAAGCGATACTCACCCCAGGCCGCGCAGTTCGAGTCATTCTCCAGGATCGCCGGCACGCCGAGACGGGCCTGCAAGTGATCGCGCAGGGGGTAATTATCCCAGGCTGGCAGGTTGCTGCTGGTCAAGATCAGGCCGGCTGCCCCGTTGACGTGACCCCCAAAACCCACGCCCAGGCCGGCTACCTGGCCTCGCTGTAAGCCAGCCTGAGCCAGCACAGCGTGAAAGGCTTCCACAGTAGCGGCGATAACATCGTCAGGCGGCTGCCCGGCATGGGTTTTGGAGATATACCGGGCCAAGACCCGGGCCGACGAATCAATCACGCCAGCGGCGATTTTGGTGCCACCAATATCAATGCCGACGACCAGGTTCGACATGAAAAGCCTTACCTTCCATCAAAATCATCCACGAGACCATAACAAGCCTGGTGTGATTGACTAGGGCATAATCACGCCTTTGATGTAGCCGTCTGCCCCGGTCATCGCAATCTCAAAGGCCGTTTGGATCTCGTCCAGGGGGAAGCGATGGGTGATGAGGCGCCCCATCGGAAAGACGCCCCTGGCCAGTCCATCCAGCGCCCGGCGCATATCTTCAAATTCATCCAATGAAAAAGAGGGATGGGCGGTCAGAATGATCGCGCCACGGGTAGTCCAGTTGCGTAGGGTATAGGTGCCGGGCTGGCCGTGCCAACCTGCCAGCACGTACCGGCCGCGGGTTCGGCGCAGGGTTTTGGCCGCCAGTTCCACCGCTTCGGCGCTGCTGGTCAACTCAAAGACGACGTCCGTCCCGTGGCCGTGGGTAATTTCCTGCACTTTCGCCAGGAAATCGGTGTCGCTGGCGTTGATCGTATGTGTCGCGCCCAGTTCTTTGGCCAAAGCCAGACGATCTTCTCGAACATCCGCCGCGATCAGCGAGGCCACCCCGCGACCCACCAGGCCCGCCAGTACCAGCAAGCCCATAAAACCGCTGCCCATCACCAGGACGTGATCGCCAAACTCGGGCGGGGCCGCGCGGAGAATCGTGCCGATGCACTTGAGCGGCTCGCCGATGGCTTGTTCCGAGGGAACGTGGGCCGGTACTTTGATCAGTTGATGAGGTTCGGCCAGGCCATAGGTGGCAAAAGCGCGCAGGTAAGCATAGAGGCCGGTCACCCGGTCGCCAGGTTCAAACCCTTGTACGTTCCGCCCCACTGCTTCGACTATCCCCACCGGTTCGTGGCCGATGCTCATGGGTGTCTTGCCAACGATGCCCTTGTAATAGACGCCATCGTATTGGCAGATACCGCAATGGGTGATGCGGATCAAGAGTTGGTCATCGGTGGGAACCAGGTTTTCTTCTCTGATGGCAAACTTGCCTGGCTCAACCAGTTCAGCATAGCGTGATGTAATCAAATGTCACCTCGTAAACGTGAAACGATCACACCCCTATTATATCTGAACGCCACAGCGCCTGCAACAAAGTCAGAAGGTCTGTATGGCCGCGCCCAACCGGCTTCGTAGCGCACTGACCTGATCTTTCATAGTGGCCGCGCCCCCTCCCCCATCGTGAATGGACGGGGGAGAGAGCGGGTAGGGACTATGGCTTCATCACGATCTTCATCGCCTGCTTGGGGCCGTGCGTCATGGTAGCCGCGTCCAGGCCCAGATCGCAGAACGCTTCCGGGCCGTCTTCCAGCGGGATCACCTTGGTGAAGAACGGCTTCATGTTCAACCGGTGCTCCTGGAAGATACGGATCGAGGGCACCATCGTATTCTGGCCCAGGTACAGTCCCAGGATCTTCGTCGCCCAGCGGGTGATCTCGTTCGGCGTTACGTCAATATGCACGCTCGAATCCATGCCGAAGGGCAGCACCTTGCCGCCCGGCGTCACACACTGGAGCGCCTGACCGAGCGCGTTGCCGGTCGCCTCCACCACGATGTCAGCCTTGCGGCCATGGGTGAACTCGGTGATCTTCTGGACGACATCCACTTCGTGCGGATTCCAGACCGTCAGGCCACATTCCTTCGCCACGCTGATGCGGAACGGATCAATCTCGGTCACCGCGACCTTGGCCGCGATGTTCTTGGCGAACTGGGCGAAGAGGTAGCCGATCGGCCCGAAGCCGAGGATCATGACGTAGTCGTAGGGCAGCATCAGCAGCGTGTTCATACCGTTGACGACCGTCGCCAGCGTCTCGACCTGGGTGCCCAGCACGTCGTCAATCTCGTCCGGCAGCACGAAACACTGCTTTTCCGGCACGACGCAATACTCCGCGTCGCCGCCGTCGCGCATCACACCGAGCGCGTTGAACTTGATCTCGACGCACTGGCTACTCAGTCCCATGCGGCAGAAGGAGCAAAAGCCGCAACGGATGTTGTTATCCACCGCCACGCGGTCGCCGACCTTGACGTACTTCACGTGCGAGCCGACTTCGATCACCTCGCCGCAAAACTCGTGACCGAGCACCGTGTTCGGCTTGAAGTGATGCTTGCCTTCCAGGATCTTCACATCGGTGCCGCAGATGCCGACCGCCTTCACCCGCATCAGTACGTCATCGGGTTGCGTGACCTTCGGAATGGGGATCTCGGTCAATTCGAGCTTGCCGGCATCGCGGAAAACGAGCGCTTTCATTTTGGACATAGGGGCCTCCTGATCGGTGGTACGTGGTTCGTATTGCGTATGGCGTGCTTCGTGACACGTGATACGTGATACGTGGCGTGCGACCCCCTGCATCCCACGCATCACGCAGCACGTAATCAGTTCGGATACACCATGATCTTCCCATCCGACCGCGAGCCGGAACGGGCGATGGCGTCCACGACCTGCTCCAGGTTGTAGCGGGCCGTGATGATGGGCGAGAGATCGAGCTTGCCGCTGGCGACGAGCCGGATCACGTTGGGGAAGTTGGCGTCGCCTGAGTGCCCTTGTGCGCCGAAGAACTGGCTGCGACGCACCTGGTAGGTCTCCAGGTACATCGGCACCTGCCGCGCCGCGCGGCCCACCAGCGCGACCTTGGCGTTGATCGCCAGCGCCTTCTCCGCTTCGGGCAGGACGATGTGCGGCACGCCCGCACCTTCCATGAAGAAGTCGAACCCTTCGCCGTGCGACATCTCCATCAGCACTTCGCTGATCTTGACCTCGCGCGGATCATAGACTGCATCCGCGCCGAGCTTCTTAGCTAACTCGCGGCGCTGCGGCGAAACCTCGAAGGCCGCGATCTTGGCCGCGCCGGCCAGGTAGGAGAGCGCGATGCCAGCCAGGCCGATCGGCCCCGCGCCGAAGATGCAGACGTACGCGCCCGGCTTGAACCCGCCCGCCCGGCTGAAGATGGTGTTGTAGGCCACGCAGCTCGGCTCGGACATCGCGGCCACGTCGTAGCCCAGCTTTTCGCCGTAACGCGCCAGGATGCTATCCACCGGCCAGCAGGTCTTGGCATCCACCACGAGATACTGCTGGAACGCGCCGTCAACCGTGAAGCCGATCTCCTCCAGGTTCTCGCAGTGGTTGGGGAAGCCGTTGCGGCAAGGGGTACAATAGCCGCACCACTGCATCTCCTCCGCCGTCACCGGATCGCCCGGCTTGAGGTAGTCCACATCCTTGCTCACCTCGACCACCTTCGCGGAAAACTCGTGGCCGGTGGTGACGGGGAACTTGGTCAGGCCGGGGTAGTACATGTACCCCTCCTTGTCCCGCTCGTAAAAGTGGATGTCCGAGCCGCACACGCCGCACGCCTGTACTTCGAGCAGCGCCTGGCCCAGCTTTGTGATCTGCGGCATCGGCTTCTCGCGCACTTCCAGCTTCGGGTAGCGCCATACATTGCTGCCGGTGATCGCCTTGCCGGTCCGCTTCTCCCACTCCGTGACCGCGTAGCCCGGGCGGGGATCCCATTTGGCGTCGAGTACTAAACCTTTCACTGATAACCTCCTCGGGGATTGTAGATTGTAGATTGCAGATTGCAGACTGCAGACTGCGGGTTGTCACCCTGAGCGAGTTGGTCCCGTGAGGTTCGTTGCGATGAGCCTCAAGCGAAGGGTCTCTTTGCAGAATGAGATTCTTCGCTGGATGCCCGCCATCGCGAGAAGTCAGGGGGCAACCCGCTCAGAATGACGCACTACGTTGACTCTCTCACCACCAACCGCCCCTGCAACACCACGTCCCCCACGCCCTCACCGCGGCCGACCATGAGTGCGAGCGCCATCGCCATCGCCTGTTGCCCCAGCTCGAACTTGGGCTGGGCGACGGTGGTGAGTGCGGGGGAGACGTAGGATGCCAGGGGAATGTCGTCGAAGCCGACCACGGCCAACTCGCGGGGCACGGCCAGCCCCGCCTGGCGCGCAGCGCGCAGCAGGCCGATGGCGGTCATGTCGTTGTAGCAGAAGACCGCGGTCGGCCGGTCGGCCAGGGCCATGAGCGACGCGGCGGCCTGCTCGCCGGCCGCGGGCCGCCCTGTGCCGGCAAAGACCAACGCCCCATCGAAGGGGACGCCCGCCTCGGCCAGCGCCGCGCGGTAGCCGGCCAGCCGGTCGGCGCTGGAACTGTGACCGGCCGGCCCCGCCACGTGAGCGATGCGCCGGTGGCCCAAGGCCAGCAGGTGCTCCGTCGCCAGCCGCGCGCCGTGCTGATCATCCACGCGGACCGAAAAAGTGTGCGGAAGTTGTTGGCTGTGGCTGTTGAGCAAGATCACCGGCACGCCGGCCGCGCCCAGTCGCTCCTGGTGCAGCGCGCCGACGCGCGACGAGGTGACGATCACCGCGTCCACGCGCTTCGACCGCAATGTCTCCACCGCGGCCGTCTCTCGCTCGGGGTCATCCTGTGACGCGGCCAGGATCACTGAATAGCCGTGCGCATAAGCCGCACCCTCGATCCCCTCCACCACCTCCGCGGAAAACGGGTCCGCGACGGTCGTGACGACCACGCCGACCGTGCAGGTGTGACCCCGCACCAGGCTGCGCGCCCCCGCGTCAGGCGAGTAACCCATCTCCTGAGCCAGTTGGTGGATACGGGATTTGGTGGCGGCATTGATGAGCGGGCTGTCGCTGAGCGCGCGCGAAACCGTGGAGTGCGAGACGCCGGCCGCCCTGGCGATGTCTTTGATGGAGATTTTCACGTTGCCGCCTGGTCCAAACGTGCGCAGAAATGACAATAGAGGACGGGATACCTCGCATTACGCCCATCCTGCACACGTGTGCAGGATGGGCGTAATGTAACACACCTGGCATGGTCTGTCAAACTTAAGCGATGATCCCCAGCACCTTATGCCCTGACTGATTGGCTAACGTGTTTCGACCTCCTGGCCCGACCGAGCTTCGCCTGGATCACGCCCCGCTGCCCGTTGACCAGCCACGCGGGGTCTTCGGCCGCCAGCCGCCTGGCATGCCCCTTCGCCAGGCCGACGATGATCTCCCCTTTGAGCGTGCGCAGCGCGACCAGCGGCGCGGGGAAGTAGCTCACCGCCTGGGCAAACGGTGTGGTAGCCGGCCAGTGCGCGTCGCCGAGGAGGCGACGGTAGTTGGCGTCGCCCTTGACGATGACCAGCGCTGTGCCCGCCAACTCCGCCGACAGGTCAGCGGGAAGCTGGAAGTAGAAAAGGCTGGTCGCATAGAGCCAATGAGCCGCGAGTTGCAGTCGGCCATCCGCCAGGTAGGCCCGCAGCCGGCCGGCCAATTCAGCCGCCGCCTCGCCGCCGGCTGCCAGCGCGTCCAGCCCATCCATCACGTCTCGCGGCATCGCATCGGAGACGAAGAACGGCTGCGGCTTGAGGTGCAGGTGGACTTCGGCGACCAGGCCGCCCGCCAGCAGACCGTCAATCAGCGCCAGGTCCATCAATAGCTCGGCGCCGGCATTGTCGGCGATGACGATGTAACGCAAGCTGGCAGCTTGCGCCACTGCCGTAAGAAACCGCCACACTGCCTCGGTGTCATCCACCAGCAGATTGTCCCGCTCATCGCGACTGCCGTCGGCGCGGCCGAGGTGCGCGGCGACCTGGTAGCTCAGGTCGGTGCGGTTGCCCCACAGGCTGGCGTGGAGCAGGCGGACAAACCGGTCATGCGGGTCATGGGGCAGACGGCGCAGGAGACGCTCGACGGCCTGCGGCGCGGCGTCGGCCGCCCACTCCGTTCGCTTCTTGACCGCGTAGGGATCGAAGCCGCGCCAGGGGCCAGGCTGGAAGTAGCGCGTGGCCTCCAGGATGCGACGGTAAAAGTACGCCTCGGCCCAGTACCACGGCACGGCCAGCCAGCTCCGGCCAAGCCATGGCGCGCAAACAGCGTCCCAGAACGCGCGATCGGCCGCATCTTCGCGGAGGCCGCGCACCGTTCCCGCGGTCAGCTCGTCGTACATCTCGTCCAGCGCGGCGCGAATCTCGACGGGAAAGGTGTTGAGGCTGATCGTCTCCTGAAGGATCGCGGGAACGCGCACCTTGAGGGTGTTGTGGGCAAACGACCCCGGATCCGAGGTCATGATGAGCGGCGGCAGCGCGGCCGGATCAACCTGGCAGGGCGGCAAAGCAAAGGGGTCCAACTTCCAACCTCCAACCTCCAGCCTTCAACCCATCATCGCCGCGGCCATCAGTGCGTCCAGCTCCAGCGGCGCGGCCTTGCTGTCGTCACGCACAAGCGCCAGCGCGCCCTGTTCGCACGTGTCTACGCAGACGCCACATCCCATGCAGGCTGTCTGATCCACACACGCGTGGCCGTTGACCGAAATAGCCCCAAACTGGCAATGCTCCGCGCACGCGCCGCAGCCGATGCATCGCTCGGCGGCGATGCGACTAACGTAGCCGGAGGCGGCCAGCATCGGCACGCCGCTCCGTTGGGCCTGCATCGCGCCGCAGCAGCAGGAGCAGCAATTGCAGACCGCATAGAAGCGGCCCAGCATGGCATCCTTGAAGAACGCGTGCTGCACGTGGCCGCGAGCATGCTCGGCGCGGAGGATTTCCACCGCCTCGCCGGATGTGATCCAGCGCGAGCGCCGGCCGAGGTGCTCGGCGGCGAAGCTGGCGAACGGCTCACCCACGATCAGACAGACATCCAGAGGTGTGCAAGGGCTGGCCCGGGCAGCGCGGCATGGGCATTCGAGGGCGACGATGTGATCGGGATGCTTGAGCACGATGTCCCGCGCCAGCGCGTAGGGGATGACGTGCTCCAGGTTGCGCAGATCCACCTCTTGCCCCACCGAGACCAGCCTTGTCGCGGAGGACAACGTGATCACCTTGCCGTGATACGTGTCGGCAAATGCAACCTCTCCCCCAGCCCCTCCTCCTTCGACAAGCTCAGGGCAAGCTCTGCGAGGGGAGGGGAATGCGTTCTCTCCTTCTCTCATGGGGAGGGGAGCCGGGGGAGCAGATCTCTCGCGCGCGGTGATCAGTCGGTTTATCGCGGCGATCACCGGCCTGGCTCGGCGCGCCAGCGGGTGCTCCCCCGTGCTGATGCCGATGTAGAGATAGGGCCAGCGGCCGTACACGTAGCCGTGCAGCCAATCGAAAAACGTATAACCCGGTGTGCGGCGGGCCTCCGCGATGAAGGCACGCGTGGAAGGCCGCGGCGGCAGATGCCGGATGGGAGGCGTCATGGTGGCGTCCTTTCGTCGGTGATCGGGTGTGGGTAGGGCTGGCCGCGCCGCATTCTACACCCGTTGGCCTCGCCAGACAAGGCGCGCCCGCGGCGCTCCAGGGGCGTTGCGCTCCCTGATCGAGAATAGTATATATTCGGTAAGGTAATTGCAAGCTAGATACGTTGAACCCTGCCTTTTTCTATGGTACTCTGGTACCAAATCAGGTTGGCGTACCGACGTCTCACTTGTCGATCGGTATGTTTTGCTGCCGGGTCCACACCGCGGGAGGTTTATCTCATGAATACACGACTCGTCGCCCCAATCCGCTGGTTGATGGCCGTTGTTGTGATTTTCGGACTGCTGGGGTTTGCGGCTGCGCCGGTTCGGCCAGCTCAAGCGGCGACTTCTGTGTCGCCGGCTACGGCGCTGGTACCCACGGCCGGCATATCCGCCGTAGATTCATGCGGATATCCTTATAGCAGCAGCAATCCGCTCACAAATGTCGTTTTCAACGAGAGCGAGGTGCTGCGCGGCTTTAGCCCAGTAGATGCCGGCGTTGCCCAGTCAGGAGACACCATCAAGGTGTGGTACAACGACGAGCATGCGCTGACGCTGGGCGTGCGGCAGGTTAAAGTCAAGACATCGAGCGGCACAACGACGACGGACTATCCGATTGCGGCGCTCACGACGAACCCCGGCAGCGCGTTCGACCCGCAACTCGGCAGCACTGCGCTGAGCGGCGATCAGGCCGGCACAGATATCTCGGATCGGCCGATGTGGCCTGCGATCTTCATCACGGATGTCACCGCCGATCCCAACAACCAGGCCGGCGACTGGCAGTTCGGTGGCGCCGCGCTCGGCCCCCATGCGGTCTTCGGGACGTGGAAGGGCGCGGTGCGACTGGTAGACAAGACGCACTCGCCCGCCGTGGTTTCAGTCACGCCCGATGCGGACCCGGCCAAAAACAACTGGAACCTCGATGGCGGCGATCCCCCTCCGGCCGGTTTGACAAATGAAGGCTACGGAGCCGAGGTCCGCTGGGACGTGGATCGGCTGGTGTCGGCGGGGCAACTCATTCCTGGACACACCTACCGCTTCCAGTTCATGGTGCATGATGGCGATCAGAACAAGACCGGCGGCGATGTCGGCGAGGCGTGCACGACGATCTCAATTCAGAAACCGCCTGCGGACCTACAGGTCCGCAAGACGCTGACTACGCCGGCGCCGGTCTACTCCGGGCAAGAGATCAGCTTCACTATTCGCCTCACTAACACGGGACAGAGCACTCTCTCCTTCATACCGTTGCGCGACTGGTATGATCCGACCATTCTCGATTTCGTCGGCGCCACGCCACAACCGGACAGTGTGGCCGGCGGTACGCTCACCTGGAACGACCTGACTGCTACCCTAGGGGCCTTGCCACCGGGCCAAGCCACCGCTGTCGTTGTGCGGTTCCTGGCGCTGAAGGCTACAACAAGTACGGCAGTGGCTGCAGCCGGATTGGGTGCTGGGCCAGTGGCTCAACCGGCCAAGCTGCCGCAGTCTCCAGCGGTCAACGCGCAAAGCCCGACCTGTACGCCCACGGTGGATTCCTGCGGCTATCCGTATTCGAGCAGCAATGCGCTGACCAGCGTGGTGTTCAACGAGAGCGAGGTCTTGCGCGGCTTCAGCCCGGTGAATGGTGGTGTGGCGCGACCGGGCGATACCTTGAAGGTCTGGTACAACGACGAGCATGCGCTGACGTTGGGCGTGCGGCAGGTGCAGGTGAAGACGTCCAGCGGCACGACGACGACGAATTACTCGCTGACCCCGCTGGCCACGAACCCCGGCAGCGCGTACGACCCACAGACCGGCAGCAACTTGTTGAGCGGCGATCAGGCCGGCACCGATATCTCGAATCGGCCGATGTGGCCCGCCATCTTCATTAGCGACATCACCGCCAATCCCAACAATCGGGCCGGCGACTGGCAGCTCGGGGGCGCCGCGCTCGCCCCTCACGCGGTCTTCGGCACGTGGAAGGCCGCGGTGCGGCTGGTAGACAAGACGTATTCGCCCGCCGCGGTCACGGTCACGCCCGATGCGGACCCGGCCAAAAACAACTGGAACCTCGATGGCGGCGATCCGGCCCCGGCCGGTCTGATCAATGAGGGTTATGGCGCAGAAGTGCGTTGGAACGTGGATCGTCTGGTGGCGGCGGGTCTGCTGATCTCAGGACACACTTACCGCTTCCAGTTCATGGTGCATGATGGCGATCAGAACAAGACCGGCGGCGACGTCGGCGAAGCCTGTACCACCATTACCGTGGCGCCCACCGGCAGTATCGGCGATCGCGTCTGGTACGACCTGAACGGCGACAAGACCCAGCAGCCGGCTGAGCCAGGGTTGAACGGCGTCAAAGTGGACCTGTACGGCGGCGTGTGCCCGGCCATAGGTAAACCCAGCGGTACGCCCTTGAAATCGCTGGTGACTGCGGTTGACGGCAACTATGACTTCGCCAACGTGATGGCCGGCTCCTATTGTGTGGCCGTGGATGCAAGCACCGTGCCGGCGGGTTTCGCCCTGACGACGGCGAATGATCCGCTCACAGTCGTTCTAGCTAACAATCAGGATTATAACGCCGCCGACTTCGGCTACCGGGCGCAGTGTCCCAATGGCACGCCGAACCTGGCGACAGTCAGCGGCGCCGAAGATCAGTTCGACACGATCGTAGCCGACCGGCGGGATTTCGCGTGTGTCCCCATCCAAAACGGCGGTCGCATCGGCGATCTGGTGTGGAACGACGCCAACGGCAACGGCGTGCAGGATCTCTATGATTCTAACGGCGACGGGACCCCCGACACGCCGGAACCCGGCCTCGAGGGCGCGGTTGTGGCGCTGACCTTGCCCGGCAGCATGGCGCTGACTCTGCCCGGCGGCAGCGTGATCACTCAGACGACCACCATCACCGGCTACTATCAGTTCATTGGTTTGGGCCCCGGGCAATACGCGGTGGACGTGATCCAGGTGCCAGCCGGTTACTTTGCGACGACGAACAACCATCCCCAGACGGTGAATCTGGCCGCAGGTCAGGCCTTCGAGAATGCCGACTTTGGCTACGCGGGTAAGGCTTCGCTCAGCGGCATCGTGTTCTACGACTGGAACAGCGACGGCGACCAGGGCGTGGGCGAGGATGGCATCCCGGACGTGCCCGTGTGCCTGTACCGCGACGACGACCGGGATGGCGCGCTGGACGATCCGGGCGATACATGGCTTCCGCCGTGCCAGAACACCACGATCGGCAGTCCCACGAGCGACCCTGGCGGCTACAGCTTCACGGGGCTGTTGCCGGGGTGGTATCTCATCGTGGAGACTCAGCCTGCGGGGTTGCAGAATAGCACACCGGAGGACAACGTGATCCCGCGGACACTGGTCTTCGTTGGACCGGGTCCTTTGTCCACAGACAACAACTACGGCGAAATCCTGTATGTCAAGCTGGGCGACTTCGTCTACCTCGACTTCAACGCCAACGGCCAGCAGGACCCCGGCGAGAACACCGGCCTGACCGGTGTGCCGCTCCACGTGACCGGGAAGAACGTCCTGATGGAGCTCGTGGACACCACGATCAACACCGTGAACGGCAGCTACCTGGATCAGGGGTTGTTGCCGGGCACCTACACCGTCACCGCGCCATCTACATTCAGTGGCTTCCATCTGACGTCGCCGAGCGTGCAGACGACGACGCTGGGCATCGCCAAGACCGCAGACCTGGGGCTGGACTTCGGCTACGTTTACCCGACGGGCGTGGGCGTACAGCAGTTCGGCGCCTTGGCCGGTCGCAGCCGCATCGAGTTGAGCTGGCTGGCCTCCGGCGAACCGGCGCCGGCCTTCAACGTCTGGCGCGCGGAGAACGGCAAGGGCGTGGACGCCGTGCAGGTGAACGCGGAGGCGCTGGCAGGAACGACCGGGGCCTATCGGTTCACGGACGCGAGCGTGACGGTCGGCCAGACCTACTGGTACTGGCTGGAGGAGACGGTCAGCGGCCAGCGCTTCGGGCCGCAGTCGGTAACAGTGCGTCCCATGGTCATCGGCGCTTACCTGCCGTTGATCGGGCGGTAGACGCTGCTCTGGCCCATCTCCGACCGAGCCAGTAGCACAGTCAAAGACCTCGGCAACTCGTGAGAGTTGCCGAGGTCTTTTGCATTCTCCTCAAATGGATTTTTATCAGATGATCCCCGGTCGCGCCGCGCGCACCGCGGCGACCAGGTAGCTTAGATAGCCGCGGCGGTCGAGATACTGGATCAAATTCAAGACCTGGGCCGGCTTCCCGCTGCCACCCGCGATCTCCGGGTCAACCTGGAGTGTGACGCCGTCGCGGGCCAAGCTCTCCTGCACGTCGCTGCAAAGGATTCTCAGTTCCTCGGCGCTGAATGCCGGGATGATAGCCTCGCGCAAAGCGCGCTTGTCCACCACGGCCGGCGGCAGTTCGGGCGCCGATCCCTCAGTGGTGAAGCTAAAGCGGATCGGCTCGGCGCGCACGCCCGCCAGGTCCATGAAATCGTCCGGCGAAGCAGGCACGTTCACGTCGAAATAGATCAGCGTATTCGGCGGCAGCGGCACCGCGGCATTGTCGCGCGTGACGGTGAACGTGCGGGTTGGCACGTCGTACTTCACCCGCGCGTTCACCAGCCCGAACGCGCCCCCCGGCCCGGACTTCAGGCCATGCTTATCATCCTGCATGTCTTTGTCGAAGGTGATCCTAACCGCTACCAGGCTGTGGCTAACGCCAGTGGCGCCGTTGGCCGGCACGGTGGCGATCACTCTCGGCGGGATGACGAGGCGACCATCGCCGGTGCCTGTGAACCCGGCCGACCGGCTCAGGCTGCCATTATCTGCCGATGTTGGCCGCGGCCCCGCGGGCGGGAACGTCCCACCGACAGGCCGCGGAAAGAGGACTCCTTCCTCGGCGCGCAGATAAAGCACCGGCACGCCCCAGTCCTGCTCGCTCTCGCCCCCGCGGTTGAAGATCGCCAATCGTCCATCGCTTACCGCGGCGTCAATCGGCTGGCCGGCCGCCAGGCCGCGGTAGAATCGCCGGCTGAAGGCGATCGCGTTGGCGTCGTCAATCGTGTACTGCATGCCGATCACGGCCGGAATGCCCGCGCGCGTCAACGCCGGCGCGATGCCGGTCCAGGGGTTGACGTTGTCGCGCCGACTGGCCTGACAGGCGCCCAGCACTGCCAGCCGCACGCCGCGTCCCCGCAGGTTCACGGCCAACTTCTCCGCGGGCAGGTAGACGACCCCGTCGCTTTCGTCCATGAACAGCAGGAAGCCCTTCCCCTCGATGCCGCCGGAGGCCGCGGTCAGCTTGAGGTCGAACGTGCCATGCCCGGCGAAGTGGAAGATGTGCGTCTCGCGCACCAGCGCGTCCTGGAGCATGTCCAGGGTGGCGTTGCAGTAGAACTGCACCTGGAGACCGGCCAGCCCGCCGATGGCCTGGATGATGTGCTGCTCCTCGGCTGCCAGGTTCAACGCAGGCACGCCCGGAAGCTGCGGATTCGCCATCAGCACGGCCATGCGCAGCGAGTCGGCATCCACGGGATCGAGGCTGCCCGGCGCCTGACCGAGCAGCTCGTAGCGCACCAGAGAGATGCGCCGGTCGAGGACGAGAAAGCCGTCCTGCCCCCGGTAATTGGCCGGTGTGCCCGGTTGAGGCAGGTAGGCGTATTCCCAGGGCAGATCGGCCAGGGCGTAGGTATTCAGCTTGAGCCGGATGCGGAGGCCTTCGTCGTCGTCGAGGCGCTCGCGACTGCGCTCCACGAACGCGCGCACGGCCGGTGGGAACAGCGCGTCTGCCAGCATCACGCCCAACCTGATCAGCGCCGTCAGGCTCAGGGAACGCTGCTCGAGGAACTGAAGCTGAGGTCGCAAGCCAGCCGGCAGGGGCGCGGTCGCGGCTTCTTCCAGGCTTTGCTGTCCGGCGGGCGAGTCGGCCACGCGCACGCGGAACTGCTCCGCGCCGTCGTCCGTCCGCTTGTAATCGAAGGCTTCCAGATCCAGGTTGCGATATTTCATGATGAAGGCTCCTGGCGAGAGTTGACGCCGTGTGCTGATGTGGACAACACAATTATACCACATTCCTGCAAGGTGCGCGAGGGCAAGGCAGGAATTCCTCCTCTGGTAGGGATTGGCAGGCGATCAGATAGCAATTGGTAGGGCCTGCGGCGCGATGATAACGACGTCTGTGGTTAGGCCGGAACGACATCCGCCGGCTCGTCGTCTTGAAGGGCAGGCTCTACCCCTGGAAGGAGGCTTTCATCATGGAAATTCACGACGAAGGTGTAGCGACATCGGCGACGGGCCAGAATCAGCGGCCCGAGATCCGCCGGCCGTGGCTGCTGCTCGGCGGCGCGCTGGCGATCGGGTTCGTGTGCGAGGCGCTGCTGCACGGCCAGCCGCCCGGCTGGGGCTATGCGATCGCCGCGCTGGTGGCCGCGACGATCTGGGTGGCGCTCGGCCGCAGACTGGGCGTCCAGGCGAGCGGGGCAGGAATGACGCTGCTGGCGTTGGGCATCTTCTTCAGCGTGATGGTCGCAGTGCGCGCTTCTGGGGCGCTCGTAGCGCTGAACGTCCTGCTCGGCATGGGGATTGCGCTGCTGCTGGCAGCGGTCTACGTCCGCGGTGGACTGTCACGCCTGAGCCTGGCCGACTATGTCGTGGAGGCCTGTCTGAGCGGGCTGGCGCTGCTCATCCAGCCGTTTGTCCTGATCTTCGGTGATCTGCCGAAGGCGCGACCAGCCCCCGGTGGTGGGCGCAAGCTGGCGCCGGTGCTGTGGGGCGTGCTGCTGGCGCTGCCGCTGTTGCTCGTCTTCGGCGCGCTCTTCGCTGCGGCCGACGCGGTGTTTTCGGCGTTTATCAACCACCTGTTCGACTGGCTGCCCGATCTGGGCGAGCTGGTCGGCCGGCTGATCCTGAGCCTGATGCTGGCCTGGCTGGCGTTGGGGCTGGCGCGACACGCGTTCACGGCCACGGGCGCCCGACCCCAGTGGGAGAAAGCCGTCAACCTGGACTTCCTGCGGGTTGGCGGGACGACCGCGATCACCGCGTTGGCGTTGGTCAACGCGCTCTTCCTGGGCTTCGTCGCGGTCCAGGCGGTCTACCTATTCGGCGGGGCCGACACGCTGATCCGCACCGGTCTGACCCACAGCGACTATGCCCGCCGCGGCTTCTTCGAGTTGGTGACGGTCGCCGCACTGGTGCTGAGCCTGATCCTCCTGGCCGACTGGTTGGTCCGCCGCGTGACCGGCCGCGCCCGCCGTGTCATCGCCCTGCTGCACGGGCTGCTCGTCGTCTGCACGCTGGCGATCCTGGCGTCGGCGCTGCAGCGGATGCGCCTCTACCAGCAGGAATACGGGCTGACCGAGCTGCGGTTCTACACGACGGCGTTCATGGCGTGGCTCGGCGTGGTGCTGATCTGGCTGGTGGCGACCGTGCTGCGGTCGCCTGCTGTCGAAAGCGCGGGCCGGCGGCGCTTCGCCTTCGGCGCGCTGGTGACGGGGCTGGCTGTGGCGGTCGTGCTCAACGTCGTCAACCCGGACGCGCTGATCGCACGCACCAACCTGGATCGGGCCGCGGCCGGCGTCGGTCAGGCGTTGGATGCCCGCTACCTGGGCGATTCCCTGAGCCTCGACGCGACGCCGACCCTGCTCGCAGCGCTTGACCGTCTGCCGGAACCCGCGCGGGCTGACCTGGCGTGCCGGTTGCACAACAAATATCGAGCGCTCGAAGCGAAGGCCGATCGGCTAAGCTGGCGCGGAAACAATCTCGGCGCGGCGGCCGCCTGGCGCGGCCTAGCCGCGGCCGACGCGGAACTGGCGATCGCGTGCACGGGGCAGAAGTAGTTGACGGCAGCAATTCCAAAGAGGGTGGATGTGCAGATGTCATTCTGAGCGGGTTGGCCCCGACTCTCTCGTGACGGCAAGAATCCAGCGAAGAATCTCCTTGCGACAGGCCGAGACCCTTCGCTGGACTCACGCCGTAACGCACTTCACGGGGTCAGCCCGCTCAGGGTGACATGCGGTAGAAAAGCACTTTGGGAATCACTGCACTGACGGTCACGCGTTTGACACATCCTCCGATTTGCCGGATAATCTTGATCTATTCTTGCCGAACACAACGGAGGGTGCAATGACGGATTCTTCTGTGAATTGGGCCACAGTGGCTGCGGACACTGTGACGACGATGAGCCGCTACGTGCAGTTCGACACCACCAACCCGCCCGGCAACGAGATGCCGGCGGCCGAGTGGTTGCGGGATCAGTTGACCGGCCGCGGGATCACCCGCGACGTGACGGTATTCGAGCCGGCCCCCGGTCGCGGCCTGGTGCTGGCCCGCATCCCCGGCGCCGAGCCGCTCAAACCGCTGCTGATCAACCATCACATGGACGTTGTCGCGGCCGACCCGGCCCAGTGGACCCATCCGCCGTTCAGCGGGACCGTGGCCGATGGCTTCGTGTGGGGGCGGGGCACGCTGGACACGAAGAACCTGGGCGTCGTGTTCCTGTTGGCGCTCGATCTGCTGGTGAGGGAAGGCGTCCGGTTCCGCCGTCCGGTCATCTTTCTGGCCGTGCCCGACGAGGAGGTCAGCGGCGAAGCTGGGATGCGATGGCTGGTGGAGCGTCATCTGGCGGCGCTCAACCCCGAATGGGTGTGGGACGAAGGGAGCGGCGGCTTCCGGGGTCTGTTTGGCGAGGGCGTCATGTTCGGCGTGGCGGTCGCGGAGAAACAGGTCCATCAACTGCGCCTGATTGCGCGCGGCGACCCGGGCCACGGCTCAATGCCGCACACGAACAACGCGGTCGTGACGTTGTTGCAGGCCCTCGAACGCATCCAGTGCCAGCCGCGGCCGTTGCGGGTCAACGCGGTGACTGCCGAGATGTTTCGCGCCATCGCCTCCGGACAGAAGTTCCCCACTTCGGTCCTGCTCCGCCATCTGTCCACGCCGTTGATTTTGCGGCTGCTCGGCGGCCGGTTGGCGAGCGACAAGCTGCTCAACGCCATGTTGCGTGACACGGTCAGCCTGAACATGCTGCACGCCGGCTACAAGGTCAACGTCATCCCCGAACGAGCCGAGGCGGAGCTGGATTGCCGGCTGCTGCCCGACACCGACGGCCAGGAGTTCGATCATTGGCTGCGGGCGTGCATCGCCGACGAGCGGGTGAGCGTGGAGAGCATCGAAACCTCGCCGCCTTCGGGCGTGGCGCCGCGAGACAATCCCTTCTATCAGGCGGTCTCGACCGCGGTGGCCCGGCACGCACCCGGTGCGGCGGTGTTTCCACTGCAGATGCCCGGCGGCACCGACGGCCGCTACTTCCGCCAGCGCGGTTATCCCGCCTACGGGTTCGGACCGATGATCCTGGAGCGGAACGACCTGGGCCGCATCCACGGCATTGACGAGCGCATCTCAGCCGAGAACCTGACGCTGGGGGTGAAGATGGCGCGGGACATCATCCGGGAGCTGTGTGTGGGAACGTGAGCTATGCCGTCACCCGACGCAGCGCGTCCGCCAGCACCGCGACCCCCTGCCGCCACTCCGCGATCTCGATGTGTTCCTGCGGCGTGTGATCGAGCGTGCTGTCGCCGGGGCCGTAGGCCAGGATCGGGCAGCGCCAGACCGGGCCGGTGACGTTCATGTCGCACGTGCAGGTCTTGACCACGAAGCCCGGCTCGCCTCCCTGGCTGCGCACGGCCGCCAGAAAGGCCCGCACCAGTGGCGTGTTCTTTTCGGCCCGGTACGCGAATTCCTCGCCGCGGAAACGCAGGCCGGTCTGGCTGTCCAGTGATACCAGAAACGCCCGAATCTGCTCCGGCGTCACGTCCAGAGGCAGCCGGAAGCCTAGCTCCATCCCCGCGGTCTCCACGATCCCATCATCCGACCTGGAGATGTCGCGGATGGTGGCCTGCACCTGATCCCACACCTTCTCGCGCCCGGCGTTCATGGCTTCTACCCCCGCCACCACCTGGTTCCAGAAGGCGAATGCCAGCTCGGGCGCGCTGGGGGTCTTCCTGGCGGTGTGGGAGATGAGCCGCTGGATCATCACGTCGGCCAGCAGGCGGCCCTTGTAGCCCAGCGCCACCCTCTGCCAGCCGGTCGGTTCACCGATCACCACCAGGGCCGGCCTGTGCCTGGTCAGCAGGTAGCGCGCACCCTTAGACGTGACCGCCTCTTCCTCCACCGCACCGGCCACGATGATGCGCCAGCCCGGCTGCGGCCCGACGATGATCGCGGCGGTCGCAAAAGCCACCAGCGGCCCTTTGGCGTCCACCGCGCCCCGCCCATACAGCTTGCCATCCCGGACGACCACACGCGGAAAGCCCGGCACGGTGTCGATGTGCCCCAGCAGGATCAGTTCCTGCACCTGGCCCCCGCCCGGGGCCGGCGCCGATGGCTCCAGGATGCCGACGGCATTGCCCGCGGCGTCGCGACGGGCAACCAAGCCGCGCTTCGTCATCCACTGGGTCAAGTGCGCGGTGGCCTGCATCTCCTCGCCCGACGGCGAATGGATCTCCAGCAGATCATAGAGCACCGCCAGGCCTTCATCCAGGGTATTCCCATTGGGCAGTTGTTGTGATTGCAATGACATGAGATTCCCGCTCCCCCTGTTTCTTACGTGTAACCACCATTCAACCCCAGCGGAACATCCTGAGCGAAGCCTGCTTTTTCTGGCAGGCGAAGTCGAAAGATGCGCAGCGGTCGACGCGAAGGGCCGCATTCCTTCGACTCCACTGCGCAAACAACGCTCCGTTCCGCTCAGGGTGCTTGCTGCATGGTGCGAGCCGAACCATTCCTTTTACGTCAATAGGCGACAGATCGCCTCGGTGATTTGTGCGGTCGTGCCGCGACCTCCGAGATCGGGCGTGGTGATGCCAGCGGCAATGGTGGCCGCGACGGCCCGGCGCACGCGCTCTGCGCCTGCCGATTCACCCAGGTGATCGAGCAGCATCGCCGCGCTCAAGATCGCGCCGACCGGATTGGCGATCCCCTTGCCGGCGATGTCGGGCGCGCTGCCGTGAACCGGCTCGAACACCGCCACCCGTCCCGCGCCCACGTTGGCCGAAGGCGCCACCCCCAACCCACCCGCCAGCCCCGCCGCCTCGTCGGAAAGGATGTCGCCGAACAGGTTGGTGGTGACGATCACGTCGAAGCGCGTCGGGTCCTTCACCAGCCACATCGCCGCGGCGTCCACCAGCATCTCATCCACCCGGATATCCGAAAACTCCTTCGCCACAGCCAGACAACTCTCACGGAATAGCCCATCGGTGAGCTTGAGGACGTTGGCCTTATGCACGATGGTAACGTGCGTGCTACGTGTTGCGTGTTGCGTGTTTCGCTGCCGCGCGTGCTCGAAGGCGACGCGGGCGATGCGTTCGCTGGCCCGCCGCGTGATCACGCGCTCGGCAATGGCGGTGTCGGCGTCTTCTCGGCGCTCGCGGCCGGCGTAGAGGCCCTCGGTGTTTTCGCGGACGATCAGCAGGTCAACCGGCCGGTCGCCGGGGACCAACTGGACGGTGGGCCGCAGGTTGGCGTAGAGGTCGAACTGCTTGCGCATCGCCAGGATGGGGCTGCAATACGACCTCTCCCCCGTCCCCTCCCCTGCGAGGGGAGGGGTGTTTACCTCCCCCTTCCCTCGCAGGGAAGGGGGCCGGGGGGTTAGGCCCCCTGTGATGGGTGACTGCGTCGCGCCGAACAGCGTGCCGTCCGCGACGGCCACGGCTGCAAGGGTGGCTTCCGGCAGAGCCGTGCCGCGGCGCAGAAAACAATCCCAGCCGGCGTCGGCTTCGACAAACTGCGCACCTGGCAGGATGGCCGCGATCACCGCGGCGGCCGCGGAAATTACCTCCTGGCCGACGCCGTCGCCGGGGATCAAACAGACTGTGGACATAGAGTCTCCATGGATTGCAAAAGGTAACCGTTCAGACGGGGTTCCCAGACATGGCAGCGGCGAGTAGCGCTTGACTGGGCAAGAGTGATGGAGCCGCCGCGCCTCGGCTTTTGGCTGCACAGGCCGCCGTCAGGTAGTCCAGCACGTTGCGGTGCTGCAGAC
>JAPLHB010000095.1 GCA_026389845.1 Chloroflexota bacterium
TCGGAGGACGGCCTCAAGACGGCCTGGCCGGGCGCCCTCGCGGCCGACGCGCTGCAACCGGGGCTTCTGCGCTCGGCGGCGTGAGGGCGCGGGGCCGCGCGCAGCCCCGCGCGATCCGCCGGGCTATCCTGGTAGATGCGCGCCACCAGCAAGCCGCGCTCGACCGAGAGATTCAAGGCGCGGGCCAACGACGCCGACAGCTCGTAACCCAGCCCCTCAACCCCCAGCCAGGGATGCGGGTAGCGCCCTTCCTTGAGCAGGACCGGCACGACACGGCGCACCTTGTCTACGGGAATCGCCAGCCCCACGCCGGCCGAGGTGCCCGTCGGCGAATAGATGGCGCTGTTGACGCCGATCAGCCGACCGCTCGAATCGAGCAGCGGGCCGCCGGAGTTGCCGCGGTTGATCGCCGCGTCGGTCTGGATCACCCCGCGCAGGACGGTGTTGTCGGTCTCGATGGTGCGGTTGAGCGCGCTGATCACGCCGACGGTGAGGGTGCGCTCAAATTGACCGAACGGGTTGCCGATGGCGATGGCCGTCTGGCCGACCTTAAGCGTACCGGAGTTGCCCACCTCCACCGGCTGCACCGCGGCCGGCACGCTGTCCACCTTGATGACCGCCAAATCGTTGAGCGGATCGGCGCCGATCACGGTCGCGGGCATCGCCGCATCGCCGCCGAAGCTGACCTCCACCTTCTGCGCGCCCTGGACGACATGGTAGTTGGTGACGATATGGCCGTCGCGATCCCACAGGAAGCCGGAGCCGCTCCCCTCTTCGGGAATCGCGCCCCGGAAGAAATTGGTGCGCAAAACCTGGGTGGTGATGTTCACCACAGCCGGTGACACGCGCTCATAGACCGCGATGCGCCGCGCCTCCACGGAATCGGCCGAGTCGGCGGGTGGCAGTGGGCCGGGAGTGGGGGTCGCGATCACCACAAGTACCTGGACCGCGGGGCTGGAAACTGGCGTGGAGAGCATCAAGACATCCGGCGGGCTGCACGCCTGGCTGGCGGTGAGGAGAACAACAACAGTCAGGATCAGGTGGGGAATTCTGTGACGCATAAGGTGCCTCGCACATCGGGCAGGGGAGAAAGGGAGCAAGGGAGCAGGGGAGATCGTTCTCCCTGCCCCCCTGCTCCCCCGCGGACTACTGCACGCGAGCCGGTCGCTCGCTCAGTTTGACCGTGATGGTCTTCTGCCCCTCACCGGCGCGCACGATGGTCAGCTTGACCTCGTCGCCAGGGGACTTGTTGCGTTCGAGGTAGATCAACAAGTCGTCGAACTTGGCCACGGCCTGCCCATCAATCGCTGTGACCAAGTCGCCGCCGCTCGGGAGATAGATCGGCCCGGACACGCCGATATCCAAGACGACCTTGGTATCCTTGCTGGCCCCGCGCAGGCCGGCCTTGTCCGATGGCCCGCCACTGACCATGGCCATCAGATACGCCCCGCGCACATCGGTCGAGAAACCGAGCGCATCAGCCCAGGCCGGGCTGTAGGTGTTGCCGCTGATGCCCAGGTACGCGTGGCGGTACTTGCCATCCTTGATGAGCGCCGGTACGACGCGTTGCACAATGCTGATCGGGATTGCGAACCCGACCCCGGAGTTGCTGCCCGATTCCGAACGGATTTGCGCGTTGACGCCGATCACCTGGCCGCGGTCGTTGAGCAGCGGCCCGCCGGAGTTGCCGGGGTTGATCGCCGCGTCGGTCTGGATCGCCTCGGGAATCTGGAACTGCGTGACGGAGGGAATACTGCGCCCGATCGCGCTGACGATGCCCACCGTCATCGTCCCCATCTGTAGTTTCCCGAAGGGATTGCCGATGGCGACCGCGCGCTGGCCCACCACCACTTCGGCGATATCGCCCCGCTCCACGGGAACCAGCCTGGCGAACTTGGGGTCCACGATGATCACGGCCAGATCGCTGTCGGGATCGGTGGCAACCACCGTCGCGGGCAATTCCACGCCATCGGCGAAGGTCACGCGCAGCTCATCGGCCCCGCTCACCACGTGGTTATTGGTGATGATGTGCCCCTGTGCATCCCAGACAAACCCAGACCCCGAACTTTCGGGGACCGCCTGGGTGATGGTCGAACGAGTCGGTTTGACCAAGTTCTCAATGTAGACCACCGAAGGATTGACTTTCTGATAAATGGCTTCGAGGATCTGGCTTTCCACATCAGCGCCAGGCGCGATGTTAACGCTCGGCGCCGGGGTGGCGGCGAGCGGTTGGGCCGTGGGCGTGACGACCACGACCTTCTCGATGACGCGCGCCGGCGGCGTCGCGGTGGGGCCGGATAACAGCCGGATGGCCGGACTGACAAGCCCACAGCCCATGAGGGCCAGGCTGAGAACGAGGGCAGCGACAAGCAAGGGTAGAAGTCTGGTGCGGCGCATGGTAAGTCCTTTCTCGTCTGTCATTCTGAGCGGTTCTGCCACGAACCTCTTATGACGGTGTAAGAAAGCGAAGAATCTCCAATTCAATTCCGGCGGCGACCGATGCTGGTGAACCGGAAGACGTAGTACAGCAGCGTTGCCACCGATTGGGCCAATGCGGCGACATAGGTCAATGCGGCGGCGTCCAGCACGGCCTTAGCGCCCTGTAACTCGCGGCCATCTACCAACTGGTACGTCTGGAGGAGACGCAAGCCACGACGGCTGGCGTCGAACTCCACCGGTAGGGTGACCAAGGCGAAGACGACCGTGGCCGAGAAGACAAGGATGCCAAGCCCCAGCAGCGCCGATGAATTCAGGAACGCCCCCAATGCGAAAAGCCCATAGGCGATCCAGGGGCTGACTTGCACGGCCGGCACGATGGCGCTGCGTAACTTGAGCGGCGCGTAAGCAGTGTGGTCTTGCAGCGCGTGGCCGATCTCGTGCGCCACGATCGCCAGCGACGCCACGCTCGGCTGTTGGGCCACGCCTTGCGAGAGGCCCAGTGACTTGTCCTGCGGGTTGTAGTGGTCGCTCAACGTACCGGGGACGCCCTTGACCGTGACGTCAGACAGTCCCTCGGGCCGCAGGATGGCCTGCGCCGCGTCCAGGCCAGTCAGTCCACGCAAATTGCGCACCTGCGTGTATTTGTTGTAGGCGCCTTTGACCTTGAGCTGGGCGTAGAACGCCAGCAACAGCGCCGGCAACGCGAAGACGAAGTAGAGTGGGTCGAAGTAGGACATAGTCAGTCTCCGATAGATAGGAACTCAAGTAGACAAGGGAGCAACGCAGCCCCCATCGGTAAGTTGGTCGTCGCTCGTGCCGGTCTCCGACCGAGCCATGCAACGACACCTATTATACCACAGCCTGCGCCAAATCGCCTGTCACCGAACCGACAATCGCGCGAAATCCCGGACCAATAACCAGGTTTCACGGGAAAATCCCGGTTCTCGTTGCATGCGGTGTCTCGTTTCGTAATGCAACCTGAAACGTTCCCCGGCTATTCTAAGCCACAAGTTTGACATTGGCCCTTGTCAAAGCGCGCCGTTTATGATAAGATAGTGCGGGATAAGTCATCCCGGGCGGGGACGGCCGCCGCCGAAATCCAACATTCACTCAGGAGGACAACATGCGCGTTCCTGCAATCCGTGGCATTCAGATGAGCACCGCTGAGAAGCTGATGGCCGAGGGAATCAAGACCTCGGAGCAGTTGCTGGTGTCTGGCCGCACGCCGGCCGGCCGCAAAGAATTGGCCGCCAAGGTGGGCGCCGACACTAAAGAAATCTTGGAGCTGGTAAATCGGGCCGACCTGGCCCGCATCCGCGGCATCGGCGAGGTA
Organism: Chloroflexota bacterium; assembly: GCA_026389845.1. GTDB lineage: Bacteria > Chloroflexota > Anaerolineae > CG2-30-64-16 > CG2-30-64-16 > JAPLHB01. The sequence goes on from JAPLHB010000095.1 coordinate 3,773, forward strand.
TACAGCAACCTGTTGGAGCAGGCGGGGGTGGATACCGTAGCCGAGTTGTCCAAGCGCGTGCCGGCGAACCTCTTCGCCAAGCTGACCGAGCAAGCCCAGACCGGCGATGCCCGCCGCGCGCCCACACTGGCGCAGGTGGAGGATTGGGTGGCCCAGGCGAAGGCTCTGGGGCGGGGCATCGAATACTAAGCCCAGACGAACAAAGGGACCTGGTTTCCGTCAGGAACCAGGTCCCTCGGCGCGGTTGGTTCACGTGCCAGGCACTTTCGGAAGTGCCGGCCACGTCCGCGTTTATGCCCCCGCCGCGTCCGCCAATCCGCGACCTTCCGTCAGGAGCAGCTCCACCGTCTCCGGCGCGTGCGCTTCGGCGTAGACGCGCAACACCGGCTCAGTGCCCGAGGGGCGGATCAGCAGCCAACTGTCGTCGGCCAGCAAGTATTTGACGCCGTCGCGGGTGTTGAGCGAGGCTAACGGGATGTCCGCCAGGGCCTTCGGCGCCAGCTCCACCAGCTTATTCACCAGCGTCTTCTTCTCGAACGGCCGCACGTGGAAGTCGTTGCGCGCATAATCGAATCGGCCGATCTCGGCCATGATCCCCGCCATCAATTCCTCCGGCGATTTGCCGTAGCGGGCCACCATCTCGGCTACCAGCAGGCCCATCAACACGCCGTCCCCTTCGGGAATGTGTCCCTGGATGCTGATGCCGCCCGATTCCTCGCCGCCGATCAGCACGTTGTCGCTCATCATCAAGTCGCCGATGTAGTTGAAGCCCACCGGCGTCTCGTAGATCGGCAGGTTGTAGCGGCTGGCCAGGCGATTGAGCATCTGCGTGGTCGAGACGGTTTTCACCACCGAGCCGCGCTGGCTGCGTTCTTCGACCAGGTAACGCAGCGCCAGGGTCATGATGCAGTGCGGATCAATGAAGCGGCCGGTCGGCCCCACCGCGCCGATGCGGTCGGCGTCGCCGTCGGTCGCCAGTCCCAGGTGAAAACCGCCTGCCGGCACCAGGTCCATCAGCGGCTTCAGGTGTTTGGCAATCGGCTCGGGGTGGATGCCGTTGAAGCCGGGGTTCATCTCCCCGCGGATCTCCACTACGTCCGCGCCGGCCTCGGCCAGCAGGGTTTTTAGATAACCGCGACCCGAACCGTACATGGCGTCCACCGCCACCCGCAGCTTCACCCGGCCGATGTCATCCAGGTCGAGCAGGCGGAACACGTGCTCGCGGTAGGCCGGGAAGGGATCGAACTTGACGATCTGCCCCGCGGCCAGGGCGTTGGCACCCTCGATGCGCTGCGGTTCGCGTCTGGCCGCCAAGTTGGCTGCCAGCTTCGCCTCGACACGCCGGGTCTGGCCGTTCGTCGCGCTGCCACCGTAGGCCGATTTCAGCTTGATGCCGTTGTAGCGTGGTGGATTGTGGCTGGCGGTGATCATCACGCCGCCGATGGCTTGCAGGTGCGGGATGGCATAGGAAACGACCGGCGTGGGCGCGTCGGCCTTAGCGAGAAATACGTGCAGCCCGTTGCCCGCCAGCACCTCGCCCACGGCCAGCGCGTAGCGATCGGAGAGGAAACGCGTGTCGAAGCCGATGACGACGGCCCCCCCCCTTCCCCCCCCGTCCGAAACGGGGGGGGTGGAGGGGGGGGTATCTTCCAACAATACCTCCGCAATCGCCTGCGCTACGTGGCGCACGTTGGCGAAGGTAAACTCGTCGCTGATGACGGCGCGCCAGCCGTCCGTGCCGAATGTGATTGCCATAGATGATGCCTCTTCGTTGTAAGGAGATTCCTCGCTGCTGTCATTGCGAGGGGCCGCAGCCCCGAAGCAATCCCTCACGTCGCAAAGGATTGCTTCGTCGCTCAACCCGCTCCTCGCAATGACTACGGTCTATCACCGTGTCACCCCATCACGCCACGCTCGGCTCCTGCACCAGGCTGTGCACCAAGCCGCTGTAGTCGGCCAACAACTCTTGCGCGGCCGGCGCCGAGTGCGCCTCAGCCGTCACCTGAAATAGCGCCGCGTCGGCGTCTGGCCGCACCAGCACCCACTCATCGTCGTTCAGATAGATCTTGATGCCATCCAGGATCTCGTGGTGGAACTTGCCGAACTGCTCCATCAAACAGCGCATGACGCGGCCCTTGGTCTCCCAGGTTCCCTCCACCGTACCGGATGCGATGAAGAACGGCGGCAGGTCGGCCACGACCTGCGATAGGCTCGTCTGCTGGGTGGCGAGCAACTCCAACAGCTTACCGATCGCCATCAGTCCGTCCACGGCCGGCTGGAAGGCCGGAAAGACGAAAGCGCCGGTGCCGTCGCCGGCCATGACCACGCCACCGCCGTTGGCCGCCTCCATGAGCGCCTGTTGATCGAAGGGACAGCGCTGCACGCGGCCGCCGTATCGTTCGGCCAACCGCTCAAAGACGCGCGATTGATCGGCAGTGACGACTACGACGCTGCCCGGATAGGTGCGAAAGACCAACGATGCCATCGCCGCCCCCACCACCGGATCAGGCAGGCCGGCCCCCGCGCCATCTACCAGGAAAATTTTTTCACCGCCGACATCCAGACGCACGCCCAGGCTCACCTTGCGCAGTGCCCCGGTGATCGTCGCCAGTTGAGCGCGTTCTACCCGAAACTCCTCTTGCAGGATCGAAACCTTGTTGGGATCAATCCGGGCGTTGAGGGGCACCACCTCGACGTTCAGCTTGTCCAGCAGTTGCGGCAACACGTCGGTCGCGGGGGCGTGGGCGTAATCTACCACGATCTTGAAGTGCGCCCGACGGATCGCGTCGGCGTTCAACGCGCCCAGGTAGCCGCGCTCGTAGGTTTCCACCGCATCCGGCGCGTAGTCAATGTTGCCGATGTCTTCCATGAAGGCGCGGCGGTAGTCCTCGCGGAAAAAGACGCGCTCGACCGCGCGCTCCTGTTCGCGGGTCAGATTCAGGCCGTCCGGGCCGAAGAAGCGAATGTCTACCACGCGCTGGTCGTAGGGCGAGAGGCGTACGTGCACGCCGCCGGATGCGCCGATGCTGCGCGTATAGTAGCGCGCTACGGGGATCGGCACCTGGCGCAGGTCGAGCACGTTGTTGCCCGCCGAGGGCAGGCCGGAGATCAGCGCGCGTTTAATCATGCGCGGGCTGCGATGCGGGTCGCGGTTGATCGTCACCGTGCTGCCTCTGGGCAACGTCGAACCGAAGGCCGCGCCGAGCCGGGCGACGAAGTCGGGAGTCAGGTCAACATTCACCACCCCGGTCACGCCGTAGCGGCCAAAGAGCACGCGCCGACCCTGCGATCCCCAGATGATGCTGTGGTTGACCGTCGCGCCCGCGTCCACCTCTTTGTTGGGCCACAGCTTGACGCCTGCCTGGATCATCGCACCCTCGCCGACCACGGTATTATCGCCGATGATGGCGCCCTCGAAGACCCGCGCGCGCGCCTTCAGGCTGCACTGCCGGGCGACGACACAGCCGTGTAACTCCGCTCCTTCGCCGATGTAGCAGTTGCGCAGGACGATGCTGCGATTGACCCGGGCACGGTTGTCCACGATGGTATAATCGCGGACGACGGCGGGTCCTTGGATGACCACGCTTCCCTTGATCTGGACCTCTTCGCCCAGGTAGATGGGACCGAAAAGCTGCGCGTCGGGTGCGATTTGCACCCCTTCGCCCACCCAGATCCCGCCACCGATGCGCTGGCCCAGCTCACCCAGGTTCAGCCAACCGTTGAGCAGATCGGCGCTGGCGCGCTGGTACTCGCTCAGGGTGCCGATGTCGCACCAGTAGCCGCCGGCCACGTAGCCGTAGAGCGGCTCACCCCGCGCCAGCATGGCCGGGAAAACGTGCTGACTCCAATCCACGGAGCGACCGGTGGGGATACGCGCTAACACCTCCGGCTGGACCACATAGATGCCGGTGTTGACCGTATCCGAAGTCACCGCGCCCCAGCCCGGTTTTTCCAGAAATTGGGCGACGCGACCGTCCTCGTGGACGTTGATGACCCCGTACTCCAGCGGGTCGGCGACGTGGTAAAGCGCCATTGTTAAGAGCGCGCCGTGCTCGCGGTGATGGCTCAGGAGCGCGGTGAGGTCGAAGTCGGTCAGCGCGTCGCCGCTGATCACCAGGAGCGGGTCGCCATTCACCAGATCGGGCTGCGCGTTCTTAACGCTGCCGGCCGTCCCTAGGGGCGACTCTTCGATCACGTACTGGATGTCCATCCCGAGCGTTTTGCCGTCGCCGTAGTAGTCCTGGATGTGGGTAGCCAGGTACTGCAGCGTGACCACCACGTCCACGATGCCATGCTGTTTGAGCAAATGCAGGATGTGGCCCAACAGCGGGCGATTGACTACCGGCAGCATGGGCTTGGGGCGGGTCAGTGTCAAGGGGCGCAAGCGTGACCCCTCTCCCCCGGCCATCACGACCGCTTTCATGGAGGCTCCCTTGATTGCAGATTGCAGATTGTAGATTGCAGATTGCAGATTGCAGATTGCGGTTATGATACCATAAGTTGCGGTTTTGCGGCAAGTCGTCAACGACGTTGCCACGTCCTCTGCTCTACGTTTTTCGCTCTACGTTTTACGCATTCCCCCCGCGTTTATGCTATACTTTACCCATGGACTCCCGGACCCTTCGTGTGCTGGAATTCGACAAGATTCGTGAGCGGCTGGCGCAGTACACCTCATTTTCGCTGGGCGCGGAGCGCGCGCGAGCACTGCTGCCTTCCGACGACCTCCGCCTGGTGGCCGAATGGCAGGCAGAGACGGCCGAGGCGCGGCGGATCGTGAGCGAAAAGAGCGACATCCACATCGGCGGCGTGCATGACCTGCGTCCGCTGCTGGAGCAGGCGTTGCGCAGCAGCCCGATCTTGCCGGCCGACCTGCTCGACGTGCGCTACACGCTGGTGCGCGCCCGGACGTTGCTCCGCACTCTGGGCCGCCTGGCCGACCAGTTCCCCCACGTCGCGGACGTGGCGTTGCGCATGGCTCCGCCGACCGCGGTGATTGACGAGATCGGTCGGTGCATTGACGAACGCGGCGAGGTGCTGGACAGCGCCAGCGAAACGTTGGCGCGCGTCCGCCGCGAGCTGCGCGCGGCGCATGGCCGGTTGATGGAACGCTTGCAGCGCATCGTGTCCAACTCGGCCAACGCGCCCTATCTGCAGGAGGCCATCATCACCCAACGGCAGGGCCGCTACGTCATTCCGCTGCGCGCCGAGTTCAAGGGCCGTATCCCCGGCCTGGTGCATGACCAATCGGGCAGCGGCGCCACGCTGTTCATCGAACCGCTGGCGATCGTGGAGCTGAACAACCAGTGGCGCGAGTTGCAACTGGCCGAAGAAGAAGAAATCCGCCGTATCCTGCTCGCCATCACCGAGTTGATCGCGACGCATGCTGACGCCATCCACCGCACCGTCGAAGCCCTGGGCGATCTGGATTTGATCCTGGCCAAGGCGCGCTATGCCGATGAGATTCGCGCCACTGAGCCGGAACTTGTGCCCTGGAAAGCGGCAAAACGCAAAACGCAAAACGCAAAGGGCAAATCAGCGAATCAGCGAATCGGTGAATCGGCGAATCAGCGAATCGGCGAATCGGCGAATCAGCGAATCGGCGAATCGGCGAATCAGCGAATCGGTGAATCGGCGGATGACCAGGTCGACCAGCTTCCAGTTTCCAGCTTCGAGCGACCAGCTTCTCATGCCCAATCTCCAATCTCAAATACCCAACATCCCGGCAGCACCATCAAATTCCTGCAAGCCCGCCACCCGCTGCTCGACCCGCTGACGGTCGTTCCTGTAGACGTGTACCTGGACGACGATTTCTTCGTTCTGGTCGTCACCGGGCCGAACACCGGCGGCAAGACAGTTACGCTCAAGACCACGGGGCTGCTGACCCTCATGGCGCAGGCCGGGCTTGCGATTCCGGCGGCCGAGGGATCCGCGCTTTCGGTTTTCGAGCAGGTCTTCGCGGACATCGGCGACGAGCAGAGCATCGAGCAGAGCCTTTCGACCTTTTCGTCGCACATGACGCACATCGTCGAAATCCTCCAGGAGGCCGATGACCGCTCGCTGGTGCTTTTCGACGAGTTAGGGGCAGGCACCGACCCCGAAGAAGGCGCCGCGCTGGCCCAGTCGCTCCTCAAGACGCTCCTGGCCCGCCGCATCACCGCGCTGGCGACGACCCACTACTCGGAGTTGAAGGTTTTCGCCCACACCACGCCGTTCGTCACTAACGCCAGCGTCGAGTTTGACATCGAGACCCTCAGCCCCACGTATCGGTTGAGCATCGGGCTGCCGGGCCGCTCCAACGCGTTCGCCATTGCCCGGCGGCTGGGACTACCTTCGGACATCGTGGCCGGGGCCGAGGTGCTGGTCTCGCCGCAATCGCTCGAAACCGAGACAATGCTGGCCGAGATCAAGCGCGCGCGCGAGGCCGCGTTGACGGCTGAATCAGAGGCGAAGGCCGGTCAGCGCCGCGCCGAGGCGCTCAACGCCGATCTGCGCTACCGGCTGGCGAAGATCGAGGAGGCGCGGCGCGAGGTGCTGGCGCAAACCCGTTTCGAGGCCGAAGCCGAGTTGGAGGCCGCCCGTCGTGAGGTAGTCCAGGTGCGCGAGCGGCTGGCCGGCATCGGCGCGGAGACGCCGGGCCGCGGCCAGACCCTCCACGAGACCTGGCTGGCTGAAGCGGCCGAGGTGCTGGCCCAACGCGCCCAGCAGTCGCGGCCCCTGCCCCCAGCCGAGACCCCGGCTCCCATCGTGGTGGACGGCCCCCTGCAGCCCGGCGACCGGGTGTGGGTTCCCTCCTTGCAGACGATGGGCGAGCTGATCGCGATCGGCGTAAAGGAAGTGGACGTGAAGGTCGGCGGGTTCCGCATGAAGCTCGCGCCCCATCGCGTCGAGCTGCGCGAGCGCGGTCAGCAGCCGGCCATGATGGTGCAGGCCAGCGGCGCGGCGCCGCGACCGCCCAGCCCCGGCATGGAGCTCGATCTGCGCGGCCAAACCGTGGATGAAATGCTGATCGAACTGGATCGCTACCTGGACACCGCGTATCTCGCCGGCCTGCCGTTCGTGCGCATCATCCACGGCAAGGGCACCGGCGCGCTCCGCCAGGCCGTCCGCGATCAACTGCGCAACCATCCCCTGGTCGGCAGCTTCCGCGCCGGCGAATCGAACGAAGGCGGCGAGGGGGTAACGGTGGCGAAGTTGGTTCAACGATAACGTGCTGCGTGCTGCGTGACTGTGCCGCGTCTCTGTCACCCCTTCGTTGCACTCAGGGCAAGCTCTGAGCGGGTTGATCCCGTGAAGCGCGTTGCGGCGTGAAACCAGCGAAGGGTCTCGCGATGACACTGAACAAAAAAAGACTCCGCGGCCTCATCCAGATCGCCGTCAGCGCGCTGCTCCTCGGCCTCATCCTTCGGCAGGTCCATTGGGGCGAGGTGCGGGATGCGCTGGCGCGGATTGACGTGCGCTGGCTGGCCCTGGCGTGGGGGCTGTTCCTGCTGGGAGTGATCGTCCGGGCGGCGCGGTGGCAAGTTCTTCTGGATGTGCTGGGCGTGTACCGGCCATTGCGCGAGCTGGCGACCTGGTATTTCGTCGGCGGGTTCTTCAACGTGATCCTGCCCACCGGCTTCGGCGGCGACGCGGTGCGCGTGGCTGAGCTGGCGCAGGATACCAGCCGCCCCGCCGCGGTGCTCAACAGTGTGCTGGTGGATCGCTACCTGGGCATCATGGTGCTGCTGCCGATGGGACTGGTCGCGGCCGTGCTCGCGCCCGGCGCGGCCCCCACCGGCGTGACTGCGCTGACCGCCGTGCTGTTTCTTGGCGGGCTGTTGGTCGCCTGGCTGCTGCGCCGGCCCTGGTGGGCTAGATGGGGCAATCGGCCCGATGTTTTGGGGCGTGTGATGCGTGCGCTGCGCCTGCCGGCCCTGGCCGACGCGGTGGCCCCCTACGACCGGCGCACGATCGGCCGCGGGCTGGCGATCTCGCTGGTGTTCAACCTGCTGCAGATCGGCTGGAACGTCGCCATCGGCCGCGGGCTGGGTCTGGTGTTGCCGCTGACCGTCTACCTGGCTTTCGTCCCACTGACCGCGGTCGCCTTGCTCCTGCCTGCGTTCGGCGGTCTGGGCGTGCGCGAGCTGACCTACGCCGGCCTCTTCGCTTCGGCCGGCGTGCGGCAGCCGACCGCGCTGGCGCTCTCGCTGGGCGTGTACGTCATCACCGTAGCGACGGGGGTGGTCGGCGGGGCGCTGTACCTGGTTCAAGGGTTGCGGGGAATTAAAGCAACGGATAAAAGCGGATAAGCGGATGTGATGAATGGATCCAAAACTCTCCATCGTTATCCCCCTCTACAACGAAGCCGACAGCGTTGAAGCCCTCTACGCGGAACTGACCGCGGCTTTGGCCGATGCGGGGTGTTCTTACGAGGTGATTGTTGTGGACGACGGCAGCCGCGACGACAGCTTTGCGCGGCTGAAGGCGGTGTATGAGCGCGATGGCCGGTGGCGGATCATTCGCTTCCGGCGTAACTTCGGCCAGACGGCCGGCTTTGCGGCCGGCTTTGCGGCCGCGCGTGGCGAAATCGTGATTACCAGCGACGCCGACCTGCAGAACGACCCGCGGGACATCCCGAAGCTGCTGGCGAAGATGGCCGAAGGCTACGACATCGTCAGCGGGTGGCGGGTAAACCGCAAAGAGCCGTTCCTCAGCCGGCGGCTCCCCTCGATGATCGCGAATTGGCTGATCTCCGGCGTGTCGGGCGTGATGCTTCATGACTATGGCTGCTCGCTCAAGGCGTATCGGAGCGAAGTGGTCAAAAGCATCCACCTGTATGGCGAACTGCACCGTTTCATCCCTGCGCTGGCGAGTTGGATGGGCGTCAGCGTAGCCGAGGTGCCCGTCAACGACCGGGCACGGCAGTTCGGCGCGAGCAAATACGGCATCAGTCGCACCTTCCGCGTGCTTCTCGACCTGATCACCGTGCGCTTCATGCTGGGTTACGCTACCCGGCCGATCCACGTCTTCGGCAGCCTGGGACTGGCATCGGGCGCGCTCGGCCTGTTGGTCGGGCTGTATCTCACGTTCGTCAAGCTGGTGCTCGGCGAGAGCATCGGCTCCCGGCCGCTGCTTCTGCTGGCCGTATTGCTGGTGCTCCTGGGCGTGCAGATGGTCAGCATGGGCCTGCTGGCCGAAATGGTCATGCGCGTCTATCACGAGGCGCAGCAGAAACCGATCTATGTGATTCGGGAGCAACTGGACGATTAAGAACAAGTCTGGAGGACCCTATGCAGATCTTGACTGATGCTGGCGCCGACCTGACTCCACTCCAAATGGAGGGGTTGGTCTTTCATTCCGTGCCGCTCACGTTCACATTGGACGACAAATCGTACCGCAGCGGCATTGATATCGGCCCCGAGGCGTTCTATGAGCTGCTCGCCGGCACGAAGTCATTCCCGATGACATCGCAGCCCGCGCCGGGTGAGTTCGCGGATGCTTATCGCCGGATAGTTGCCTCGGGCGACCACGATATCCTTTCGATCCACATCTCATCGGGGTTGAGCGGCACGCTCAACGCGGCTCGGCTGGGCGCGCAGCAGGTGCCGGAGGCGAACGTCACCTTCGTAGATACACTCACGCTGTCGGGTGCAGAGGGGTGGCAGGTGGAGGCGGCCGGGCGGATGAACCAGGCCGGCTGGCCGCTGACGCGCATCCTGCCCATCCTCGCACGCATCGGGGTGGCCACTGAGACCTTTTACACTCTGGAGACCCTGAAGTACCTGGAACACGGCGGCCGGATCAGCCACATCCAGGCGCTCCTGGGGCAAATCCTCGACCTGAAGCCCATCATCGGCGTTGAGAAGGAACGCGGTGTGTACGCCATCCACTCGCGCGAACGCTCGGTGAAACGAGCGGTCCAGAAGATCGCCGAAATGGTCGCCGCGCACTTCGGCACGGCCGAGCGGCTGCGCGTCTAGGTGTTGCACGGTCACAACGCGCCGGCGGCCGCCGAACTGATGAAACAGGTCGGCGAGCGGATCAGCGCGCACTTCCTGCCGGTCGGCCCCATCGCGCCCGTGCTCGGCGCGCACACCGGCCCCGGTCTGGTCGGCCTCTGCGCCGCGCCGTTGAGCGTGTTCGAGGGGATTCCGGGGATGGTATAGGGTGAGTGACCATGAACATATTGCACCGTCTTCGCCAGCATCACGGCATCGAACATGCCACCATGACCGTGTTGAGCCGCAAGGTGCCTGGCATCCAGTTGGCGGCGCGCAGCGACTTCGAGGGGTTCACCGTCTTCGGTGTGGTGGACACGGCGACCTTGCGCGCCGCGGCCGAAGAGGCGCTCGCCCGTCTCCAGGCCGGGCAGGCAGAGTTGGCCGTACATCCCAATTGCGGCACCAATCTCGTGACAGCCGGCACCCTGGCCGGGGTGGCTGCATTCATGGCGGGGAGCGGTCGCCAGCGGTCGGCCTGGGATCGCCTGCCCAGCGCGATTTTGGGCGCCACCCTCGCGATGATCGCGGCGGTGCCGCTGGGTCGCTGGATGCAGGCGAAAGTGACCACCAGTCCCCACGTTGCTGGACTGCGGATCGTGGATGTGGCGAGGTTGAACGGCGGACCAGTGATGAGACATCGGGTCGTGATACATGAGGCGTAAAGCGAAAAACGAAAGGCGTGATCTGCGATGAGAAACCTTTGCGTTTTGCGTTTTGCGTTTCTCGCTCCCTATTCCGCAGAGGTCAATTCCCATGATTACGCTCATCCACGGCCCCGCCGAGTTGCTCCGCGCCGAGGCGCTGGCGCAGATTCGCGGCCAGGTAGCCGATGACCCATCCCTGGCCGATCTGAATACGGCCCAACTGAACGGCCGGCAGGTGACGGTGGCCGAGTTGGAGAACGCGTGCGACGCGCTGCCCTTTCTGGCCGAACGCCGGCTGGTGATCGTCGAGGGGCTGGTGCGCCGGCTGGCCGCGCCCGTCAGATCGCGCAAGACCGCGCCCGAAGCCGGTGAGGGCGAAGATGACGAGGCGTCGGAGGAACTCGCGCCGGAGCTGACCAAGGCCCAGGGCAAGGCGCTGCTGGCTTATCTCGACCACGTGCCGCCGACCACCGAGCTGGTGCTCGTAGAAGAAGATACCATCGGGGGCGGGACGGTGCTGCGGCGGTTGATGGAGCTGCAGGGCGAGGGCAAGGCGAAGGTCATCCTCTGCGCCAAACCCAGGCGGAACGAGCTGCCCGACTGGATTCGGGCGCGCGCCCGCCTGCGCAAGGTCAAGCTCGATCCTTCGGCCGTGGCCGACCTGGCGGATTTCGTCGGGGATGAGCTGCGCCAGCTCGATCAGGAGCTGCTCAAATTGGCCGACTACGCCGGCGACGGCCGGGCGATCACCCGCGCCGACGTGCGCCGGCTCGTTCCCGCGACGCGCGCAGCCAGTGTCTTCGAGCTGGCCGACGCGCTGGGGATGGGCGACGCCCCTACGGCCGCCCGGTTGATGCAGCACGCGCTGGACGTGGACGGCGAGCCGGCGTTGCGCCTGCTCGCCATGATCGCCCGGCAGTATCGGCTGCTGCTCCAGGCCAAGGCTTTACAAGCGCAGGGCGCCAGGCCGGCCGACATCGGCCGGACGTTGGAGGTGGCCGAGTGGACTGTGCCCAAGCTGCTCACCCAGGCCGGCCGGCACACCTTCGCCGCGTTGGAACGGGCCATGGGGCGCATCCTCGCCGCCGATGAAGCGATCAAGACCGGGAAGATGGGCGACCGGGAGGCAATGGACGTGTTGTTGGCGGAGTTGACGCAGGGAGCGTGAGACGTGCTGCGTGAGGTGTACTTTGCGAATCACGGATCACGTAGCACGAGTCACGAATCACACCTTTGACTTCACCAGCATACTCCACGTCCCGCGCTGCGTCACCTCGCCCCGCTGGTTGAGCAGTTCCACGTTGAAGGTGACGATGCCGCCGCCGAGCCTGGGTATGGCCTTGGTTTCGGCCACGGTCGCCGTCATGTGGATCGTGTCACCGATTTTGATGGGGGCGCGGAACTTCCAGTCGAGGCCCATGAACGCGATCACCGTGCCCTGGATGAAGCCCGATTGCACGGCCAGCCCCGACGCGATGGATAGCCCCAGCAGCCCGTGAGCGATCCGCTCACCGAACATCTGTGTGGATGCATACTCCTTATCCGTGTGGATTGCATTCCAGTCGCCGCTCAACGCGGCAAAACCCACTACATCCGTCTCGGTGATGGTGCGGGCCGCGCTCGTCACGCTGTCTCCGATCGCGAACTCCTCGAAATACAGCCCCCTCTGCATTTTGATTTCAGCCATGATGGTCTCCTTTCTTTACGGTGCAGGGCTGATTCTAACCTCCAGAGAGCGATGTGTCAACCGGGGACATTCCTGGTATAATCGCTTCGTTCACTAACAGGAGCCTGATCTATGGAAATCCCTACGCAGACCATCACGCCCATCTGGTTGCCGATCGCCGCTGCCCTGCTGATCGTCCTGGCAAACGCTTTCTTCGTCATCTTTGAGTTTACGATTGTCACCGTACGCCGCGGGCAAATGGAGCGCCTGGCTGACGAGGGAAATCCGGCCGCCGGGCTGATCCTGCGCATGTTGCGCGACCCAGATTGGGCCATCGCCGGCTCACAGGTCGGCATTACGATGGCGTCCATCCTGCTCGGCGTGGTGGCCGAGGAGCCGCTGCAACGTCTGCTTGCTCCCGTGCTGACACAGACCCTCGGCCGCGTGCCGTTCCTGGCCGGTCTCTCGGCCGCCCTGGCGACGGTTTTGATTCTGCTGCTCCTTTCCTTCTTCCACATGGTTCTGGGCGAACAGACCCCCAAGACGATTGCCCTGCGCTACCCGGTGCGATGCGCCCTGCTGGTAGCCCGGCCGATGACCCTCTTTGCCCGCGTCGCGTCGCCGCTGGTCTGGCTGGTGGATCAGTCCACGGGGCTGGCGCTCAAAGTGCTCGGCATCGGCGGGCAGACCGGCGGGCACGGCATCCACACGGTCGAAGAGCTGAAGGAGGTCGTGCGCGAAAGCCAGAACGAGGGCGTGATCCCCTACGACGACGAGCAGATGCTTTTACGCGCGGTGGAATTCGGCGCTCGCTTTGTGCGCGAGGCGATGATCCCCCGCACCGACATCGTCGCCGCGGCCAAAACCGATACCGTCGGCGACCTGCTGCGCACCTTCAAGACTTCGCGGCACTCGCGCTTCCCCATCTACGAAGGCGATCTGGATCACATCTGTGGCATCGTAACCATGAAGGAAGTGCTGGCGCGAGTCGTGGACAATCCGGACATCATCAACCGTTCCCTGGCCGAAGTCGGAGTGATCCAGCCGGCCTTTGTGGTGCCCGACAGCCGGCGCATTGGCCCGTTGTTTAACGAGATACGTCGCGACCGCATTCACATGGCGATCGTGATAGACGAGTTCGGCGGCACGGCCGGGCTGATCACCGCCGAGGAGTTGGCCGAAGAAGTGGTGGGTCGGCTGACCGACGAATGGGTCACAGAGCCGCCCACCGTCGCCGCCATGGGCGGCGGCGTCTTCGAGATAGACGCCCAGACCCGCGTGGACGAGGTCAACGAGGCACTCAAGCTCGACCTGCCCACCTCGCCCGATTATGAGACTGTCGCCGGCTTCCTGCTTTTCCAAATCCGCCGGATTCCGAAGCATGGAGAAACGATCGTCTATGACGATCTTCGTTTCACCGTCCTCAAGATGGTCGGGCCGAAGATCGAGCGGCTGCGGGTCGAGCATCCACTACCCTAAACATCTGTTCTGTGATACAATTGGCATATCAGAGAGGCGTCGTTCATCGAAGAGGAACCTGCATGGCCAAGCGAAGAGCCAAGCCCCAACCGAAATCCGGCCCCAGCCTGGGCCAACTGCTGCGCGGCGAGTTGGTCGGCGGCGTCCTGGTGGTGCTGGCGCTGATGATCCTGCTCACCCTGCTTTCGACTAACCGGGGCCAGGTGACCGCCGCGCTGGTGGACAGCCTGCGGCTGCTCTTCGGCGTGGGGATGTGGCTCGTGCCGTTTTTGCTCGGCGCGGTGGGCGTCTGGCTGGCGCTGCACGAAGTGACCGGCGGCGAAGTGCTCTCGGCGCGCCGGCTGGCCGGCGGGACTGGGCTGTTCGCCGTCGCGGAGACGGTCGCCCATCTGCTGGCAAACGCGGCCGATCCCCGGGCGCTGGCGATGGCCGGCGAAGGCGGTGGGCTGGCTGGCTGGTTAATCAGCCAGGCGTTGTTGACCGCCCTGGGCCTGCCCGCGACCATCGGTGTGCTGCTCGTGATGATTCTCCTCTCGCTGTTCGCCCTCAGCGGCCTTTCGTGGGCCGAGGTGCGCACGGCCGTGATCGGGGCCGGACGTTGGCTGCGCGGCGCCCCGCCCGGCCCGGATGGTCTCAAGGTCAACCCGCCGCTGCCATTGGGCGCGGGTGGGCCGCCGTGGCGGCGTTGGTGGCGACGGCTGAAGGACTGGCTGGCCGTGCCCCCACCCTCTCCGCCGTCCTCGTCGCCGACGTGGACAGGCCGCGCTCCCGCGCCGTCGCGGACCGTTGCCCCACCACCAGTGCGAGGCATGGGCGCACCGCAGCCTTCGGCCGTCGCGGCGGGAGTCGCCCGCGAGCCGGCTCCGCGCGTCATCGGCGGCAGCGGCCAGGCGTGGCGTCTGCCGCCGATGACCGACATTCTGGAAGATAGCTCGGAGCAGGACATCCAGAGCGAAGACCTCCGCCATCGCGCCCAGATCATCGAGACCACGTTGGAAGGGTTCGGCCTTCCAGTGCAGGTGGTAGAGGCCAACCAGGGACCGGCCGTGACGCAGTTCGGCCTGCGTCCCGGCATCATCGTCAAGCGCACCCAGAGGGGGGAGGAAAAGCGCATCAAGGTGCGCGTGGCGCAGATCCAGGCCCTCAACAATGACCTCTCGCTGGCGCTGGCTGCCTCGCCGATCCGCATCGAAGCGCCCGTGCCGGGGCGCGACATTGTCGGCGTGGAGGTGCCCAACGTCCAGATTTCCCTTGTCTCCCTGCGCGGGGTCATGGAGTCGGAGGAGTACACTACCAGCAAGGGCATGCTGGTCATCGGCCTGGGGCGCGACGTCTCGGGCCAGGCGGCCGTGGCCGACCTGGTGCGGATGCCCCACCTGCTGATCGCCGGCGCAACCGGCTCCGGCAAGTCGGTGTGCGTCAACGCCATCATCACCGCGCTGCTGCTCACCCACACGCCCGATACCCTGCGCTTTCTGATGATTGACCCCAAGCGGGTCGAGTTGACCGTCTATAACGGCGTTCCGCACCTGATCGCGCCGGTGGTGGTGGACGTGGAGCGGGCCGTGCCGGTGCTCCAATGGGCCACGCGCGAGATGGAGCGGCGCTACAAGCTGTTCGCCAAAGCTGCGGCCCGCAACGTCGAGGCGTATAACGAGAAGCTGGCCGCCCGCGGCGAGCCGGTCCTGCCCTACATCGTCATCCTGGTGGACGAGCTGGCCGATCTGATGCTCTCGGCCCCCGAGGAGGTCGAGCGCTACGTCTGCCGCATCGCCCAGATGGCTCGCGCCACCGGCATCCACCTGGTCATCGCGACGCAGCGGCCCAGCGTAGACGTGGTGACGGGGCTGATCAAGGCCAACTTCCCGGCGCGCATCGCCTTTGCGGTCACATCGCAGGTGGATAGCCGCGTCATCCTCGATACCCCCGGCGCTGAGCAACTGCTGGGCCGCGGGGACATGCTCTTCATGGCGCCCGATGCCAGCAAGCTGCAACGTCTGCAAGGCTGTTTTGTCTCTGATCGCGAGACCCAACGGCTGGTGAACTACTGGAAGGGCGCGCGCACCTTTGGCCCGGAGATGACGCCGCTGGATGACGTGCCCGTGTCCGGCGCGGAAGCGCCCGGCCCGACCGCGGCGACTCCATCTGCTACCGTGATTCCCTTTGGCGGTCAGCCCCAGACGAGCCAACCTGCGGCCGGCCCCCTCGATCCGCCGTGGCTGCCCGGCCAGGAGATGCTCCAGCAGCCGCTGTGGGATGACGTGGCCGCGGCGGCCGCGGCGGCTGGCGATCGGGACGACATGTATGCCCAGGCCGTTGCCGAGGTGCGGAAGAGCGGTCGGGCCAGCGTCTCGCTGCTCCAACGTCGCCTCCGCGTCGGCTACTCCCGCGCCGCCCGGCTGATCGAGCAAATGGAGGCGGAGGGGATCGTCGGGCCGGATATGGGAGGAAGCCGGGGGCGGGAAGTGATGGCGGATGCCGCGCATGAGCGTATGGCGGGAAATTAGCAGGGGGTCCAGGTGTCAAATAAAAAGGCCCTACCGGAAGATACTATAACCGAGATTGTTCGTCGCATTGTACAAGTCGCGCAACCGGAGAAGATCATTCTCTTTGGCTCTGCTGCTCGCGGAGAGCTGGGGCCTCATAGTGACATGGATTTTCTGGTAGTGAAGTCTGGTATGCACCGCCGCAAACTGGCACAGGCGATCTACATGAATCTGATCGGCGTGGATGAAGCGGTGGACGTGGTTGTGGTCACGCCGGAAGATATTGAGCGCTATGGCCATTGTCCGGCGTTGGTAATCGAGCCTGCCATGCGCGAAGGGAAGGTTGTGTATGCCACCTGAACGCTTCCCACCCGATGACCCGCGCGAGTGGTTGAGTCGTGCCCGGAGCAATCTGATCCAGGCCCTATTGGAGCGTCCTGACGTCTATCTCGAAGATCTTTGCTTTCAAGCCCAACAGGCTGTAGAAAAAGCGTTGAAAGCACTTCTGCCTCGAATCCGTGAGGTCGTGCAGTTAAGCGATTACGCCGTAGAAGCTCGCTACCCTGGTGTGGGCGAGCCGGTGACCTGGCAAGAGTATCATGACGCCGTTGTTTTGGCTGGCGAAGCGGTGAGTTGGGTAGAAGAGAACCTCTGATGTGTGCGAACTTTGCTCGCCCGCGCGCCCTCCTGGCGCTCGTCCTCTTGCTCTACGTCGCCCTTGCCACTCTGTTCGCCGTCTTCACACCCCCCTGGCAAGCACCTGACGAGCCAGCGCACTACAACTACGTGGGTTACGTTGCTGCACATGGCGACTTTCCGGTGCTCCAGATGGGCGATTACCCCAACACCTATCTGGAGGAGATCAAGGCGCGCGGTTTCCCGCCTGACTTGAGCGTCGCGCCGATCCGCTACGAGTTTCACCAGCCACCGCTTTACTACGTCCTCGCTGCGCCGATCTTCAGCCTGGCCGGCGGCGACCTGTTGGCTCTTCGTTTGTTCTCTGTCGTGTTGGGCGCTGGTCTCGTCTTCATGGCCTATGCAATCGCCCGCCGCGTCTGCCCCGACCGGCCCGCGCTGGCCCTGGGCACGGCCGCCTTCGTCGCCACCCTGCCCCAACATCTGGCGACAGTTTCGCAAGTCGGCAATGACGTGCTGGCGGAGTTGTTGTTTGCGATGACGTTGTTTGTGTTGATCGGGGAACTGCGGGGAACTGCGGGGAACTGCGGGGAACTCGGAGGAACTCGGAGGAACTCGGAGGAACTCGGAGGAGCTAAGGAGCGCAGCACGCAACACGCAACACGCAACACGCGACACGCAACACGCAACACGCAACACGCAACACGCAACACGCAGCACGCAACACGCAACACGCAACACGCAGCACGCAACACGCAACACGCAACACGCAGCACGCAACACGCAGTGCGTCTGGGCCTCCTGCTCGGCCTGATCCTCGTCACCAAGACCACCGCCTATATCGCGCTACCGCTGGCCGGGGGGGTGTTGGTCTGGTTGTGGTGGCGCGAGCGGGTCAGCCTGCGGCGCATGGCGACCGAGGCGGCTCAGGTCGCCGTCCCCGCGGCGGTGATCGCCCTGCCCTGGTTCGTCCGCAACATCCTCACCTACGGCTGGCCCGACTTCTTCGGGCTGATCCGCCACGACGCCATTGTGCTCGGCCAGCCGCGTACGGCCGAGTGGCTGGCGCAGTTCGGGTGGAATGGCTACCTCGAACGGCTGATTACCTTCACCTTCAAGAGCTTCTGGGGCGTCTTCGGCTGGCTGGGGGTGTTTATGGACAGCCGGGTGTATTTCGGGCTGGCGTTGTTGAGTGCGATCGCGGCGGCGGGGCTGCTGCAAAACGCAAAACGCAAAACGCAAAACGCAAATGGCGCAACGGACCACGCACCACGGACCACGCAATACGCAATACGCAATACGCAGTACGCCCTTCTGATCCTCTCAACCCTTCTTACCTGCCTCGTCTACGCCTGGTACAACGTCCAGTTCGTCCAGCACCAGGGGCGCTACCTGTTCACTGCGCTGATTCCAGTCGCGCTGGCGTTTGCGGTGGGGTGGGATCGCGCGGTGCGTCCCCCAAATGGCCGGATTCTGGCCGCAGGTCTGGTGGTCTTCGGCTTCGGGTTGGCCGCCTGGGGCGTGCTGACCGGCCACGGCCTGCCGAAATGGCCGTTGGCGATCACGGTTGTCCTCGCCGGCGGGCTGGCTGTGATGGATTTCGGGCAACGGCTTATGGAGGGCAGATCACGCAGCACGCAGCACGCAGTACGCAGCATATTTTTCGCCCTGCCCTTTGCCGCCTTGCCGCTGCTGGCGCTGTATGCCCTCTTTGGCGCCATCGTGCCACAGTTGATCCGCTGATCCGCGAAGCGGGCGACGCCTTGTTTCAGGACTTGCGCAGTTACTCAAGCGGGGGCATGCTGAGCGGAGCACGGCGTTGTTTGCCGTGCGTAGTCGAAGCACGCCGGAGCGCCAGGCGCCATGCCCGCACTCCTTCGGCTTCGCTCAGGACAGGCCCTTCGACTGCGTCCCGCTAAACAACAGCGGGACTCCGCTCAGGGTGCTTCGTAGCGTACTGGGTAACACCTGCTTGTTGGCGGCGCATCACGATGACTTGCCGTGGCTGGCCGAAGAGCGTGGCGACACGTGCGATGATATTCGCCACGCGGACCATGCGGCGGAAGTAGGGCGGCATTTCGCGAGTGTCAATCCGCCGGAAGCCGAAGCGGGCGTAGTAATTTTCCAGGCGATCCGCGCACATCAGGTAGAGCGTCCCGCGCTCGCGGGCCAGCCATGCGGCGACCAGCGCGGAGCCGATTCTCGCTCCTTGCCGATCGGGCGCTACGGCCAGCGAGGCCAGCTCGCGGCTGCCGTCGCCGTGCGGCTTGATCTGCGCCACGCCGATGACTCGGCCCGCATCCTCAGCCACCAGGAAGCGCGGCCAGTACAGGCTGAACGGGTTGATGCCCGCACCGCGCACGAGGGCGGTGATCGCGGGCTGGTCGGCATCCGTGGCGGGACGAACGTGGTAGGCCATCGTCAGGCGAGCAGCTCGTACCCGCCATCAATGGTGATCGTCTGCCCCACGATCATCCGGGCGTCGTCGGTGCAGAGCCAGGCGACCAGCTTGGCGACCTCCTCGGGGGTGACGAAGCGGCCGGCCGGGGTGCGGCGCAGTCCTTCGACCAGGATCGCGTCCTTGCTGGGGAAGAAGTTCAGCGCCTCGGTCTCCACCACGCCCGGGCTGACCGCGTTGCAGACGATGCCGTGAGGAATCAGCTCGACCGCCAGGTAGCGGATCAGCGCCTCGATGCCGGCCTTGCTGATGCCGACCATGCTGTACTCGGCCATGACGCGGCGCGAACCGAAGCTGGTGATGCCGATGATGCGCCCCCATCCCTTCGCCATCATGTACGGGGCCGCGGCCTGGCTGCCGAACAGGATCGAGCGGGTGTTGATATTCATCGTCCAATCCCACCCCTTGAGTTCCTGTTGCAGCACCGGCTTCAGCACGCCCGACGCGGCATTCCCCACGAAAATGTCCACCCCGCCGAACGTCTCCGCCGCGGTCTGCACGAGCCGCTGTACCCCGGCGATCTCGCCCACGTGCGCTTTCACCACTACGGCTTTGCCGCCCGCGGCTTCGACTTCGGCCGCGGTCTGCTCGGCCTGCTCCTTGTGCCGGAAGTAATTGACGGCCACGTTAGCGCCGTGGCTTGCCAGCTCCAGCGCGATCGCCCGGCCGATGCCGCGTCCGCTGCCGGTGATGACCGCAGTTTTGTTGCGGAGAATGTCGTAGGGGGTCATGGTGGCTCCGAAGTTAGTGCGGTAGTACGATAGTGCGTTGGTGCGATAGTGCGCTGGTGCGTTGATTGAACCAGTTAAGTCAGTGACGGCGAGAACCAACTAACTCACTAACTCACTAACTCACTATCTCACTAACCCACCACCGCCTCCCCGCCATCCACGAAGATCGTCGAGCCGCTGATGAACTGAATGCTCGGGTGGCTGAGCGCGACGATGGTCGCGGCCACGTCCTCGGGGGTCGTCATCCGGCCCGCGGGGTTGCGCCGTAGGGTCGCTGCGATCATCTTCTCGTTGCCCGGAATCTTGCGCAGCGCGGGCGTATCGGTGACGCCGGCCTGGATGCAGTTGACCAGCACCCCGCGCGCCCCAAGCTCCATCGCCAGTTGGCGCGTGTGTGTTTCCAGTGCGGCTTTGGCAGCCGAGACCGCGCCGTAGTTCGGCACAACTTTACTGCTGCCCTCGCTGGTCATGCTGAAGATGCGACTGCCCCGCCCCAACAGCCCGCGGCGCACCAGGTCTTGCGTCCAGTAGACTAGGCTGTGTGCCATGACGTTCGAGGTCATCTCCATCTGCGCCTGGCTGATGGCTTCTTCGGGACTGTCGGCGATGAAGGGCAGCAGGGTGCCGAACGCCAGCGAGTGCATGAAGACGTGGACGGTCTCCCCGGGCGCGAGCGCAGCCGCCAGCCCATCCAACACCTTTGCCCGCCGATCCGGGTCCGCGGCATTGGTGTTGAAGAAGAGCGTTTTGACCCCGGCCGCCTCGATTTCGGCGATGACGGCCTTGGCCGCCGGCAGCGTGCCCCGCAGGTCGAGGTGGACGCCGGCGATGTTCATACCGGCCGCGGCCAGCGCGCGGCCAGTCGCCGCGCCGAACCCGCTCGACGCGCCGAGGATCAAAGCCCATTTGCCTTGTAAGGGTCTGTCAGTCATGTTAAGCTCCTGGAAACTGGATGCTGGAAACTGGAAACTGGATGCTGGATGCTGGATGCTGGATGCTGGATGCTGGATGCTGGATGCTGGATGCTGGATGCTGGATGCTGGATATTAGAAATCTTTCGCACAGACAACGATCCTATGCTACGAGATAAAACCCCGTCCCCCGCTTCTGTCGCGTCGAATTTTCTTACCGCTGCGTTGGCCTTTCGAAACTATCTAGCTTCCAGCTTCCAATCTCTAGTTTCCAACCCACGCCCGCAGGAAGAAGAGCAGATTTGCCGGTCGCTCGGCCAGGCGGCGCATGTAGTAAGGGTACCAGTGCGTGCCATAGGGCACGTAGACGCGCATCTGGTAGCCGCGCTGCGCCAGCTCGGTTTGCAGCTCGCGGCGGATGCCGTAGAGCATCTGGAACTCGTAGGCGGTGGGGGGGACATCGTGCTGGTAAGCGTAGGCGCGGGCGAAGTTGATCACGTCTTCGTCGTGCGAGGCCACGGCCGCATAGGCGCCTTTGGCCCGGCCGGCCGGCTCCAGGCAGGCCCGCGTCAACTCGTTGAGCGCCTGGGTCACGCGGGGGCGCTCGCGATAGGCGATGGCTGCCGGCTCGTCGTATGCGCCTTTGCACAGCCGGAAGTGACCGCTCCCTTCGGCGATCAACGCCTCCACGTCGGCCTGGCTCCGGTGCAGATACGCCTGGATTACGATGCCGGTGTTGCTGTAGCGTTGGCGCAGTCGGCGGTAGATGGCGAGAGTGCGCTCGGTGTAGGGCGAGCCTTCCATGTCCACTCGGACGAAATTGCCCAGCTCGGCCGCCTTCAGCACGATGCGACTGACGTTGGCGTAGCAGAAGCCGTCGCCCAGGTCGAGGCCCATCTGCGTCAGCTTGACGGAGACGTTGCACTGCGCCTGCGCCAGGTGCAACACATCCAAGGCACCCAGGTACTCGTCGGCCGCGGCGATGGCCCCCGCTTCGGTCGCCACGTTCTCGCCCAGGTGATCGAGCGTGGCTAACATGCCCTGGGCATTCAAGCTTTTGACCACGGCAAGCGCATCGCTGAGCTTCTCGCCGGATATGAAGCGGCGAGACATACGGCGCGAAATCGGTATGCGGACGATCAGATCTTGCAGGGTGCGATTCTTGGAGAGCGCAATGAGGGTGGTTCGCATGATGGGCATCGAGAATCTCCTTTGATCGAATGGACGTCTTTGTCCGTGACACCCCCATTGTGCCGCCTTGCGGAAGAGTTGTCAAGCGCGGCCATCGGGTTTAACGGGGCGCTTTGTCGAAGATCCCCGATAGGGGGCGGTGTGTGGTATAATAGCCGGGTCTGTCGCCTGTGTTATCTTCTCCTGCGAGTCGCCTATGACCTTGACCCTGCCCGGCACAACGGAACTGACCGTTCAACCGATCACCGGCCGTCAACGACATCTGGTACAGGCCTTTGCCCTTCGCGTCTGCCCATCTGTCCGAATTCAAATCCGAACCTCAGTTTTGGTGCTTTGACCGACATCAACGCTTGTGGTAGAATATTTGGGTACCAGAAATCGCGAAGACATGTTCCACCCGCTGATCAGGTATAATTTGCGCGTCCGATAGAACCCCCTACGCAGAATATGGCTTCTTCGATCTTGGCCTGACTTGCAACAGGAAGATCCCGGTACCGGGGAGTCAAAATGAATGACTTCGATGAATTCATTCTCGCGAACATGCCTCACTTCGTGGCCACCAATTACCGGCAACTGTTAGATGCGAAGACTACCGAAGAAAAACTTCGACTCATTCTCCACATCTACAACCTGGGCCTGCGGGCCTTGACCATTGGCATCGTCAGCTATACCTGATCCGCGACCGGGAGCGCGTTTGCGACTCATACCTCAACGACCTGTTGCTGCAGAAGTTTCCCAAGCTCACCCTCGACGCTTGGCAAAACCTGCTCTTCGCCGCACTACGCGCTTACGAGGGCAAAGAAGATCTTTTCTTTATGCCCGAACTCTATCAATTCTATTGGGACACCTCGGTTATGCCCCACCGACGCCGGGTCGAAATCCAGAAGCTCTTCGACCGCCTGACCCAGATTGCCCTCGATCAGGACCAAGAGCACCTGCGCCCGCAGGACGCGGCCGGCTGGCAGCAACTGGCCGGCGAAGCCGAGGGCTTGCTCTACCAGGTACTGGCGTCGCTGGCGTTTCTGGCCAAGTACGACTTGGTGCGGGTACTGGACTTCGACAACTGCTACTACGACTTCGAGCTGCACCGTGGCCTCACCATCGTTCGCAGCCGTCAGCCCCTCCCGAACTGCGCCGAGCTGAACACCGGCTGGTTCTACCTGCGGCGGGAGACCGCCGACCTCCTGCAACTTCATCCCTTCCTGGTTTCTTGGGAGGAAGACCCCCCCAGCGTAAAACCCGCTTTCCCGGCGGACACGGCGGTCTATGATCACTTCTTCTATGACCGCCTGCACTACTTGCTGGCATCACTCAATCGCAGCGTACCGATCGAAGCCAACCTCGGCCAGTTCTTCAAGATTCTGTTCGATACTATCGAAGATGTGAAGGCCCAGCGCCGGGAGGCCGGCCAACTCACCTGGGCCAGCCTGCAGGGCATCGGCGCCGAGATCTCCGGCCTGCGCATGGCCACGGTCCGCGGCAAGTACGACGCCCGGCGCTATCTGCAACGCGAAGGCACCCGCGCAGCCTTCGAACGCTTCCTCCACTCCGACAAGCGCTGCTTCGTCCTCACCG
>JAPLHB010000169.1 GCA_026389845.1 Chloroflexota bacterium
ATGCCCGGTTGTCCGGCGGTCTGGCTGGCATCGTAGAGGTACTTCACGATGCTGGGCACGTTTGGCGCATACTGGATCTCATCGAGGGCCACGTAGGCTGGTCGCGTCGGGTCCAGCCCGCGGTTGCGCAGGAAGTTCAGCACCAGGTCGTAGTTGCTCTCGCCAAACACGGCGCGCTGGTCGAGCCGTTCCAGGTCGAGGTAGAGCTTGTTGTCGGTGGGCGTCTGGTCGAGCAGCCAGCGGGCCGCGGTGGTCTTGCCGACGCGGCGCTGGCCGGTGATGACGATCACGCGCTGGTCAGTGAGCGCGCGACTCAGCGCCGGGAAGAGCGTGCGTGTGATGATGTTCATGGCTGCATTTTACAGAAATATGCTTGTTTTGTCAAGCGTCATTTTCGCTGGCGGCGTATTCCTGTCAATCAGAGCTGTTCTCATTTTTGCCGATGTCGGTCAGCGTGAGGTGCAGGTGCTCGGTTATGACAGTCGTACATTTGACAGCACGGCAAGTCGTGATATAGTCGTATTGTAAATCGCATTCCTAATCGTCTTTCCGGTGAACGAGGTAAGAGATGGCTGTCGTAACCGCCAACGATCTAAAGACAAAGGGCATTTCTGACATCGAGCGTATCCTCCAAGACGCGCAGGAGGTTGTGATCAGTGTCAGGGGCAAGCCCCGCTATGTCGTGATGGATCTCGCGCACTACGAGGCCGCTATCGGCGAGAGGGCGCCGATGCGCATATGGCGCGCATTAAGGGCGAGTTGACCGATGCCCTTTAGCCTGATCTTCACTGAGAGCTACGAGAAGATCGAGCAGCGTTTTCTCAAACGCCACCCGGATTTGCTCGAGCGGTACCACAAAACTCTGGCGATCCTGGAGCAGGATCCGTCACACCCTTCCTTGCGGTTACACGCGCTGGCGGGGCGTCTCGCTGGGCTGCATGCTGTTTCCATCAATCTCCAATATCGCGTCACCCTGGAGTTGGAGTTGCGCGAGCAGGAGATCGTCCTGGTGAGCGTGGGCAGCCACGGCGAGGTATATTGATCGCTGCTGTTGCCTCGGCGGCGATAACGTTGTCAGCCACTTGCACAAACGTATTCTTTAGGATACAATATGGGTATGATCGAGATCCGCCAGACAGAGGTCTATGCGAGCTGGTTTGCCAGGTTGCGCGATCGCCAGGCACGCGCCCGCATTGACGTGCGGATCCGCCGCCTCTCATTGGGCAATCCTGGTGACGTCAGACCGGTGGGCGAAGGCGTTTCAGAGCTACGCATTGACTATGGACCTGGCTATCGGGTCTACTTCGTTCAGCGAGGAGCGGTACTGATCATCCTGCTGGCGGGTGGAGACAAGCGTACGCAGGATGGGGATATTCAAACCGCGCTGGAACTGGCAGGCAAGGTGTAGGTGATAAGCATGGAACAGAAAAACATTCAAACCCGCCCCTGGGACGCGGCCGAGCATCTGGAATCAGAAGGGGATATGGCCGCGTATCTTGATGCCGCTCTAGAGGATGGCGACGCAGCGCTGGTGGTGGCAGCGTTGGGTGACATCGCCCGCGCCAAAGGGATGACACAGATTGCTCGCGATGCCGGGCTGGGGCGCGAAAGTCTTTACAAGGCGCTTTCCACAGCCGGCAACCCGGAGTTCGCCACGGTCCTCAAGGTGGTGCGGGCGCTCGGCTTGCAGTTCCACGTTGAGGCAGCTCACGCCTGAGGCAGTCGGCCCAATTGCCTGCGCCCGCCATCGGCGCAGATGACTCTGATGGCTCGCTAAATGGTGATAAGTGCCCGCCACGCGCCAGGCGTGGCGGGCTTGACATGATCTTCCCAAGAGGCAGCATCGGCAGGGGCATCGGCGAGAAAGTAACCGCTGTCCTCACGGACGCCAACAACCGCCGTCCGCATGGCTAGTGCAAAAACGGTAGCCGTGAGGACAGAGGTTCACTGAACCGGCGCACGGTTCACATCCGTGAGGTCGAAGGTTCGAGTCCTTTCTCGCCCACTCAACACACTCATCAGGCGCACTTCGAAGCCCACGGATAGCTATCCATGGGCTTCCATGCTATCTAAGGCAGGTGCGTTTTATCGCAAGGCCACTCCCAACCTGACAGACCCCCGGTACCTTAGTATTCACGGAGCGTAGATCGCACGGTCAGCACGGATGGCACTAAGCCATCCCCCGCCCAGCGTTCTACCAGGAGGCCCACCATGCAACTGGATTATGCCATAGAAGGGTACTGGCTGGCAAAACGCCGCGATTCAAAAGGTCGTGCGCAAGACGCGCATGGAGACGCTGGCTTCCTCCCGCCAGTCATGCTATACTTTACTACGCCGACAAGCAGGCGGCAGGCAGTAGTGCCGACGCTGGCGGTCACATGCGTATGCCCGTGCTGGCTGGGTGTCGCTGACCTTGAAATGCGAGCCGGCGGCCAGGCTCTGCGCATCACTCCTCCACGCACCCTACGCCTCTGGTGCGGCCCAAACGATCCGGACCATGCCCCCATGCGGACAGCAATGGACCCGGCCGCCCAGTCATGCGCGCTGAACGGAGGTGATCTGTGTGGAAACGATTCCTCAAGCAGGCGCAACGTGAATACGGCCCCAAGCAGCGGCTGGCAGTGCTGCTGGCCGCGGCAGCGCTCTTCGTGGTCATCTTGCCGCTGGCCCTCCTCTACCTGGGCCGGCTGCTGGATCGCGGGCTGGATTGGCCGGTATTACTCTACCCGCCGGTGAATGCCATCGTCGGCAGCCTCATGGTCCTGGCTGGCTGGTTGCTCGCCATGTGGACGATCTACCTCCAATTCACCCTGGGCCGGGGCACGCCGGTGCCCGTGGTAGCCACACAGAAACTGATCATCTGTCCCCCATACTCTTACTGCCGCAACCCGATGGCCCTGGGCACTATCGTGCTCTATGGGGGCGTAAGCGTGGCCGCCGGGGCGCTTGGCGCGGCAGTGTTGGTGGTTCTGGGCGCAGGCGCGTTGCTGATCTACATCAAGGTCGTGGAAGAACAGGAGATGGTCGCGCGCTTCGGTGATGAGTACCTGGCATATCGGCGTCGGGTGCCGTTTATCATCCCCAGGCTGGGCAGGAGAGGCTGAGCGGGAGGTGAAAATGCCCGCTTTGCCAACAGGCTGGTGATCGTTCGCTGCAGGAGAATAAGGTGACTATGAAGCATGCTCTTGAGCTACTTGTCAGGATTGCTCTTTTTATGTCCACTTTGCTTCTCTGGCGGTGGGCGCTCAAGGAGCCGCTTTCGGACAGGATGAATCTATCCATCATCATCGGAGGGGTGCTGTTGGTATTCCCAGTCGTCTGGTTCGGAAAAAAGCTGCTGGACAGATGGCCGACAACGAGCCGGGCCGCCTGGATCACGACGTTTGTCCACTTTGCCCTGATGGTTCTGTTTGGCGCAGCCATCATCCGAGCCGTGACCACGCATCAAGATTGGCCTGACTGGATACTGCCGATACCTGTCGGTATCGGCAGCCTGTTAGTCGTTATTACTGGGGTAGCTATGGCGCTGACCGTAGCGAACCTGGCCTTGAAAGGGCTCGGCGCGCCCTTTGCGATTGCGCTCAGCCGAAGATTGGCGGCCGATTGGCTGTACGCCTGGACGCGCAATCCCATGGTCCTGGCCGTTCTGGCGTTTCTCCTGTCATTGGGGATCTGGTTTCGGTCAACGCTGTTCGTGTTGTGGGTGCTCGTCCTGGTCGCACCGGCATGGCTTGTGTTTGTCAAAGTGTACGAAGAACGGGAGTTGGAGATTCGTTTCGGGGCGCCCTACCTGGAGTACAGGTCCAAGACGCCGATGTTGTTCCCGAGAAGACCGAGAGGTTGAAGCTCTTGATGCTTCACTACTCGGAGGTGCCTCAATGCCAGATCTCATTCCCTCAAGCGCAGCCAAGCCGTCTGGGCGTTTTGTGGCGGCGCATCTGTTCCAGACGCTCGTGACGTTTCTCGTCATCGGCGGCGTCTTGTTCATCTCCGCCAGATGAACGCTTACCTGTCGAGTCGCGTGCGGATACAGCAGGAGCGGGGACATGTGGTGGTCGCAGTAGGGCCGTATCGGTACGTACGGCATCCGATGTATGCTGGCATGATCTGCTACGATGTGAGCGTACCGCTGTGTTGGGTTCCTGGTGGGGGCGGGTGGTGGGAGCAGCGATGATCGCGATGGTCATCGTACGCACCGCGCTTGAGGACAGGACGTCGCTTGACTGTCCATCAATCGGAAGCTACCCAACCACAGGGTAATTTATAGTGCAGGTGCACCCAGTAATTACAGTGCGCGTTGCGGATGAGCGGCATAGCAGCGAGTCGCTGCAGCGAGATTGCTCCAGCCGACGAATCTCCATTTCGCCCATCGGTGGGCACAATTGACAACCTTCGCCGGGCGCGGTATAATCATAATTGCATATTCTTCCTAATAAGGCTAGGCCGCCATGTCCGCCCCGCGCCCCCTGGAAACTACCTTGCACGCGACTCGCCGCCGCGTCACCGAGCAGCGCCGCCTGCTCCTGGAGATCATCCGGGCGCACGGCGAACACCTCGACGCCGACCAGATCTACGCCCTCGCGCGCCAACAGAACCCACGCCTGAGCCTCTCGACGGTCTACCGCACGCTGAGCCTGCTGCGCGACCTGGGCCTGGTGGATGAGGTCCACCTGGGCGAGGACCACCACCACTACGAGCTGAAGCCGGCCACGGCGCATCACCACCTGATCTGCCACGGCTGCGGCCGGGTGACGGAGTTCTCGACCTTCCTGGCGGATGAGCTGGCGGCCTCCGTGGGGGCTGAGTACGGCTATGACGTGCAGGAAGTCCGTATTGACCTGATGGGCCTCTGCGCCGGGTGCCACGCAGCGCAGGAGCAGGAGCCCGGAGAAGAAGCCCCGACTGCCCTGGGCGAAGCCCCGCAGGGTCGTGAGGCCGGGCTGGCGACGCCCCTCAGCAGCCTGCAGCCGGGGGACGCCGGCGTGGTCGCCGGCCTGGCCGGGGGCTCCGGCCTCGGGGCGCGGCTGGCGGGCCTCGGCTTTGCCCCGGGGACCGAGCTCAAGGTGCTGCAGGCCAGGGCCCACGGGCCGCTGATTGTGCTGCTGCGCGATACGCGGGTGGCCCTGGGCGCGGGCGAGGCGAGCCAGGTGCTGGTCATCCCAACGGAGCAGGCGCATGGCTGAGACGCAGATGGTCACGGTGGCGCTGGTCGGCCAGCCCAACGTCGGCAAGTCCACGATCTTCAGTGCGCTGACCGGGCTCTCGCAGCACGTGGCCAACTGGCCGGGCAAGACGAGCGAGCCGCGGGAAGGCCTGTACCGGAACGCGGGCGGGGGCGTCCGCGTGGTGGACCTGCCGGGCGCCTACAGCCTGACCTCCTGCTCTGCCGAGGCGCGCATCACGCGCGACTACATCCTGGCCGAGCGCCCCCCGGTGATTGCGCTGATCGCCGACGCCTCGGCGCTGGAGCGCAACCTCTACCTGCTGACCGAGCTGCTGGCGCTGCCGGCGCCCGTCGTTCTGGGCCTGAACATGCTCGACGTGGCGGAGCAGCAAGGGATCGAGGTGGACGCCGACGTGCTGGAGGCCGCACTAAGCCTGCCAGTGGTGCCGATGATCGCCAGCAAGGGGCAAGGCCTGGCCGAGCTGATGGGCGCGGCCGTCAAGCTGGTGCATGGCGCGCCCTACGCGCCCCGCCGTCCCCAAATCCGCAGCGATCATCGCGAGGTGCTGGCGGAGATCGAGCGGCTCATCGCCGGCCATGTGCCCCCGCCCTACCCGGAGACCTGGGCCGCGCTCAGCCTGCTGCAGGGGGACGCCGAGGTCACGGCCGCGGTAGCTGACCGCCTCGGTGAACGCTGGGAGCCGGTCCATGCGATCCTGCGAGAACACGAGGACGCGGTCCTGGCCGTCGCCAGCGGGCGCTACCAGTGGATCGGCCGCATGGTGCGGGCGGCAGTGCGGCGGCCACGCCCGGGCGAGATCACGCTCACCGACCGCCTCGACCACGTGCTGACCCACCCGGTCGCCGGCCTGGGCGCGCTACTCGCCGTGCTGGGGCTGACCTTCTGGCTGACCTACGCCCTGGGCTCACCGATGCAGGGGTGGCTGGAGGCGCACGTCGTGCACGAGCTGGCGCAGTGGCTGCGGACGACGTTGAGCGCGGCGCCGGCGTGGCTCGTGGGCTTGTTGGCCGATGGCGTGATCGCGGGGGCCGGCACGGTGCTGACCTTCATGCCGGTCCTCCTGATCTTCTTCACGCTGCTCGGCTTACTGGAAGATGTCGGCTACATCGCGCGTGCGGCGTACGTGACGGACCGCTTTATGCACAGCATGGGGCTGCACGGCACCAGCTTCATGCCGCTCTTCATGGGCTTCGGCTGCAACGTGCCGGCGGTGATGGCCACGCGCGTCATCGACTCCAGGCCGGCGCGGCTCCTGACCATCCTGCTGGCACCGCTCATCCCATGCCCGGCGCGGCTGACGGTCATCGCGTTCCTGGCGCCCATCTTCTTCGGCGCGTCCGCGCCCCTGGTCGCGGTGGGGCTGGCGGTACTTAACCTGGCGGCATTGGCCTTGATCGGGTTCGCCCTGCACGAGCTGCTGCTGGGGGGCGAGCACATCGCCTTCATCATGGAACTGCCGGTCTTCCACGCGCCGGACGTGCGCAACATCGCCATCTCCGTGCGCGACCGGATCATTGACTTCCTGAAGGGGGCCGCGACCATCATCCTGGTGATGTCGGTCGTGCTCTGGGCGCTCTACACGCTGCCGGGCGGCGACATCGAGCAGAGCTACCTGGCCGCGGCCGGGCGCTTCCTGGCGCCCGTGGGCGCACCGTTGGGGCTGAACTGGCAGATGATGGTGGCGCTCCTCACCGGTTTTGTGCGCAAGGAGAACTCCATCGCGACGTTGGGCGTGCTCTACGGCCGCGGGGGTGAGGGATTCGCCACGGTCATGGCCGCGTCAATTACCCCCAGCGCGGCGCTCGCCTTCCTGGTGGTGCAGATGCTCTTCATCCCCTGCGTCGCCACGGTGGCTGTCATGCGGCAGGAGACGCGGAGCTGGCGCTGGACGCTGACCAGCGTGGGTCTGCTGCTGGTCGTCTCGTTTGCGGCGGGGATCGCCGTGTACCAGGTTGCGCGCCTGCTGCCGTAACGCCGACACCGCCCATGACAGGGCGATTTCATTGTGTGGCGACCGACCATGCCTGGCAACTGAAGTCCCATGGGGACTGGCCTGAAGGCCGTTCGCGATTGTGGCTACCATGGCGAAATTTGCCAGCGCAGACTGGAACTGGAACGGGTGCCGCGCTATTTTCTGTTTTTTCTGAGCTATGACTTGGGTTGCGATGGGTCGAGCTGCCGAAGAGCATAATCGAGGTGAAAAATGAGCAATCAACCAAGGATCATTTCCCCGCGTGTGATTCTCCAACTGCTGTTCTTCATCGTTGTTATACCATTCCTGCCGCTGTTGATCTCCTGGCGTTGGGACTGGTGGGAAGCCTGGACCTATGCCATCCTGAGTATCTTGGGGTTCGCCATCAGCCGGGTGCTGGCTGCGCGGCGACATCCAGATCTGATCGCTGAACGCGCCCGCACCATGCAACATGAGAACGCCAAGCCCTGGGACAGACGATTAGCCCCGTTGCTCGGGATTGGTGGCGGTCTGGTCCTGCTGGTTGCGGGACTGGATACGCGGTTTGACTGGTCACCCACGTTCAGTTGGCCGGTGAAAATCCTATCGCTGGTGGTGATCCTGGCCGGATATGCCTTGGGCTCATATGCCTTGATCGCGAACCGCTTCTCCTCCGGTGTGGTGCGCATCCAAGCGGAGCGCGGTCACCACGTCATATCGAGCGGTCCCTACCGCTGGATGCGGCATCCCGGTTACGCCGGGGCGCTACTGACCTATCTGGCAACACCGCTTTTCCTGGATTCACGATGGGCATTCCTGCCAACGTTGTTTATCGCGGTCCTCCTGATTGTCCGCACCGCTTTGGAAGATCGGGCCCTGCAGGATGAATTGGATGGCTATCGGGATTATGTCGGACGGGTGCATTACCGTCTGCTGCCGGGAGTGTGGTGAATGAAACGGATCGGCGATCTGACCATCCCGCATATTGCCGCGCTGTACGCCGGGGTGCCGGCGGACCGCCTGGAGCAGTTCCAGGCTTTCCGCCGGGCTTTCCCCTACAGGGACCTGATCCTCGACGGGGTTACGTGGTCCTATTTGACCGGCGGGCAGGGCGAGCCGCCCGTGCTGCTGCTTTCGGGGGCGCTGGCCATCCCTGACATCTCCTGGAACACGATCGTCAACTGCGCGGCGCGGCGGCGGGTGATGGTGCCGGCCTACCCGCCGGTGCCGATGATGGCTGCCCTGGCGGACGGTATCGCCGCCGTCTTGCGCCGCGAAGGGGTCGAACAGGTGCACGTGATGGGTGGTTCTTACGGTGGCTTCGTCGCGCAGGTCTTCGCACGCCGCCACCCGCAGATGACCCGTTCGCTGGTACTTTCCCACACTCAACCGCCGTACCCGGAGATGGCCCCACGGATGCGCCGCTTTGCCCGCCTGCTGCGCTGGCTGCCGATGGGGCTGGTGCGCCAGATAATGCGGCGGACGTTTCGGTCCATGCTGCCGGAGCGAAGCGCGGAGACCGCCTGCTTGCTGGCCGTCTACGATGAGTTGATCGGCTATGCCCTCGGCAAGGAAGACGCGGTCGCGATTCTTGAGCGCATGGCTGATTTCTCCGCCCAGGCGTTTGCGCCCCAGGACCTGGCCGGATGGCCCGGCAAGGTGCTGCTGGTCTTTGGCACCAATGACCCCGCCACCCCGCCCGATGTGCGCGAGCGGCTGGCGTCCCTGTATCCCGGCTGTCAGGTGCACCTATTCGAGGGGACCGGGCACACGGCCTCGGTGATTCGTGAGGACGAGTACCTGGCCGTCATTGACGGTTTCCTGGCGCAGGCGTGATGGAGGAATCACCCATGATCAAGCAGCAGCTACTCCGTCTACTGAAAGCTATCCTGCTCCTGCCGGTCGTCCTGCTGGCCTGCCACACGCTGGTGAGGATCGTTCGCAGGTTCCACAAGTTCCCCATCCCTCAGTTCCTCGCGAACTTCATTGACAACCCGCTGCGGCGTCGGCTCCAACCGCCCGACGCGACCGCCGTCCGGCACGGCGTCGAGCCGGGGATGACGGTCCTGGATGTTGGGCCAGGCAACGGTCGCTTCAGCATTGCCGCTGCCCGGCGCGCCGGTCCGAGCGGCTACCTGCACACCATCGACATCGAGCCGAAGATGATCGAGCGGGTGCAGCAGCGCGCCGCCGCGGAAGGCGTGACCAACATCGAGGCGCGCGTCGCCAGCGCCTACGAGCTGCCGTACCCGGACGACTTCTTCGACCTGATCTACATGATCACCGTGACGGGCGAGATTCCCGACCCGGTGCGCGCCTTGCGGGAGTTCCGCCGGGTGCTCAAGCCGTCGGGGGCGGTGGCCGTCAGCGAGATCCTGGTGGACCCCGACTACCCGCGGGCCAGCACGGTGACCCGCTGGGCGGCTGCGGCAGGCCTGCACCCGGTCAAGAAGATCGGGAACTTCTTCTATTACACGCTTGTTCTTGGACTCGATGCCCGACAAAGACCCGCTCAAGTGGAAGAGCAATGAAAGGAGGACATGCGCCATGAAGATCCTGGTATGTGGATCAGGGCCCCTGGGCAGCCTGTTCGCGGCGCGCCTGCGCCAGGGCGGGCACGACGTGACGCTGCTCGCGCGCGGCCAGCGCCTGGCCGACCTGCGGCAGCACGGCATCGTGCTGCACGACGTGCAGACGGACGAGTGGACGACGGACCAGGTGGCGACCATCGAGCAGCTCGCGCCTGACGACGCCTACGACCTGGCGCTGGTCATCATGCGCAAGAACCAGACGTTGGACCTCCTCCCCGTCCTGGCGGCTACCCCGCACATCCCGAACATCCTCTTCCTGACGAACAGCGCGGCCGGGCCGGACGCGCTGGTGCAGGCGTTGGGCCGGGAGCGGGTGCTGATCGGTTTTCCATCCTCCGCCGGCTACCGGGACGGGCACGTGATGCACGTCTTGACCGGCCGACCCGGCGACGAGATGACCGTGCCCATCGGTGAAATTGACGGCCGCAGCACGGACCGAACCCAGCAGGTGGCCGCCGCGCTGGGGCGAATGCCCGGCTTCAAGGTCGAGGTGCGGGGCGACATGGATGCCTGGCTGAAGTATCACGTGGCGCTGCTCATGCCGTCGCTGGCCGCGGCGTTCTACATGTGCGGCCTGGATCGCATCCGCCTGGCCGACACGCGTGATGCGCTGGTGTTGGCCGTGCGCGCGATCCGGGAGGGCTTCCGAGTCTTGCAGGCCCTGGGCTACCCAATCACGCCGACTGCGGTGCGCGTCTTCGCCTGGGTGCCGGAGCCGCTGCTGGTTGGGATCCTTCAACGCCGGCTGCGCCATCCGCTGATGGAGGTCGCGCTGGCCAAACACGCAGGCGCGGCCAGGGATGAGATGCAGCATCTGGCGGATGAGTTCCTGGCGCTGGTCCGGCTGACGACCGTGCCCACGCCGGCGATCAACCGGCTGTACGCGCACTTCGATCCGGCCGCGCCGCCGATGCGGGAGGGCAGCGCAGAAATTCCCCTCGATTGGCGCGCGGTGCAGACCGGGCTAGCCGTGACAGGCGGTGTGCTGGCCGGCGCAGCCCTCCTCGGTTGGCTCATCAAAGGCAGGCAGATGAAGGGGGCGAGCCGTGAGTGAAATGGAGCCCCCGGTAGAATCAGCAGCAACAAGGGTCGGAGCTGGATGGCCGTTCGCTATATACCGCGAACCGCAGCATAATGAGGAGTAGTCAGGCTGAACTCGGTGACGGGAGGGAACTGATGGCATCGACGGGTGCTCTGCGTTCGGACCTCAAGGCGGCGGTCATCTTCGGCCTGCTCATCGCCGGCGCCATCGACGTCTTCTGGCTCGTCGGGCTCTTCCCCGCCATGTCGCCGGGCGCCTGGCGCTGGCCGCTCGCGGTCCTGACCTGCCTGATGCAGACTCTCCTCACGACAGCGGGAATTACCTTCTTCGCTTGGCTGCACCGGCGGCTCCGCGTGAACATCTGGTTCGCACTTCCGTATGGCGCGCTGGCGGGAGCGGCGACCGGCGCGTTGTCGCTCGGTCTGTCCATCGGCATGCGCACAGGCATGATCGTCATGCTCGCGGAATTCGCCTATCTGAACTCCGCCCTCGCCGCGCTGTGCAATTCTCTCGTGACCCTTAGTGCCCGTAATCGTGGCACTCGTGACAGTAGTGTGAGGCTTGCTCATCGGGCTTTTGTGTGCAGGCCGTGCCTTTGACCAAGGGGACGCTGTGGCTTTGCCCCGTCACTTTCATCGTCTGCACCAGGTGATCCCCGCTCCAGCGAACCTGACCCAACTTCTCCCCGCGGTCCGTCACCCCTACCTGGTCGCCGACTTGCAGGGTATACTTGCCGTTGACCTGGGCCTGGCGCAACACGACATCGTTCGGATCGGTGATCGTGGCCAGCGCGGGCGTCTTCGTCAGCGTCCCGTGGCAGGTGCGACACTGGATGTATTGCGCATCGGCCTGGCTGCCGTAGATATCTCCGTCACCCATCGCTTCCCGCGCGGTATGGCAATCAACGCAATCCAGCTCCCACTCACAGCGCGTGAACTGCCCAATGGGCTGGTAGTACTCGGCTAGGCGCCGCGCAGTGGCGTCCTCGGCCGTGGACGCCGGCAATGCCGCCAGGTCGGTGCGTTCGACGAAGGTCATCCGCGGCAGGTTGTAGTTGCCGCGGTTGTGGCAGTGATTGCACTGCGTGTAAGGTATGGCCGTGGTCAAACGATGTGCGCTGGCGTGACCAGGTTCCGTACGCGAGAGGGTGGGATCGCTGCCCCTATACAGGCCGTCCTCATCGTAAAGCGCGTGGCAGGTTGCGCAGCCTGTGGCGCGGTAGAAGGTAGGCTCGGCGACAGGTTGAGCCAGCAGGTGGCAAGTGAGGCAGCGCGCAGCGAACTGCTGGACGGACTCGGGATCCGCTGCACCGGTCACAAAGGCCGTCAACGACGCAACGGCGTCCGGCGACAGGACCTGGTCATCTTGCACGGCATGGGCGCCCATGTGGGCCGTCTGATCGGGCTGCGCGCCGAAGGCATAACGCACCTGAGCAATGGCGCCCGCATAGGTGGCCTGAATGCTGGTGTTGACCCGCTGGATATGATCGCGCCCCGCGACCGGATCGCCGCTGTGACAGTCGGCGCCACCGCAGGCGACATTGACCACAGCCAGGTCGGCCGGATTGCGACCGCCGTACATCCCGGTGTGGGCGAGGTCAGCATCCAACGCCAGCCCATCGCCGCCGTGACAGGTGGTGCAGCCGAGGGCTGCGACCGGATGCGAGGGACTGATTTCTTCGATGCCGTCGTGACAGGTGAGACAGAGCTCCGGCCGGTTGGTTAGGGTCGGGATGATTTGTTTCACCGGCGGCTGGTCGGCTTGGCGTCCCCAGGCTGCGAACAGAGCCACAGCCAACAAAAGCGCCGCGGCGGCCACCATTCGGTCGCTGCGCGCACTCATCGCAACAGGCCCCTGGCCGTCAAGACGATGACCAGGATGACGACCGCCAGGAAGACGCCTTGCGCCAGGCGCCCCGGCCGGTTGAACCATTCACCGCTGCCGGCTTGCCCCCGGTCGAGCGCGTAGGGCAAGACGCTCAACAGCAGCAGCACGGCCGCCGGCGCCAACACACCGGCCAGGAAGGGCGGCGCACTCCGCAGCAGCTCCTGGATCCACAGGAAAAACCAGGGCGCCCGGGGTTCCCCGGCCAGCACGGAGAGATCGGCAGCCGGACCCAAAGGCGCGTTCGCGGCCACGCTGAGCCCGACCAGCACGGCCAGCGTCAGCAGGGCTGCGAGCAGCTCGGTTCTGACCAACTGCTCGCGGCCCACGCGGGACGCCGGCTCCCGATGGGAGATGCCGCCATCGCGCCGCACGCGGAAGCTGTGCCAGGCGATGAGCACGGTCGCCACCAACACCAGCCCGAGCACGTGCCAGGCGTAGAACCGCAGCAAGGTCGCCTGGCCGACTGCCTGGCCGCCGACCAGCAAGCGGTAGAGCGCCGGGCCAATGCCAGGGATCGCGTCGATCAGGTTGGTGCCTGTCACCAACGCCCAGGCGGTATCCTGGTCCCAGCGCAGCACATAGCCGGTGAA
This sequence comes from Chloroflexota bacterium, assembly GCA_026389845.1. GTDB lineage: Bacteria > Chloroflexota > Anaerolineae > CG2-30-64-16 > CG2-30-64-16 > JAPLHB01. The sequence continues at coordinate 13,248 of JAPLHB010000169.1, forward strand.
GTCAAGCAACAGCGTGAGCACCAGCAACGCCATGCCGATGAGCCAGTTGAAGCGGCGTCCTTTGTAGCCCCCGCTCAGAACGACGCGGGCCATGTGCAAAACCACCGTCCCGACCATCATCTGCCCGCCCCAATAGTGCATATTCCGCAGCAGCCAGCCGAATGGGGCGAGGTAGGTGATCTGACGGATTGACTCGGCAGCGCCTGTGGGTGTGGGCAGGTAGATGAACATTTCCAGCACGCCGGTGACGCCGAGCACCAGGAACAGCAGCAACGAGATGCCGCCCAGCCCGAAGGTGTAGCCGAAACGGCTCTCGCGCGCCGGCAGCGTCGGAGGATGAAGGTGGTAAAAGAAGTTAGGGCGCTTGTAAGTCATGGCGCTGTGTGAAGGTCAGGCGTTTATCGCCAGGCGCGTCTCCGCGGCCACCGGCCGCGCGCGATCTACCACCACCTGCCCGTCCTGGTTGAGTTCCAGGGCCAGGTGGCGCAACGCCTTGCTGGCCGGTCCGCTCTGCACCTGGCCATCGGCGCTGAAATGGCTGCCGTGGCAGGGACAGGCGAACCCGCCGCCGGCGCTCTGCTCCACCAAGCAACCCAGGTGGGTGCAAACAGCGTCGAGCGCGTAGAGACCTGCGCTATCGCGTCCGATGTAGGCCCGCGCCGCGCCGATATACGTCAGCGCAGCGAGCGCGTAGCTATCCGGTTGGCCGATGGGGATCGCGGTCGGGGCCTCAGCGGCAGGCTCAAAGGCCAGGAAGCGTACGACCTGGCCGAGCGCGAGCGCTGAGACGGTCACCAGGGAGCCGCCGGTCAGCCAGGCGAGGAACTGACGCCGGCCCGGCAGCGGCCGATCTCCTTCTACGATCAACCTGGCCTGACCGGCTGCCGGGCCGAACTTTCCGCCGGTCGTCGAAGCATGGGGGTCGGTCATGCGGGCAGATCCAGGAAAAGATCGGATGAGGCCGCGTTCCGTCCGCTTCGGCCAGCAGCCGCTTTGACGCCGAAGATGGCCTGCAGCGCGACGCCCAACGCCCGGTAGAACGCCAGATCAGCCGTCTGCAAGTCGGCTGCCAGGCCGGGCAGCCAGACGCGCAAATGGTCGCGCTCGAACTCCTCTAACGCCTGCCGCACAAGGTTTCGCTCTTCCCCTTCCTCAAAGAGGGACCGCAGGCGTGCCAGTTGGGCCGCGAAAGCCAGCTCCACGGCAGCATGATCGGGCATTTCGCTCGCTTCTCGCACGCCCCATTGGGCGTAGAAGGCCGCGACTTCCTGCGCAACCTCGCCCAGCACCCGTCCTTCGACGTAGACTGACTCATACGGCAAACAGGGCGCGCCACCATAGGCGTTCACAAACAACCGGACGTGCTCCGCTTGCAGATCTTCCAGCGCTTCTCCGCTCAAGGCATCTACCATCTGCTGAGCCCAGGGAGAGGCAACCGATAACGCCTGGTCGCGCGCTTGCATCCTCGCGACAAACGTGGCGTCCGGGTAGAGCAAGGCCTGGGCCAGGATCTCATAGACTTGAGGTTCAGCAGCCACTATTGGGATTCGCACCTTGTTTCAGCCATTGGTAAAGCCGCTGGAACGTCGCATCGTCCATGACCTGATCGGCATGTCCGGGGATGGCGCCGGCATTCTGGCGCATGCGATCGCGTTCCTGCTCAAAGGCGCCGCTGACACCGGCCAACGTCGGCCCTTTGGGGCTGCCCTGAGCGAAAGCGCCGTGACAGGTATCGCAGTGGCCCTGGACCCACAGCGTCATGCCCAATACTTTGCCGGGCCCAAGATCCGGGGGCGGAGCCGGCGTTGCCGAGCCGGTGCGAGTCAGGCTCCGCAGCCAACCATAGACATCGTAGGCGTCCTGCGCCGGCAGCTCCACTTCGTTGAAAGAAGGCTTTGGCGGGATCGCATTGCGCAGTATGTACAGGAACCTGTCAAACGTCAAGGTGGTGCCGGCCAGCGCTTTGCCGACGCCCCCGGTTGCCGTCGCACCATGACAGGCCACGCACTGCTTGTCGAGGTAGACCTGCTGCCCGCGCGCCAGGTTCGCCGGCGCCAGGTTGGTGGCGACTGCCGCCGGGCGCGTCGTCGTGGGGAACGCGGGCGCAGGGGCCAATCTCTCGGCGCAAGCGGAAAGGAGAAGCGTGCTCAAAGCGATGGCCACCAGAAGCATGCCGAGTCGTGTCAGTGGTTTCATGCGTCTCTCTATTTCACATCTAGCCACGGGGCTACCTGAAAATGGGCCGCTTTTCGGGCGCAGCGGCATATTCCTGGAGGGCGCAGAAAACTTCCGCCATCTGCGGCCACTGCACGTTGCCGGTAAGCTCCAGTAGGGGTACGGCCACCTGGTAATACGTCTGCCCCCAACAGGATCTACAGTACGCCACGCCATCCACCACGATCTCGCGCTCGTTGATGATCTCTTCCCCACAGAGCACACAAGTCGTCCGCACCCCCGCGCGGCTGATGAGATCGCCCACTGATGTACTCAGAACGACCGGCGTCATGGAAAACAGCTCTTCATCCGGCATGATCTGGTAGCCGATGAGTTGGGCGAAGTAGTGGCGGGTTTCGCCGGGGGCGTAGTCTCGGGCGCGCACGCGCACATCGGGCCGGGGCGCAAGCCGGATCGCCGTGCCGGTGCGCACGTCAACGAACGTGGCCGCGACTTTGCCATAGTCCTCGATGCGCAGGGTGCGGTGGCCGGGCGACACACCGGCCGTTACCTCCAGCCCACCAAGAAAACAGCCGTCCGTTTCTGCGATGACCAGGAGATCCTTGTCCAGCCTGGGGATCTCCAGTTCCAGCGTCTGTGCGCCGGCCAGCGCCATGCGCACGCCGAGCACCAGGCGCGGGCAGAGGTGGCTATGTCGTTTGCTCGATTCTGCTAGATAAGGGCGTAAGTCATACATAGCGCCTTCAGATTCTCTTATGAGCTAACGCGTGTAGAGCGGTAAGAAGTGCGACACCTGGCCGGCAAACACGATCACGTAGCGCAGCACCGCGCCGCCGACCAGCACCAGGGTAGCGCTCAGCCCTGCCCACAGACGGCTGTACTTCACGGCTTGCTTGCGCCAGACGACCGGGAACAGCTCGAAACCCTCAATCGCCAACGGGGCCAGCAAGCCGAGGAACACAAACCCCAGCCAGAAAAGCAGGGTGTAGGGTCCGCCCAGGAGGATGCGTAAGCTGCTGGACGAGCTCCAGGTGCTCAACGCCTGGTGCAGGAAGAAAGGCGTCACAATGAAGATCTCGACCAGGATCAGCATGACGTCGAGGCTGACCAGGAAGCGGCGTTCCTCGTGCAGATAGTCATGGCCCGCTTTCGGACGGAGCAAGGCGGCGATAAGCAACACGATCGCAGCCCCCGTGCTCATGGCGGACACCAGGAAGAGTTGGGCCACCATGGGCGTGTTCCAAAGGGGCCGGGCCGGGACTGCGCCGAGCAGCACACCGGTGTACATGCCCACCCCGATCGAGATGGGCGCGCCGATGGCGGCCACCACGCGTCGCGCCTTGTCAATCTGCGTCTGATCCAGGGGCTTCCATGCCTTCGGCGTGCGCAGGTCACCCCGCCGCTGGGGCACACGGAGCAAGTCGCGCCACGGACGCGGGAACCACAGCACAAAGTAGATGAGTGCCACCACGGTGAAAAGCGTGAGCAGCCAGGCGCCGATAGACATCGGGGACGTATACTCGACCGTCAGGAACAGCCACCAGAACTCGAGCGGCTTCGTCAGGTCGAAGATGAGCGAAAGGAGGCCCAGCATCACGGGCCAGGGCGCGATCAGCGCGCCGATACGGCTGATGCGCTTGTAACGCTCGCCGCCCAGGTAGGTGGCCAGGCCGGAGACGAAAAAAGCGCCCGCGCTCACGCCGGCCGTGAAGAGATAGAAGACGATCAACGCATTCCAATGGAATTCGATATGTTCCATGATCAAGCGCTCCACTACGAGATGTTTCCTAAAGGATGCTACGCGATCGCTGGCGATTCGCCGTAACGGCCCTCGTACTTTAGGCCCGCTCAACATGACAATATGAAACTCTACTCGCTGACCCGATTGCTGTAGATGTAATAGATAGCGGGCTCGCTGCCGGCTTCCTCGTACAGACGATATGAGGGATGCCGCGCCAGGAGCTTGGCGACGTCGCTATCCGGGTCATTGATGTTGCCAAAGTGGCGCGCATGGCCGATGCATGTTTCCACGCAAGCCGGCGACAGGCCGGCGTCCAGCCGATGGACACAGAACGTACACTTGTCCACTGCCTTTTTCTCTTCGTTCACGAAACGGGCGTCGTAGGGGCAGGCCATCATGCAGTATTTGCAGCCGATGCACTTGTCGAAGTTGACCAGCACCAGGCCATCCTCCCGGCGATAAGTCGCCCCGGTGGGGCAGACGCGCTCGCACGGTGGATTGGAACAATGATGGCAGTTTTCGGGCAGGAAGGTCGTGCTCAGGTTGGGGAAGGTGCCCTTGTCGATCTTGACGATCCAGTTGCGATGCTTGCCCAGGGGCGCCTCGTTCTCAACGGAGCAGGCGATCATGCAGGCTTCGCAGTCAATACAGCGTTCGGGCTCCATCACGAAGACCCACCGGGTCTTCGTTGGCGAGGTGTTAGGATGATCCATCTCTCGCTTGTCCTTCATGCTTTGGTGATCGTGACAAAGGTTTGGGAGAGCGCCTGCGAACCGCTCACCGGATCGGTGAAACTCAGGTGCAGGCTGCTATCGCTGGCCCCCTGGCCGTAGGAGCTGACGAGCGCCTTGCTCACATGGCCGAAACCGAACGTCATGAACACGCAGTCGGGCCGAATCTTCTCGGTGACGTAGGCAGTCGTCTTGACCTTCCCGGCCAGGCTTTCGACCCAGACCTCGTCGCCGTCCTTGATGCCCCGCTCGGCCGCCGGCCTGGCATTGATCCACAGCGGATTCGACGGCACGCGTTCGTGGAGCAGTTTGTTGTTATGCGTGGCGCACTGGGTGTGTTGGGCCACTTTGCCGGACAGCAGATAGAAGGTGCCTGGCTCGTTGCTGACCGGTTCCTCCCAAACAGGCACGGCCGAGAAGCCGCTGTCGGCCAGAGTCTTCGAGGAAAGCTCGATCTTGCCGGTCGGCGTGTTGAAGACGAACGCCTTGGCACCCGCGGCCTCGGTGACCGGCAGGCGATAGTGCCCCTTCGCCTTCAACTCTTCCAGAGTGATGTCCAGGGGGGCGAGCTGCTGCCGGATGTAGTCCTCTTCGTCCTGGTACTGGAAGTAGTCGGCCAGACCCAGCCGCTGGCCCAATTCCTTGAAGATCCACAGCCCAGGCTTGCTCTCGTAGAGCGGCGCGATGGCCGGTTGGCGGATGAAGACCGTCCCATCCACGACGGCCAGCGGGTCATAGCGTTCGAGATACGACGCCTCAGGCAGCACCACATCGCTGAACCAGGCGGTATCGTTCATGCTGATGTCTATCGTGACGATGAAGTCCAGCTTGCTCATGGCTTCGGCCGTCTTGGTCCGGTCCGGCAGGGATTGCGCCGGGTTCTGCCGGTAGACAAACCAACCGTGGGCCTGATAAGGCTGCCCCGTGATGATGTTGTCGCGCAACTCCTGGAACACGCCCAGCTTGAGCGGCACCAGCGGGTATTTCCAGGGTACGCCGTCCAACCGCGCCGCGGCGGTGCGCGGGTACGCGGGTTGGGGGGTGCTGCCCAGCCCTGCGGTCTCTTCGCCGCCCACTGGTTGCAGGCTTCCGGGACGCCCCCAACTGCCTACCAGCGCGTTGAGACAGGCGATCGCTCGCTCGGTTTGGAAGGAGTTCAGGAAGTTGCTGGTGCGCCAGTTAGGATGGGCAAAAGCCTGCGGGGCCGCCTGGGCGAATTCGACGGCAATGCGCCGGATGGTTTCGGCCGGAATCTCGCACTTGCTGGCCGCCCATTCGGGGGTATAGCTCCGGGTGGCCTTCCGCAGCGCCTCAAACCCGACGGTGTACTCCTGCACGAAATCGGCGTCGTACAGCTCTTGCTCGATAATCACTTGGATGAGCGCCAGGTGGAAAGCCAGGTCGGTGCCCGGCTTGATGGGCAGCCACTCGGTCGCTTTGGCCGCAGTCTTCGTAAAACGCGGCTCCAGGACCACCACCTTGGCCCCGCGCGCGATCGCCGACACGGCATCCTGGGCCTCCGAATTGGAGATGGAGTCCAGTACGTTGCGGCCGGTGTAAATGATGTAGCGGGCCTGGCTGTAATCGCGCCCCGGCTCTTCCAGGCCAAAGGTCATCAGGTTGGCAGTGATCATGGAGTTGTAGCAGAGCGAGCGCTGCGTCCCATAGTTGGGTGTGCCGAAGGCGTGCAGCATGTTCTCGAACTGCGTCTGGACCAGGTTGTGCGTCGTGCTGAAGATCATCGCCTCGGCGCCGTATTGGCTCTTGATGGCCAACATCTGGGCCGCGACGGTGTCCAACGCCTCGTTCCAACTGAGCCGCCGCCACTTGCCGCTGCCGCGCGGGCCGCTGCGGATGAGAGGATACTTGAGCCGGTCGGGATCGTAGGCGGTGGCGATGCCGGCCTGGCCGCGCGGACAAAGCATGCCGCGGGAATGCGGGTGGAAGGGATTGCCCTCCAGCTTGTAAATCCGCTCATCCTTGACTTTGGCGCGCAAGCCGCAGCGCCAGACACACATCTCACACAGGGACGTCACTTCGCGGTCGAACTGCGTGGGGGGCGCATCGCTTGGACGGCGCGTTGCATGGGTCGCGGCGCCCGTGCCCAGGGGGCGTAGCAGGTCCAGGCCGCTGGCGGCCACCGCGCCGGCCACCACGCTCGCGCCCGCCCAACCCAAGAACTGCCGCCGCGAGACTCCGCGCGTTTGGTTTGATTCGTCGGTCATCATCTGGCTCCGCTGGGCCTATTCGGCAGCCCGATCCCGTCGTGGCCCGCCCTTTTTGTCCAAAACATAGAACAAAAAGAGCGTCATGAGTGTGAAGACAGCGATCAACAGCCAATGGTTGACGTTGAGCAGATCCGGAAGGTAAACCGAACCCAGGTTCGCGATCCCAGAGATCACTGGAAACACGGTCGGGTACGTCAAGCCGAAGAGGATGGCTCCCACCAGAAAGCCCAAGAAACCGGGGACGATATAATCCACGTTGCCTTGGCCGCCACCGGCGGCACAGGTGCCGGGTCAGTAGCCGGCGCCGGCCATGCCGACGCCGAAAATCAAGCCGCCGACCACGTTGCCCACGATGTAGGTGGGCATCGTGCCGACGAGAGTGACCAGCCCCAGGTCCTTCAGGGCGTAAACCCCGATCATCCCCACCACCAAGGCGGACATCATGAACTTGAGGACGGCCATATCAGTGAAGCGAAAGACGTTCACGATTTTGCTGTACCTGGTCAGGCCGACTTTCTGCAGCAGCCAACCGAATACGAAACCGACGATGAGAGCCGGAAGATACTGGAGCATCTAATACCTCCTGCGATAAAGGATCATGGCGGTGGGAATCCCGGAAGCAAACATGCCCATGATGAAGAGGAAGGCCGAGGGCGTCAGTTGCAGCCCGCCCGAGATGGCCAACCCGCTGGTGCAGCCGCCGGCGATGCCCGCGCCGTATTCCAGCAGAATAGCACCCACGAACAGCACCAGCCAACGTTTCCAACGCGCCGGGCCGAAGATACGTTTCCATTGCTCGTCGGAGACCGCCTGCCACTTGAAGGTGCCGCCGGCCAGCGCGGAGACCAACGCCCCCGCAAAGATCCCCAGCAGGACGAACACGCTCCAGCCGATCCCGGCCGGCATGACGAACTTCCAGTAGACGTTGTCACCGGCTGCCGGGCTGATGGCCCTGACGATCGCTCCACCGACACTCTCAAAGCCGCCTGACGCGCTCAGGAGGCGATTCGTGAAGAGCAGCGATAACACCGCCAGCAGGCCCAGCAAGGCGCCCCCGAGATAGGGAGACCACTCGCTTTTTCTGAGCAGCTTGATAAGTCTCATGACGTACTCCTCGTGCGTTCGTATGCGTCAGCTACGCGTGTTGTTCGGGATCAAAGGCGCTGCTGCCGGCGTCCTCGGATCGCTTGGAGACGTCAGCCACCGCCTGAGTGACGGGCATCACGTTGTTCCTGATCCAGGCGGCCACTTTGCGGCCCCAACCTTCCCACGTCCAGGCGGTCCCGAAAAAGACGGCGCCCAGCCCCAGGATCATCACACCCAGGATCAGGTTGCCCCAGTTGGATACCAGCGGCGGGCGGGCGATGTGCTGTGCGTAGAGCAGGTTGTAATCAATCTCCTCGCCGCCCTGGGGTGCGCACGCGGCCGTTGCGCCGCTCACCGCGACGGCGCTCGTTCCCGCTGCCCCGCCGCCGGTGTTGAGTTGCACCCCGAGCGTTGAGGCGTACGTCTGCCCCCTCGTTTCGTAGTCGGTGGCATGGCAGCTCGCGCAGGACGCCTTCACGTCCGCATTCCAGGCGACCAACCCCTGGTGTGCGGCGGCCTTGTCGGTCGCGTGGACGTTGCCGGCATGGCAGAACTCGCAAAAATCGCCAAAGGCGTGATCGGTATGCCATACCCCTTTGCTGTTCACCGGGTCCTTGGCCTGCACCTCGTGGCAGCTCTTGCACGAAGACGCCTGGGTGCCGCATTGCGCCTGCACGGCCGGCAGCCGGAGCTGCACCAGCGCCAATAAGAGCACAATACCTGCGCCGAGAATGATCCACCACCACTTACCTTTGACCATAGGACCTCCTTTCCGAATTGGGCCGGGCCCTAAGGCGCTCACAAGCGCCTGGGGCCGTCTGAGGCCAATGAGCCGATCTCCCGCAGTCGCCGGACTAACGCCTGCCGCTCCGCAATCATCTGCGAGATGATGTCCGCGATAGGCTGGATGGCGCCCAAAACGCGCTCGCGTTCCGCGCTTGATAGGTGATGCACCGCGTCAAGGCTGCTCGCTATCTGCTTCGGTTCCAGACCTGCCTTGCTCGCTGCTGAACTGAGTATCTCGTCTGTCGGAGGCCACGTATCCGGCGCGACACAGCCGGTCACCAACATGCCTTCCAGTCGGTTGTCCACCCGGATGAAGGCCCGCGCGCAGAGGGGACCAAGCTGGCTCCTGACAAACTGCGGCTTCAAGGGCAAAGCGGCGGCGAGCTGCGGCCAGGTCGCATCGCACAAGCGGCCGAGCCCATCATCCCGCATGAGGGCCCGATAGTAGCCGCACACGTTGCTGGGTTCGGTGACCGGGTGGCCTTTCATATCGGTCATCACGAGCATGACGCCCAATAAGTCGGCGAGCACATCCTGCAACTGCTGCATGCCAGCCTGCGCCACGTGTGCAGAAAACGGCAGCGCATCGTCGTTGTCCGTTGGCGCGGACGCAGCAACAGGCGCTGCGTTATGCTGCAGCCAGGACTCGATCGCGGCGCGCGTAAAACGCCACTGCTTGCCGACGCGGATCGCGGGCAATTGGCCGCTTGCCACCAGGCGGTAGATCGTAGTGCGGTCAACGTGCAGCAGTTCTTGCACCTGCCGTGTGGTCAGGAGTTCTTCCATGGCCCATGCGCTCTGTGATCCCCAAAGCGCCCCTGCAACCCGTTATCCCAGGTGTGTCACCGAAGGATAGTCAGAGAAATGCCGCCGCGCCGGCTCTTGCACCCCATCCGGCGCCTGCAACACCAGCAACAGCCGGGCGACCTCATCACCGGGATTGCCCCAGCGGTGCGGCAGATCCGCTTCGAACAGCAAGAAGTCCTCAGGCTCCAACAGATGGAGCGCCCCGTCAATCTGGTATTGCACGTGGCCGGCCAGGCAGCAGACGAACTCGTGCCCCACGTGCACGACTTGCCCCGTCCCCATGTCGGCGTGCGGCGCCAGGGTGATGAGGAACGGCTCCATCTGTTGGTCGGCCAGGCGTGCGCCCAGCCCCTCGATGGTCAACCCGGCGCCGTGGATCACCGGCCGTTCACTGGGGTGAACGTGTAGGATACGTGCCAGGGTCTCGCTCTCGAAGAAATAGCTCATCTTCACGCCCAGCGCCCCGGCCAGCCGCTGCAAGGTCGCGACACTGGGCGAAATCGCGTTCCGCTCGATCAGTGAGATAGCGTTGGGTGAAAGGCTCGCCAAGTCAGCCAGCTCGCGCTGTGACAACCCGCGTTCTTTGCGCAGGCCGCGGAGCCGAGTGCCCAAGGAGAATTCGGTATCCGGCATAGGGGTACAACCGAGTATCAGAAGCAAAACCCGCAGGATTATGATACCATAGTCACAGTCGTGAGTATAGCTAGTTTTCTGCCATTGTCAACTAATAAACTTGACGACTCGGAGATCGAATCGCGGCTGAACGAGGATGAGCTACTGGGAGCACTCGCCTGGCAGGCAACCCACCTTGAGCCATTCGTACAACCGCGCAAAGATGTCGTCGGCGATGTTGTCGGCGCTGTGTTCGTTGATCGTGGCGGCGGTACTGCGCATCTGCGCCAACTCCTGAGCGAGCGGATCGTTTAGGCCGGCCAGCGCAGGACCGGAGGCGCTGCCCTGAGCAAACACACCATGACAGGTCGAGCACTTCTTGCAGGTCCAGATGGTCATGGCCATCATCTCTTGCACTTGAGGCAGTTGGTTGGTAGAAGTAACGGCCGAAGATGACACCACCTGGGCCTGCGGAACCAGGGTGCGCACCCAGGCATAGATGTTGTATATGCTCAGATCGGGCAAGGTAGCTTCATCATAGGCTGGCTTGTGCGGGGAGGCCGTCCGTGCCGTATGCAGGAACTCGTTGTACGACAGCTTTGTCGCAGCCAATTGTGGTCCGACCCCGCCCAGCGCCAGGGGGCCGTGGCAGGCCGTGCACTGCGCGGCTTGCCAGACAGCCTGGCCATTATCAAGGTTGGGAATGATGGCGACGGTCACCGGCGCGGTGTCGGTAGGGGTCGAGGTCGGCGCGATGCTGGTAGCGGGAGCAGAAACCGGCACCGGTAGCGTTTGGCAGGCGCTGAGCCCCAGGCCTGCCATTAGTAGCAACACAGCAAACCTCAAGTATGCTTTCATCGAGGCCTCCTTACCACCAAGTCTATGCTAATATGTTATATAATACCACGATTGTGCGGCATTGTCAACCAACATACTTGACAGGACGTGCAAACTGGAGTAACCTCAGGTCGAGAAGAGCGATTATTCATGTTGCCTCAGAAGAGGGAGCAGATGGAGAGATTCCTCACGGCACGGCAGCTCCAAGAGCAGTTGCAGGTCGACCGCATGACGATCTATCGTATGCTCCGCAGCGGGCGACTCAACGGCGTCAAAGTCGGCGGCCAGTGGCGCTTTCGCGAAGAGGATATCAGGCAGATCGTCACCCCCCAGTCAGGCCTGAGCGGCGCTTCCCCCGTCAGGCAGCCCACGCTGCCGCTGCCCTGTTTGCAGGCCATGCAGCAGCTTTTCAGCGAAGCAGCCGAGGTCGCTGCCATCATCGTTGACCCGCGGGGCCAGCCGCTCACGGATTTCACCGACGGCTGCGCCTTCTGCAGCCTGATTCTGGACTCGGAAGCCGGCCGCCAACGCTGCGTCAAGTCGTGGGCCGCTCTCGCTGACGGCACGAACAGCGCGCCCCGCCTCCGTCATTGCCATGCTGGCCTGCGTCTGGCACGCGCGACTATCCACGTTGAGGGTAACCCGCTGGCCGCCGTCGTCGCCGGCCAGGCGCTGAGCGAGGCTGACCCAGCTGACGGACAGCTGGAGCAATTGGCGGAGCTAGCCGGAGCTTGCGGTCTTTCCTTGCCGCGCCTGCAAGAAGCGTACTCGACGATCCGCCGACTCGGCCACGCTCACCTGGATAAGATGCTCCGCCTGCTGGGGATCCTGGGCGTGGCTGCGAGCCGTATCGGCAGCGAACGCCAGCGGCTGGTCTCGAAGCTCGACAGAATCGCCCAGATCACAATGGAGAGCTGACGCGCATGGGGATCTCCATGCGTGTCGCAGTCTCTGCAAAGATAAACGCCATCCACAGTCAGGAGAAAGCTAAAATGCGCATTGCGGTTTCCTCAGAGACGAACGCCGGCCTGGACGCGCCGGTGAGCGGCCATTTCGGCGGCTCCCCCTACTTCACCCTGGTGGAAGTAACGGACGGGCAGATCGAAGCCAGTCAAGCCATCGCCAACCCACACTATCCGCAGCATGAGCCGGGCGCGATCCCTGCCTTCATCCGCAGCCAGGGCGCCGACGTGATGCTCACCGGCGGGATGGGTGCCCGAGCGGCCGCTTTCTTCCAGCACTACGGCATCCAGGCGGCGACGGGCGCGACCGGCACCGTGTGCCAGGCCGTCCAGGCCTTCTTGCAGGGCCAGATCACCGGCGCCGCACCCTGCCAGGAGCACGGCGGACATAACTGTGGCGATGAGCATGGCCACGGCCAACACGCAGGCCATTAGCGGACGAGGGTGAGCCATGGTCACAGAAACAGAAGTGCGCCGGGCACTGGCCGGCGTGATCGATCCGGAGTTGCGACGCAGTATCGTGGACCTGGGCATGGTGCGTGATCTCCGGGTAGCCGACGGCCAGGTGACATTCACGCTGGCCTTGACCACCCTGGCCTGCCCGCTGCGGGACCAGCTCGCGACAGCCGCCCGGCAGGCAGCCCTGGCCCTGGATGGTGTCCAAGCCGTTAACATCACCCTGGCCGAGATGACCGCGCAGGAGAAGTCCGCGCTGAACGGCAGCAAGGCCCAGGAGGGGCTTGCCGAGAAGCTCAATCACGTCAAGCACGTGATTGCCGTGATGAGCGGCAAGGGCGGGGTGGGCAAATCGTTGGTCGCCGGGCTGCTGGCGACGAGTCTGCGCCGCAGCGGGTATCAGGTGGGCGTGCTGGACGCCGACATCACCGGCCCCAGCATCCCCAAGATGTTCTTCCCGAACGGCGCGCGGCCGGGGGCCAGCCCGGTCGCCATCCTGCCAGCCGAGACGCGCACCGGCATCCGGGTGATGTCCATCAACCTGCTGCTGGAGGCCGAAGATCAGGCGGTGATCTGGCGCGGGCCGCTCATCAGCGGCGCGATCCGCCAGTTCTGGTCGGACGTGCTGTGGGGCGACCTGGACTATCTGGTGGTGGACCTGCCGCCGGGCACGTCGGACGCCTCGCTGACCGTGCTGCAGTCGCTGCCCATGAGCGGCGTGGTGCTGGTGACCTCGCCGCAAGACCTATCCAGGATGGTGGTGCGCAAGGCCGCGCAGATGGTAACGCAGGTGGAGGTGCCGCTCCTGGGGCTGGTGGAGAACATGAGCTATTTCATCTGCCCGGACACGGGCAAGCAGCACGAGATCTTCGGCCCCAGCCGCGCCGAGCAGATGGCCGACTGGCTGGGTGTGCCCCTGCTGGGCCGCCTGCCCCTTGACCCCCAGATTGCTGCGTTGTGCGACCAGGGCCAGATCGAGACCTACCTGAGCGATGTTTTCCAACCGATCGCGGAGCAGCTTGTGGAGGTGGCGCCGAGCGCCCGCAAGCCGATGCTGTCGGGGATGTGAGCCGAGCATGGCTTTCGTGATGCAACCCATTGGCGTTATTCGCACGCCGTTCGCCGAAGAGGACGCGATCCCCATCCAGCCAATCTTCTCCCAGGCTGTCAGCCAGGTCGAGGTGTACCAGGAGTACGCCGAGGGACTGCAGGACATCGAAGGCTTCTCGCACATCATCCTGTTATACGCGTTGCATCGCTCGTCCGGTTACGCGCTGCGGGTCAAGCCGTTTTTGGATCGTCACCTGCGCGGCATCTTTGCCACGCGGCACCCGCACCGGCCAAACCCCATCGGACTCTCGGTGGTGCGGCTGGCGGCGCGGCACGGCGCGATACTGGAGGTCGAGGGGATCGACGTGCTGGACGGCACTCCGCTGCTCGACATCAAACCCTATGTGCCCGAGTTTGATCGCAAGGCCGATGCGCGGGCTGGGTGGTACGACAACCGGCCGGAGGACGGCCAGGTGATGCAGCCTGTGGGCCGCTGACACAAGCCAATGTATCCTTACTACTGCGTCGTTGACAGGCTGAGCGGACAGAGAGGCCTGAGCAGTATTGGTGATTTCTTAAATAGCCGCAAATCATGGGATAATACGCACCGGTATCGAGGGCGTCAGGCCGCCGTCCGTCGAGAAGGAATGCCAGCATAGACCCAGCGAACACAGGAGGTTAACATGCCGGAATTGAAAGAGGGTTGCGTCAAACCCACGCGCGGGCCAATCCTGCCCGCACCGCTGCCCCTTCCGCCAGGGGCCTACCCACCACCAGCACAGGAGGCAACAAGAATGCTCGCACGCGTTGGCAAAGAGGCTATTGATTTCGAGGCTACGGCGTTCGTCGAGGGCGTAGGCTTCCAGCCCGTCAAGCTCTCGGACTATAAGGGCAAATGGATCGTACTTTGCTTCTATCCCGGTGACTTCACCTTCGTCTGACCGACGGAACTGGCGGCGGTCGCCGCCATGTACGACGAATTCAAGGCGCTGGACGTGGTCGTGCTCTCCATGAGCACCGACAGCCGGTTCATACACAAAATGTGGCAGGAACACGAGCTGACCAAGATGGTGAAAGGCGGCGTGCCCTTCCCGATGCTGTCTGACGGGGGTGGCAGGATCGGCGCGATCTACGGTGTGTACGACGAGGCAGCCGGTGTGGATATCCGGGGCCGCTTCATCATTGACCCCGATTTCATGATCCGGGCCATGGAAGTGTTGACGCCGGAGGTCGGCCGGAACCCCAAGGAACTGCTGCGGCAGGTGAAGGCGTTCCAGCATGTGCGCGCCACGGGCGAAGTGACGCCTTCGGGCTGGGAGCCGGGGCAAGTGACCCTCAAGCCCGGCCCGGCGCTGGTGGGCCGGGTCTGGGAAGTCTGGAAACCCTAACTGGATAGGACGGCGGCCTGAGATCTACAACGGGCGCCGATATCGTCCCCGATATCGGCGCCCGTTACCGTGGAGAGCGGTTGAGCATGAAACTCACCTGCCTAGTTGACAACAGGGATGATCCATGAACCTTTGCTCGCATCGTCGGGTTTTGCTTGTACCAGCACTGGCAGTGCTCCCATGACTGGGGTAATGATCGGCTATGAGGACGCGCTGGCGGCCACCCTGGCTGCCCTCGAACCCCTGCAGCCCGCAGAGATGGCCCCCCTGTGGGAACTCGCCGACCGCGTGACTGCGCAGGACCTGATCGCCCAGGACGACTCGCCGACTACCGATGTCTCGTTGAAGGACGGCTACGCCGTGCAGTCGGCCGACGTGGCCCAGGCTGCCCCCGACCGCCCTGTTCCCCTGCACCTGGCCGGCGAGGTGGCGGCGGGAGGGAACTTTGCCGGTCAAGTTAGCCAAGGCACCGCTGTCCGCATCCTGAGCGGTGCACCGCTGCCGGCGGGCGCCGATGCCGTCCTGGCAGAGGAGTTCGCGGTTCGCGATGGGGAGCGCGTCTTCGCGCTGACCGATGCAGCAGCCGGGCGCAACGTGATGCGCCGCGGCAGCGAGCTGGCCGGGGGGCAATGCATCATCGCGGCGGGGACTGTTTTGCGGCCCGCGCAGGTGGGGCTGCTCGCGGCAGCCGGCTACAGCGAAGCCCCGGTCGTGCGGCGGCCGCGCGTCGGCATCGTCGCCACAGGGGACGAGGTGGTCGGCTTGGGGTTTCCTGCTGCCGCGCCTGGGAGCCTGCCCCACCGCGCGCGGCGCCTGGAGGCAGGCCAAGTCTTCGCCAGCAACCTGGCCACCGTGATCGTCTGGTGCCGGCACTATGGCATGGAGACGACCGGGGCGGTGGTTGCGGACGACCCGGCAGCGCTGCGCGCGGCGCTGCTGGACGCGCTCGCGCAGAACGACG
>JAPLHB010000107.1 GCA_026389845.1 Chloroflexota bacterium
ACCGCGGACATGCAGGAAAAGTTGCCGAGCGGGCATCGTCGCGAACCTCCGAATCAGGATGGGCCCAACGATGCCTCAAATCGGCCCACTTGGCAAATCGCGCCTGTCCGCTCTCCAGTCAGCTCGTGTCGGGTACCGAGAAGGAACGATAGTGCCTGACATTGAACGTGTAGAACAGCTTGCCGATCCGCAACGCCGAAGCTGCAATCAGGCAATCCATGATGCCCACACCGTGGCTCAAGCGATAAGTCTCAAACCACTTGAGAGAGTGTTGCAGATTGCGAATCGTTGAACAGTTCAGGGCCAAGAGTTGACGCTGCGGCGTTTAGGCAGCATAATCGAAACTGCATCCCTGCGCTCACCCTGCACGAGGCGGTCACCCCAGGCTGAGCATTCCCGACTTTTTGCCCATGGCGCGCTTGCCGCTCTGGACGCGGTTATTGGCCTGGTTCAGCGCCCAGTTGTACGCGCGGCTGCTGCCCCCCGCCGACTTCTTGGTCAAGCTGGCCGCCCACCTGGAGGTTGTGCCGTTGGAACAGGCCTGCGCAGACTACCACGCCACGTGCGCGGCTGGCGCCCAAGCCACGCACACCGTGCCGCGCCTGGTGCGGGCGCTGCTCGTCAAGGCCCTGTTCAAGCTGTCCTTGCGCAGCCTCGAAGACGCGATTCGCACCAATCTGGTGATCAAGTGGTTCGTCGGCTATGCCATCTTCGAGCCCGGCCCGGATCATAGCACGCTGGCCCGTTTCGAGCACTGGGTGATCGAGCATCAACACCGCACCTTCTTCGATGTAGTGCTGCGCCAGATCGACCAGGACTTCCCCGAGGAGCGCCGCCAACCGCAGATCGGCGACACCTTCGCCCTGCAGGCCCACGCCGCCAAAGAAGGCCTGGTGCGCCTCATCCGCCACACCTGCCAATGCCGACTGCGCGACCTGACGGTCGCCGCCCCCATCGTTGCCGCCGCGGTCACCGCCCAACTCGATCACACCGCCCTCTTCGGCGCGGCCGACGAGCGGGACGAGTTTTACCTGGACGCGGAGGCGCGCCGCCAACGCCTGCAAACCACCGTGGCCGCGGCGCTCGCCTGTGCCGCCCTGGTGCAGAGCCACTTGGCCGCGGCCGCCCTGCCGCCCGCCCAAACCCAACCGGTGACCGACCGGCTGGCCGACTTGGCCAAGATCGTGGCCGATGAGGTCGCCATCACCCGCGCCGCCGCCGGGGCGATCACGCGCGGCGCGACCTTGCCGGCTAACCAGCAGGGCAGCTACCGCCTGGGCTCGGCCACCGACCCGGCCGCGACTTACCGCGTCCACGGCCCGGGCAAATGCGAGCTGGGCTACAACGTCAACGTGGCGGTTACTACGCATTTTGTGCGCGAGATCCAGGCCGCCCCCGGCGCCCAACCCGACGCCGTGGGCCTGCCCGACCTGCTGACTGCCCAGCAGGCACACCACGGCGTCACGCCGGCCTAATTCATCTACGACGCCGCAGCCGGCGAAGCCAAGACCCGCGCCCTGGTCGCCCAGGTGACGGCCGGTCAGACCCAACTGATCGCCCCGCTGCGCCCCAGTGCGACGCGCCATGCCCTCGGCCCCACCGATTGCACGCTCGCGGCCGATGACCTGAGCTTAACCTGTCCCCACGGTCAGGTCTCGACCACGACCTATCGCGCCCAGGGCGGCGACGGTCGGACCTTCCGCTTCACGGCCGCCCAGTGTCAGGACTGTCCGCTCTGGCAGGCCTGTCGCGGCCCCAAGACCCCCGTCGTCGCGGCCAGCGCTGCTCCCGTCGTCGCGGCCAGCGCCATCCCCACCGCCGCCGCCAGTACCGCCCCCGCGATCACCGCGGCCAGCGCTGTCCCCGCGATCACCGCGGCCAGCGCCGTCCCCGCAACCGCCGCGGCCAAATCCGCCAAGCCGGGCCTGCGCCAGTTCTTCATCAGCGATTACCGCGATGAGTTGGCCCAGGCGCGCACCTTCAACGCCACGCCGGCCTTCAAGGCCGCCATGAAACTGCGCCCCGGCGTCGAACGCATCATCGCCGGCCTGACCCGCTACAACGGCGCCCGCCGCTGCCAGCGCCGCGGTCTGGCGAACGCCGACTACCAGGCCAAGATGAGCGGGATGGCTTTCAATCTCAAGACCTGGCTGCGCCTGCTGGCCCAGCGCGAACGGGCCAGTCAAGCCGCCCCGGCCTGAACAGGGGTGCAGTTTGCCCAAAAACCGACGCAAACGGACCCCAGGCGGCCCCAAACGCTCAGGAAGCGCTGCCGGAACGTCGTCCCAGCCGCCTTAGCCGCCCGCTACGGCATGATGCACCGCCGACACATGATGAGCTGACTAATACCCAACACGCTACCACGCGGAACCGCTTTCGCCTCAAAAAAAGACACTCATTGAGCGTCACCCCTGCCACTCACCCTGCAATCTGCAACACTCTCCTTGAGGGCCTGGATCGCATCGCCGGCATCGAGGAGCACCAACTCGTAACGGTTGAGTTGGGCGATCACAATCGTCTGCTCTTGTCGGTTGCGAGCGCCCTGGAGGATCTCCATGCGCGTCAGCACCGAGATGCCGACGATCTGGTTGTCCAGGCCGGTAAGCCATTGGCCGGCTTCGGGCCGGCCGCGTAGGATCTCGATGAGGACATCACTGTCCAACATCAGGTCGGGCCTAGCAGACTGTCGGAGAGAGCGGCTTCCGGTCGGCGCCAAGCTGTGGCAAAGTAGAAGCTGGCCGGTTGGCCAACAACTTCGTCCCAGGAGTCCTAACCATGGCGCGCCAGTTCATCACGGTTGACTACGCAGCAACGCTGAAACAAACCGTCACACTTGAGGAATGTCTGCCGGCCGACCATCTGGCCCGCTTCATTGTGCGCATGATTGCCCTGCTGGACCTGAGCGCCATCTATGCGGGCTATGCTACGGTGAGCGGTGCGGCGTTTGCGCCGGAACTGCTCTTGGGGCTGCTGTTCTACGGCTACGCCACCGGTGTGTTCAGTTCGCACAAGCTCGAAAAGGCCACTTACGAATCCATTCCGTTCCGGTTTATTACGGGCGGCCTGCATCCTGACCACGATACGATTGCCCACTTTCGCAAGACCTTTCTGCCGCAGATCAGTGAATTGTTTGTCCAGGTCTTGCTGGTGGCCGCCGATTTGGGCGTGCTGAAGGTTGGCCACATCAATGTCAGCTTCGACGGCAGTAAGATCCATGCGGACGCCGCCAAGAGTCATGCCGTGAGCCATGACCGGCTTCTGGAACTCGAAAAACAGTTGCGCCGCGAGGTCGCCGAGTTGCTGGCGCTGGGCGAGCAAGCCGATCAAGCTGTTCTGCCGGAAGGCCTGGACGTCGCCAACGAGGTCGCCTTGCGGCAGCAGCGTCTGGGCAACCTGGCTGAGGCCCAGCAAATCCTGGAGGCCCGGGCCAAAGAGCGCGATGCGGCCGAGCAGGCCGAATATGCAGCCAAGCTCCTGGCACGCCAAGCCAAAGCCGAGGCGAGCGGCCATTCATGAAGAACAGCACCGACCAAGGCTTCAACCAGGCGTACAACGCCCAGGCGGTGGTGGATCAAGCCACCCTGCTGGTGGTTGGCAACCGGGTCACCAATCATCCCAACGATAAGAACGAAACGCTGCCCGACCTGGATGCGGTCCCGGCCGCCGTGGGCCGCCCCAAGGCTGCGGCGGGCGACAACGGTTTCTACAGCGCCGCCAACATCGCCGGCCTGGAAGCGCGCGCCATCGAGCCCTATCTCGCGACCGGCCGCGAGGCGCACCACAAGAACTGGCGGGAGTACTTCGCCGAGCAACCCACGCCGCCGCCCGCCGATGCGAGTCCCGTAGTCAAGATGGCCTACAAGCTGCGCACCGAACTCGGCCAAGCCATCTACCGCCTGCGCAAATGCACTGTGGAACCCGTGTTCGGCATCATCAAGGAAACCCTGGGTTTTCGGCAGTTCTCGCTGCGCGGTCTGGCGGCCGTCGCCGGCGAATGGTGTCTGGTCTGCCTGGCCTTCAACCTTAAGCGGTTACACGTCCTGACCGCCAACTAAGATGCACCACGGCTCGTTCGGCGCGCCTGCGACCCGAAAAAGTGCCGTTCACGCGGTAGCTCGCAGCTTATCGTCGGTCCTGGCTTGTTTCAGAGAGCATATATGACACATGGAGGCCCCAGATCGTGCAACATAGACATATTATGCTGCTGCTTGATCGTGGCAGGCCCATGCTAGATGCCTCTCCGACAGGCTGCTAGTACACCTCGGCTGAGTTATAGCCAGGGTACGACCTTCACTTGACGGCGGTGTTGCCACGCGGTAAGACGCATTCATCTTACCGCACGCGGAGGCCGTCACATGCAAGGTCCGAAACCGCCCGTCGTCAACTTGAGCCAAGCCGAACAGGCGGCCTTGGAGAAGTTGGTCAACGCCCATAGCACCGCCCAGCAGATTGCGCTGCGGGCTCGCATCGTCCTGGCGGCCGAGCAGGGCTTGAACAATGCGCAGGTCGGCCGCCAGTTGCAGGCCGGCGTGGACATGGTCCGGCAGTGGCGCCAACGCTGGCTAGCTGGGCAAGCGATCCCGCTGGCGGACCTTACAGTCGAGGACCGCCTGCAAGATTTACCCAGGGCCGGCAAGCCATCGGCGATCACCGCCGATCAGTTGTGCCAGATCACCGCCCTGGCTTGCGAGAAGCCAGAGGAATCGGAGCGCCCGATCAGTCAATGGTCGGGCCGCGAAGTTGCCGACGAAATTATGCAGCGCGGCATCGTCGCGCAGATTTCCGCACGGCATGCCGCGCGGCTGCTTAAAAGGGGGGACCTTAAGCCGCACCTGATCCGTTACTGGCTCACGCCCGAACCAGATGCCCAGCTCGACGCGAAGATCGCGGACATCAACACACTGTATCGTCAGGCGCCCGCGCTGGCCGCCCAAGGCGAACGGACGATCAGCAGCGATGAAATGATGGGCGTGCAGGCCTTAGAGCGCAAGCATCCGGGGCTACCGTTAGCGCCCGGCAAGATCGAGCGCCGGGAGTTCGAGTACATTCGGCACGGCACGCTTTCGTTCATGATCAACTTCGACGTCGCGACCGGTCGGGTCGTGACACCTTCGTGTGGCCCGACGCGTACCGAAGCCGACTTCGCTGACCACATCCGCCGGACTATCGAAGCTGACCCGGCGACCCCAAAGTGGCACTTCGTCACCGATAACCTGAACACGCATCAGTCCGAGACATTAGTGCGCTATGTGGCGCAAAAATCCGACGTTGGGGACGACTTGGGCGTCAAAGGGGAAAGCGGCATCTTGCAGTCGCTGGTGACGCGGGCCGCTTTTCTGGCTGACCCAGCCCATCGGATGCCCTGGCGGCCTAACCCTAGGCTGAACTCAGCCGAGATGTACTAGTCCTTGAGCTGTGGTTTCTGTACACAACCACTCTACTACGAAAGCCCGTTTAGTTCACATTCGACTCACCGCCGTTTTGGCGAAGGTATTGGTTATTACTATGGCGTTCAGTCGTTGGCGTACATCGAGAGCCTCCAGCCGGCTCTGGCTTGAGCATTGCTTCTACGTGCCAGGCACTTCCGAAAAGTGCCTGGCACGTGAGAGAAGAGGAATAATGGCAAGAGCAGAAATCTTCGCGGGCATTTGTGGCTTCAAAACGACGGTCGAGGCGCACGCGCAAGAGGATGGCAAGGTGCGCCTGAACATCGAGAGCGACTGCAAGGCGGTCTGCAAACTGGGTGAACAGTTGGTCGAGGTTGATCCGTATCGCGAGTTCACCTGGCGACGCGGCGGGCCGAGCACCTTGCAGATGGCGCCCCAATGCCTATCCCATCCGGCCTGCCCCGTACCGTCGGGCATCATCAAGGCGGTCGAGGTGGAGGCGGGGCTGGCGTTGCCGGCGAATGTGACGATTGAGGTGTCGAAATGATCACTCACCCATACCAGCACATTCCATCGAGACGCCGTCTGGCCCTCTTCCTGCCGCTCCTGGTCCTCACCCTGGCCCTGACCGCCATCCTGCAAGCCGTGGACGCGCCGCTCAAGACGACCGCGGTCCCGCAAGGCATTGTCTCCTTTGAACTGGTGGGGACGACCGCGGCCGCGAGCCGCATCCTGGCCTCGTGGGCGGCAGCGCGCGAGCACGCGGCGTTCAGCCTGGGACTGGACTTCCTCTACATGCCGAGCTACGCCCTTACCATCGGCCTGGCCTGCGCCTGGCTGGCTGAAGCGCTCCGCCGGCGGGCGCGGTGGCTGGGTGCGCTGGGCGTGATTCTCGCGTGGGGACAGATCGTTGCCGCACTGTTGGATGCGACCGAGAACGTGGCGTTGACGACCATGCTCTTCGACGCGGTTGCCGATCCGTGGCCGGTCGTCGCCTTCGGGTGCGCGACGGTCAAGTTCCTGCTGATCGGGGCAGGATTGTTGTATGCGCTCGCCGGCGGGCTGATCTGGGTGATTGCGCGCCCTCGTGGCCGGGTGGAGGTGTAGATGACCGCCACCAGCCCGGTGGAGTCTCTGCTCGCCAGCCTACGTCGTGATGCGCCGCGTTACCCGTTCGAGCTGCGTGAGATCGAGATCAGCGTCGCCGCGATGGAGTTTCGCCGCGCATTCGACCTGATGGCGGGCCTGCGCGACCGCGGCCTGTGGCAGCCGTCGTCCGAAGATGCCGAGAGCCTGGAGGATTTCTGGTGGGAGTATTGCCAATAGCGGCCAGGTTGCCCTGAGCCGGAAGTTGTGCTAACATATATTCGGGTTTGTTCTAAACACTCCACATTCTCGCACCAGGAGGATATCGTGAAAGGTAACGACAAGGTCATCGAGCGTCTGAACGTCCTGCTCGCCGACGAGCTGACGGCGGTTAATCAGTACATGGTGCATTCGGAGATGTGCTCTAACTGGGGCTATGGGCGACTCCACGCGGCCATCGAGAAGCGCGCCATCGAGGAGATGAAGCACGCCGAAAAGCACATCGCCCGCATTCTTTTCCTGGAGGGCAAGCCGGTCGTCAGCCAGTTGAATCCGCTGCACATCGGCGCGGACGTCGAAGCCCAGCTCAAGAACGACTGGGCGGCCGAGGATGGCGCGATCAAGATGTACAACGATTCGATCGCGTTGTGCGTCAGCCTGGGCGACAACGGCACGCGCGACATGCTTGACGAGATCCTAGAAGACGAGGAGGATCACATTGACTGGCTCGAGACGCAGCTCGATCAGATCGGCCAGATGGGGATCGGGAGCTACCTGCTGGGGCAGGTAAGTTAACTGACCCTTGAACTTCGCACAGTTCGTCACGACCGAGTTCGGCACCAAGCTGTGGATGGCGATCGGCCGGTGGCTGCCGCCATTCGCGGGTCATGCGTTGGCTGGCATCATCACCGGCACCCTGCACCGGCGCAAGCAGTCGTCCGTCTATCGCATCCTCTACGCCAACCAGGCTGGCGTACTCGGCCCGGCCGCTACCCCCGCGCAGGTTGACGCGGCCACGGCCGCAGTGCTGCGCCATGCCGGCGTCACCGCCTACGATCTGATGCACATCGTCGCCCAGGGGGAAGAGGCGATCCGGCAGGCGATGGAGTTTCCACCGGAGCTCTGGGCGGACCTGGAGGCAGCCAGGGCGACGGGGCGCGGGGTCGTGATTTGCGGCTGCCACCTGAGCAACTTCAACCTGGGCTTCCTGGCCTTCGCATTGCGCGACATCCCGATCCAGGTGCTCTCGGCTGCGCATCCGGCCGGTGGGTTTGAGTTGATGCACGAGTTACGTGCGCGTGGCTTGCTGGACGAGACCCCGATTGATGGCCCGGCCTTGCGCAAGGCCATCAAGCGACTGCGAGAAGGGGGCGTGGCCGCCACCGGCGGGGATTGGCCGGTCGGCGTGCCCGCAGATGAAAGCATTCTCTTCTTCGGCCGGCCGGCCCGGCTGCCCACGGGTCACATTCGCCTGGCGATGGCTGCGAACGCGATCCTCCTGCCGGTGGCCTGTCGCTGGACGCCGCAACGCGGTTACTTCATGCTCAGCACGCCCCACCTGGAGTTGGAACTGACCGGCAATCGGGAGGCGGACGTTCAGCGCAATGCCCGGCGAGTGCTGACAGTTTTCGAGCGGTGGATCGCCGAGACCCCCGACCAGTGGCTCATGTACCATCCCATCTGGGACTGATGAAGGCAGGAGGCAGGAGACAGGAGGCGCGTTGACCCCTGATCCCTGCCTCCTGATCCCTGATCCCTGCGCTCTGCCTACCTGGGCGCTAATGTCAGCGTCCCCTCCGCGTTTGCCGCCACTTGTGCGCGTTCCCAATACATCGGCGTGTATTCCACCTTGCGCCAGTGTTCCAACAGGTCGGCGTAGTGCGGGCTGAGGAAATGGCCCGACTGGCCGGTCGTGTGCATAAAGCGCGAGTTGTTCAGGTCGGCCAGGTCAATGATCTCCCGGTACGAGGGTAGGTGTTGCGCATCGTACGGCGCGGTCAGCTTGAACGGCGCTGGGCTGACGGTGAAGCCATCCCCACCGACGACCACGCTGCGGTGAAAGAGCTGCTTGAGCGGCGCCACCTGGCTGAACGGGTTGTGGGGGAATTGCATGGCGTGGATCTTGCCCCACTGCCACTTCGCCATGTCGCCTCCCATCCGTTTCTTCAGGTCTTTCAGCGCATCGTCGAGCGCCTTGCGGGCGGTGGCCTGGCAATTCTCGCGGTCAGGAGTCAGCACGTCGTCGCACCAGGCGCCGTCGCTGCCCAGCAGGGCGCGCGCCAGGAAGATCGGGTTTTGGCGCGTCGTCAACTTGTCGAGGTCGCTGCCCAGGTCGTCGGAGAGCAGCGCGTTGGTGAGCTGGGCGTACCACGCCTCGTAGATGGCCGCGGCCGCGCTTTCTGGCGCGATCGTGCCGTCCCAGGCGCGGAGCAGCGTCAACGCGCGCGTCTGCTCCGGCGTTTTGGTCTGTACCGACAGCAGGAACGGCAGCAACTCCTGGGCCTGCGCCGACCGCTGGTCGGCCTGGATGCGGCCGAAGTCGTCGGGGGTGAGGCTGGTCTTGGCGGTCAACAGCTCGGTGATACGTTGACTGCGATAGGGGGGCGCCCAGCGTTTGCTGATGAAGTAGGGGTAGTTGTCAGGCGTCACCCGGTTGTTGGCGGTGACGATGTAACCGTCCTTCGGATTGTAGGCGTGGGGCAACTGCTCGAAGGGGATCCACCGGGTCCAGGCGTAGTCGTCGTTCCAGCCCGGCGCCGGCAGCGAGCCATCCCCCTTCGCACGGATGGGGATGCGCCCCGGCCCGTAGTAGCCGATGTTGCCGGCCGTATCGGCGAAGACGAAGTTCTGCGACGGGCCGACGTAGAAGCGCAGCGCGGCGGTGAAGTCGTTCCAGTTGGTCGCGTAGTTGACGCCCAGGAACGCCGTCATCGTCGTGTCGTCGGGGTCGAGCGCGGGCCAGCGGAGCGCCAGCGCCTGCCCGCGATAGCTCGTCACGTCGGAGATCAGCGGGCCGTGGCGGGTGGCGCGCGCCGCCCAGTGGATCGGCTCCTTTTTGCCCTTGACCTTGATCTCTTCGGCCACGACCTGCACGTCCACCCACTTGCCGTTGACCTCATACTGGCTGGGGTTTGTCGGGTTGATCCGCTCGACGAAGACGTCCTGCACGTCAGGGCCCAGGTTGGTGACGCCCCAGGCGATCTGCGCGTTGTGGCCGATGACCACCGCGGGCAGGCCGGGCAGGGTGCTTCCGACCGCGTTCAGCCGGTCGCCGTGGATTCCTGCCAGATACCAGATCGAGGGAATCTGCGCGCCCAGGTGCGGATCGTTGGCGAGAAGCGGCTTGCCGCTGGCGGTGCGCGTGCCGGCGACCACCCAGTTGTTGCTCCCCACGTGCTCGCCGCCCAGGCCGAACTGCTCCTGGAGGTTCTGGCGGATTTCCAGCAGCTCATCTGCACCCGCCAGCGCGTCTTTCGGCAGAATGACCGGCGCGTTGGCAGGGTAGGCCGGCAACAGTTGGCCGGCGCGTTCGGGGCCGAGCGCCGCGATCACCTGCGCCTCCAGCAGGTCTTCGCCGTAGGTTTCCCCCAGGTTCCACGACATCATTTTGGCCCAGACGAGCGAATCGGCCGGCCGCCACGGCTCCGGCTTGAAGCCCAGGATGACGAACTCCGGTGGCAGTGGGCGTCGTTCGGTCAGAAAGGCGTTGACGCCGTCGGCGTAGGCCTGGAGCGCAACCTGCACTTCGGGCGAGAGGTAGGGCCAGGATGCCTCGGCCGCCCGGTAGACGCCCAGGGTGCGGAGGAACTGGTCGGTCTTGACCGTGGATTCGCCCAGCACCTCGGAGAGCCGTCCCGCGCCGATTCGTCGTTGCATCTCCATCTGCCACAGGCGGTCTTGCGCGTGGACGTAGCCCAGTGCGAAGATGGCGTCGCGGTCGGATTGGGCGTAGATGTACGGGATGCCGGCCCGGTCGCGGATGACCTCGACGGGACCGCCCAGCCCGGTCAGCCGGACGGCGCCGCTGGTCTGCGGCAGCGAGCGGCGCAGATAGAGCCAGCCTGCCAGGGGCGTGATGAGGATGAGGACGAGCAGGACGACAAGAACGATGCTTAGAATTCTGCCGATTCGGCGCATGGCGATGACCTCCTGATGGGGATAAGGACAGGTGCCGCTATTCTAACGCATCTGCTCTTGTTGTCAATTTGGCGCTGGCTTGTGAGTCAGTTGTGTATGACGCGGATGCTTGACGTGGGGCACGGCGGGAGTATAATAGACCGATGAATCCGTGATCCGTGCTGCGTGCTGCGTGATCCGTGCTGCGTGCTGCGTGCTGCGTGCTGCGTGCTGCGTGCTGCGTGCTGCGTGATTTGCCATCTGCCATTTGCCATTTGCCATTTGCCATTTGCCATTTGCCATCTGCCATCTGCCATCTGCCATCTGCCATCTGCCATCTGCCATTTGCCATCTGCCATCTGCCATCTGCCATTTGCCATTTGCCATCTGCCATCTGCCATTTCATCAGGAGCCAACATCATGCCCGAAATCCAGACCCCGGAGTGGGTCAAGGATGCAGTCTTTTACCAGATCTTCCCGGATCGCTTCGCCAAATCCGACGCCGTGTCGAAAGCAAGCGGCTTGCAGCCGTGGGGTGCGGCGCCGACATCGCACGGTTACCAGGGCGGCGATCTGCTCGGGGTGGTCGAGAGGCTGGATTACCTGGCCGACCTGGGGATCAACGCCATCTACTTCAACCCGATCTTCCGGTCGGCGTCAAATCACCGTTATCACACCCACGACTACTACCAGGTTGACCCGATGTTGGGCGGCAACGCGGCGCTGCGTCTGCTGCTCGACGCGGCCCACGCCCGCGGCATCCGGGTGATCCTCGACGGCGTCTTTAACCACGCCAGTCGCGGCTTCTTCCAGTTCTACGACATCCTGGAAAACGGCCCCGATTCGGTCTACCTGGATTGGTTCACGGTGGAGGATTGGCCGCTGCGACCCTACGGCAGCAAGCAGCCGAATTATAAGTGCTGGTGGGGGCTGCCGGCCCTGCCCAAATTCAACACGGATACGCCGGCCGTGCGGGAGTTCATCTGGGACGTAGCTCGCTATTGGATCGAGTTCGGGATTGACGGCTGGCGGCTGGACGTGCCGGCCGAGATTGACGACGACGAGTTTTGGTGCGAGTTTCGGCGGCGGGTCAAGGGAGCGAATCCCGAGGCGTACATCGTGGGCGAAATCTGGCACGAGGCGGAGCGGTGGCTCCAGGGCGACCAGTTCGACGCGGTGATGAACTACCTCTTCGCTCGCGCCAGCCTCGGCTTCTTTGGCCGCGAGACTTTCGACCACGAGTACCGGCCCGGCGGTTTCCGTGTCCGGCCGTTAGCGGGCCGCGCGTTCGGCAACGAGATCGAGCGCATGCTGGCCCTCTACGCCTGGCCGGTCACGCTGGTGCAGATGAACATGCTGGACAGCCACGACACCGCGCGCTTCATCCATCAGGCCGGCGGCGACCAGACCGCGCTGCGTCTCTCGCTGCTGCTGCAGATGACCATGCCGGGCGCGCCGAACGTCTACTACGGCACCGAGATCGGCCTGGCCGGCGGCCCTGACCCCGATTGCCGCCGCGCGTTCCCGTGGGACGAGGCGCAGTGGGATCGCGACCTGCTCGGCTTCACTAAACGGGCCATTGCTCTGCGCCGCGCGCATCCGGCCCTCCGTCGCGGTGAGTACGAGACCCTCTATGCCGCCGATGACGCCTTCGCCTTTGCCCGTCAGTTGGGCGACGACCGGCTGGTCGCGCTCTTCAACGCCGGCCGCGAGGCCACGACCCTGACCCTCGACGTGGACGAGCTGCTGCCCGACGGCACGTTGACCGACGTCTGGGGCGGGCTGCCGGGCCGCGTCTCCAAGGGCAAGCTGCGCCATTTTGCTCTGCCCGGCCGCTCGGCGGCTGTCTTTAGCGCGAGGTGAGATCATGCGTTACCGCCACGCCCGCCCCAAGGTGAGCTTCACCCTGGCGACGCTGATGCTGTTCGTCTTGGCCCTGGGCCTGACCGGCGTCGTGCGCTTCAGTATTGACCTGTCGGTCATTGACACGAATCCTCAGATGGTGGCGGTGGCGCTGGTGTT
Organism: Chloroflexota bacterium; assembly: GCA_026389845.1. Lineage (GTDB taxonomy): Bacteria > Chloroflexota > Anaerolineae > CG2-30-64-16 > CG2-30-64-16 > JAPLHB01. Next base: position 12,612 of record JAPLHB010000107.1, read on the forward strand.
TTCGATCATTGCCGCGCTGCTGTTGTACGAGTGGTGAGGGACTTATGACCGCTGTCCATGATGGCCCCTGTTCTCCCCACTTTACGCCCCTGCCTCTCAAGGGCAACGCCAACTTCTCCACACCGGCAGGCGCCGGTACGACGGCCATGTCCTTCGGCATGACCAGCGAAATGTCGGCGGCTCTGGGTCATGCGCCGAGCGGACCTTGCGTATCGTGGGGCATCCCTTTCGAGATCGGTGAGGTCGTGATCCTCGCGGATCATCCGGTTGCGTTCGAGATCAGTCCGATCCGGGCGCGTTGGCTTGTCTTCTGTCACACCTCGGATGTCCGCCCCATGCAACCAGGGCCGGGCGGGATCATCTCTCCGCTGGCGGGGCCTGGCCGGTTGGCGGAGCACGCCGCGGATTACGTGATCTGCTACGCCGATGGCAGCGAGGCGCGGATTGTGGTTCGTCGCCGCCATCAGTTGGGCGCATTCCAGCGCGAGTGGGGCGAGAACTGTTTCGAATCCGTCGCCCACCACAAGCCCTATCCGATCCGCGCCGCGCAGGAGCAACTCAGGCCAGATTGGGGTTGGTCTCAGCCGCGCGTCTCGGTCGCAGATGATGGCCCGTGGGTCAACTGGCTGTGGGCCTGGGAGAACCCCTATCCTGAGAAAGCCATCGCCGGATTACGTTTCGAGCCGGCGGCCGGCGTGGTCGTTATCTCGGCCGTCTCATTCGGGAACGTCGCCTCGCTCCCCCTGCGTTGGCAAACGCGGCGCAAGGCCCGCCTGGTTTTGCCCGAAGGGGAGGCCTTCCAGCCAGACCTGGATCAAGAGGGTCTGCTCGGGCAGATTCGGCTCGACCTGGGACAGGTGATCTCCGCCACGCCGCGCCTGGTCTACCCGAACGACGCCTGGCCGGATACCTACAACAACCAGCTTCCCGAGATATCCACCCACGAGATCTTGATCGAGTACACCGCCCACCCGGAAGCCTGTTTTCACCTATCCGGCCCCGCCGGCAGCCGGACTATCCCGGTATCCGAGGTCGAAGAAGCGCAATCCAACGGTCTGATCCAGGCAGTCGCGCCCGCCGAGCAGATGGTCACGCTGCGCGTGGTCGAGGCTGGTGGCAGCAAGCCCGTGCCGGTCAAGCTGCACCTCCACGGGGAATGGGGCGAGTACCTGGCGCCGGTGGACCGCCACCGCATCCTCAACCCGGCCTGGTTCGAGGATTTCAGTGTGGATTTCGCCCACATCCCGAACTGGGCCGAGCGTGCCCGCGTCCACGCCTGCACCTACATCGGCGGCGAAACGCAGGTCAGGCTGCCGTTGGGGAAGGTGTATATAGAGGTCTCCAAAGGCTTTGAGATTCGGCCGGTGCGCAAGGTCGTCGAGATCACGGCCGAGACGCAGGAGATCGTGATCGAGCTTGAGAAGGTCTTGCACTGGCGGGAGCAGGGCTGGGTGACGGCCGATACGCACGTACATTTCCTTTCGCCCATTTCGGCCATGCTGGAAGGGTCAGCCGAGGGCGTGAACGTGATCAACCTGCTTGCCAGCCAGTGGGGCGAGCTGATGACCAACGTCGGCGACTTCGACGGCCGGAACACCTGGGGCTCGAAAGAGGCCGGCGGGGAGGGCGAATACCTGGTGCGCGTGGGCACCGAGAACCGCCAGCACGTGCTGGGGCATATCTCTCTGCTGGGCTATCGCGGCCCGATCATCGCGCCGATGACCAGCGGCGGCCCGGACGAATCCGCGCTGGGCGATCCCATCGAGATCCTGCTGACGGAATGGGCCAGGCAGTGTCACCGGCAGGGAGGCCTGGTCGTGCTGCCGCATTTCCCGCGACCGCGCGCTGAGCACGCCGCCAGCATCGTGAGTGGCGACGTGGACGCCATCGAGATGACTTCGTGGGAAGACCTGTATAGCGGCATCAGCCCTTATTCCCTCTCCGACTGGTACCGCTATCTGAACTGTGGCTATCTGGTTCCCGCTGTGGGCGGCACGGACAAAATGGCTGCCGGGACGGCCGTGGGCACCGTGCGCACCTATGCCCGCATCAACCCGAATGCCGAATTTAACTACGAAACCTGGAAGGAAGCCGTCCGCGGCGGCGAAACCTTTGTCACCTACGGACCGTTGATCGAGTTCCTGGTGGACGGTCATGTCATGGGAAGCCGCAGCGCCCTATCTGCCCGCGGCGGCACGGCGGATGTCACCTGGCAGGTCGCCAGCGTCACGTTCCCCATGTCGCGCGTTGAGCTGGTGGTAAACGGGGAGATCCGGGAAAGCGCGGCGGTTGCCCCCGACGCAAGCAGCGGTCATTGGGCCGTCCGGGTGGATCGGAGCTGCTGGCTGGCTTTGCTGGTGCGGGGGCACTACGGCGATCAGCCGGAGGTGATCGCCGCGCATTCCACGCCGGTGATGATCCAGGTCGAAGGATCCCCTTTGCTGGCCGCCGCGGATGCCGTCACGATCCTCGATCAAATCGCCGGCGCGATGGCTTACCTGGACACGGTGGGCGCCCGCGCCGATGACCGGGCCTACAAGCGCATGCGCCTGGCGCTGGAATCCGCTCATCGCACCCTGCACAACCGGATGCACCAGCAAGGATATTACCACGAGCATACGTCGTTATGACGCCGGGTTGGTGGCTCATTGCGCCTTGATGAGAAAGGAAGGAGCAGCTAATTGCTCATGAACACCCCAACAGGTGAGACCGATAAGACAAGCGCCGATGACATTGAGCATCTCAGCCACGCTGATGAAACGCTCGACCCCAATGTCATCCTGGAAGCAGAGTTCCAGTACATCGCCCAATCCCTCTTTCAGACCAACGAAGACCGCTCACGGGTCACCAGCTTCTATTTGGTCACCCTGGGCAGCTTCATTGCCGCCCTCCTGGGCAGCACGCAGCTCAGCAATCTCCAACTGCAGCCGGTTTACGCGGCGTTCGCGGCGCTGTTCGGCGTAGTCGCTATCATGGGGCTTCTGACCCTGCTCCAACTGTTGAAACTCCGTCTTGCGTGGTTCGAGGCGGCCGCGGCTATGAACGAAATCAAGCGCTATTACATCGAGCACAGAAAAGACCTGAATCTCGGCAGCGCTTTTCGTTGGAACCCGGGCGGACTGGGTTCCAGGTTCAGACTATGGAGCGTCGGCTTTATGCTCGCGCTGCAAGTCGCGGTGTTGGGCGGTGCATCCCTGGCCGCGGCCATCATCTTCGCCGGCCTGGCAGCCAACCCGAGCCTCTGGCTGTGGTGGCCTGCGGCCGTGGGAATCGTCCTGTGGACGGCCGTTCAGATGGTCATCTACTGGCAGGTGCTCTTGCGCTCTGAAGCGAAGTGAAGCGATCGCCCAGAGCTTCCCCCTCCCCCGTTCTTCGGGGGAGAGGGACCGAGGGTGAGGGAGCCGCCCCTCCGCCCCCCCTCATCTGCGCCCCTCTGCGTCACACTTGCACTGGCGTCTTCTGCCAGTGTCTGCGGATCACCGTGTCACCTTGTCACCCCACCTCACGCTGCATCCTCCCCCGCGCCAGCGATGCAAAGATGCCCACCGCGCACGCCGCGGCGAAGATCACGAAGGCGATGTGCGCGCTCTGCAAGAAAGCGGGGTAATACGGAGGGGTGATCTCCACCGGCCCGATGATGAGGGCAAACAGCAGCGTGGCGATCGCCAGGCTCAACATCTGGCCGATGGTGCGCATCGTGCCCAGGGTCGCGGAAGCGACCCCATAGTCGCGGCGCTCGACCGCGCCCATCACCGCGTTCGTGTTGGGGGAAGAAAAGAGGCCGAAGCCGAGGCCCAGCAACACCAGGCTGGCGACGATGGTCGGGAAGGGTGTGGCTTCGTTCAGCAGTGTCAGCATCACCAGCCCGGCCGCGGTCAGCCCCATGCCGGCCGACGCGACCACGCGGGCCTCGTAGCGGTCCGACAGGCGGCCGGCCAACGGTGAGAAGATCGCCTGCATCACCGGCTGTGCGATCAATACCAGCCCTGCGGCCTGCGGCCCCAGCCCCTTGATGTACTGGAGATAGAGGCTCAGCAGAAAGCCGACCGCCGATGTGGCGCTGTAGTTGACCAGCGCGGCCAGGTTGGAGAGGGCAAAGACTCGATTGTGGCGAAAGAGACCCACGTTGAGGAGAGGGGTGACAGCACGCATCTCCCAGCGGATGAAGACGACCGCCGCGATCGCGCCCGCCAACAGCAGCCCCACACCCGTGACTCTGGGCAGCCGCGACAGCCCGTAGATCACCGCCACCATCGCCACAGCATAGATCCCCGCGCCTATCAAATCGAAACGCTCCCCGCGTGCGTCGGCCCATTCCCCTCTCATGCGCCACACTGTGCCGGCGATGACGACCACGCCCAGCGCGGAGCCGAGCAAAAAGATGCTGCGCCAGCCCCAGTTCTCCGTCAGCGCGCCGCCCAGGAACGGGCCTACCGACAGCCCCGTGTAGACCGATGCCACGTTGATGCCCAACACCTGTCCGCGCTCCTTCGGCGGATAAACCGAGGTCAGGATGGCGGTGCCGGTGCCGAACATCATAGCCGCGCCCGCGCCCTGGATGACCCGCATTGCCAGCAGCACAGCGCCGGACAGGGCCGCCGCGGACCCAAGCGAGCCGGCCAGGTAGATCGCCACGCCCAGAATGAAGACCCGCTTCCGGCCGTGGATGTCGGCCAGCTTCGCGAGGGGCAGCATGAACACCGCCGTAGCCAGGCTGAAGGTCATCGGCACCCATCCCAACAGCACCGCGTCCATGCCGAACTCGCGGCCGATCGCGGGCAGGGCGATGTTGGTGGATGACCCCATGAAGGCGGTGAGGAATGAGGCCAGCGTTGTCAGCAGGAGGACGGCGCGCTTATCGTTGTTGGACATAAGGTTATTCTCGCGATTTATGTGGTCACTTGCGGCAACAACTCGGCCAGCGCGTTCACCAATGCGTCGGCGTCGGCCTGATCGTTGTACGCCTGGAATGAGACACGGATGAAGGGCTGCTCGTTCCAGGAGATAGTCGGCGCTTCGACGCGGTATTCATCGCAGAGCCGCCGTTTCAGGGTCGCCAGATCGGTGCGATCGGGCAGCCGCGCGGCGAAGAACTGCGTGAACCACTCCGGGCGGTCGGGGCAGATCGGCGGCTGGCCGGTGAGCGCGGTGATCCGCTGGCGGGTGGCGCTTGCCAACGCCCGGCACGAGGCTCGCACCGCGTCCCACTGGTGTTCGGCCTGAAACGCGATGGCCGCGGGCACGGCCAGATAGACGGCGATGTCGCGCGTGCCCTGCCACTGGTGCCAGGTTACAAACTGCGACGCGGCGCCAGGATCGCTTTCCCAGCCCCAACTGATCACCAGCGGCTGCAGCCACGCCTGCAGATCGCGGCGGGCGTAGAGAAACGCGACCCCCTTCGGCGCACAGAGCCACTTGTGACACGCGCCCGTGTAAAGGTCAGCGCCCAGCTCGGCCAGGTTGAGCGGAATCTGGCCCGGCGCGTGCGCGCCATCTACGATGGTCAGCAGCCCCGCCGCCCGCGCCCGCCGGCAGATTTCGGCCACGGGGAAGGTGAGCGCGGTGGGGCTGGTGATGTGGCTGAGGAAGATGATGCGCGTGCGCTCGGTCACGCCTGCCCAGAAGCGTTCCACGAAGTCGGCGTGGGTCGTCACCGGCAGGGGGATCGGCCGGTGGACGTAGGTCGCGCCGGTGTGGCGGCAGACGTAGCGCCAGGTACGATCCATCGCGCCGTATTCGTGATCGGTCGTCAGGATTTCGTCGCCGGGGCGCAGGCGGACGGGCGAATCGTCGCGGGCCAGGTTGCGCGCCACCATGTTGATCGCGGTGGTCGGGTTGGAAAAGTAGATCACATCATCAGCAGCGACACCCAGGTACGCGGCGAGGGCCGCGCGGCTCTCGGCCAGCAGCTCATCGGCGCGGCGGCCCAAGAGGGAGACCGGCTGGCGCTCCACCTCAGCCTGCCAGCGGTGGTAGGTCTCGAATACCTCGGCCGGACAAGACCCGAACGAGCCGTGGTTGAGAAAGTGGATGTCAGGGTCGAGAAGGAAATGGGATTTCAGATCGGACACGATGGATCCCCTTGATTTCAAGCAACCATCTGTGCAAACAATTCGTCCAGCGCGGCCTGTGGATCATTGCACAGGCCGGCGTGGACGGGCGAAACCTGGACGGTGGTGCTGCGGGGCGCGGTCAGCCAACGGAACCGCTCCGCCTGGCTCAGCTCGCCGATGGGGCCGGCGGCCGGTCCGCCCGCGCAGACGGTCGGGATCAGGTCAAGCTCGGCCTGCACCAGGGCCAGGTCAACCTGGGGCGCCAACGCCAGCAACCGCGACTGATTCAGTCCGATGGTCGCCGCCAAGAAGCGCTGCGCCCGGCAGTAGAGGATCACGCCCGCGTTGATGAACTCCTCGCGCGCCACCTGCGGGACGATCCGCACGACCGCGTACTCAAACGAGCTTCGATCGGGCATTCTGGGCCTCCGCGACGAAGATGGACGACGCTTCCAACCGCTGCTGCAACCACGTCACGTAGGCGCGGCGGTGTTCGGCTGGATCGGTAAAGGGCGCGTGGTCGTTCAGCCAGACGTCCGGGGTCAGGGCGACGATGCCTTCGATGACCTCCGGCGTCAACCGGGGTTTGAGCGCGGTGTCGGCATCCGCGAGCGCGGCCGCGTAGGGCAGGAGGGCGTGATCTTTGATCAGCGCAAAGGGCGTGCGGCTGCGTTCCAGGTAGCCCTGCCAGTCGTGATGAAAGTAGAGGCACGCGCCGTGGTCAATCAGCCACAATTGGCGTGATTGCAACAGAAGGTTCACGTTGCGCGGGGTGCGATCCACGTTGGTGACGTAGGCATCGAACCAGACGATGGCGGACGCCTCGACCGAACCAGGCCGAGGGCGGAGCAGCCGATTGTACTCGAACGCATAGGGCAGAAAGCGCAGCCCCAGGTTCAGCCCCACGCTGGCTGCCAGCAGAGCGCGAATCTCCGGATCGCCTTCCCCGGCGCCCAGGCTCGGCTCCAACGTGATGAAGACCAGCTCCGGCACGCGCAGCCCCAACGCCCGGCCGATCTCGCCCGCGATCAGTTCCGCGATGAGCGCCTTCCGGTCCTGGCCCGCGCCCGCGAACTTCATCACGTAGAGCGACTCGTCGTCGGCCTCCACCAGGGCCGGCAACGAGCCGCCCTGGCGCAGCGGCGTGACGTAGCGGGTGGCAGTGACGGTGCGGATCATGGTCATGCGGCCAATCGCTCCAACTGCGCACTGATTAACGCCATCAGCTCGCCCACCGTCTGCCGGTCGAACGCGAAGGTGGCGCCGGCCGCGCGGAACAGCTCCGGCAGCGGACGGGTGTCGCCCAACGCCAGGGCCGCACGGTAATCGGCCACGGCCTGGGCCTGATCGCGTAGCGCGTTGCGCCAGACCTGCAGCGCGCCCAACTGCGCCAGCCCGTACTCGACGTAGTAGAACGGATCGGTGAAGATGTGCTGCTTGCGCTGCCAGCCGGTCTCCCGCTCCGCCGGCAGGCCGCCCCAGTCAATGCCCTGCATGAAGCGATCCCACAGCTCCGCCCACTTCGCATCCAGATCGCCGGTGGTGACTTTCTCCGGCGCTTCGGTGTAGACCCAATGCTGGAAGCCGTCCACCACAGCCATATAGGGCAGGAAGCGGACGGTGCGGCGCAACTGCTCGGCGTAGGCGCGCCGGGCCTCGGCCTCGGTGTAGAAGCCGCCCTCAGAACGCGTCAGGTAGGGCGCGGCGAGCATCTCCATGCCCATCGAGGCGACCTCGCAGAACTCCATCGGGCCGTTGTGGTTCCAGACCAGCGGATGCCGCCGCGATTCCATGAAGTGGAAGCCGTGCCCGCCCTCGTGCAGGAGCGTCCGCACGTCGTCATCGGTCCCGGCTGCGTTCGCAAAGATGTACGGCAGACCGGTGACGGGCAGGCTGTTGCAATACGCGCCCGGCGCCTTGTTGGCGCGGGTCGGCAGATCGAGATAGCCGCGGCGCATGGCCGCGAAGTGCCCCGCCAGGACGGGGTCCACGCGCTGGAAGATCCGGTAGACGCCCTCCTCCAGATCGGCGACGTCAGCGAAGGGGCGGAGCGCCGCGCCGTAGGGATCGGCTTCGGTGTCCCAGGGGCGCAGGCTCTCCACGCCCAGCTTGTCGGCCAGCTCGCTGTAGATGCGCCGGGCCAGAGGGACGACCGCATGCTCGATGGCATCGTGGAAAGTGAAGCAATCGGCGGGGGTGTAGTCGAAGCGGTTGTACTGCCGCCACATGTAGGCGCGGTAGTCGGGCAGATCGGCATTGCGGGCCACGCGACGCCGGAACGCCAGCATCTCCAGGTAGAGATCGTTCAACTCTTGCCGGTGACCGGCGTAACTTGCCATGATCAGTCGCCAGGCGCGTTCGCGCACGCCGCGATCCGGGTCTTCCAGGTGGAGGTTGGCCTGCGGGAGCGTCTCGGTCCGGCCTTCCCACTCGATGCCCAGGCCGCCGATGGTCTTGTCGTACTGGTTGGCGAGCTTCATCAGCTCGCTCTCCAACGGCACGTTAGCGGGCCGGAAGACCTCGGCTTCGGCGCGGAAACGGCGGAGCATGACCGCCGTTTCGGCCGATGGCGCATAGTCTGGCAGGGCGAGGAGTTTGTCGCGGAGAGTCTGGCTGGCGACCTTCGTCCGCGGGATGATCTGCTCGACGTGGATCAGGAAGCGGCGCTCGGCTTCCTTGTCGACTGTGTTTTCGGTGATGGCGCGCTGAATCTGCGCGCCCGATTCGTAGAGGACGGCGGCCAGGTCGCTCCATTGCTGGAGCCAGGCGTCGGCGCCGGCGGGAGTCAACTCGGCGGCCAGGAGCGCGTCTACGTGCGGCTGGATCGTGCTCCAGGCGAGCGGGTCAAGGGTGGGGTAGGGCATGGGATTCCTCTCGTGCCGGTAAAGCGTTGTATCAGAGGGGGTCAGCCGCTACCGAGGCCAGGCACACGCTGCCGCAACAGCCGGTAGTATTCTTCACGGCTCAACGGGCAGTTGACCGCGTCAACGAACTCGGACTGGTGCAAGCGCATTTGCTTGGCCATCTCGCCCACGTGATAGGGACTTAGCTCCCGCTCACCGTGGGAAATGTAGGTGCGGGCGGTCAGTTTGTCATCCAGCCATAGTCGGTAGACGTGGTGGTGGGTCTCGATTTTCTCGAAGCCGAGTTTGCTGGTCAGCGCACGATCCACGTCACGGATTTTGAGGGTTCCCATCACTTCTCCCCCTCGGCGGCGAAAATGCGGCGCAGGATCTCCAGGTGCGCTTGCAATGGACTCGCCAGGTGGCCGGCGTTGGCAGACAAGTCGGCATAGTAGTCCTGCGCGGCCAGCCAGTAATCTTGCCGGGCATCTTCGATAGTATCACCGACGCCATACAGGTCGAGATCATTGTCACCGACCCAATAACGCTCGCCGTCAAAACGCACTCGAACCGGGATGCCGTGAAGTCGGTCGCTGATGCCGCCGTCGCCCAACAGCGCCATGATCTGCCGATACTCCTCGGCGCTGATCAGGGCCGCCAGTGGCTTACCCCGCCGCTCCACAACATAACGTGTCTTGCCGAAAGCGACTTGGTTGACCAGATCGGGGAGGTTCTGGCGCGCTTCAGCAATCCCGATGCTTTGCTGCATCTGCATCCTCCTGTTGGTACTGACTGTCCGTACTGTACGATTCGCACCAATTGTATCATGGATTCGACGATAGCGCAAGCACAAACCAAAACACAATTTTCGCTATGCGGTTTTATTGATACCCCCGCCGCCTTGCCTCTGCCAAGATCCCCTCTGTCGCCGTTGCCCCGACCCGCGTCGCCCCCAACGCCCGCACGCGCAGCACGTCATCGAGGGTGCGGACGCCGCCCGCGGCCTTTACCTGCACCGAGGCCGCGGACGCGGCGCGCATCAACGCCAGGTCATGATCCGTTGCGCCCGCGTAGGCGTAGAAGCCGTTCGGCTGCTTGACGAAGCCGTAGCCAGTGGAGGTTTTGACGAACGCGACCGCGTGCAGGCTGCAAATCTCGCACAGCCGCACTTTGTCCGCGTCGCTTGCCAGGTAGTCGTTCTCGAAGATCACCTTGAGCAACGCGCCGTGGCCCACGGTCAGCTCGTTGAGCAGGCGGATTTCCTCGGAGACGTAGCCCCAGGCGCCGCTGAGCAGTTTGCCGACGTTGACCACCGCGTCCAGCTCGGTCGCGCCGTCGGCCAGGGCCAGCTCGGCCTCGTGCAGCTTTACTTCGATGTGGCTGCCCCCGTGCGGGAAGCCGATCACCGCGCCCACGGCCACGTCGGACCCGGCGAGAATCTCCCGCGCCAGCGTGACCGCGTAGGGCTTGATGCAAACGGACGCGACGTCGTGCCGCCGCGCCAGCCAGCAGCCGTCGGCAAGCTCCCGGTCGGTCATGGTGGGGTGCAGGAGGGAGTGGTCTATCATCTTGGCGATGGATTTGAGACTTTCGGGCATGAGTTTGGAGACTCCTCAAAGAGATTCTTCGCTGGATTGACGCCGCAACGAGAGGCTGGGGGGTCAACCCGCTCAGAATGACCCTGTTTCCGATAATGTCTACTACGTCTTTCGTAGATACCGTCTCATTTTGACGAGGAAAAGTCCAAGCGCGATCCCTATTCCAAGACCCAAGATAACGCACGTCCCCGCGGCGAACTGGTTCGCCCAGGTGAAGGTTCGGCGCCACTGCCACAGGGTTCCATCGTTCAAGATGACCAGTTTGCTGTAGGTGGCGACGCCATCGCACCGTCCGACCTCGATCGAGGCGACGACCGCGCCCGGCGCCGCAGGCAATTGAGGGAAAGTGGCCGATCCACAGGTGAGCCACTGCAAGGGTATCTTGTTGACGGGCAGCTCATCCGGGGACACCTTGCGGCACGCATCGCGCCACGTGCGACCGCCGCAGAGATAGAGATTACCCTGCTGTGTTCGCACGAAGGCGTTCAGCCCGCGGTCGAGGGCCACGATCTCGGTCGCCGTCTTGTTTGGGGGTGAGACGATCCTGAACCACTGGTTGTCCCGGTCAAGATACCAGGCCATGCCCACCGCACAGAGCACAGCACCCGCGAGCGCCACGGCAATGATGAAGAAGATTTCGGTTCGGCTGTAGGGGGAGCGTTTGTTCATCGGATGTCCTTGGCCACCTGTTCGAGGGTTTGGGCCGGGGTGTTGCCACAAGCCTTGCACCTTACGTGATGAGGAAGAGCCAAGAAGGGTGAATGCGAGGGCGAACCAGACTTTTTACAGCGTCCAAAGCTGCTTCAGAACTGCACGGCGTCGGATTCAGCGTAGCCGGCAAAGAACTGCTCGATGCCCAATCGTCGCCAATCTGCCTCCTCTTTTCTTTGGAGCCTGGTGTGAGACTCTCTGACGTATTCCTCCAGGCGCGTCCGAACAACTCCGCTCAACGTTTCCCCGCGGCGAGCGGCGGTGGCTTTGGCCTGGTGGATCAAATCGGCCGGTGCGGTCAGTGTGACTCTTGCAAGCATGTCTCACCTCCAATCAGCGGGAGTGGATGGGGGTCGAACCCACAGCGGCCACCTGCGCGGCACCCGCCACCGGTTTTGAAGACCGGGGAGCCCACCGGGACTCAGCCACTCCCACGTCCGATGATACACGGTTTGGGGGGATTGGTCAAATAAGTTCAACCAGGCCGGACGGTCTGCGAGCCGAGTTGCAGCGCCAGCTCCTCCAGGCTCGCCAGGTTGTGCAGCGGGAGGAAGTCGTCCACGTAGGGCAGGACGGTGCGGATGCCCAGCGCCAACGGCTGGTAGTCGGCCGCGCCCAGCAGCGGGTTGAGCCAGATCAGCCGGTGGACGCTCCGCCGCAGGCGGCCGATCTCACGCTCCAGCAGGGCGATGTCCCCGCGGTCCCAGCCATCGCTGATGACGATGACCACCGCGCCCCGGCCCAGCGTGCGCCGCGCCCAGGTGAAGTTGAACGTCTTCAATGATTCGCCGATCCGTGTGCCGCCGGCCCAATCCTGCACCAGCCCCGAGACGTCGTCCAGCACCCGATCCACGTCGTGGTGACGCAGAGCGGGCGTAATTCGCGTGAGACGGGTGCCGAACACGAACGCCTCGACCCGTTGCGGGCCGCGGCCCAGGGCATAGATGAAGTGGAGAAAGAGCCGCGAGTAGCGATCCATCGAGCCGCTCACGTCGCAGATGACCGTCAGTGGGCGCGGCTTGTGTTTGCGCCGTCGCCAGGCCGGTGCGACGATCTCGCCGCCGTAGCGGATGCTGTGGCGGATGGTGGCTGGCAGGTCCAGGTAGGCGGCCCGTTTGGCCGCGCGTTCCCGCCGCCGGGTCGGATGCTCGCTCAAGCGCCAGACCAGGCTCTCGATGAACCGTTGCGCGGCTTGCAACTCTTCTTCGGTGTAGCTGGCGAAGTCCTTGCGGCGCAGGATATCGATGGGGCTGTAGGTGGCCTGCGCTTCGGCGTCCGCGGCGTCCGGCTCCTCCTCCGGCGCGCCCGCGTCTTCGCTGATCTTTTCGCCCCGTTGGACTTCGTCGCTGCCGGGCAGATCCTCCGCCGCGCGCCTGGCGACGCGCACCTGCTTGCTCGCATCCGCCGCCAACACCCACGCCTGTTCCCCGGCCCAGAAGACCTCGAACGCGCGGTCAAAGACCACCCGTTCATCCAGGCTGTGGGCCAGGATGCAGCGCATAGCGTGGTAGACGTCATCGCGGCGGGCCAGGTCAACGTGCGTTAGGGCATGAGCCAGGTCGGCAATCTGGCCGGCGCTCACCGCCAACCCCAGGCGGCGCAGCAGCCGTGCGAAGTGGAGGAGGTTAGGGAGGAGGTGCGATGCCTCCTTTGGCTCAGAAGGATGGATCATTCAGACAGGTTCAACTGGCGTTCTCGCGCAACGACTTCACCCACGGCAGTGAGTCGTGTACCGCCTTGTAAAGACGGCCGTCTGCGGTCCACAGTTCGCAGCTTGCGCGCTCGGCCAGCGCCAGGTAGTAGGCATCGTAGGCCGTCGGCCGATCATACTGCCTTGCCAGTTCCCAGGCTCTTTTCTCGAGGCGGTCAGGATGCAGCAGCGTTATCTCTTGCGCCAGGAACGCATCGAAGGCAACCTGTCCGGCTTCAGCGCTGATTTCCCGGCGGTAGACATGATTCCTGATGACCGACGTTGCCTCAAAGATAAGGTGACAGGGGGCAATGATCTCGATGTCCTGGGCAGACCAGGCGGTCCACATCGCCTGCACCACATCGCTGTCCTCTTCTTCTAAGACCAGCTTGAGCGCGAAGCTGGCATCAACGCAGACTTGTGAGCTCATGCATACGCTCCTCTCTGAGCCGATCCAGGGTATCTGCCGAGTTGGGGAGGGGGACGCCATGACGCTCGAAGCGAATGCGGTCGCGCGCAGCCGCAGCCAATGACAAGGCGGCCTCGCGGCGCGCGCGCGGTGATTCAACCTCTCTCTCCAACTCCTCCAGGCGGCGCAAGTCCTCGATGCTGATCAGGGCCATCATGGGCCGGCCCTTGCGCTCGACTACCACGCGCTGCCCGGTGTAGGCCACTCGCGCCATCACGTCTGAAAAGCTCCTCCTGGCCGCTACGACGTTCATCGTTTCCATAGTATCACCCTCCAACTGCTCATCATGGTCATTATGGGCATATTCTACCGCGATTGCTCCGGCCGGTCAAGTGGCACGTGCTCTCTTCGCCAGGTCGCGGGCCAGCGCGCCCTGGACGCGTTGCACGTCATCCTGGTATTTGAGGAGCACGCCCAGGGTGTCGTTGATGGTCGCCTCGTCCAGGTCGGCGCAGTCCATCGCCAGCAGCGCGTTGGCCCAGTCCAGCGTCTCGGCCACGCCCGGGGCCTTGAAGAGATCGGCCTGCCGGAGCGCCTGCACCACCCGCGTGACCTGGTAGGACAACTGCGCCGCGATGCCAGGCGTCTTCAGCGTGACGATCTGGTACTCGGTCTCGAAGTCGGGGTAGTTGATCCAGTGGTAGAGGCAGCGGCGCTTGAGCGCGTCGTGGACCTCGCGCGTGCGGTTGGAGGTGACGATCACGACCGGCGGCCGGGTCGCGCGGATCGTGCCGATCTCGGGGATGGTGATTTGGAAGTCGGAGAGCAGCTCCAGCAGGAAGCTCTCGAACTCTTCGTCGGCGCGGTCGATTTCGTCAATCAGCAGCACCGGCGGCCCGGCCGCGTCCTCCTCGATGGCCTGGAGCAATGGCCGGGCCAGCAGGAATTCGCGGCCGTAAAGGTCGCGCTCCATCTCGCTCCGGCTGGCGCCGCTGGCTTCCAGCACCCGCAGGTGGAGGATCTGCCGGGCGTAGGCCCATTCGTAGACCGCGTTGTGGACGTCCAGGCCCTCATAGCACTGCAAGCGGATCAGACGCGCACCGAGCACGCTCGCCAGCGCCTTGGCGACCTCGGTCTTGCCGACGCCTGCCTCGCCTTCCAGGAAGAGCGGCTTGCCCAGCTTCAGTGCCAGGAAGATCACGGTCGCCAGCCCCCGGTCGGCAATGTAACGCTGGTCGAGCAGGGCTTGTTGGACGGCTTCGATGGTGTTGAACAACAGGTTCCAATGCCAGATCGTTGGGCTATGAGACACTACGACCTGAACGTCGTAGCTTGACCGGCGACTTCGCCACGCTATGGCGTTTCAGGCCGTAGTGCTCCATAGACCATGTTATGCGATCAATACCTTCTCTTCCACCAGCAGATGCGTCCGTGACGAGCAGTGCGCGATGGCGTCGGCCGCGGCGGCCTTGCCTTCCGCGGTACCGAAGGCGGCCAGGCGAGCGTCGTTGTCGTCGAACCACATCTCGGACACCGCGTCTGCGGGCAGGGCCGGATTGTCGTCGAGCAGCACGTTCATCCGGTAGTGCCTCATGCCGGGCATCTTCTTGCCCAGGGGCGGATGCTCCTCCAGCGCCCACTTGCGGAACTCGGTGAAGCCGATCTCCTCTTTGCGTTTGAGCAGCGAAATGACTTTGAGCACGATGATCCTCCGATGAATGGTGGCGAATCGTGTCATTCTGAGCGGGTTGGCCCCTGATCTCTCGCGACGGCGTGAAACCAGCGAAGAATCTCCGCAACACACAAGGAGATTCTTCGCTAGAGTCACGCCGCAACGGGAGTTCAGTCGTGGACCCGCTCAGAATGACAGTCCGCTCAGTGAGTTTCCTGGTCTACCAATTTCCCAATTTACTGCTTCCCCCGCGCCTCCAACCCCCGCAACACCCTCTCTGGCGTCACCGGCAGCTCGGTGATGCGGACGCCGCAGGCGCGGTAGATGGCGTTGCAGATGGCGGGGATCGGTGAGTTGGCAGTCATCTCGCCCACGCCCTTGACGCCGTACGGGCCGTTGGCCGAGGGATATTCGAGCACCACGCTCTCGACCACCGGGATGTCGGCCGGGCCGGGCAGGATGTAGTCGTTGAAGCTGCCGGGTGCGTGATCGGGCGCGGGGTAGTAGGGCGCGGTGGTTTCCAGCAGCGCGTGCGCCATGCCCATCACCGAGCCGCCGCGGATTTGCCCCTCCACCAGCCGGGGGTTGACCGCCCGGCCGACCTCGTAGGCGCTCTTGAGGCTGAGCACGGTCACTTCGCCCGTCTCGGTGTCCACCTCCACCTCGGCGACGGTGCACGCGTGCGCCTGGGTCGAGTCGGGATCCATCTTGCCGGTCTCGGGGTCTACATCGCTCTTCGGCTTCATAAAGATGCCGCGGCCCGAGATGGTCTTGCCGTACTTGAAATGCGCCTGCAACGCCACGTTGACGATGTTGATCGCGCGTTGCGGCGAGCCTTTGACGAAGATGTTGCCTTTGCCGTCGGTCTCCAGATCATCGGGCCGCGCCTCCAACTCGTCCGCGGCGACCTCCATCATCACCTTGCGGGCTTCCTGCGCGGCCATAATGATCGCATTACCCGCGCGGTGCGTGGTGCGGCTGGCGAAGGTGCCCATGCAGTGCGGCCCGGTGTCCGAGTCCGCGGTGTCAATCAGCACGTTTTCGAACGGCACCCCCAGCGCCTCCGCGCCGATCTGCGCCAGCACCGTCTTCAGCCCCTGCCCCAGATCCGAGCTGGAGAGGGCGATGACAAAGGTGCCGGTGGTGGTGCTGTGGATCAGCGCCTGGGTGGGGTCGCCGCCCAGGTTCATGCCGGTCGGGTAGTTGACCGCTGCGATGCCGGTGCCTCTTAGCTTTGCCATCTCACCCCTCCCGATCCCAGGAATTCATCGCGAGCAGCCGATCGGGCAGCTTGTGGCCCACCAGCTCGGCCGCGGCCTTCATCGCCTCGATCAGCGTGGCATCCTGCACCACCTTCTGGTAGGGCCGCAGGTCGCCGTTGCGGTAGGCGTTGATGAAGCGGATTTCCCACGGATCCATGCCGATGGCGTCGGCGATCACGTCCATCTGACTTTCCCAGGCAAAGGAACCGGAGGTGACGCCAAACCCGCGCATCGCGCTGCCTGGCTGCCGGTTGGTGTAGACGCAGTGAACGTCCACCGCCACGTTTGGGATGGCGTAGGGCCCGGCGACGTTGGCCGCGTGCTTGGTGACGGCGTAGGGCGTGTGCCGGTTGTACGCGCCCGCGTCCGCGTAGGTCGTCACCTGACGGGCGATGATCCGGCCATCTTTCATCACGCCGTCCTTGAAGTACATGCGCCACCCGCTGCGGGTCGAGGAGACGCGCATCTCTTCCTCGCGGGTGAAGCGGAACTTCACCGGCCGGCCGGTCTTCATGGCCGCCAGGGTGGCGATCGGCTCGACGATGACGTCCACCTTGCCGCCGAACCCGCCGCCCACCGTGCCGCCGACGAAGTGCAGCTTGTTGAACGGGATTTGCAGGATCAGCGCGGTGTTGTCCAGGGTGAAGAAGAGCGCCTGGGTGTTGGTGTAGACCGTGATGCGGCCGTCCGCCTCGGGTTTGGCGATGCAGGCCGTGGTTTCCAGCGGCGCGTGCTCGACCGGGCCAGGCTGGTAGCAGCCCTCGATGATCTTGTCAGCCTCAGCGAAGCCCTTGGCGACGTCGCCCAGGCGGATGCGGCGGCAATGATGCCCCTCGTAGATGAAGTAGTTCGTGCCCCACGGCTTGAGGATCGGCGCGCCGGGCTTGAGCGCCTCCTCCACGTCGAACACCGCGGGCAACTCCTCGATGTCGAGCCTGACCCGGGCGACCGCCTCCAACGCGGCTTCTTCCGTTTCGGCGACGATGGCGGCGATCTGCTCGCCCTTGTAGAGCACGCGATCCTCGGCCAGCACCGGCTCTTCGTCCGGCCCGACGCCGATCAGGCAGAGGATGGTGTAGATGTTCTTGGGCACATCTCGGTACGTCAGCGCCCGCACGAACCCTGGCACCTTCTCCGCTTCCGAAAAGTCAATCCCGCGGACGCGGCCGTGGTGCACGGGGCTGCGCACCATCTTGAGGTGCAGCATGTCGTTGAACTGCATGTCGTCCACATATACCGTCTTGCCGGTCACGTGCCCCAGGCCATCGCGGCGCGGGACGGATTGGCCGACGACATTGAAGGTTTGATCAGTCATCTGGGTCCCTCCTCCTCTAGCGGCCAGCCAGTTGCCGGGCGGCATCGTCAATCGCGTGGATGATCGGCTCGTAGCCCGTGCAGCGACAGAGGTTGCCGCTCAGGGCGTCCACGATCTCCTCGCGGCTGGGAGACGGGTTGCGGTCGAGCAGCGCCTTTGCAATCACGATCATGCCGGGGGTGCAGTAGCCGCATTGAATCGCGTAGTTCTCGAAGAAGGCCGATTGGAGCGGATGCAGGCCATCGCGCGGGGTGATCCCTTCCAGCGTGGTCACGGCCTGGCCCTCCACGTCCTCCACCGGCAGCAGGCAGGAGAGCATCGGCGCGCCGTTCACCAGCACGGTGCAACTGCCGCAGCCGCCCTGCTTGCAGCCCGCCTTGGTCGCGGTGTACCCCAGCTTCTCGCGGAGCAGCGTCTGCAAGGTCGTCAGCGGTTTGGCGATCACCTCGACCTCGCGGCCGTTGAGGGTAAAGGTTACGATTTTGGATGCCATACGATTCCTCCTATGCTATCTGCTCCAACGCCCGGCGGACGTACACGCCGACCATCTTGCGCCGGTACCATTCGGTGGCGATGGCGTCGGTGAACGGCTCGCACTCCTCGGTTGCGGCGACCGCCGCGGCCCCGATGGACACTTCGTCCAGCTTGCGGCCGGCAAGGGCGGCCTCGGCGTTTCGGGCGCGCAGCGGGTGCGGGCCGACGGCGTTCAGCGCGATGCGAGCCTGCTTCACCGTCTGGCCTGCCATGACCAAGTGTGCAGCCACGGTCACGATAGCGGGCGTGTTGGCCTGCTTGCGTCCGTAGCGCAGGAAGGCGGTCTTGCCGGTCGGGATCGGGACATCGAAGCCGACCACCAGCTCACCCGGACGGAGGACATTCATCATGAAACCGGTGAAGAATTCGGACAGAGGGAGGGTGCGTCTCCCGCCGCGATCAGCCAGAGTGACGGTGGCATCCAGCGCGAGGAGCGCGGCCGCCAGGTCCCCGGCGGGCGGAGGGGCGAAGAGGTTGCCGCCGACCGTGCCCATGTTGCGAATCGCCCAGCCGCCGATGGAGTGTGCGGCTTCCGCCAGCAGGGGGATCTCCTGCTGTTCAGCCATTTGGGTCAGCGTGGCCGTGGCGCCGATGGTCAGGTGGCCGTCGGCGCGGTGGACCAGGTTCAGCCCGGCGCGCCGTAGCCCCATGGCCTGTTCCGGCATCGAGACTCCCTCGTTGATAAGCGGCATGGCGAGCGTGCCGCCGGCGATGACGAGGAGCGCAGGCCCGTGTTGCGCCAGCAGGCTCAGTGCCTCATCGAGGGAGCGAGGTTGGTAATACGTCTTCGTAGTCACATTCACACCTCCGTGCATGTGGGTTAGACCCGCAAGGCCCCCGCGACCTTGCAGGTCGCTAGCCAAGGTTCTTCTTCATCATCGCCAACGCCGGATCGGGGCCTTTGTAGCCGATCAGATACTCCAGGCGAATCGGCGCGAAGCATTCGTAGAACACCACGTCTTCTTCGCTGAGCTTGCGGAAGGCGTGGATGACGTTCGAGTTGACGATCAGCAGCGCGCCCGGGCCGACTTCTTGCTCTTCATCGCCGACCTTGGCCCACAGGCGCCCCTGAACCACGAGCATGATTTGCTCGGCCTCGTGTTTATGTTCCGGGACGATCACCTCATTCTTGTAGGTGATGCGCGTCATCATCACTTTTTCGCCGCAGACAGCCTGGCGGTAGACGTTTGGGAGATAGGGGAAAGCTGGGAACTCGTCCCAGGTGGTGATTTGAGACATCGGCGCTTCTCCGCGTTGGATCGGCTGGCCGCAGCCAGGAGTCATGTAGAAGCCGTGCTTTGACGCAGATGGGCCTGGATTTGCTCCAGGTGACGCTGCATCGCGTCTGCTGCAGTTTCAGGATCGCGTGAGGCGATCGCGGCAACGATGGCCTGGTGATCGCGCAACGTTTGTTCTTGCACGCCGGGCAGGGTGACCGTGCGCGCCCGGCTCGCCAGGCCCAGCCGGGTCAGACTGGCCATGAAACGCGCCAGGATCGGATTGCGCGCGGCCGTGGTGATGAGGCTGTGGAGGTGAACATCGGCTTCGAGAAAGCCGGCGGCGTCGCCGATGGCCGCAGCGGTCCGTTCCAGGGTGGCGCGTAACTCTTGTAGTTCCGCATCGGTCGCCCGTTCGGCTGCCAGGGCTGCGATGCCCGGTTCGATGACCCGGCGCGCCTCGAGCAGCTCGACAAAGGTGGAGTCGTCAAGGGCAAACACGAAGTCCAGATGTTCCACCAGCCGCTCGGGCCGCAGCGACGTGACATGCGTGCCCGAGCCTTGACGAATCTCCACGACGTTCATCATCGCCAATGCGCGCAACGCCTCTCGCAACGCCGGCCGACTGACGCCCATGGTCGCCGCCAGCTCTCGCTCAGGTGGTAGCTTGTCGCCGGGCTGCAACTGCTTTTCGGCAATCATAGCGAGCAGGCGCGCCGAGATGCGTTCGGGCAGCACATCTCGCCCAACGATGCCGAAAGCTGGGAGAGTGGAAGGCGATTCAGACACGTGAGGAACTCGATGATTGGTAAGACCACCTGACCAGCAAGACCAGTATAGCAGAGGCCCCTGCGCGTGTCAAATCGTTTCAACCGGCTTTAGAGGGTTAGGAGGATGGAGGGGAAACGGGTGGTGCGGTCGCCTCTGTTTGCAGACGATGGTCGAGGTCTGCCAGGCCGCGGTTGACCAGCGAACGGGCGACGCTCTCAGCCAGGCGGCCATCCATGTGGCTCAGTGGGCCGGTGACCATGCCCTGGGCTTCGTATTCCAGGAGGCTTTGGGCGCCGGCGGCAGTCAGGTGGAAGACAGCGCTGCCCCTAACGGCGCCGGCCGGCCCGCGGATTTCGCCGTCCAGCCGGATGCAATAGGGCGCGGTCGTGTCCAGGAGCTTGACGTAGGTCTCGTACCGGCCGGCCACTGCCGGCAATGCGATCTGCATCTGGCCGCGATATTCGTTCAGACCGGCCGGTTCGAGTTTGTCGCAGCCAGGGATCAGACTGATGAGGGAGGCTGGATCGGAGATCAGCGGCCAGACCTGCTCGGCCGCGGCATGGAGGGTATGGCTGCCTGCTACTTTCATCTGGCTGCTTTCGAGTGGGGAAGCTGTGGGCAGGCCCTGCGGGTGTCTGAGAAAGAAGCCCGCAGGGCCGGACGTTTATCGGTTCTTCCTGAGATACACGTCGCCGAACACCGCCAGAACCAGGATGACGCCCTGTACCACGTACTGCCAGGCGGCTGGGACATTCATGATTTGAAGGCCATTGGTGAGACTCGCCATGATGAGAGCCCCGATCATTGCTCCAAAGATGGTGCCCACTCCACCCGCCGGGGAGGCGCCACCCAGGAAACAAGCCGCAATCGCCACAAGCTCGTAGCCATTCCCAGCGGCGATTGTGCCATAGCCCACGTAGGACGCCAGCACAATGCCGGCAATACCGCACAGGAACCCCATCAGCACAAAGATCCTAAAGATGTTGTTGTTAATGTTGACGCCCGATAGCCGGGCTGCCTCACGATTGCCGCCGATCGCGTACGCATAGCGTCCAAATCGCGTGTTATTCGAGACATACGAGACCGCGACGGCCACCACAGCCAGGAGAAACACTGGAATCGGGATGCCGTGGTACCGATTCACATAGTACACATACGCGACCACCAGCCCTGCAAACAAGGTTGTTTTGAGCAGGTCAGTGTAAAAGGAGCCAAGTTCAAAGCCATACTGGCGTTTTTTCTGGCGGCTGCTGAACATACTGTAAAAGAGCAGAGCCACAACCCCGGCAGCCACGATCCATCCGGCCAGAGGAGGCAAATAGCCTTGGCCGATCGCCGAAAAGTAGGGTTGGTTCGCCGCAATCGTCTTGCCTTCGGTGACGATGAGGAGCAAGCCCTTGAATACCCACATGCCGCCCAGTGTGACAATAAACGCCGGAACGCGCAAATAGGCGATGATGGAAGCCTGAATCATGCCAAACAGGACGCCCACCGCCAGGCCAATCAGCACTGAAAGCACTGCAGCTAAAAGTGCCTGATCAGGAAGCACGATCCTCCATACATCGTTCTGGAGTTTGGCAACGACCACGGATATAAAGCCGGCAAAGTTGCCGACCGATAGGTCAATGTTGCCCGTCACGATGATCAGGACCATACCGACCGAAAGGATCGCCGTGACCGACATCTGCCGGAACAGGTTGGAAAAGTTTTGCGCTCCTAGATAGGCCCCATCCGTCACGGCAGAGAAAAATCCCCAGATAACGATCGTGGCAATGATGAGGCCATAGGTCCGGATATTGGCGCGGAACTGCTTGACGATATCGGCAACCGCGCTTGTCGAAGATGTCGTTGAAATTGCGCTCATGGAAATCACCTCTTGGATTAGGATAAGACTTGGGCGATGCCGGTGGCTAACGCCATGATTTTCTCTTGCGTCGCATCAGCGATATCGAGCGTGCAAGTGGATTGGCCTTCGTGCATGACCATGACCCTGTCGCTCATGCCGAGCACTTCTTCGAGTTCGCTCGAGATCATGATGATCGAAATGCCTTGCTCGGTCAGGTCATTCATGAGTTTGTAGATTTCGTACTTGGCGCCCACGTCAATGCCCCGTGTCGGGTCATCCATGATGAGCACCTTGGGCTTGGACATCAGCCATTTGGAGATGACGACCTTTTGCTGATTGCCGCCGGAGAGTGAATCGCAGGGAACGTGCAAGTTGGGCGCTTTGATCGCCAGGCTTTTGGCAAACTGCATGCTCGCGTTGAGTTCGGCGGCGTCGTCAATCCTGAACCAGGAGGCGAATTGATCCAGGTTTGCGAGGGAGATGTTCTTCAGGACAGACTGGATAAGAACCAGCCCGTGCCGCTTCCGGTCCTCGGGGACCAGGCTGATGCCTTCCAGCATGGCCTGGCGCGAGTTCTTGACCTTGAGCTCATGCTCCCCCAGCTTCACCTTGCCGCTCGTAATCTTGCCGTACTCGCCAAAGAGCGTCATTACTAGCTCGGTACGCCCGGAACCCATCAGGCCGGCAATGCCCAGAATCTCACCCTTGCGAAGGTTGAATGACACGCCCTTGAGCACTTCGTGGTCGGCGTGGTCAGGATCCTGAGCATGAAGGTCCTGCACCTCAAAGATCACTTCGCCGGGCTTGCGGTTCCCCTTCGGGAAGCGTTCGTGCATCTCGCGTCCGACCATGTAGCTGACCAGTTTTTCGACGTTCAGGGCTTGCGCGGGCTGGGTGGTCACCACCTTGCCATCCCGCAAGACCGTGATCGAATCGCCGATGCGGAAAAATTCTTCGATCTTGTGGCTGATGTAGATGCACGTCACCCCGTGCTCTTTGAGCGTCCGCAAGATCTCCATGAGCTTGTCAATCTCGGCTTCGGTGAGCGCGCTGGTCGGCTCATCGAGGACCAGGACGCGCGCGTTTTCGGAGAGCGCCTTGGCGATTTCGGTCATCTGCATCTTGCCGACGCCCAGATGCTTGACAATGGCCTGCGGTTGAATATCCAGATTGTATTTGGTCAAGATCTGCTGGGTGTCGGCGTAAAGCTTGTCCCAGTTGATGGAGCCATGCTCGACCGGCTCTTTGCCCAAGTAGATGTTTTCGCCGACCGTCATGTCGGAGACCAGGGTGAGCTCCTGATACACAACGGCGATGCCCTCTTCGATGGCTTGCCGGATAGAACGGTCCCCCAGCTTCAACTCCTTGCCCTCGTAAAGAATGTGCCCCTCGTAAGAACCCCAGGGATACACACCGGACAGGATCTTGATCAGGGTTGACTTGCCGGCTCCGTTCTCGCCGCAGAGGCAGTGGATCTCGCCGCGCCGGATCTGAATGGATACGTCACTCAAAGCCGTAACGCCCGGGAATCGCTTCGTAACGTTCTGGATGTTGAGGATAATGTCATCGCTCATAAGCTGCTTCTCCTTCAAAGGGTGAGGAGAGAGAATTCTCGAAAACAGGTGAGATGAGCCTCTCGTAGAGAGGCCCATCTCATGTGCAAGTTTTCTGGCCCGGTCATTGCGAGGGGACGAAGTCCCCCGGCAATCCCAGGTGGTCACCCTGAGCGGGTTGACCCTGCGAGGTGCGTTGCGGTGAGAAGCCAGCGAAGAGCCTGTCCTGAGCATAGTCGAAGGAGTCGCGTTGTCGCGCGAGATGCTCCGCTGGTGTCACGCCGCCGCGAACCTCGATTTGTTAACCCGCTCAGCATGACAGATGACAGCAGCCGCCCGATTACGGCTTCGCCGGGCGCTTATCGGCCGGGATGTCGCGGTAGACCTGGTCATAGGACTGGAAACCGCTCTTCACGATGAGGTCATACACGTTGTCCTTGGTGACCTGGATGACGGGCAAGAAGTAGGCCATGACATCGCCGGT
>JAPLHB010000153.1 GCA_026389845.1 Chloroflexota bacterium
CGATCAGCCCAGCTCGAGAAACTGTCTTCATGTTATTTCTCGCTAATCAATCGTAATGCTCGTGATCACGTCACCGGCCTCCAGCTTGGCCGCCACATCCATGCCGCTGACCACCTTGCCGAACACGCTCATGGGCGAGCCACCGGTCGGCAATTCGGCGAGAGCGATGACGAACTGGCTGCCGTTCGCCACAAACTCGCCGGTCGTCGAGTCCTGCATGGGGTAGAGCGTCACTGTGCCGGTGATCACGTTGCCGGCATCCGGAGCAACCTCCGGCTGGAGGACGTAACCGACATGGCTATCGGGCTGGCTGGCCGGTGAACCGAGGAGCACGTATGCCCCCGCCTCCACATAGGCGACCGGCATATTATCATAGAAGCCCAGATTGGACAGCACGACGAAGTTGTTCACGGCTACCGGAGCCACCTTTGGATCGAGAGCGAAGACGATCTTGCCCTTGGCCGATTCGATGGTCGCCTGGTAAGTCTTGTTCTGGTCAATGGTCATCGCCGGGGGCATGTTGTACAAGTTCTGGCGTTGTTCGAGAGGGAGCTTCGCCAGCGGTCGTCCTGCCTTCGGTTGGGCTACCCGCGGCACAGGCGTTGCGGTGGGCACGGCCGTGGGGACGGGGGTGAGCGCGCGCGACACGGTCGCTTCGCTGACGTCAATGCGGGTGATCTTGTCGCCGGCCGCGATCTTGTCTACGATCTCCATGCCCTCGACCACCTGGCCGAAGACCGTGTAGCCGTTGTCAAGGACAGCCAGCGCGTCCAGGGTAATGTAGAACTGGCTGCCGCTGGAGTATTGC
Source organism: Chloroflexota bacterium (assembly GCA_026389845.1). Classification (GTDB taxonomy): domain Bacteria; phylum Chloroflexota; class Anaerolineae; order CG2-30-64-16; family CG2-30-64-16; genus JAPLHB01. The sequence goes on from JAPLHB010000153.1 coordinate 809, forward strand.
GTGGGATCAAGATCGCCAGCCGGCGCCCAGCCCAGCGCGCCGCGAGGGTGAGCGTGGTTGATCTCGGCCGGAATCGTGTAGCCGGGGCCGCCGGAGCCATCGCTGTTTGGGTCGCCGCCCAGGACTGCAAATCCGGGCTCGGCATGATAAAAACTCAGGCCATCGTAATAACCATTCTTAGCCAGCGTGACGAAGTTGTTGACGCTCTTGACGGCGTCAGGGTAAAGCTCGGCGACGATGTTGCCCTTGGCGGTGACAAAAGTCGCCAGGTAGATCGTGCTGGGTTTGGTATACGTTGCAGCGGGGCCGGAAAAGCGCTCAGCGCGCTCCGCGGGCGAGAGGCTGGCGAGCGGCCGGCTGCCGTCGGCCAGGGGCGCGGGTGCCGTGGGCCGGGGGTCGGGCGTGGCGGTAGCTACGGGTGTGGCCGCAGCCGCCGTGGTCGGCGCAGGCGCGGCGGCAGTGGCTGGCGCCGATGTGGTGGGTTGCAGGGTCGCCGGTGCACACGAAGCTACCAGCAGAACTGCCAGGAGCGCCAAAACGATGAAGACGTATTTGTTCAACAGAAACTCCCTTCAATCATCCGGGGTAGGGGCACGGCCTTGCGCCTGCCCACCAGGGCGACCGCAAGGGTGCGCCCCTACAAATTGAGAAGAACCCCGCACCCTTACTGCGTGCCCCCAGCCCCTGGCTGGCCGCCGCCGACAAACCGTCCCGCAGGCGATACCTGCACCGAGCGCGCCGTGATCGTGCCATCCGTGCCCGTGGCGCCGGAGACCATCACAGTCTCGCCCTTAGTCAGGTCAGCCAGAGTGACGGAAGCGTTCTTTTCGATCAGGGTCGTGTCGGTGACGGTTACACGGGTCTGCTTGCCGTTGGTATCCGTGATCGTGAGGACGCCGTTGCCCAATTCCTCGATCTGGCCGATGACAAAGCCACCCTGCGCACCCTGCCGACCTGTCGCTCCGGCCTGGGCTTGCCCCGCGGCCGCTTGTCCGCCCGGCACAAAGCCGCCCGCGCCACCTTGCCCGCGCAGCGCGGCGTTCGGGAAAGTCGGGACCTGGCTCTTGCCATACACCATGCCGCCGTAGAAACTGCCCCCGGCGACGGCCAACACGACGACAACCCCGATGACGATCTTCACTGCTTGATTCATCTTGATGCTTTCCTCTCTCTTGCTTGCAACGATGCCCCCAACGCTGAGAGCAACACGCCGATTGTCTTGATCCAACGCCAGGACACGCGAATGTGCGCAGGCAAGTCTGGCGACCCACCTGCGCACGTCATCCGACGATCTGCTTACCCGTTCAACCCGCCCTGGGGAGCGACCGGTGCAAACGTGCCGCTCTTGGGGGTCATGTTGGGGTTGACGCCAGGGCCGAAGCCGCCGCGTCCACCGTGGCCGAAGCCGCCGCGTCCGCCGAAGCCGCCGCGTCCGCTGAAGCCCCATCCGTTCTCCATGCCCTTCAGCATCCAGTCAGCCTGCTCTTGGGTGATCGTGCCCGCCTTGACCATGTCAGCGATCTTCTGCTTCATGGCGTCGAGCTGAGCAGCTTTGGCCGCATCCTGCACCTTCTGCAGGTCCACGCCCTGGGCCGTGGCAATCTCGTCCAGGGTTTTGCCGCTGTGCAATTGTTCAAAGAGTTGAGTCGGCGTCAGGTTTAACGCCTTAGCGATCGCATCGTAGTCACCCCAGCCGCCGCCGAACATACGGCCGCCGAGCAGCCCACCCCGGAGCATCTTGCCTGGCGTTCCCTGTTGCGGAGTAGGGGTGGCCGTCGTGCCCTGGGCCAGAACGACAGTGCCAAGCACGAGCACCAGCGCCAGGCCGACCACTACCGCCACAATCCACTTTTTTGACATCGCTACTACCTCCTCATCTGACAGATGTGAACTCCACGTCGTCCAAACGCGCAACCAGTATACCATAAGAAAGGGCGGCTGTGGTTAAGTCGCGTTTACGATGTTGTTAACGTTCGCTTAAACGCGGCGACTTCTGAGGTCTCATGTCGGTTCATAGAACCGTCGGACGGCAGCTACCACCAGGTCCTGCTCCTCTTGGGTCAGGTCGGTGTAGAAGGGCAGCCGCACTAAGGTATCGCTCACCTGCTCTGTTACCGGGCAATCCCCTGCCTTGCCGCCGAAACGGCGACCCATCACTGACAGGTGCAGGGGCAGGTAGTGGAACACGCTGAGAATGCCCTGGCTTTTCAGATACTCGATCAAGGCCTGGCGTTCCTGCAATGACCGCAGCACCAGATAGTACATGTGGTAAGGCTGTTCACAGTCGGGCGGCACCGTGGGAAGTTGGATGCCGTGTTCCAGGGTCAGGGGGTGCAACTGCTCATCGTAATACTGCCAGATGCGGCGGCGTTTGGATTGAATCTCCTCGTAGGCTTCCATCTGCGCCCACAAGAAAGCCGCCAGGATGTCGGCCAGCAGGTAGCTCGAACCGAGGTCTACCCAGGAATACTTGTCTACCTGGCCGCGGAAGAAGCGACTTCGATCCGTGCCCTTTTCGCGGACGATCTCGGCGCGCTCAACGTATCGTTCATTGTTGATCAGCAGGGCGCCGCCTTCCCCGCAGGTCAGGTTTTTGGTCTCGTGGAAGCTGAGGGTTGCCAGATCACCGAATGTCCCCAGGTAACGGCCGCGATATTTCCCGAACAACCCATGCGCGTTGTCTTCCACCACCGCGATGCCGTGGCCGGCCGCGATCGCCGAGATGGCGTCCATCTCACAGCCGACGCCGGCGTAATGCACGGGCACAATCGCACGGGTACGCGGCGTGATCAGGCGCTCGAGCTGTGTCTCGTCAAGGTTAAGCGTATCCGGCCGAATGTCAATGAAGACAGGATGCGCTCCCCGCAGGACAAAGGCGTTGACAGTCGAGACGAACGTGAATGCCGGGACGATGACCTCGTCGCCCGGCTGAACATCCAACAGCAAAGCCGCCATTTCCAGGGCATCCGTACACGAGGTCGTCAGCAAGGCTTTGGGCACCCCAAGGAGCTGTTCCAGGAAGCGGTGGCAGCGTTGCGTGTAGAGGTTGTCGCCGGCAAGGCGGCCGCGCTGAATCGCATCGGTCACATAGTTCAGCTCGTTCCCAACGAGCGTCGGACGGTTGAAGCGAACCCGGTACTCGCTCATCGAAAGCGCCTCCAACACGATAGGTCCAGCGCAAAACGCGCCGCCAGCCGGCCGTTGCTCTCGGCATAGTACGCCACGAGGCTGGCTTCGAGATCTGGCGACAGGGTCGCATCGAGCTTCTCGCTCTCGTTCACCACCCGGTGCAAACTCGGGGGCACGAAGCCGGCAGACACACCCAGGGCCGCATGTAGCGCGCCGATCGCATCGGCATTCTCCATGAGCTGCTCATATAGCGTCACCAGCAGTTGATCCGGCCGGAAGTAGCGCTCGTATACCTGGATGAAATCCACGTAACGGCCGCGGCGCAGATAGGCATAAGGGGAAGTGGATACTCGCGCGTGATCGTACTGCTGCCAGCGTTCCTCCTCGTGTCGAAACGCCTCTTCGAGCGGCGCCTGCTCCAGCCCATTGTTGACGCTGAACCAGTAGTTGGAGATGGCGCGCTCGATGGGGTCTCGCACGATGAAGACGATGCGTGCATCCGGGAACCACTGCGAGATCCGCTCGGCGACTTTGGCCGATTCCATGTAGGTGGTGCCCTTTTCGCCGCGCAGCCAGGCTCCCGGTTTGCCCGAAAAAAAGCGGTCATGGTAGTACGCCAGGCCGCGGCCGAACAGCGCATCGTTCAGGAAGAACTTCGGCTCGGGGCGCACCGGCTGCGCCATTTCGATCTCCGGATGCTCGGCCAGCACGTGGTGCAGATAGGTCGTGCCCGACCGCTGCGCACCGGCGATGAAGAAGTGGTCATACATGGCGGTTCAACGCCTCCCCGATGTGATAGCTCTCGGCGCTGCTGGCCTGGTTCAGCAGCCGCACGACGTACTCGCCCAACATGCTCATCATCAACACCAGCAGTCCGTTGAAGAAAGCCAGCATCACGACGAGGGTGGCCCAGCCTGCCACCGCAAATCCGGTGACCAGCGCGCGGATCAGGTAGAAAAAGCCCAGAAGAAAACTGACGATCGCCACGGCCGCGCCGGCCGTGCTTGCCAGGCGCAGCGGAAATGACGAGTAGTTAAACAGAATCCGCATCACCAGCTCAGCGATCTTCAGCCAGTTATAGTTGCTCTTGCCGACCGGTCGACTGCGGTGTTCCACCCAGACGTTGGCCGGGCTGCCCGAAAACATCAGAATCAACCCAGGGATGTACGGGTAGGTCGTGCGGTACGCGCAGATGCGCTCCACGACATCGCGGCGAATGATGCGGAAGTTAGAGAGCGTCAGGTCCTCCGGCTTGCGAAAGATCCTGGTGTTGAGCAGGCCGACCAGCCGGCTGCCCCACCTGCGATAGCCGGCGTGCTGCTTCTGCCGAAAGCGGCCGAAGACGACGTCGTGGCCTTCTTCCGCCGCCCGGATCAGGTGGATCATTTCCTCCGGCGGATTCTGCAGGTCATCATCCAGAGTGATGACGTAGTCGCCGACGCTGTTCTTGAACCCACACAGCACCGCCGTGTGCTGGCCGTAGTTGCGCAGCAGGTTGATCGCCACGATCCTGGGGTTAGCTTCTGCCTTCGCCCGCACGACCTCCCAGCTTCCGTCGCGGCTGCCGTCGTTGACCGCCACCACCTCGTAGTCGAAGCCGTGCTGCTCGAAGAAGGCTACGGTCCGATCTAGGGTGTCTCCGACGATGGGCGCGCTATTGTACACAGGGATGATGGCGCTGTACTTCGGTTGTTTGGGCGGAGTGTTCATCTGTACTCCTTCATTAGACTTTATCGGGAATAGCAGTCATTCTGAGCGGGTCTACCGCGAGCCTCTCGTTGCGGCGTGAAACCAGCGAAGTTCACATGCCGCGCGTGACGCCACGGCGCATGAAAATGTCATGCTGAGCGGGTTAACGAATCACAGTTCGCAGCGGCGAGAATCCAGCGAAGCATCCGTTCGTTTCACTCAGAGCTTGTCCCTTCGTTGCACTCAGGGCAGGCTCTGAACACAGTGAAGGAACAGGTTCTCGTAATTCACGGGACGAACCCGCTCAGGGTGACACCGGTTTCTGCTTGCCGACAATGTCTATTAGACTCATGGGAATCACCAACGCGTTGTCGCCGTTATAGTGGCCCTCGGCGCCGGCCTCCGGCTTCACCGCGGCGCGCGCCATCGTGTTGGGATCGTAGAGGCCCACCAGGATGCGATACGCGCCGGCCGGCAGATCGGCAGGCAACTGGAGTTGGCGGCTATCAACGACCAGCGCGCCGGGTGACCATTGACTGGTGGGCCACAAGCCTGCCAGGGGCGGGCCATCGAACTGCGCCACCATCGCGTTCTGTTCGTCGAGCAGTTGAACGAATGTGACTAGATCGGCGTGCGCGGCGCCATCTCGCTGCGACGGTAGGACCTGCCAGTAGAGCCGCAACACGCGCCCGCCCACCGCGTCTAGCAGATCATAGCCTTGCAGTCTCAGAGCCTGCCCGAAGCTGGCCGGGGTCGCGTTGGCCGGGTGCAGCGGTTGCCCCCTGCCGGCTTGCAGCGGCGCGATGCTGACCGCATCGAGGTAAACGAGACCGTCGGCGTTTTCTCGCACCGCCAGCCGCTGTCCCCGATCATCCACGAGACCTGCCGCCAGCGTGTATGTGACGGGCGGCAAATCGAGGGGTAGTCTCAGAACCAGATCATCTACGACATAGAACGACGATGTCCATTGGTCGGTGGGGATCCGTCCCGGGTGCTCATTCTGCACGACCGCCCAGCTCCGTTGCAGGGCGGGGGTGACGAGGTGAGCGAAGCTGTGCAACGTCTCCGTCATGGGCGATTGCGCCTGCCAATAGAGGCGTACCCGCAGCTCGCCGCCCGGCCTGGTCGCGCTGTCGGGCAGCATCTCCCAGCCCAGTAGCTTCACATTGGGCTGGGTCTCGTCGCCCAGGACGACGGCCAATGGGTGCGCCACGCGGGCCACCGCATCGGGCGGGGAGGAGCGCTGGAACCAGCCCAGATCGGCCTTTGCAATGACGTAGCGTCCGCCGATGAGGAGGAGCAGCAGTCCCAGCGCGGCCAGCATTCCCACAGAATCTGCTCCTTCGGCTTCACTCCGCACCCTTCGACTCCATCCGGCAAACGACGCCGGATTCCGCTCAGAGCTTGCCCTGAGCTCGCCGAAGGGATGCTCTGTAACGCTTCTCGCCCCATCATCCCGAAGCATCCTGAGCGGAGCAGCGTGGGGTTCGCTGCGGAGTCGAAGGATGCGTCTTCCGAGAACCCAGCCTGAACAGATGACCAACAGCAGCAGTGTGAGCCTGCTGACCCACTCGCCGCGGCGCTCCCAAGGGGTGCCTGCCCAGACGAGCGTGAGCTGCGCCGCTGGTTGCGGCAGCACCACGCCGATCAGGCCGGTCTCGGCGGGCTGGGTTGGCAACGTGGCCGGGCCGGCGATGATCCACCAGGCGGGGAAATAGTGAACTGGTAGCGTTATCTGACCCGCTGGCAAGCTGGAACCGGCCGCCGCCGTCAGCACCGCCCGGTACGGCGTCTCCCAGGTCCACTGCGCTCCGGCCGGCATGACCCTGGTCTGCGCCTGCTGACCGGCGTAAGCGCCTGGCAGGTCGGCCCAACGGGGCAGATAGCCGTTGCTGCTGGTAGTGCCCCAGGCGCCGGTGTCGCGCTCAAACGCGTGGGTATCCGCCACGGTGAAGTCGCTGATTTTCACGAAGGCGTGGCGCGGGAAAAGGAAAACGCTGCTGCTGAGCGCGATCGCCAGCACGGTCCCCAACAGACACACGCGCGCCCAACGCCGGCCGGCAACGTGGACCGCGGCGCCCCAGACCAGGGATACCCCCACGGCCGCCGGCCCCAGCAAGCGCCCCGGAAACTGGAGCAGCGATATGCCGGGTAAGTGCTCCCACACCGGCGCGCTCCAGGCCTGGGTGAGCGCCACGTAGAGGGCCGAGATGGCAAGGCCCACCGCGGCCCAGGTCTGTCCCGCCCTGTAACGCAAGCTGCCAGCTTGCACCGTATTGGCCGTAGCGCCGTGCCCGGGATGAAGCACGGCCCCGAGAATAGCGGGTCGGGCTCCCATGCCCGACGCTCCGGCGGCATGGGAGCCGCCTCCGCTGTTTTCATCCGCCGTGGCGTCGCGCACGGCATGAACAGCCGAGCGCAATACTGCCATGACAATGATCAAGCAGCCGGCTGCCAGGGCCAACCACGCGGCCCATCCCAGCATCTCGGGAAAGGGCGGGTTGATCGCCCGGCGATCCAGCAAAGGGGGAGCGGCCAATAGATCGGACGGGTGGACAAACCATTGACTGTAGTGGAAGAAGGTCTCGCGAAGTGTGTTCACCCGGACGAGCGGTATGTCGCCCAGCGCGGGCATCCAGAAGAAGGCACTGAGTCCGCCGCCCAGCACGGCCGCGATCGGCCCCCGACGCCAACCCTTCCAGGAACGCTGCCACAACGGGAGCGCCAGCCAATACAACGCCAGCAGAACGCCGCCCAGCATGGCCGTGATGTTGTGGGCGATCACCAGGACGGCCAGGCTCAGAACGGCGAGCAACCAGTTGCGCCAACGGCCATCCTGGTACAGGCGCGTGAACGCCCAGAGCGTGACCGGGAGCCAGAACAAGGCGATGGTCTGTGGATAATCGCCCTGGAAATAGTATTCGCGAAAGAAATGCGGCCCCGACAGGTAGAGCGCGGCGCCGGCCAGACCCGCGGCGGGCGAGAATAAACGCCGCAGCCACGCAAACAGAGCCAGGCCGGAGATCACGAACATGCCGCTGATGACGATCTTGGCTGCCAGATCCAGCGGCAGCGACAGCAGGTGCAGGGGCGCGACGAGCGCGTAGAACAGGGGGCTGTAGTAGTGAAAAACCGGCACGCCCAAACCCTGATAGGCGCCCGGAAACCAGCGCGGCCAGAAGACGCCGCTGGCCCAGGCGCGCGTCATCTCGGCGGCGCGGTGCAGATGCAAGATCCCGTCGGCGCTGTTGGGCAGGCCGGGGGCATCCCACAAGGGGCCGATGAGAAGCCATCCCAGCAGCAGCACCGAGGCGGGCGCCAGCGCTTTCGAGATGCGCTGCGTCAGCAGGCGGTTGTCGGGTGCATCTGAGTTGGCCCAAGATAGCCGATTCAATTGCCGGAAGGCTCCTGGCCAGAGAGGTCGCGCATGTCGGGGGTCGGGGCATCCAGGCCGATCTCGGCAAGACGTGCTTGCTTCCAGATCAAGGTGTCGGCAAGTAAGTAACGGATGAGCGTCAAGACAACGATGGATAGCGCGTTGGATATCAGGTAGTGCAGTCCCAGTGATGTAGTCAACGTGTAGATCAGCGGACTCCTCAAGATCAACACAGCGTTATTCATGAGCAAGAACATGACGAAGCGGCGGCCTCTTCCCCGCCGTGATCGTCGCCCGGCAAAGACCCAAAACTCGGTCAGACAGAAGCCACACACGGTCGCTCCCTCTGTCGCCAGGGCCGCGGAGATGAGATAGTAGATCGCGACCACGTCGGTCCAGAAGGCGAGCAGCAGGGAGTTGATGAGTAGAGTGACGCCTCCAACCACCAGAAAGCGGGTAAACTGCAAAGACTGCGCGGAGACTCGTCTGTACGTATTGCATATGCGTGAGTTCTCACCGAAGATCGGTTTTGGCATCCCTAGCACCATGCGCCGGCGAGCGCGGAAATTGCGAAGCCAGAAGGTTAATCCCTATCTTAGTGCATGGGGATGAAGCTGTCAAGGTTGCAAGCGGGGAAAGAGTCTTTTTGGGCAATACCGCAAAAGTCGCTACCGAGCGCTTCGACCGCTTGTCATTCTGAGCGGGTCTGTCCCTTAATTTTCGTTACGGCATGACACCAGCGAAGAATCCGTGGCCGCACGTGGCCCTATCTGGGCGCCGCGAACGGATTCTTCGCTGGATGCTCGCCGTTGTCGAAGGTTAGGGGTTAACCCGCTCAGAATGACAGCCAACCGATAGCGAGTTTTGCTCCGTTGCCTTTTTGGGGTTGTTTCTCCGAAAGCGACGGGCGGCGGCGATTCGTCGCGGTTTCAGTTGCCGGCCGTCCCGCCGAGTCCTGCGCCGCCGATCTGGACGAAGCGAGCAGTGAAAGAGCCGTCGGCCGCGCGGTCGCCCTGGATCGTGATACGTTCCCCCGGCTGGATGTCATCCAGGCTGCCGGGAACAGTCTGTTGGAACTGAGTCTGGTTATCCACCTTGACCTTGAGCAGATCGGTGGCGGTGTTCAGCTCGATGATGTCACCGGTGACCTCTCTGACCTGTCCACTGGTGAAGTTGGCAGGGATGGCTCCCTGCGTGCCGCCGGTTGTCCCTTGCCCATTCGAGGCTGCCCCACCGCGATCCCGCAGGAAGCGGGCGCGAGCATCAAGGGCTTGCGTCTCGCCCGCGTTCTTGCCGACAGTATAGGCCCCAAAGCCGACGCCGCCCGCCACTACAATCACGATCAATGCCACAATTGCAATCCACCTGAGCTTCATGATGCTTCGTTTCCTTGATTCCTTGTCTACTCGTTTCCTTTTATGACTCCGTTATCGCCATTGCTCCCGTTGCCACAGCGTTGCTCTGTGCTCCGCGTATCTTCCTTGATCCTGCCGTCGAGGATGTGCACGACCCGCTGGCAGTACGCCGCGATGTCGGGGTCGTGCGTGACCATGACGATCGTCATGCCTTGGCTGTGCAGATCGCAGAAGATATCCATGATCTCGGCGCCCGATCGCGAGTCCAGGTTGCCGGTCGGCTCGTCGGCCAGGATGATGGCCGGTTGATTGACCAGGGCGCGGGCGATGGCGACGCGCTGCTGCTGGCCGCCCGAAAGCTCGTTGGGCCGGTGATGGACGCGATCGCTCAAGCCGACGCGCGCCAGGGCGTCGAGCGCACGCGTGGTGCGGTCTCTCGCTCCGGCATAAACTAGCGGCAGCTCGACGTTCGCCAGGGCCGAAGTCCGCGAGAGCAGGTTGAACGTCTGGAAGACGAAGCCGATCTTGTGGTTGCGCACGGCGGCAAGCTCCTTGTCGTTCATGCGCGCCACTTCCAGGTCGTCGAGCCGGTAGGAGCCCGTTGTCGGCTGATCCAGGCAGCCGACGATGTTCATCAGCGTGGATTTGCCCGACCCAGACGGCCCCATGATGGCGACCCACTCCCCGGCATCAACGTTCAGACTGACGCCGTCAAGCGCCCGCACTTCCATGTCGCCCATGTGGTAGACTTTGGTGATGTCTGCGATTTCGATCATTTCGACCTCCCACTCAAACAGGTATTAGGATAACACCTCGGAACGGATCGTTGGTTAAGCGTCCGTTACCTGTAGCTTAACGGCGGGTTAAGGTCGTTTTGACGCACAGACGCCTGGCATATTGCCAGGCGTCTGTCTTCCTCAGAACTCGGTACCCGACACGAGCTGACTGGAGAGCGGACAGGCGCGATTTGCCAAGTGGGCCGATTTGAGGCATCGTTGGGCCCATCCTGATTCGGAGGTTCGCGACGATGCCCGCTCGGCAACTTTTCCTGCATGTCCGCGGT
>JAPLHB010000049.1 GCA_026389845.1 Chloroflexota bacterium
AGCACCGGTTTCAGCCGGCCGGTGGTGGGCGAAAAGGCCAAGGAGTTCCACGGCTTCAAGAAGGACATCGAGTCGGTGGGCGACTTCATCCGGCTCTACACCACGCGCTATGGCCGCTGGACCTCGCCCAAGTTCCTGATCGGCGAAAGCTACGGCACCACCCGCGCCGCGGGGCTTTCCGGCTATCTGCAGGAGCGGCACGGCCTCTATCTGAACGGGATCATGCTGATCTCGTCCATCCTGGATTTTGCGACGGCCGACTTCAACCCGGGCAACGATCTGCCCTACATCCTCTTTCTGCCCACCTACGCGGCCACGGCCTGGTATCACCAGCGCCTGCCGGCCGACTTGCAGGCGCGGCCGCTGCGTGATGTGTTGGCTGAGGTGGCCGCGTTCGCGCTGGGCGAGTACACGCTGGCGTTGATGCAGGGCGCGGCGCTCTCGGCCGAGGCGCGGGCCGGCAGCCTCGCGAAGCTCGCGCGTTACACCGGCCTCTCGGCCGACTGGATTGACCGCGCCGAGCTGCGCATCGAGATCTTTCGCTTCACCAAGGAGTTGCTGCGCGACCGGCGGCGCACCGTGGGCCGGCTCGACAGCCGCTTCACCGGCATAGATCGCGACGCCGTAGGCGAGAGGCACGAGTACGACCCCAGCCTCACCAACATCACCGGCCCCTACACCGCCGCCTTGAACGATTACGTGCGCTGCGAGTTGAAGTTCGAGAGCGACCTGCCCTACGAGATCATCAACCCGCGCGTGTGGCCGTGGAGCTACGCCCAGCACGAGAATCAGTACGTCAACGTGGCCGAGACGCTGCGCAAGGCGATGACGACGAATCCGTACCTCAAGGTCTTCGTCGCCAACGGCTACTATGATCTGGCGACGCCCTACTGCGCGACCGAGTATACCTTCAACCACCTGGGCCTCGACCCGACCTTGCGCAGCAATGTCTCGATGGCTTATTTTCCGGCTGGGCACATGATGTACATCCACCGGCCCTCGCTGGCCGTGCTGAGAGAGGATCTGACCGGCTTCCTGCGGAACGCCGTGCCGTCGTAATGGAATGCGATCTGCGGAGAGAGCAGCCATGACCCAACACGCCCACCTTGACCCCGCTCCCTTTCTGCTGGATGGCGGTCCCATCGGGGTTCTGCTGATCCACGGCTTCACCGGCGCGCCGCCGGAGATGCGCCTGGTGGGGGACTATCTTCACGCCCGCGGCCTGACGGTCGCCGCGCCGTTGCTGCCCGGCCACGGCACGACGCCGGCCGACCTCAATCGCTGTCGGTGGACCGACTGGACGGCCGCTGTCGAGGCCGCGTTGGCCGCCCTGCGTTCGCGCTGCCCGACTGTCTTCGTCGGCGGCCTCTCGATGGGTTCGCTGTTGACGCTCTACCTGGCCGGCCAGCATCCCGACCTGCCCGGCGTCATCGCCTATTCGCCGGCCACCTGGGTCGCCGACCGGAGGATCGCCCTGACGCCGCTTGCCCGTTACTTCGTAGCGACCCTGCCCGTGTCGGCGGAGAGCGATCTGGCCGATCCGCAGGCGGAGCTGCGCTTCTGGTGCTACGACGTGCAGCCCGTGGCCGCCGCGGCCGAGCTGCTCACGCTGATGCGCCAGGTGCGCCGGCTGCTGCCGCAGGTCACCTGCCCGCTGCTGGTGGTCTATAGCCCGCGCGACGCCGCCATCCACCCCGCTAGCGGCCGTCGCACTTTCGAGCGCGCCGGCAGTCCGGATAAACGCCTGGTCAGGCTGGAACGCTCCGGTCACGGCATCACCGCCGACATCGAGTGGGAAACCGTGGCCGAGCAGACGTACCGGTTCATCCGGGCGCACACCGAATCCACGTCATGAGAATCCCGCGTAAGCGGGGGCGCTCATACACGACCCTTTCGCGGGCGCGAGCCGGCGGGAGGGTTTTTGTTGCCGGTGTTGCGTGTGGTAGAATTCTGACCGGCAAGATCAAGTTGAAGCCCTGGCGCCTGTGCGCTCACGGTTGGTCAACCCGCACTTGACATCCCGATCTTCGTTGCAGCTGCTTGCGGCTTGATGGGCGGGATGGCGGCGATGAATGCCAACGTTCGCCTTGAGGATTGGTCGGCCGAGAAGATGCAAGACCCGGAGTTACGTGCTGCGTATGAGGCGTTGGAGCCGGCCTACCCAATCTCCGGCGAGTTGTGGGTGCAGGACGTGTAGCGATTCATCACGGAGGTGGTGTGGTGGCTAGAAATATGGTAGGTTTTTGGGTGCGCATCTGGTTCCCCCACGGTGAGCCGGAAGGGCTGCGCATCGTAGAGAAATCGGACTGGGACGGCCAGGGGCTGGTGTTCCCGCGCTCCCTCTTTGGGGATGTTCGCCAACTGTCCGAACTGAAGCGCACCGGTATCTATGTGCTGTGGGGGCCGGGTGAGTCCGGCCATTTGCCGCGTGTATATGTGGGCGAAGGTGACGAGGTGCTGGCGCGGCTGGAGCAGCACGCCCGAAATAAGGATTTCTGGACCCACGCGGCGGTGTTCATCACCAGCGAGCGCAAGATTCTGAACAAGGCCCACGTGCAGTATCTTGAAGCGCGCCTGGTAGCTCTGGCGAACGAGGCCAAGCGCTGCGAGTTGGACAACGGCAACGTGCCCCAGTTGCCAGCGTTGTCTGATGCCGATGCAGCCGTCGCGGGTGGCTTTCTCGCCAATGTGCTGCTGTGTCTGCCGGTCGTCGGCGTCAACCTGTTTGAGAAGACCCAGGTCACCGCGGACAAGGGGTACGACCTGCAGCTCAAGGCCAGAGGCATCGAAGCGCGCGGCATTGATCTCCCGGAGGGCTTCGTCGTGCGTGCCGGTTCCACTGCCGTCAAGGTGGAAGTGCGGTCGATCTACCCCAATCTCGCTGATCTCCGCCGGGCATTGCTGGGCAAGGGCGTACTGAGCGATGCGGGCGAAGTGTATCGGCTCACACAGGACTACACGTTTAATTCACCGTCCACCGCCGCAGGCGTTCTGCTGGGCCGTTCAGCCAACGGGCGCATCGAGTGGAAGGATGCCAAGGGGCGATCGCTCAAGGAGATCCAGAGCCAGGAGGCTGGCGAGGAATGAGCGCCTTCACCGAATCAGTCATCGAAGAAGCCGTGTTGACTTGACTGGGCGGCCTGGGTTGTCGCCTGGTGTGGCGTTTAGCCCGGTCATCACATCCGACGAACCGGCCGTGGAGCGCGACGGCTACACAGATGTCGCGTGTTGGCGCGTCTCGGAGCAACTCCTGTGAACACCGCAATCGTTGCACCCATGGTCTGGTCGGCTGCAACACGGATGTGGGAAAGTCTTGACATTTATTCATAAGTGTCTATAATTTCCCACATGACACCTCTCCCAAATCGTCAGCGCCTTCTCGATTTTGCCCGCGCTCGGGGCATCTTTGGCGCGGGCGACGTGGTAGCCGCGGGCATCCACTCTGAATGGTTGTCGCGCCTGGTCGCCGAAGGCTCTCTGGAACGGATGGCCCGCGGACGTTATCGGCTGGCCGGCAGCGACACAACAGAGCATCATACGCTGGCCATGGTGGCCGCGGTCGCGCCTTCGGCGGTGGTGTGTTTGCTCTCGGCGCTTCAATTCCACCAGATCGGCACCCAAGCCCCATTAGAAGTTTGGATTGCGGTGGACCGGCGGACGGCGCGTCCCCGACTCGGCTATCCACCTCTGCGCGTCGTGCATTTCTCAGGGCTGGCTTTCACATCCGGTATCGAGCGCCACACCATCGAGGGACAAGAAGTACGCGTTTACTCAGTCGCCAAGACGATCGCCGACTGCTTCAAACATCGCAACAAGATCGGGCTGGATGTGGCGTTGGAGGCGCTGACCGAAGCGTGGCGACAGCGCAGGCTTTCGCTGGCCGAGTTGAACGAGTTCGCCGCCATGGGCCGTGTGCAGCGCGTGATGCAACCTTACATCGAGGCGTTGATCCAACGAAGATAGGCTGGCCGCCGAAGGCTAGAGGCACTACCTTATGTCCCCGAAAACTTACCTCATCACCGGCGCAACTGCCGGCATCGGCCTCGCCACCGCGAAGGCTTTGACGCGGCAGGGCGCGACCGTGGTCGCGGTCGGCCGCAACGCGGCGAAGGGGCGGGAGATCACCGCTCGCATCCGGCAGGAGACGGGCAACGCCGCGGTCGAGTTCCTGACCGCCGACCTGTCCAGCCAGGCGGAGGTGCGCCGCGTGGCCCAGGAGTTCAGGGCCGGCCACGCGCGGCTGGATGTGCTGGTCAATAACGTCGGCGGCTTCTTTCCGCGCCGCCAGTTGAGCGCGGACGGCATCGAGATGACGTGGGCGCTCAACTACCTCGGCGTCTACCTCCTCACCGAGCTGCTGCTCCCCACGCTGACCGCCAGCGCGCCGGCTCGCATCGTGAACGTGTCGTCGGACATGCACCGCAGCGCCCAGATGAACTTCGATGACCTCCAAGGGGCGCGCCACTACAGTGACTTCCGGGCCTACGGGCAATCCAAGCTGGCGCTGGTGCTCTTTACCTACGAGCTGGCGCGGCAGCTTGCGGGAACCGGGGTCACGGCCAACGCCCTCCATCCGGGCTTCGTGGCGACGGACATGTATCGTAACAGCGGCGGCTTGATCAAGCTGGTGGCGCCGCTCATCAAGTTGATGGCGATTGGCCCGGACAGAGGAGCGGAGACAAGCGTCTACCTGGCGACCTCACCCGAAGTCGAGGGCATCACCGGCCAGTATTTCGTCAAGAAACAGGCCGTGCGTTCGGGACCGGCGTCCTACGACACGGCGGCCGGCCAGCGGCTGATGCAGATCAGCGCGGAGATGACCGGCGGCTGATCACGCCAAGGGGAAATCACCATGCGCCCTTCACGCCTTGCTCTGCTTACCCTGACGCTGCTGGTCCTCCTCGAACTGGCCTATTTCTACCCCCGATTGCCCGACACCGTCGCGTCGCATTTCAACGCGGCGGGGCAGGCTGACGGCTGGTCGTCGAAGGCGGCGTTCATCCAGGTCAACGCCGTCATCATCTTGCTGCTCGCGATCCTCTTCCCGGGCATTTCCTGGCTCGTGGCGCGGCTGCCCGTGGGTCTGATCAATATGCCGAACCGTGAGTATTGGTTTGCGGAGGAGCGCCGCGCGGCCACCTTGAGCACGATCCAGCAGCAGATGGAGTGGCTGGGCGTGGCGACGCTGCTGCTGCTGATCGCCATCCTGCAGGTTTCGATCGTCGCCAGCCTGACGCCAGGCGCGGCGATGTCGGCCGCGGCGATGTGGCTGCCGCTGGCTGGCTACCTGATCTTCATGGTCGTATGGACCGCGACCTTCATCGGGCGATTCTACCGAAAGACTTGAATTCCACCGGAGCAACCCCATGACCTTCAAGACCATCATCGAACCGTTCCGCATCAAGACCGTCGAGCCGATCCGGCACACCACGCGGGCCGAGCGCGAGGCGGCGCTGGCTGTGGCCGGCTACAACCTTTTCTTGCTCAGGGCCGAGGACGTGCTGATTGACCTGCTCACCGATTCGGGCACCGGGGCCATGTCGTCGGCGCAGTGGGCGGGGATGATGCAAGGGGATGAGTCGTACGCGGGCGCGCGCTCGTTCTACCGCTTCGAGGCCGCGGTCCAGGAGATCACCGGCCTGAAGCACGTGATCCCCACCCACCAGGGCCGCGCGGCCGAGCGGATCCTCTTCGGCACGGCCGTGAACGCGGGCGACATCGTGCCCAACAACACCCATTTCGACACCACCCGCGCCAACATCGAGGCGCGCGGCGCGGTCGCGCTGGACATCCCCTGTGACGAATGCCGTCACCCGCAGCTCGAAGCCCCGTTCAAGGGCAACATAGACCTGGCCGCGCTCGAACGCGTGCTGGCGGAGAACCCCGGCAAGGTGCCGCTGGCGATGATCACTGTGACCAACAACTCGGGCGGGGGGCAGCCGGTGAGCCTGGCGAACATCCGCGCGGCCAGCGCGATCTGCCGCCGCCACAGCGTGCCGTTCTACCTGGATGCCTGCCGCTTCGCGGAGAACTCCTGGTTCATCAAGCTGCGCGAGGAGGGCTACGCCGACAAGACGCCGCTGGCGATCGCCCAGGAGATGTTCAGCTACGTGGACGGCTGCACGATGAGCGCCAAAAAGGATGGCATGGCGAACATCGGCGGCTTCCTGGCGCTCAACGACGACAGCCTGGCCCGCGGCTGCAAAAACCTGCTGATCCTGACCGAGGGCTTCCCCACCTACGGCGGCCTGGCTGGTTACGATCTGGAGGCCATCGCGGTCGGTCTGAAGGAGGCGCTGGACGAGGACTATCTGCGCTACCGCATCCGCTCGGTGGCCTACCTGGGCGACATCTGCCAGGCGAACGGCATTCCGCACGTTCGGCCCACCGGAGGTCACGCGCTCTACCTGGACGCCAAGGCGCTGCTGCCGCACATCCCCTGGAACGAGTATCCCGCGTGGGCGCTCTCGCTGGTGCTCTATCTGGAGGGCGGCGTGCGCTCGGTGCCGATTGACAGCGTCATGTTTGGCCGTCAGCCCGACGGCAGCGAGAAGCCGGCCGCGCTGGAACTGCTGCGCCTGGCCTTCCCGCGTCGCGTCTACACCCAGAGTCACGTGGATTACCTGGCCGAGGTGCTCGTGTTGGCGAAACAGTTGGCGCCGCGCATCCGCGGGGTCAAAATCGTCGAGGAGCCGCCCGTCCTGCGTCACTTCACGTCGCGGTTTGCGCCGGTCGCGGGGCAATTGGTCGTGGGGGAGTAAGAAAAGGACGAACACCGGCGAATGAGTTTGACAGGCCATAACTCGGGGGTTATAATGACACTGATCAACCAGCCTGACTGGGCCATCGAGTTCTACGCCGACGCTCACGGCCGCTGCTTCGTGACTGAGTGGATTGCTGGCCTCCCTATTCGAGAGCAAGCAGTTGTCAAGCGATTGCTCGATCTTCTTCAGGATTTTGGCCTGCAGTTGCCGACTACCTACGCCAAGGCTATCGTCGGTCATCGCAAGCTGTGGGAACTGATTGCTGGCGACAACCGGCTCTTCTACTTTGCGTTTACCGGTAGAACCTTCGTGATTCTGCATGGCTTTCGTAAAAGGGGGCGGAAGACGCCAGAGCGAGAAATCGCCATTGCTGAACGGCGGCTGGTCGAGTTTTTGGATAGGGTGGACAAGCCATGAACACAAATGTTCGTTTTGAGGACTGGTCTCGCGAGAAAATGCAGGATCCGGAGTTCCGTGCTGCCTATGAGGCGCTGGAGCCTGCCTATCAGTTAGCGCGGTTGCGGATTCAGCGTGGACTGTCCCAAGAGCAATTGGCCGAGAAAGTGGGGACAAAACAGCCTAGCATTGCTCGCCTGGAGAGCGGACGGTCTACACCCAACCTGGATTTCCTGCGACGGGTCGCGGCCGCTCTGGACGCGCAGGTGGAGATTCGGATTGTTCACACCGGCGCGGAGACCGCTGCTCGTCACACGATGGCCTGATGCTCGCGCCTCTTACCGAAGCGACTCTGGCCCATGCCCTCGCTACCCTGACCGCCCGCGACCCGCTGCTGGCCCGTCTCCTGGCCGCGCTCGGCCCGCCGCCGCTGTGGGCGCGGGAGCCGGGCTTCCCCACGCTCCTGCACATCATCCTGGAGCAACAGGTCTCGCTGGCCTCGGCGCGGGCCGCGTTTGATAAACTGAGCGCCATCGCCGCGCCGCTGACGCCCGAACGCTTCCTCGCACTGGACGATGCGACGCTCAAAGCCGTCGGTTTCAGCCGGCAGAAGACCGGCTATGGCCGCAACCTGGCCCAGGCGATCCTCGCCGGCAGCCTGGACCTGGCGCGCGTGGCCGCGGCTGATGATGACGCGGCGCGGGCGGAGCTGATGCAGGTCAAGGGGATCGGCCGGTGGAGCGCGGACATCTACCTGTTGATGGCGCTGCGCCGGCCCGACGTCTGGCCGAGCGGCGACCTGGCGCTGGCTGTGGCCGCGCAGCGGGCGCTGGGGCTGCCGGCTTTGCCGAAGCCCGATGAGTTGGACGCCATCGCCGCAGCCTGGCGGCCGTGGCGCGCGGTCGCAGCGCGGCTGTTGTGGCACTACTATTTGAGCCGCGGCGCGCAGCTATAGATCTTCAGGTAATCTTTGGGGGTAGGGAGATACCCCAGCCTGAACGCCGGGGCGAATTGCCGCCGCAAGCTGCTACGTTTAGGTTGCCGTATCCCAACAACCCCAAATCTACCTCTGACCGTGCGGCTGTTGCGTGACCTCTGACTGCCGGCGGCGTCTTGCTAATGTAGTTACCGATTCTTGAAGTCACTATGGAGCAACTCGATGCGCCGATCCATCGCCCGCCAGGCGCTGTTAACGATCCTTCTGGTCTCGCTGTTGGCTGCCACCGAACCCGCGGGGGTAAGTGCCAGGCACTTCGGAAGTGCCTGGCACTTGAATCCAGACTCCCCCTGGCCCGAAGTCAGCCTGAGCGCAAGCGCCAGCCCTGGCTCTGTGGCCGTCGGCGGGACTGTGACCTATCGCGACGATCTGACCAACGCGGGCGACGTGGCCGCGACCGGCGTCGGCCTGGCCCATACCCTGCCGTCCGGCTTCGGCTACGTCTGGGGATCGGCCAAGGTCTACCGCGACGGCATCCTCATCAGCACCGCCAATCCCGCCATCTCGGGCCGGACGCTGACCTGGGGCGGGCTGACCGTGCCCCCGCGCCGCGGCGATTCGTTTTACGGTATCAACACGATGGTGCAGGAACGCTGCGACATCAGCTACATTACCTGGCAGCTCGACCAGGCGCGCGATCTGATGGGCTACGCCGCGTGGGTCAAGCAGCTCTTCTACAACATCACCGTCGCCAGCAGCGACCCCAACCCGTGCTGGGTGGATTTTGTCAACGCGGCCTACGACCGCGGACTGAAGCCGGTGATCCGGCTGCAAGGGGTGAACGGCGGCTCTGTCTGGAACAAGCCGATCCCCAACTGGCCGGGCAACTACAACGACATTGCTCAGGCGTTCGCCCGCGTCGCCTCGCGCCTGCCCCGCCGCGACGGCCAGAAGCTCTACCTGCAGATCTGGAACGAGCCGAACCTGAACCTGGAATGGGGCGGCGCGGCCAATCCCACCGAGTACGGCCAGTTTTTGGAGCAGACCGCGGGCGCGATCCGCACCATGACCGGCGGCGACAGCCGGATCGTCATCCTCAACGCGCCCATGGCGCCCGGCGGCGATATCCCCGCGACGACTTTCATCAGCCAGATGTTCAGCAACGTGCCCAACAGCCGGTGGGCGTTCGACATGTGGGCCGTACACGCCTATCCTGGCAACTACCCGCCGGAGTTGAACAACCATCGCGGCCAGGCGATAGACTCGCGCGTGACCATTGACTCCTATGTGTCTGAGATTCAGATCTTGGCCGCTTGGGGCCTCCCCTACACGCCTGTTTTTATGAGCGAGACCGGCTATCTGCTGGGCAACCAGTACGACTACCGCTACCCGGCGATCACCGAGGCCAACCGCGCGGATTACGTCAGCCGTGCGTTTCAGTACTACTGGCGCGCCTGGCCGGAGTTGAGCGGTGTCGCGCCCTACGAGCTTTCCGATCCCAATGGCTCCTGGAGCGGTTGGAACTGGGTCGAAGGAGACCAGACCCGCCACGCCCAGTATACGGCGGTGCTGGCGGTAGACAAATCCTACCCCTACGCGCCCAGCCAGTTGACGATCAGCTTTCAGGCAATCGCGCCCGACGCGCCAGGCGCCTACACGGTGGACGTAGCAGCCAGCGCAGGCAACACGAGCATCGCCCCGCAGACTGGCGTCGCCCCGGTCGTCGTCTACCGGCCGGCTACGCCTGTGCCAAGTCCCACGCCGACGCGTACACCGACCCTGACGCCGACCGCGACGCCCACCCCGACCGCGACGCCGACGCCCAGCGCAACGCCTAGCCCAACCGAGACGCCGGTGCCCAGCCCCACCCCGACCGCCACCGCGACACTGGTAACGAGCGCAACGCCGACCACCACGGCAACTGCGACGGCCAGTCCGACGCCGTCGGCCACCGCTTCGGCTACGGCTACGCCGACGATTACGACGACACCGACCCCGAGCGCGACGCCCACCCCCTGGCCGACCAACATGCCGACGCCAACGCCGACGATCACATCCACGCCATCTCCTTCGATCACGCCGACGTCTACACCGACACCGACGGCCACGCGGACGGCGACGATTACGGCGACCGTCACGCGGACGCCGACCGTGACCGCGACGCGCACTCCCACACCTACGCGCACGCCGACGCACACCGCGACCTCCACGGTCACTGTCACGCCGACCATGACGCCGGTCGCGTTCCCCGTCCGCACGATCATCGTGGGCCAGGAGCCGCACGGGGTCGCGGTGGACAGCCGGCGCGACCTGGTCTACGTCGCCAATCACCTTGGTGGCAGCGTCTCGGTGCTGGACGGTTCCGCAAGCACGATCGTCCGCTCGATCACGTTAGGCGGCGCCAGTGGGAGCAACGGCATCGCGCTCGATCCGGTGGCCGGGCTGCTCTACGTCGCCAACAAGTTCACGAGCAACGTCAGCCGCGTCCTGGTGGAGGACGGCCAGCCGCCGACTGGCATTCCCGTCGGCGCGCAACCGGACGGCGTAGCGGCAGACCCGGCCACGGACACGGTGTACGTCGCTAACTTCGGAAGCAACACGATCACGTTGCTCGACGGCGCGGCGGGCACAGTGCGCCGCACCGTGCCCGCCGGCGGCCAACCTTCCTTCATCGCGCTCGACACGGCCCGCGGTCGTTTCTACGTTACGCACCACCTGGACGCCACCGTTGGCCTCTACGACCTGGCGAGCGGTAACCTGTTGGGCACGCTGCCCACCGGCGGCGGCCCCTACGGCCTCGCGCTGGACGCCGCACGCGGCCGGCTCTACATTGCAAATCGCGACAGCCGGAGCGTGACGATCGTGGATGTGGCGGCCGGCGCGGTGGTCAAGGACATGCCACTGAACTGCACGCCCTACCAGGTGGCGGTCAATCCCGCCAGCGGCCATCTCTTTGTCGTCTGCGCCGACGACCGGCAGGTGCACGTGTACGACCAGGACACGACGTTGTGGCTGGCGTGGGTTCCCGTGGGCCGCGGCGCTACGGAGGGGATCGCGGTGGACGAGGCCAGCGGTCGCGTCTACGTCAGCAACCGCGATGATGACTCGGTGACGGTAATCCAGGACAACGGCCCGGTTTTCACGCCGACGCCGCTGCCCACCCGGCCGCCGACTGCTACGGCTACGCCTTCGCAAACCCCGACGGTGACACCCACCCGGACGGTCACGCCCACGCCGTCGGCCACGGCCACGCGCACCGCGACGCCGACGGCTACACCGTTCTTTTCGCCCACGCCCAGCGCAACCGCGACGGTCACGCCGACGCGCACGGCTACGGCGACGGTCACCGCTACGCCGACGCTGACCTTCACCCCGTCGCCGACGGTCACGCGCACGGCCACGCCCACCCGCACGCCGACCGCGACGCCGACGCCCCTCCTGCCCGGCAAACCCGACCGCTACGAGCCGGATGATACGCCGGCCCAGGCCAAACCTTTGGAGATCGGCGACGGCCCCCAGGAGCACACCTTCAACCAGTCGGGCGACGTGGACTGGGTGCAGTTCAGCGCCGAGGGGAGTGTGCGCTATCTGTTCCAGGCGACCGGCGTCGGCGGCATCGAGCCGGCGTTGGCGCTCTACGCGGCCGACGGCGTGACGCCCATGACGATGAGCAGCGACGCATCCCCCATCGGAGTTGAGCCTTCAGGCGGTAATGACCGGCTGAAGCCTCTATTCCAGAGCCAATCGGCCGGACATCTCATCTGGCGCGCGCCGGCGACGGGGAGCTACTACCTCCGAGTGAGCGAGCTTTATGGCAGGGGCGGCGCGGGCGCGTTCTACACGTTGGGCGCGGGGGCGCTGACGCACGGCAATTATCTGCCGCTGGTTGGCTCGGTCGGAGACCGGCCTGAGCTGGCAAATGCGTCCGCTGGGACCGGTTTCCAGACCGTGCCCCCATCCCGCGTGCTCGTCGCCGACCCGGCCACCGGCCGCGTCTACCTGGCGGGCGACGGCGTGGCGCTCTACGACCCGGCCACCAACCAAATGCTGGCGCGCGCGGCCACGGCCGCGGTTTCGGGCGGGATGATCCTGGATGCTGCGACCGGCCGGCTCTATGTGGCGAGCGGCGACCGCGTGCTGGCGCTGGACGCGACGACGTTGGAGCTGCACGGCGCAGCGCCGGGCTTCGCGCAGGCAGGCGGCCTGGCGCAAGTGGACGACCGCCTCTTCGTCGCCGACACGTTGGCCGGGACCGTGCGCATCCTGGCTGCGGATGACCTGCGCACGCTCGCCGAGATCCCCGTCGGGCCGGGGCCGTATGCCGTGGCTGGCCTGCCCGCGACCGGGCGGGTCTTCGTGGCGCTCACCGGCGGCACGGACGCAGTGGCTGTCCTTGACATGGCAAGCGGCGAGCTGCTCGGTACGACGCACCTGGGCGGGCTGGGCTACCCGCAAGGGCTGGTCGCCGACGATGCGACGAGCCGCGTCTACGTGCTCTACGCCCTGTCGCCCCACTACCGCCAGATCGCCGTCCTTGATGGTGCGACCGGCGTCGTGACCGCGGTCATTCAAGCCACCCTGGACCGGCCGCTGACCAGCGCCGCGGCGTTGGCGCTCGACCCGGCGCGCCAGCGGCTCCTCATCGGCGCGGCTGAGGGGACTCAAGTCTATGATCTGGCCGCGGGGCAATGGCTCGATGCCCTGTCCGGTGCGCGCCGCGCGCCGATTTCGCCCTTTGGACTGACAGTTGATCCCGTACGCGGGACGATCTACATAGCTGCGGGTTCGTAGCAATTCCTAAAGTGATCGCCCATTTGATGTCATTCTGAGTGGGTCTACGGTTCAACTCTCGTTGCAGCACGCCTCTAGCGAAGAATCTCCGTATAACAAGCCGAGATTCTTCGCTGGACGCTCGTCGTTGCGGAAGTTTAGGAGCCAATCCGCTCAGAATGACGTTTGCCCCCGATCCACCTTTGAAACTGTCGGCGGGTTCGTGGTTGCTTTGACACCCTGCCCTCGCTCTTGTATAATTCAGTCGTAATTTCTAATCCTTGATACCCAATCCCTGGTCCGCCTATGAGCGTTACCGACGAAATCAAAGAGCGCCTTGACATCGTCGAGGTGATCTCGGCCTACGTCCCGCTCAAAAAGGCGGGGCGCAGCTATAAGGGGTTGTGCCCGTTTCACGGCGAAAAGACGCCTTCCTTCATCGTCTTCCCGGACAGCCAGAGTTGGCACTGTTTCGGGGCCTGTGGTACCGGCGGCGACGTCTTCAGCTTCGTGATGAAGCGGGAGAATCTGGATTTCGGTGAGGCGCTGGAGCGGCTCGCCGCGAAGGCCGGGGTGCAACTCCAGCCGCGCACCGAGCAACGCTCGGCCGACGAGCAGCATCTCGACCGGTTGCGCCAGATCGTCGGCGACGCCGCCACCTATTTCAACTACCTGTTGAACCGGGCCGACGAGGCGGCCATCGCCCGCGACTACCTGGAGCGCCGCGGTCTGCTCCCGGCCACCTGGGAAGCGTGGCAGCTCGGCTACTCGCTTGACAGTTGGGATGCGTTGAAAGACCGGCTGGTGAGCAAGGGCTACACCCTGGAGGAGATCGCCGATGCCGGGCTGGCGATCCAACGCGAGGATGGCAGCGGCTTCTACGATCGCTTTCGCGGCCGGCTGATGATTCCGATTCGTGACGTCCAGGGTCGGACGATCGGCTTTGGCGCCCGCGTGCTGCGCGAAGACCCGACCCGGCCGCAGCCCAAGTACATTAACTCGCCCCAAACGCCGCTGTTTGACAAAAGCAACGTCCTCTATGGGCTGGACATGGCCCGCAAGGCGCTGCGCGACGCCAACCTGGCCGTGATCGTCGAAGGGTACATGGACGTGCTCATGTCGCACCAGGTGGGCGTGTGCAACGTGGTGGCCGGCATGGGCACCGCGCTCACCGAGGCGCAGATGCGGCTGGTCAAGCGTTACAGCAGCAACTTGACGCTGGCGCTCGACCCGGACATCGCCGGCGATCACGCGGTTCTCCGTGGCCTGGAGGCAGCCCGCCAGACGCTCGAACGGGAGTGGCAGCCCGTCATCGGCGCCACCGGCCTGGTGCGCCAGGAGAGCCGGTTGAAGGCGCAACTTCGCATTGCGGCCTTGCCCCGCGGCCTCGACCCGGACGAGTTGGCCCGGCAGGATGTGGACGCGTGGCGGCGGGTCATCGTGGAGGCCAGGCCGGTTGTAGATTACTATCTGGCGCTCGTCGGTCGCGAAGAAGACCTGACCAGCGCCCGCGGCAAGGCCAACGCCGTCGGCCGCCTGGCGCCGCTGATTTACGAGATCGCCAGCCCGGTCGAACGTAACCACTACGTCCAGATGCTCGCCCGGCTGGTGCAGACCGACGAGCGGCTGGTGGCCGAGCAGGTGGCGGCGTTGGGGCGAGCGCCGGCTGTTGAACGCCGGTTGCAGACCAACGACCAACGACCAACGACGAGCGACCAACGACCAACAACGGATGGCGAGCCAGGGGCAAGAGATGATCAGCGGCCGCGTTCGTCGTCCGTCGTCCGTCCATCGTCGCCGGTCGGTTTGGAGGAGCACCTCTTGAGCTGTCTGCTGCTGCGGCCCGATCTGCTGGCCCGGCTCGATGCGGAGATGATCGAGCAGCACGCGACCCCGCTCGGCGAGGAGGATTTCGCCGATGCTGAGAATCGGGCGGTGCTGGCCGCTTTGCAGACCGCGTCACTGCCCGCCGAAAGCTGGACCGCCGACGATGCGTTGGCATTGGTGGGGACCGCCTTGGAGGATCGGTGGCGGGCGGCGCTGGTCCAGGCGCAGCGCAACCCGGCGCTCGCCGACGAAAAGTTGCTCAAAGACCTGGGCGACTCGCTGCTGCGGCTCCGCGAACGCAACCTGCGGCAGCAAGTCAACCAGCTTGGGTTTCTGATCCGCGAGAGCGAAGAGGCCGGCGAGCGCGAGCAATTGCGGGCTTATCAGGAACTCATGGTATCCTATGCCACCCAGAAGCGTTACGTCCACAAGCTTCTGAATGCTCGCACGATGGCCGGCGCCCTGGCGCAGACAACTAAGGACAAATCGTCATGACCGCTGATCGGCGGCGCCGGAAGCCCCGGCCCGAAAAGGACTGGTTGGATGAAGAGCCAGCCCTCACAGAGACCTCCGACCTCGACGTTGAGCCTCGGAAGCCTTCGCCGGAGCGCGCGGGCCTGGACGATGAAGATCTCGACGAGGAGAACCTGGTCGAGGTCCGTCTCGCTGTCGGCCCGGATGGGTTGTTGGCCGAGGCGCTCACCGTTCCTGCCGGCGACGACGAAGATGTGCCGCTCATCGAGCGTGATGAGAAGCTGGAACAGGAGGTCGAGTGGGAGGCCCGCCAGCCGCTGGAGAAAGTCTTCGACGAATGGGATGATCCGACCGCTATCAGCGATCCGGTGCGCATGTACTTGCACGAGATCGGCCGCACGGCCCTACTTTCCGGCGACGAGGAAGTGGTGCTGGCGACGGCCATCCGCGAGGGCAAAGAGGCGGCTCAGCGGCTCAAGGGCGACGAATTGGACCCGGACACTCGCGACCAGTTGACCCTCTTGCGTCTGCGCGGCCGGAACGCCGAACAACGGCTGGCCCAAGCCAACCTGCGCCTGGTAGTCAGTGTCGCCAAGCGTTACGTGGGCCGCGGTATGAACCTCCTGGACTTGATCCAGGAAGGCAACATCGGCTTGCTGCGGGCCGTGGAAAAATTCGACCCTACGCTGGGCTTCAAGTTCAGCACCTACGCCACCTGGTGGATTCGCCAGGCCATCAGCCGGGCCATCGCCGACCAGGCGCGCACCATCCGTATCCCCGTGCACATGGTCGAGAGCATCAACCGGCAAATTCGAGTGCAGCGCCGGCTGATGCAGGAATTGGGACGTGAACCCACACCGGAAGAAGTGGCCCTGGAGATGGACTTCCTGTCGCCCGAGGATCGCCGCAGCATCGAAGAAGCGTTAGGAACCGATCAGCCGTTCGATGCCGGGCTGAACCGTCGGCTGCAGATCGCCGCGACGAAGGTGCGGCGCATCATGCGCATTGCCCTGGAGCCGATGTCGCTGGAGACCCCCGTGGGTACCGAGGAGAACAGCTCGCTGGGCGACTTCATCGAAGACGACAGCCTGCCCGCTCCGGCCGACCAGGCCAGCCGGCATCTGCTCAAGGAACAGATGAAGGAAATCCTGAGCAGCCTCAGCGAGCGGGAGCGGCGGGTGCTGGAGATGCGCTTCGGCCTGAAAGACGGCACCGCGCGAACGTTGGAGGAAGTGGGTCAGGAATTCGGCGTCACGCGCGAACGCATCCGGCAGATCGAGGCTAAGGCGCTGCGCAAGCTCCGCCACCCGATCCGCAGCCGGAAGCTGCGGGATTACCTGGCGTGACTAATTTGACGAAACCGGCGACTTGGCTATAATGTCATCTACAAGCGATTGTATTCCTCGATAGCTCAATCGGCAGAGCAAGCGGCTGTTAACCGCAAGGTTGGAGGTTCGAGTCCTCCTCGAGGAGCCAAACAAGAGCCAGGGCCTCGTGAGAAGCCCTGGCTCTTGTTTTGTGTACTTCGGTCGCGATCTACCGGAACTCGTCCTTGGCGCGAGGTAGGCGGATATACACCTGGGTTCCTTCGTCCAACTGGCTCTCTGCCCAGATGCGGCCGCCGTGCAGCCGGATCAGCCCGCGGGCGACTGCCAGCCCCAACCCCACGCCTTGCTGCTCCATGCGGCTGCGGTCGGCCTGAAAGAGCGGGTTGAAGATCCGGCCAAGCTGGTCGGCCGGGATCCCCACGCCGTTGTCGCTGATGACGATCTCGATTTCTTGCCCCTGAGTCGCGGCGGTCACGGTGACGAAGCTGGCGACCCCCGGCCGGGCGAACTTGATCCCGTTGTCCAGGACACGAACGAGCGCCTCGGTGAACAGGCGCGGCTCCAACAGCACCGGGGGCAAGGTCTCGGGCAGGTCGTGGTTCAGCTTGACGTGGCGCTGGTCGGCGTAGTTCTGCACCCGGCTGATGCCCTGCCGGATATAGGAGCTGAGGTTATCGGCGACCTGGGCCAGCAGACGATATTCCTCTTCGGCCTGACCGCTGTCGAGCATGGTCAGCATGACGGCATCTTCCACCAGCCGCGCCAGACGGTCACTGCCCGATTTAATGCTCTGCAGCGACATGTGCAGCTCTTCGGGTGACATGCTGTCGGCGCTGCCTAAGAGTAGCTCGGCAAAACCCTGGATCCAGGTCAGCGGCGTGCGCAACTCGTGGCCGAGCACGCGCGTGATCGTCCGTTTCATGGATTCCATCTCGGTGCCGGCCGCTTGCGAGACGGCGCGCGCGCGGGACAGCTTGGATTCAACGGTGGCGACCAGGTTGTCCGGCGAGTAGGGCTTGACTAAATAGTCGTCGGCGCCCATCCGCTTGCCGAGGTAGATGTCCTCTTCCTGCCCCCGTGCCGTCAGGAAGATGAACGGGATGAACACCCAGGCGGGATTCGCGCGTACCGCCTGGTAAAACTCGAAGCCATCCATGCGCGGCATCATCACGTCGGAGATGATCAGCTCCGGCCCAACTTTCGGGATGACCTCCAGTCCTTCCATGCCGTCGGCGGCCACAGAGACCTGGTGCCCGGCCATTTCGAGCACGTCGCCGATGGCATCAGCCATGACGGGGTTGTCTTCGACCACAAGAATTCGCGCCATGTGTTCCTTCCGTTCTGAGAAGCGAGGAAAAGGATTCAAGGTCTATTGTATAGGAAATCGCCAGTCCTGCAAGTTTGCCGAGATGACTAACGCCGCCAGCAATCCCGCGGCTGCCACACCCGCCAACACCCACCCCCACCGCCACAGCGATGGCGCAAAGCGCAGCTCGATCTCGTGCGTTCCCGTGGGCAGCGGCACGCCCTGAAACGCATAGTCCACGCGTAGAGGCGCCCCCTGCGGTCGCCCATCTACCCACACCTGCCAGCCCGGATACCACATCTGGCTGACGACGAGCAACGCCGGGCCGTCGGTCGTCGCAGCCACCGTCACCCGCCCCGGCGCGCTGCGAATTTCGGCGACCGCGCCGCGGCCTCCGCCGGCCGGCGCGGCGCCCTCGATCACCGCCAGGCTGGCCGGATCGAACCCCGGCGCGTGGATCGCGGCCCACGCGGCCTCGTGATCGGCCACGCCCTGCGCCTGCCCCACGACGAACGCGCGCGGCAGGGCGCGGCGATTCAGGTAGACGTTGACCTTGGGGTCGCCGTCGAACGCCAGGACGAACTTGTCCCAGTCCAGCGTCACGTCCTTCTTGGCGATCACGTAACGCACGTTCAACAGGTCGTAAAGCTGGCTGGATCGTGACTCCAGGCCATCCCAGTAACGGGTCGCGTCGGCCAGGGTCAGCGGGTTGACCAGCCCGCCCACGTCCTCCAGGCTGTAGAGCAGGGCGGTGTCGGGCTGCCATTCCCGCTCGATGCCGGTGCGGGTGTCAATGCGAAACGGCCCGGCGGGTTGCGCCTGAAGAAAGGCGGCAATCTTGGCTTGATCGAAGCTGCGGCTGGGGTCGCGATCGCCCAGGTCCTGGTAGGCGCCCAGGCTTGCCACGTCCAGCAGGATCAGCCCCGCGGCCAGCCAGCCGAGAGTCTGCGGTTTGGCCCAGCCGCCCCGCCGAGCGGTCAACCACAGCAGGCTCGCCAGGAGCAACCCGGCGAAGGTGATGACGGCGAGCAGCGTGATGGAGACTCGCAGGACGATGGCCGGGTCGCGATCCTGGGTCAGCAGAAGCGCCAGGTAGGCCAGCGGTACGCCGACCGCCAGCACCGCGCCGGTTGTATAGGCCACCAGCCGCCAAACCTTCTCGAACGCGGCCCTGGCCCGATCTGCCAGCGGCTCCAGCGCCGCGTCCAGCCCGAGCGCGGCCAACGCGGCCAGCGCGAAATCGGCCACGAGCACCAGCCGCGCGGGCGCGCGCAGTTGACCGAAGCCGGGCAGCAGCGTCAGCCAGCCGTGCGGGATGGCGTAGATGCCCAGGGCCAGGATGAAGCCCGTCCCCGCCAGCCCGGCCCACGCCCACGTCCGCTGATTGCGGCGCAGCGCCAACGCCAATCCGGCCAGGATCAACGGCAGGATGCCCAGGTAGCCGGCCTCGACGCGCGGCCACGCGCCCCAATGAAACTGCGGTCCGCGGCCGAAGAAGCCGGGGATCAGCCAGCCGATCCATTGCGCGGGCGCGAGCGAATAACCGGTCGTCTGCGTGTAATTCCAGGCGGCGCGGGCGGTGTAGCCGGTCAGTTGGAAGGCGGGAAGAAGGATGGGCGCGGAAAGCAAGAAGGTGACGAGTAGACAAGTAGACAGGTAGACAAGGAGACGGACAGACACGGTGACGCGGTGACGCGGTGACACGGTGACAGGGGGAAAGTCGTCGCGGTGTAGCCAGAGCCACAGGGCTGAATAGACCGCCAATGCCAGAACAATGAATAGGGTGGCCTGGATGTGTCCGGCGAGCGTAGCGATGGCGAGGAGCGCGCCGGACAGGATTGCGGATTGCAGATTGCGGATTGCAGATTGCAGATTGCGGATGGCGGATTGCCATTTGCGTTTCCAGCTTCCAGTTTCCAGTTTCCAGCTTCCAGCCGCCAGCTTCCAGTTTCCAGCTTCCAGCCCCGCCAGATAGGCCCAGAAGATCCACGGCAGCCAGCTTGCCACGGCGTTGAAGTTCAGGTTGCCGAAGTGGACGATGAACGCGTCGGAGAACATGAACGCCAGCGCGCCGGCCAGGGCGGCCGCACGCCGCACGCGCAGCCCGCGCGCCAGCAGCAGGTACATCCCCGCGCCAGCGAACCAGATGTGGCCGATGCTCAACCCTTGCAGCGCGCTGTAAGGGAATTCCGGCCAAAGGAGAAAGAGCAGTAGATTCGGCGGATAGAGGATGCCGGCCTGAATGTCGGCGGCATGGGGCGCGCCGGCGTAGAGAAACGGATTCCACAGCGGCCATGCGCCGTCGCGCAGGGTCGCAGCGGCAAAGCGATAGGTGGGGAACAGGAACGAAACCAGGTCGCCGCCGTCGGCCGGCATCCAGTTCTGGCCGGCCACCACCCGCCAGAAGAAGCCGAGCGTCGCCAGCGCCAGCAGCCCCAGCGCGGCTACGTCCCGATGCCAGGGCGTCGCCAGCCGGCCGCGGCGGAATCCCGCGAACGTCAGTCCCCAGGCAGCCAACCACAACAGCAGCAATGCGAGCCAACCCATGAGCGGCATTCCTTGCAGGCTAGAATCTCACCGCAGTAACGCAAGACCAGCTTTGTCACCCCTTCGTTGCACTCAGGGCAAGCTCTGAGCGGGGCGGTCCCGTGCATCTCGTTGCGGTGAGAAACCAGCGAAGGGTCTCGTCTGTGGCAAGAGAGTCTTCGCTTTCTCACATCGTCGCGAGAGATTCAGGGCAGAGCCGCTCAGAATGACAGGCGGTCAGTGGCGGCTTTTGCAGTATTGCGTTTTCCTACATCATACCACGAATAGGCGCAATGCGTAAAGCGCAGATTTCGCTTTTTGTGCCTGCCGTGGCATACTCTAGCCATGAGTTGGTGGCGCAGGACACAGGCAACTTCACCGGTCGCCAGGCTGGCGGTCCCGGCCGATCGGCCCGTGCTGGCCGCGCTGCTCGCCAACACGTGGCGGCGCTTCGGCGCGCTGGCAGTGGAGGAGCAGTTGGCGCTGTTGGACAACGGCAGCAGTGCGCTGGCCTTTGATGCCTATGAGCCGATGGGCTTTTTAGGCCTCTCGCCGCGCGCCCCCACCGGCGAGCCGCTCGAACGATGGGCCGATGTGGCGATGCTCGTGGTCGCGCCCAACCAGGGCGCGGGCCGCACGGTGAGCTTGCTGCTGGAGACGGTCCTGGCCGGGCTGCAAGCGCAGGCCGTGACAGGACTGGCTTGCGTCGCGGCAGATCATTGGGTCAGCGAGGCGTTGGCGGAGGCGCGGTTCTTCCAGGTTGACCGGGTGATTAACTACACGCGTCCGGCGGGTAAGATTCCACCGGCGGTCCCCCCAACGCCCGCGTCCCTCCGCCCGGCCGTCCCGGCTGACATGGGCGTCATCCTCGATCTGAACGCGGCCGCGTTCCGGCCCTTCTGGCGCTACGATCCCCAAACCACCGCGAGCTGGCTGCTGACCGCCGATCACGCGGTTGTGGCGGAGCTGGAAGGTCGGCCTGTCGGCTTCGCCCTCACCACCAGGGCCATCCTCGATGAATATGCGCAACTGATGCGGGTAGCGACGCATCCAAGCGTCCAGGGCCGCGGCGTGGGCCGGCAGTTGGTGGCCGACGCCATCCGCTTCGCCCACGAGAGCGGTACACCCGGCCTATCGCTCAACACCCAGGCCAGCAACGCGGTTTCCCGCTATCTCTACGAGTCGTTGGGCTTCCATCTCACCGGCGCGCCCGTGGCGGTGATGATGTTGCGGATGTGAGGTGTGGTGCGTGGTGCGTGGTGCGTGGTGCGTGATTGGCATGGGCCATGACGATCACGTAGCACGCATCTCTCATTACCCGACAGGCGTAGCGTAGCCGGATGATGGCGCCGATCGCTTTGCGCTGCCGGGCTCATTACCCGACAGGCGTAGCGTAGCCCCTTGTGGGCGTCCTGCGGGCATAGAAGCGACGCGGACGGGCACAAGGCCCTACGCTACGGCGATATGTCGGGTAGTGAGAGCACGCAGCACGCAGCACGACTCGATCTTCTCCCCCGGTAAGACGGGCACAAGGCCCTACGCTACGGCGATATGTCGGGTAGTGAGAGCACGCATCACGCAGCACGACTCGATCTTCTCCCCCGGTAAGCCACAAGCAGCCTACTTCCGATCGCTTCCCAATCGAATTGCGCCACCCAGGTGATGATATCTTCCCTGGCGCCTTCCCAGTTGCGGCGTCGCGCCGCGGCCAGCGCGTCCGGCAGACCGGACGGAGCGGCTGGATCGTAGAGGAGGCCGCGAGGCCCGGCGATCAGGGTTGGGAACGCGCCGATGGCGGGCGCGATGACCGGCGCGCCGAACGAGAACGCCAGCAGCGCCGCGCCGGAGGTGGTGATCTGCCGATAGGGCAGGACGCAGACGTTCGCCGCGTTCAGATAGAGCTGCACGTCCTCGGGCGGCACGAAGCGAGGGAAGAGACGGATGCGCGGGTCGCCGGCTGCCAGGGCCGTCAACCTGGCGGTGTAGCCTGGGGAGCCGGGTTGCCCGGCCAGCAGGAGGAGCGCGTCGTCGTTGGCCGTCTTGCGGAACGCGGGCAGCAGCTCCTCCAGCCCTTTGTAGGGTCGCAGCAACCCCAGCGTGACGTAGATGAACGCGTCCGCGGGCAGGCCCAGGCGGCCGCGCGCCTCGGCGCGGCCGACCCCGTTGGGATAACTGCCCAGGTAATGGCCGTGGGGCGCAACGATCACACCCTCGCGCCGATCGAAACGAGCGGCGATCGCGGCGGCCGTGCTGTCGTCGTGGACGTGGACGACGTCGGCCTGGCGGATCAGGCGAGCCGCGGCCCCACGATCGGCCGGGCCGCCGTCTTCGTGCGGGTCGAGGTTGTGCACCGTGTAGGCCATCCGGCCGCCCGCGGCCCGGAACGCGGCCAACTGGCCGAACAAGGCCGCCAGGCGCCGCCAGCGCCGGAGTTGATAAACGGCGGGCAGGTTGCCGGCGGTCTCGATCAGCCGGCGGCCGGCGCGGCGGGGCAGATCGGTCGCGCCGTGGAGCCTCTGCGCCAGGATGGTCGGCGGCAGAGCGTAGCGATCGAGCCAGTGCAGATGGATCACGTCCGGACGGTCGGGGCCGGCCAGATCGGCGGGGACCAGGCGCTCAGCCAGTCGCACTGTCGCGCCGGCCGCGGCCAGCCCATCGCGCAGCAGGCCGATGTATGGGTTGATCCGCGTGCCGACGGCCGAGAGCAGCAGGACGCGGAGGCGGGCAGATGATTGGGACATGAACGGATTATAGTCCGATGTCAATTCTTTCTCCCAACACCGGCAGCGGCCGCGCCACCTTCACATCCCACCAGGCGCGCACGGTGGCGAGCGCATCGCGCAGGCGATAGAAGTCGTTCGACCCGTAGACGCGGCGGTCGGCCGAGAAGCCGATGCCGTCTACGCCGGTGTTGCGGCAGGTGAAGATGGCGCGCGGCAGGTGAAATCGCTGCGTCACCAGGAGCGCCTTGGTGACGCCGAAGATGGCTGCGGCCCGGTAGCAGGTGTCGTAGGTGCGCCGGCCCGCATAGTCGCGGATCACGTCCTCCGGCGGCACGCCCCGGGCCACGGCGTAGTCGTACATGCGCCCCGGTTCGTCATAATGCGCGAAGCGATTGTCGCCGCTGACCAGCAGCTTGCGCACCACTCCGGCCCGGTACAACTCGATGGCCGTGTCCATGCGATCGGCCAGCATGGGGGTCAGGCCGCCATCGGACCGCACGCCCGCGCCGAAGACGATCGCAATCGGGCGCGGCGGTACGGCCGCCAGATCGGTGTAGACCTGCTGATCGTAGCGCCACTGGATCCAGCCCCAAATGGCCGCGACCGTCCCCGTGGCGATCAGCGCACTGATTCCAGCAATCCTGAGGAGGCGATGGCTTTTCGATAAAGTTCTCATCAGGGGTGGCATAACGACTCCTGGACAAACCGGTCACAAGAATGGTTCCCCGGCAGCGCAGATGACCGTTTGACGGGATGCCGGGCGCGATGTATACTCGGTTTACGCGTCGCCCCATCCGCTCGCAAGCGGATTGTAATGTATTTTCGCAATACCGCAAAACTCGCTTTTGTCACCCCTTCGCTACACTCAGAGCCTGTCCTGAACGCAGTGAAGGAGCAAGCTCTGAGCGGGTTGGCCCCGTGAAGTGCGCGGCGGCGAGAATCCAGCGAAGAGCCTGTCCTGAGCGTAGTCGAAGGAGTCTCGTTGCGAGATGAGATTCTTCGCTGGATTTTCGCCGTTACGAGAGTTTAGGGGCAGATCCGCTCAGAATGACAAGCAGCGAGTAGTGAGTTTTGCGGTATTGCGTATTTTCCCCCATGACAGAAATGTGCGGAGGGTTGTGAAGAGGCAGGGAGGTGCTTGTGAACCAGTCTGCTCGCGTTGCTCCATCTTTGCGCACGGCCCTCATCGTGCGGCTCGTCCTGCTGGTGACGCTGACGGCAGGACTAATCGGCTACATCTCGCTGCTGAATGGGCAGCGTGCAGCCGAGGATCTGGCGAACCAGCTCCAGAAACAGACGCTTGCCGGCGTCACGCAAAAACTCGGCGATTACCTGGCGTTGCCCCACATGCTTAATCGGCTGAATGCGGAGATGGTGCGTCGGGATTCCGCGAACATCACGGATGTGGCGCGCCTGCGCGCCGAGTACATCCGCCAATTGCGCGCGTTCGATCCCGCGATGACGGTTGCCTTTGGCGCCGAGCAAGGAGGCGAGTACGTGGGCGTCGGCCGCCGGGATAGCGACACGTATGAAAGTGGCTTGATGCAACGCGCCATTGACAATACGTATCGCGTCTACCTGCTTGACAGCCAGGGCACACCGCTGCAGGTCCTGACGGAGACTCCCAACTATGACGCCCGCACGCGTTCGTGGTACCAGACTGGCGTTAAGGCCGGCAAGGCGGCTTGGAGTCCCATCTATGTCTGGGCTTCCCAAACAAACATCGGCATCACGGCTGTGCTGCCGATCTATGATGACACCGGCGCGCTCCTCGGCGTGCAACAGTCGGCGTTATCGCTTAAGTATATCGGCGATTTCCTCGCCGGCTTGCGAATCGGCCAATCCGGCCAGGTCTTTCTCGTGGAGCGCTCAGGACTGCTGGTGGCGTCTTCGGCGCCCGAAAAACCGATCCGCCCGGGCCAGAACAGCGCCGATCTCGTGCGCTTCAAGGCGACGGAGAGCGCCGACCCATTCACGCGCACCGCAGCGGGGCATCTGACAGCGCAGTTCGGCGACTTGAGTCGCATCCCCGACGATTACCAGGCGC
Organism: Chloroflexota bacterium; assembly: GCA_026389845.1. Classification (GTDB taxonomy): domain Bacteria; phylum Chloroflexota; class Anaerolineae; order CG2-30-64-16; family CG2-30-64-16; genus JAPLHB01. The sequence continues at coordinate 25,099 of JAPLHB010000049.1, forward strand.
GTGTTGACGTGGCCGGACAGCGATTTTTTGTCAGCACGGCGAGCCTGCGCGACCCGCACGGGCTGGATTGGCTCCTGGTGGTGGGCGTGCCTGAGTCCGATTTCATGGCGCGGGTTGAGGCCAACACCCGCAGCACAATTCTCCTGTGCGTCATCGCAGCCCTCGTAGCCCTGGCCTTGGGCATCTTGACCGCTCACCGCATCACACAACCGATTCTCCGATTGAATGCGGCTGCGAAAGAACTAGCGCAAGGCAGATGGGAGCAGCAGGTAACAGTCAAGCGCCGTGATGAAGTAGGCGAGTTGGCGGCATCTTTCAATTGGATGGCGGCGCAGTTGGGCGAGTTGTTTGCCACCCTGGAACAACGCGTGGCGCAGCGGACGACCGAGTTAGTGGCCGCCAATCGCGAGTTGCAGCAGGAGGTCACCGAGCGCAAGCAAGCGGAGGAGGCGTTGCGAGAGAGTGAAGAACGCTACCAATTGGCGAATCGCGCCACGTTCAACGCTATCTGGGACTGGAACCTTCAGACCAATGTCCTCTGGTGGAATGAGAACTTCCAAACGCACTTTGGTTATTGCGCGGAGGAGATCGAGCCGGGCATCGAGTCGTGGACAAACCGGATCCACCCCGAAGACCTCGCAAGCGTCGAGGCGGGTATTCACGCCGCCATTGACTCGGGGCGGCAGTCCTGGTCTGACCAATATCGCTTCCGCAGCAAGAACGGCACGTATGCAGAGATTGACGATCGGGGCTACATCAGTCGGGAAGCGAGCGGCAAGCCGGTACGGATGATCGGCGCGATGCAGGACATCAGCGAGCGCAAGCAGGCCGAACAGCGCGCGTTCGAGCTGGCGCTGGAGCGCGAGCGCATGGCGCTCCTGACCCAGTTCATCCTGGACGTCTCGCACGAGTTCCGCACGCCGCTTTCGATCATGCAGACCAACATCTACCTGCTGGAGCGGCTCGAAGACCCGGCCAAGCGCCAGCGCAAGCTGGCGCAGATCGGCGAACAGGTGACGGGCATCACCCGGTTGGTGGAGCTGCTGGTAGAAATGGCCCGGCTCGACAGCGGCGTGCCCTTCACGACCCAGTCGATGGATCTGAACGGGTTGGTCGGCGCGATCGCGGGCAAGCTGCAAGCCCAGGCCGCGGCCAAGGGCTTGACGTTGTACCTGGAATTGGCGTCCGATCTGCCGCCCGTCCCCGCCGACGGCAACCGGCTGGACAGGGCGCTGCACGAGCTTCTGAACAACGCGGTGCGCTACACGCCGACCGGCGGCAGCATCACCTTGCGCACCGCGAGTGGCGCGGCCGGGGTAACGGTCGAGGTGCAGGACAGCGGGCCGGGCATCGCGGCGGACGTGTTGCCGCACATCTTCGAGCGCTTCTACCGGCAGGACGTGGCGCACACCACACCGGGGTTCGGGCTGGGACTGCCCATCGCTCGCGCCATTGTCGAGCGGCACGGCGGCCGGCTCGAGGTCGAGAGCCAGCCGGGGGCGGGCAGCGTCTTTCGGATCAAGTTGCCAGCGTAGATCTTTAGGGTCTCGCAAACCCTAAAGATCTCTTACCCGTAAGGGTACGGCCGCGCCTGCCACCGGGCGACCGCAGGCCTCCCGGTCGGGGCCGAGGCGATCCTGCTGGTGGATGGCAACGCGGCCACGCGCGAGGCGGTGGCGGCAGGGGACCCCGCCGTTGACTTGGCGCTGAGCGACCTGGTGATGCCGGTAATGGGCGGTGAGGCGCTCCTCCGGGCCATGCGGGCGCGCGGGCTGACCATGCCGGTCGTGATGCTGAGCGGCCATCCGCTGGAAGGGGAGTTGGCGGAGTTGAAGGCGCAGGGGTTGGCCGGCTGGCTGCTCAAACCGCCGGATTTGGATGACTTGGCGCGGCTGTTGGCGCAGGCGTTGGCCGGCCGGCGCGGGTGAGGCTGCTGCGCCTGTGCGGACACAGCCCTCGGCTTAGTATGGAATTTGGAATCGGATTATTCGCGATATATCTCGCGGAAGAAGAATGATATGGTCCAAGGAATGACAGCCGATATACTGTTGTCAATAATCGCAGCAGTCAGTTTTGCTGCGGCGCTCTACGTTGCCATCGCGCGCAGGGACAAACCAACCTGGAAAGCCGGCGCAGTGCTGCTGCTCGCCTGTGCTGAATTGACCTTGGCGCGTGCCCTGCAGGATATCAGCCCTGATTTCGCCACCAGGGTTTTCTGGTACAAGATGTGCATGTTGGGCTTCACCATTACTCCTACCGCGTTTCTCTGCCTTGCACTGCGTTACAGTGGATTGGCGCATGTGCTCACACTTCGCACACGACTTTTGCTCAGTATCTTCCCTGCGCTGACCGCCGGGCTGATCTCCACAAACGAGATCCATGGTTGGACGTGGAATCCTGCGAGTACGGCGCGCATAGTTAACTCAATGTCTTTTCCACCTGTAGCCGACGCACGCATTGGGTATTGGTTTTTAGTAGCGTATTCGTACTTCGTGCTGGGACTCGGCTGCTTTTTCCTCATTCGTTTGTTAGTTCGTTCACGCGGAATCTATGACTGGCAGATTGGTGCAGTCGTAATTGCGGCTATTGCTGCATCGCTGGGGAGTGCTCTAGATATTTTCAAAATGAGTCCCCTTGAGCCATTCGCTGCGACTGCGCTGGGGCTTGTTGTTAGTAGCATCACAATAGTTTTCGCGTTATCCCCCCTCCGTCGGCGTGACATATTAGCAGTAACTCGCGGGGCAACAATCAGCAGCATTAGCGATAGCATTATTGTCGTGGATGGGGATAACCGCATTGTGGACATGAATCCGGCTGCTGAGCGTTTGGCGGGCACATCTGCGTCGCAGGCAATTGGCAGACACTTGGACCAGTTATTGGCGGAACTGAAAGCAAACCGGGCTTGCCTCGCCAACGAAAGCGGCGAGGTGACCCTGCGCCGTGAGAACACATCACTCCACTTCGACCTGCGCGTTTCCCCTGTTCGCGACTGGCGGGGCCGCCTCGTAGGTCAAGTGATCGCCCTGCGCGACATTACCGAGCGCAAGCAAGCCGAAGAGGCGCTGCACGAGAGTGAAGAGCGCTTTCGGTCCATTCTGGACAATATCGAAGACGGCTACTATGAGGTGGACACGGCGGGCAACTTTACTTTTGTCAACCCTGCGCTAGTCCGCATGTTGGGACGCCCCGCGAATGAATTGCTGGGGATGAACAATCGCCTGTACATGACCCCCGCGGGGGGAAAAGTCGTTTTCCAGACTTTCAATCGGGTCTTCCGAACAGGGATTCCGGAACAAGCCTTCGACTGGGATTTGGTGCGCCCGGATGGGACGCTTCGATCCGTCGAGGTTTCCGTGTCCCTGATCAAAGCCGCCGATGGAAGCATCAATGGTTTTCGCGGCACCGTGCGTGACATCACCGAGCGCAAGCGGGCGGCGGAGGAGATCTGCCATCTGGCTTCATTCCCCCAGTTTACCCCAGTGCTGATTATCGAGTTCAACCTGAAGACGGAAGCGCTTTTCATTAACCCTGCCATGCAATCCGCTATCAAGCATTTGTCCATCAATGATCCACGCCAATTTATTCCTCTAGACTGGCAACAGGAACTCTCCACACCCGACAACATCCAGAAAGAAACAGATATTCAGGAGACTCTGGTCGCTGGGCGTATCTTCGAGGAACAGATCCAATTTAATCCCGAGTTCAAATCATTGCGTATCTATGCAACGGACATCACCGAGCGCAAGCGGGCGGAAGAGGCGCTGCGCGCCTCGCTGGCGGAGAAGGAAGTGCTGCTCAAAGAAGTTCACCACCGCGTCAAGAACAACCTGGCCTCCATCATCGGGCTGCTGGGATTGCAGCGGGAGACGGTGGCCGACCCCGCCGCCGTGGCCCGGTTCCGTGAACTGGAAGGGCGCATCCGCGCCATGGCGCTCGTCCACGAGACGCTCTACCACACTGAGAGCCTGGCCCGGATTGATCTTCAACACTATCTCGAGACGCTGATCGCCCAGTTGCGCGCGGCGCTGGCCCCGTACGGCGACGTCCGCTTTAGTGTGGCGGCGGCGGGCGTGGAGATGGGTTTGGATACCGCCGTTCCCTGCGGGCTGATCTTGAACGAGCTGATCACCAACGCGCTCAAGTACGCCTTTCCCGGCGGCCAGCCGCGCCCCGGAGAGCAAGCGTGCGAAATCACCGTCTCGGCGGAATGGGATGGTGGCGTCTACACGCTGACCGTGGCCGACAACGGCGTGGGGTTGCCCGCCGATCTGGACTGGGCGACGACGAAGACATTGGGACTGCGGCTGGTCAGGCTGCTGGCGGATCACCAGCTCGGCGGCAACATTGAGATTGACCGGGCGGGCGGGACACGGCTCGTGCTACAGTTCGGCTCTACACACAGGAGGTAAGGCCATGTCACGGGAAACCATTTTGATCGTCGATGATGAAGCGATCATTGCCGCGCAACTGCAAGACACATTGGACGCATTGGGCTACACCGCGCTAAAGCCGGTGGCCACGGGCGAGGCGGCGATCGCGGCCGTCAAGGCGCGCCCGCCCGATCTGGTTTTGATGGACATCAAGCTGGCCGGGGAGATGGACGGCATCACCGCCGCCGGGCGCATCCAGTCCGCCGCAGATATTCCCATCGTTTACCTGACCGGCTACTCGCAAGACCCCCAGCTCCAGCAGGCCAAGGTCACTGCGCCCTACGGCTACCTGGTCAAGCCGGTGGGCGAGCGGGAGCTGGCGGCGACGCTCGAGATGGCGCTGTACAAGCACGCGCTCGACCGGCGGCTCAGAGAGAGCGAAGATCGGTATCGCAATTTGATCGAAATGTCTCCCGATGCAATTGCGGTCCATCAACAGGGAAAATTCGTTTACGTGAACCCGGCCGGTGTGAAACTCATGGGCGCGAAGGACCCCCAAGAACTGGTGGGGAAGCCGATTCTCGACATTGTCCATCCAGCTTATCGAGACAGCATCGTTCAGCGTATCGGGCAAACGGTAGAAGGGGAAAACGCACCGCTCGCTGAAGAAAAGTTTATCAAGTTTGACGGAACGGCGATTGATGTAGAGGTCGCCGCAATGCCCTTCACTCATCAAGGCAAGGCGGCCACGCAGGTTGTTGTCCGCGACATCACCGCGCGCAAGCGCGCGGAGGCGGCGCTGCGGGAACGCGAGCAGCGTCTTGCTTCCATCTACGATACTGTCGAGGATGTCATCTTCCAACTGGCGGTGGAGAAGGATGGTCGCTACCGATTTGCCTCCGTGAACCGGGCATTCCTCGCAACGACCGGATTGACATCCGCACAGGTGGTCGGCAAGTGGGTGGACGAGGTCATCCCGGAACCATCGTTGAGCATGGTGTTGGAGAAATACGCAGCAGCCATCCGGGAGAAGAGGATCGTGCGCTGGGAGGAGACTTCCGAATATCCGACCGGCAGGCTGATCGGGGCAGTCAGCATCGCGCCTGCCTTTGACGAGGCAGGTCATTGCACTCATCTGGTGGGCGCTGTGCATGACATTACCGCGCGCAAGCGCGCGGAAGAAGTGCTGGCAGAAGAGCGCAATCTGCTACGCACGCTCACCGACAACATTCCGGACGCTATTTATTTCAAGGATACGGAGAGCCGCTTTATCCGGATCAACCAGGCTCACGCTCGCCTGTTTGGCTTGAGCGATCCTGCGCAAGCGGTTGGCAAAACAGACTTTGACTTTTTCACGGAAGAACATGCCCGATCAGCCTACGAGGATGAACAAGCTATCATGCGCTCCGGCCAACCTTTGGTGAGCAAGGAGGAGAAAGAAACGTGGCCCGATGGGCGAACGGCATGGGTCTCCAGCACCAAGATGCCACTCCGTGACCAGGAAGGGCAAATCGTTGGAACGTTTGGCATTTCCCGCGACATCACCGAGCGCAAACAAGCGGAAGAAGCCCTGAGGGAAAGCAGCGCTCAGTTTCGCACCCTGTTCGAAGCCTCGCCGGATGCGATCGTGCTGGTTGATCCGCACGACCGCTGGCCCATCCTGGACTGCAATCCAGCGGCCTGTCAGATGAACGGGTACACCCGCGACGAACTGGTGGGGCAATCCATTGACGTGCTCAACCTGACTCCTGGAGGCCCGACCGAACGCGCGGAGTACATGGAGAGCATCCGACAGAGC
>JAPLHB010000183.1 GCA_026389845.1 Chloroflexota bacterium
TGGGACCAGCACGGGAATCGCCCGCGGTTTCGATACACGTCACGCCAGCAGTCCGGCAGGTGGGTACTTCCGGTTTCCTTCCTTTTCTTCCGCTGTTTCCTTCCGTGGAATTGTCTCCTTCGAAGAACGGGCTAGCTCAAGACCGTCTCCTTCCTCGTTTCCTTCCCTTTTTTCCGACTCTGACGACGCGCAGCAGGGATAACGGCCCGTTGGACCTGAGGTGTTGAGCAGGGTGGTGTTGAGCCGGGTGACGGATTTGCCGAGGTTGTGAGCACCGCCTTGTCGCAGGCTGACCAGGGGCGTACTGGGTATACTGATACCAACGGTCTCGGTGAAAGGGACCGCGGGACCACCGAAGGAAGCGAGCTGGACAACAGAAAGGTGCCCGAGGGACTAAGGCCAGTCCCTCGGGCGGCCCCAACGGGAGTATCACCTCCCATGGGACATGAATAGCTTATCGCTCCCCCTACTCCCTCGCCTAGCACCCCTCGATTTCCGCCGCGGACTTGTCACCGGAAAGGCTGTGGTTGCGTTTTTGCGCCACGGGTGTGGAACCAACTCTACTGCCAGGATCCAGAATGTCTCGATTTGCTGCTCCGCTGGCAGGCAGCTAAACGCCAATCTCGGGCGCGACGCCTAGCGGAGAAGCGAAAGCAAAACGCCGAGGCCGAACGCAGGCGTCGTTGTCGGCGGCGTGAGGCGGGCAGGATGGCGGTGACCAAAGATCCGCCTCAGCCATCCTCGCGGCGCCGCGCGTGGTCACGCAGCGCCCCTATTCCTAAAGATTTTTGCGATCGTCCAGGCTGTTACGAACCGCTCTGCAGATGCCGTCGCGGACCAGTCCAGTACTGCGGCGCAGACTGTGGTCGGGCCGAACGCCGAGTGCAAGACCGGGAACGCAAGTTCAAGGCCCGCCAACGGAAAGCCGCCAAACGCCAATCCCACGTTGGAGATGAGGCATCTCAACCAGCGGAACCGCGGACGATCAGCCTCAAGGAGTGGAAACGCTACGGCGAGACCTTGAATAGCCCACCGGCGCGCGTCCGCAGTCCTGAGCAGGGAACCGCCACGCCGGTATCTTCTGGCGAGTTAACTGAGCTTCTGGACATTCTTGAGGAGGTCTCCGAACATGATCGAGAAACATCTCCTGGTCATCGACCGCGTGCGCCGCCCTCCGGCTGAGGGGTTTTCTTGGGTTGACCGCCGCTTTCTGCGCGACTTTGCTTCGTGCCTGTCTGGCGATGCGGTGTTCTTGTACTTCTTCCTGGCCGCGGTCAGCGACCGGCAGGGACTCTCGTTTTACAACGATGCCACGCTGGCCGTACGTTTGCGGGTGCGGGAAGAGGCCGTGGTCGCGGCGCGCGACGAATTGATGGTGTACGACTTGGTGGCGTACCAGGCGCCGCTGACCCAAGTCTTGTCGTTGCCGTGGCCGCGCGTGGAACGTGGCGGCCCGGCGGCGTTGCGGGAACTAATTCGCACGTTGGCCCACGAGGAGGAGTTGGCGGCGGCGGGAAGGAGGAATCCATGAATGTGGCCCTGTGGGCGGAGATTCGTCGCTTGGCGGAAATCGAAAAACTGAGCCATCGGGCGATTGCCCGGCGGTTGCTGTGTTGTGCCAAAACGGTCAAGAAAGCCTTGGGGATGGAGCGGCCACCGGGCCAGCACCCTCGGCCATCTCAGGCCAGCCTGCTGGATCCGTACAAGAAGCAGCTCGACGCGTTGCTGGCCCAATCGCCGGACTTGTCGGCCGTCCGCCTGCTGGAGGAGATTGGCCGCGGCGAGGCGGGCTACATCGGTGGCATCTCGCTGGTACGGCGGTACGTGCGGCAGGTCCGCAGGCCGCGTGGCCGGATCTACCAAGCGGTGGACTGGCAGCCCGGAGAGGCCCTGCAAGTGGACTGGGGCGAGTGTGGCCGGATCCGCCTGGGCAACACCTCGCGGCGGGTCAACGTCTTTGTGGCGGTGCTGTGCTACAGCCGCCTGGGTTACATCGAGTTCTCCTTGGCCCAGCGCAAGGCCGACTTCTACCGAGCCTTCGTGCATGCCCTGGAATTCTTCGGCGGTAGTCCGCGTAAGGCGATTTTTGACAATCTCAAGGCGGCCGTGCTCAACGGTCACGGCCGGTCGGCCTGTCTGCACCCGGAGTTTCTGGCGCTCTGCGGCCACTACTATCTGGAGGCGGTTCCTTGCGCGCGGCGGGATCCGGAATCCAAGGGCATGGTCGAAGCGGGTGTCCGCTATGTGAAACATAATGCCTTGGCGGGCCGCGAAGCAGAACTGACACGCTGGGAGGATTATCCCCCACTGGCTGTGTACTGGCGCGACCAGGTGGCCAATGTGCGGCTCCATCACACGACGCGCGAGCGGCCCGTGGATCGCTTCCAGAAAGAACGTCCGCTGCTCCGAGCGTTGCCGACGATCCCCTTCGATACGGATGAAGTGGTCTCGGCCATCGTCAGCCCGCTGGTGCAAATCGAGTTCGACGGCAATCGGTATTCGGTCCCGCCGGAGGCGGCGCGGCAGACCGTGATCGTCCGGGCCAATGCCTCGCAGGTGGGTGTGATCTACCAGGGTCGAGAACTGGCCTGCCACGTGCGCTGCTACCAGCGTGGTCAACTGATCTGCCAAGCGGAACACCAACTGCAAGCCCTGCAGCTTCGTCAGCGGACGCGGGCCAGCGACGTGGAACGTCTCTTTGACGCCTTGGGGCCGGAAGCCCGTGAATTTCACCTGCAGCTCCGCCGCCGCCCGGTGAAGACCTCCGTGCATCTCCGTCGGCTGTGGAACTTGATTCGGCTTTACGGCCGCGCCGACGTGCTGGCGGCGATCGTCCTTGCGCACCAGTACCAGACCTACGACGCGGCCTACGTCGAGGCGCTGGTGTTGCAGGAGCGGCGCCGGCGCGAACTGCCTTCACCCACACCGCTCTGTCCCCAGCGACCAGAACTGATCGAGGACATCGACCTCGAAGAACCCGATCCCGGAACCTATGACGCGTTGTGCCAAGACCAAGACCCAGACCCAAACCCGGAGGAATCCCATGACTGACAAACAGAACCACCCCAAGCCGTCCCCCAAACACCAGCTTCTACAAGAGCAACTGGCCGAACTCAAACTCTTTCAGATCGCCGAACTCTACGCGGAGCTGCTGGATGACGCGGCGCGGAAGAACAGCTCCGCCTTCGACGTGCTCTCGGCCCTGGTCGGCGCCGAAATCGCGGCCCGCCGCCAACGGGCGTTGGAGCGGCGGATCCGAGATGCCAGGCTCCCGCCGCGTAAGACGGCGGAGGAATTCGACTTCACCTTCCCCAAGCGAATCCCCAAACAAAAGGTGCTCCGACTGTGTGACTGCGAGTTCGTGACCCAACGTGGCTGCGCGGTCTTTATCGGACCCAC
>JAPLHB010000084.1 GCA_026389845.1 Chloroflexota bacterium
GATTCGGCACCAGGATGCCAACACCGTCTACTTCACCGGTCGCCCGCGCGACTGGGTAGACGAGCTGGCCGTTGATCACGCCAACCCGGCAACCTGGTCAGCAGCGCAAGCGGCTACCGGGCTGACCCTGGCTGAGTTGGGCGCCCTGTTGGACGACAACGCCCGACAGATTGCCGAGCTCCGCCCGCTGCTGGCGACGCCGGTGGGCCTGGCGGCCTGGCTGGATCGGCTGCCCTCGGCGACGCCGGTGGGACTGCCGCAGGGTGGTTGGCCCACGCCCGTCGCGACCACGACGGCCAACTACCTGCAGGCAGTCGGCATCGGGCCGCGCGTGGCGACCCGCTCGGGCGCTGGTTCCCTGGCCGTGATCGTCGAGCGGCCCCTGCCGCGTCGGCTGGAAGCCCGCTGCGCCTACCCCGCGCCCTTCTGGGTGCGAGCGTTGGAATGGCAGATCGCCGAACACCTGGCGCACGCCAAGCGCGAGACGATCACCGCCGCCCAAGCCTGCGACTGCCTGGAGCGGGCGCTCGCCTGGGAACAGATCGTGCGGATCGGGCCGGCCCGCCCTGGCGGCTATCGCCGGATGGCCGAGCGGCTCGACGCCTGGTACAACTGAACACATCACCCACATGGAGGATAACCATGGACCGCCCCTGGTCGAAACCCTACTGCCGCTTGTCCCACGCCCAACGAGGGCCCTACCAGATGACGATCACGGAGTGGGACACGTACGTGGCCGCCTACGTGCTCAACCGCGAGACGTTCAAGGTCCTTTTCGAGACGTCCTTCGGAAAGGGCGAGGCCGAAGCGGCCAAGCAAGCGCTCGAAGACTATGTCGCTCTGCTGCTCCCACACGGAGGACACTGACATGAACTATACCCTCTCCACCCGACCAGGGTCCGCCTACCTGGTCATCGAAGGTCAAACGATTCAGTTGACCGCTGACGAAGCGGCTGCCTTGAGCAGCTCCCTGGAGCACGCTGCGCTCGAAGCGCGACGCAAGCAGGCGCTCAGCCAGCACGTCGAGGCGCGCGATGCGTTCTTGGCCGGCATCCGGCCGATGGCCGAATGCCCCGCCTGGCAAGCGCCCATGCCTGCCGCGGAGATCCGCCGTGCGGGGCCCTGGCTGACCGACGGCTGGGTCGCCGTGCATGCGGCGGCGCTCGATAGCGCCACCCTGGCAGACCGGCCCATCACACCCGTGGCGGATCGCATCGCCCAGGTGCTGGCCGACAAAATCGCCGCTGTAGCACGGCGGCCCCAACTCACGCCGGCGGGCTGGACGCAAGTCCACTCGCCGCGGGAGACGCGCGCCGCCGTGGTCGTCTTCAGCGAGGACGGCAACAGCGTCGTGCTGTTCGACGCACAGGCCTGGGGCTGGGCCTACGCAGCCACCGGCGCAACGCGCATTTCCGGCTGCACGGCGCAACACAAGATCGCCGTGTTCTGGAACGCAGCCGACGAACCCGTGGCGATCCTGCAAAGCCTGGAGGCCACGGTCGCATGGCAGCCGGGAGCCGGCCCACGTGCCTGAGTATCCGATCTACGACGCCGACGGCATGAAAGTGCAGGTCGGCAACCAGGTTACCGGCACACGTGCCGGCACGATCCAGGCCCCAGGAGCGCACCCGCTTAGCGGGCAAGTCCAGGCTATCCATACCCCACATATTCTCGTGGGGTGGGAATGGACAAGCGCCGTCTACAGTTACGAGCGTTCACGCTACGAGCTGGCCGGCACTTGTGGCACTTGGGAACGGGGGTTCTACGATTGGGGGCTGCGTGTTGTGCAGCCGCCAGCGGGGGGCGCTCATGAATGAACGCGTTATCCCGCTGGCCCTGCGGGACACCCCGCCTTCAGCGGACGCCTGGGTGCGTCTGACCGGCATCCGGCTCGACGGGCTGCCCGACGGCTGCCACACCGGCGGCGCCTGGCATAACCAGACGACCGGCGAAGTCTGGAAGCCGCTGGACGCCCGGCCTGGCCCTGACTGCCCCTTCCACGAGCCGACGCGCGAAGCCGAGGCGCTGGCTCTGGTCGCCGGCGAACCGGCCTTCCCCTGCAACTGGCGGGTAGAGTTCACCAGCCCGCAAGTAGCTGGTGAACTCTACTACCGCCGTTGGCTGGTGCGCCGGCACGCGACGGTGATTGACGCGGCGCATCGCGACCTGCTGACGTTGAGCCACGTGCTCGACGTTGAACAGGGCCTGCGGGCGCTCAACCGCCGCGGCTGGGGCGTCAACGACGCCATCAGCGTGGCGCTGGATGAAGGGCTGCGGCCGTTTATCCTCGACCTCTCCAACGCCGGCTCAATCGGCCGGTACGAAGATGAGGAGTACAGCTACTGGCTGCCGTTCCTGCGGCGCGTCGGCTACGGCTGGCTGGCCGATCTGCGCGCGGCGGGCCGCGGCATCGCCCACGGGCTCCTGCTCTGGCGGGACCGTATGGGCTACCACAACGGCCACGTCTACGCCGGCCTGCACCAACGCCCCAAGCGGACGCCGCGCGGGACGCTCATCGTCGAGCCGGGAGAAACCCGCCGCGCGATCAGCGAGACCTGCCCGCAAGTGCGCTGGTGGCTGGTGCGCCCGGACGAAGACGGCGAGCTGCCACAGACCACGCTGGATCGGCTGGGCCTGCTATGGGCCTGGTCGCCGATCAGGAGGCTGGCCGATGCCAACTGACGGCCTGGGGCACCTGCTGCGCCGCCTGGACGACTTGGACACGGCGCTGATCCGTCAGCGCCGCCGGCCCAAGCGCATTTATGTCCCCTGCCGCCGTGTCGACCAGCTCGGGACCACCTGCCCTGAGTGCGGCCAACCGACGGCGACACTCGACTACCGAGCGCGACCGCCACGCCGCCGGGCCAACACCCGCACCTGGCAGGTGTTCTGCGAGAAGTTCGACCTGGTCGGGCTATCCGCCTGACTGACGCCGATCAGGGCCGCACACCCGCTGCCCTGATCACTTTCCGCTTGCCCGTCAAGCCCCTGGGGTTGCTCGCGATTGCCGAAAGTTGCTCATTGGTGGCCAAAATTGCCACGCGGTGGCACTCCGGTTTTTCGCCGGTTTTTTTCCGCTGATTTTCCGGAGTTTTTTCGCCGCCAATCGGCGGGCGAGCGCGGGATTTGTACCAAGAATCGCGCGGGAATTTTCCGCGCACAGTTCTTGACGCAGTGCTCCTGAACGGCAAGGCGGAGTCCCGCACAGCACCTGTGCGAGCCTGCGCCCTGGCGTTCAGCGTCAGGATATCCCCCACACGGAGACGACCATGAATTACAACACGCAGTTCTCGGTCAGCGTAGCCGAGCAGCTCACCCAAGTCGAGGTGGCCTGGATCGAAGAAAAGCTGGCACAGCGCGTCGCTTATGATGAGAACAGCCTGGAAGACGAAGTTCTCAACGACTACTGGCTGCAACTGGGCGGCACAGCCATTGCTGTCGAGCCGGAAGGCCTCCTGATCTATTCGGAAGCTGATGGTAGTGTAGATGCGGCTGCCGACTTCATCCAGGAGTTCCTGGCCGCGCAGCGGCCCACAGCGGTCGTCGTGCTGGAATGGGCCAACACGGCCAGCCGGATGACGCCGGGCGCCTTCGGCGGCGGGGTCATGGTGATCTCGGCCACCGAGATCGTCTGGCCGCCGATTCAACAGTGGGTCACCGAGGCTGTGGCCCGACTGACGCAGAACGCACAGCAACCGGCATGGCACGCCTGGCCGCTACGCGAATCTTGGGAGCACCTGAGCAGCTACCTACCGAAAGGGCAGGCCGTGCGAATCAGGCATCTACTCAAGCGATCCTATGAACTCGCAAAATCGTACCCAGGATACTACTGCTTGCCCGAAAACTACACGCTCGGCCAGCTCGTCGCTGAACTCCAACTGCCGTGGAAGCAATCCCCCTTGCGCGAACTCAGGAGCCTGGGACTCAAGAGCTTCGCCCTGCTCCAGGCCGCGATCGCGGCTTTCGCCAAGGACTACGTACAGCAGATTCCCCTGGCCAAGAGCAATTGACCCACCGCCACAAACACTGGAGGACACATGAACACGCGCACCGCGGCCCTGGTGGCCGCACTCACCGACGCGCTTGAGTTCGCCGAGCGGGCCTGGGGCCTCAATAGTGACCAGGCCGATCAGACGATGGCACGCTGGCGCGCGGCTCTCGCCGCCGCCACGGTTATCGCTCCGGACGACAACAGCGCAACGGCCCCAGTCGTTAAGTTCCACCTCGATCAGGCGGTTGACGCCATGGGCGAGGTCTGGGACCACGCGCTCGCTATCATCGAGCAGATGCCCGATTGCGCGATCGGCGAGGTGCTGGAGACCGTCCAGGCACTCGCCGTTGACACGCCTGTCGCTGGGCTTGACGTTGTCGCCAGCGACATCCCGCTGCCGATGGTCGTCGGGATCAGCGGCGAATGGCGGACGACCCAACGCCGCCGGCGCCGCGCCAAGGGCCTGCCGACAGCCTAAGCAAAACTAACACGGAGGAAAACATGATCTGCACTACTCAATTCGCCGTGCGCGTCGCCGTGGCGTTGACCCCGACTGAAAAAGACTGGATCGCAGCCAAGCTCGCCGAGCGCGAAACTTACTGGGATCCTGGTTTCGGCGACGATCAGGCGGACAAGGACGCCTACTGGGCCGCCATGAACGGGATCACCTTCATGGCGACCGGGATTGGCGAGTTCATCGTCGCCTCGCGGAAGGACGGCGTCCCCGATGTGGCCGCCGACTTCATCCAGGAGTTCTTACGCGCTTTCCGGCCTACGACAACCGTGGCTATGACGTGGGCCAACACAGCCTCTTTGATGTGCCCTGGCGAGTTCAACGGCGGCGCCGCGCTCATCACGGCCCAGCAAACCTACCAGTGGGACACGTTCCGCTGGCTTGAGGAGCTGCAAACGCGGCTGCAGGAGGTGACCGCGTGAGCACCGTGATGTACGCCTACCGCGTGCCAAATGTCCAGCTCTGGCCGTTCTTGGACGCCCTGCGGGCGTTCTACGTTGAGCACAACATGGCTTACACGGTCATGGGCGAGATCGCCCGCCGGGCTGACCGTGAAACGGCCTTCACCAACGCCCGGCAATGGGCCGGCCACACCGAGCTGCACGTCTCCATCCAGTTGTTTCAGGATGGCGCCACCTGGCTAGCGCGCGTGTTGGAAAATGGCTACTTCTTCCTCAACCACTGGGAGCAGTTCGCCGCGTACATCACTCCGGTCTTCTACGATGACCGAAGCGATGTACCCACCGCTGAGGAAGCCAATGCGCCGATTGCGGAGCGGCTGGACGCGCAGATTGCCGGCAAGCACTATCTGCTGGCGCCGCTCATCGACAAGGATGAACTGCTGCGCTACTTCTGTAACACACCCATACCCAAACACACGGAGGACCAATGAGCATCTGGTTTTCAATCCATGCGCACATCAGGCTGCGGCCCGATGTCGGCGCAGACGAACTGGCGGCTACGCTGGAGAAGATCGAGGAGCTGGTGCCCGAGAGCACCCATCCTGACCGTGACAGCGGCAGCGTTACGATCGAA
>JAPLHB010000047.1 GCA_026389845.1 Chloroflexota bacterium
GCGGCATCGTGCGGCACACCGAGGTCAACGTGGGGCTGGCGGTCTCAGTGGGGCAAGATGCCATCTTGCCCTACAGTGGGCTGGTCGTGCCGGTGCTGCACGGGGCCGATGGGCTGACGTTGGGCGAGATCGCGCGGCGGCGAAGCGACATGGTCGAGCGCGCCCGCGCCGGCAAGCTGGCCCTGGCCGACCTGGAAGGCGGCACCTTCACCCTGAGCAACCTGGGGATGTACGGCGTGGATCAGTTCCAGGCCATCCTCAACCCGCCGCAGAGCGCCATCCTGGCCGTCGGCCGCATCAAAGACCGGCCGGTGGCCGCGGCCGGCGTGGTGGTCGTGCGGCCCACGATGCACCTCACCCTGTCGGTGGATCATCGCGCGCTGGACGGCGCGCAGGGCGCGCGCTTTCTGGAGCGCGTGGCGCAGTTGATTCAGGAGCCGTATCTGCTGCTGGAGTGATCAGATGTAATTCCGGACCAGAACTCGGGTGCATTTCATTCTTGGGGCACGCCGTTTGCCTTGTCATGCTGAGGTCCGTCGTTTGGGCCGAAGCATCACGTTTGCCGGCGCGAGACCCTTCGCTGGCGTCTCGCCGCTGCATACTTTGGCTGGTAGACCCGCTCAGGGTGACAGACGCGCCCCAAACGTGAAACGCACCCCCAGAACTCCCCAGGCTTGACGTTCAACCGTTCCGATGGTAGACTGCAATCTGATGAGTGCATAACACATCAGATGTCCGATGCCTGAGGAGAATTTCTGCATGGCCCCTCACCGCGCCTTGCTCTATGAGACGGTGTTGGATTACGTCAAGTCCCGCATCACCGACGGGACATACCCTCCTAGTCAGAGATTGCCCAGCGTCGTGGCGTTGGCCGAAGAGGTGGGCGTGGGGACTTCGACCGTGCGCGAGGGGTTGCGCGTGCTGGAAAGCCTGGGCCTGATCCGGATCCAACACGGCCGCGGCGTCTTCGTGAGCGAGGACACGCGGTTGCGAGAGAATCCGGCGCAGGCGCTGGCGCTGACTGAGGATGCGTCACTGTTGCATATCATGGAGGTGCGCCGGATCTTCGAGCCGGAGGCTGCCGCGCTGGCGGCCGAGCGCGCCACCCCGGAGCAGGTGCGCGCCATCATGGAGGCCGCGGAGGAGCAGGAACGCCAAATCCGCCAACCGGGGGGCGACCCCGTCCCCGCCGACTTCGGCTTCCATAACCTGTTGGTCGAGGCCGCGCACAACCCGGTGTTGTCCCGCATGGTCAGCTCGGTTGGCGAGCTGCTGCTCGATGGTCGGCGCCGGACGACGCGTATCCCCATCACCTACGCAAAGTCAATTCACTATCACTACCTGGTCGGGCACGCCGTCGAGGTCAAGGATGTCCGGCAAGCGCGCAGCCTGATGCTGGAACACATCACCGACCTGACGAACGATGTCCTGAACCACCTCAAAGACCGCCGCGCACAACTGCCCACCTCACCCGCAGACGAGAACACGCCTGCCTGACATGCGCCGTCCCGGTCAACGGGCGATCTCTACGATGACGCAGCAGGCTACCCTACCGTACAGCCGGTTGTCAACCGGCTGTACGGGGA
The DNA here is from genome assembly GCA_026389845.1 of Chloroflexota bacterium. Classification (GTDB taxonomy): domain Bacteria; phylum Chloroflexota; class Anaerolineae; order CG2-30-64-16; family CG2-30-64-16; genus JAPLHB01. Next base: position 1,587 of record JAPLHB010000047.1, read on the forward strand.
TGGCGATCCCTCTGACGCAGCAGGCTACCTCTAACCTCGGATGGGGTATCCGCCAAATTCGCGCACGGCCTGGCTCATCGCGAGGATGTTCTCGGGCGGTACGTCGGGTTGGATGTTGTGGACGGCCGCCGCCACGAAACCGCCGCCCGGGCCGAACTGCCGGATGCGCAGCCGCACCTCTTCGCTCACCTCTTCGGGCGTGCCACGGGGCAGCGCCCACTGCGTGTCAATGCCACCCCAGAACGATAGCCGATCGCCGTAGCGCGCCTTGACCGCGGCCGGATCGGCGAACGCCGCGACCTGCACCGGGTTCAGAACCTCGACTCCGGCCTCGATCAGGTCATCGAGGAGTGGGACCACGTTGCCGCAGGAGTGATAGAAGATCTTGGCGTCGGTGTACTGTTTGATCGAGGCAAAGAAACGCTGGTGATAAGGCTTGATGATCTTGCGGTAGGTTGCGGGAGACATCATCGGCCCGCGCTGCGTCGCCAGGTCGTCCGATGTGCGGATCACGCTCAAGTACGGCCCAGTGATCTCGAGGAAGCGCCGGGTCACTGTCATGGCGATGGCGGCGATCCGATCCAGCAGCGCGCGGATGAATTCCTCCTCGGCAACCACGGCCATGAGCGCGCGCTCCATCCCCAGGAGCGTGAAAACCGGCTCCCAGTGATTCTTATAGCCGCTGTCGCCCATCAGGGCGTAGGGTGTGTCGCCGGAACGGAGCGCCTCGACCTCCTCGGCCAGCCCCTCGTAGCGACCGGGGTCGTCGGGATCGGGCCAGGGATAGCGGTCCAGATCGGCAAGCGTGGCGTCGGCCAGTGGATAAGTCGCCTGCTCCCAGTAGTAGCCCCCGGCGTAGGGGGCCTGGCGCCAGGTGACGCCCAACTCGTCCACGAGGGCGCCTGGCTCGACAGGGGGCGGTACCCAACGCTTCGGCCCGCGCAAGGTGACGGGGCGGACGTCGCTCCCCAGCCGGACCAGCGTCGCCTCATCGAGCCGGGCCACCCGAAATGCTTTGTTCAGGCAGGCCGACGCTGGAGTCACGCCGATCTTCGCCGCCAAAGCCTCATAGACTTCGACGGACAGGCTGGTGCTTTGACCGCCGCCGATGTCCAGCGGCACACGGTCCGGCTCCTGATGGTTCAAGGCAGCGTCTACGCGCTCTCGTGGCGTCATTTCTCGCATGGGAATCTCCGTCAATCAAGTGTTACGCAGTACCGCAAGACTCGCTACCCGCTGCTTGTCATTCTGAGCGGGTCTGTCCTTGAACTCTCGTAACGGCGTGGCACCAGCGAAGAATCCATTCGCTGCGCTCAGGACAAGTTCTCTTGGCCGAGACGAGACCCCTTCGACTGCGCTCAGGGCAGGCTCTTCGCTGGATTCTCGCCGTAACGCACTTCACGGGGCTAACCCGCTCAGGGTGACAAAGCCAGTTTTGCACTATTGTGATATCACACCAGCCAGGCGTCTCGCCAGACGCTTCTTGGCCTCGATGTCGCTCAGCCGGCCGATCATGATCACCTGGGCCTCAGGCGAGCCGGCGCCGTGCATGGACTCCGTGCGATAGGCCACCGCCCCCGCACCGATGGTCAGGTTTTCGATCAGGCGCAGGATACGCAGGCGGTCGGCCGCCGGGACGTCCGCCACGCCTTGCAGGTACTTCGCAAGCAGCGGGCCGATTTCGGGATGGCTCAGATCCCGAATGGACGGCATCGTCACCAGAAGCCCGCCCGCCAGATCCTCAGCCAGCCGGGCGATCTCGTAGGGGAAGCGGGTGACGTTTTGCTTGCAGACGTTAGCCAGCAACAGGTCTACCAGGTAGGTGCCCGACGCGGTGGCCTGTCCCGCGGCGGAACAGGCGATCCCGCACGCGTATAGGGTTTCGTTCAAGTGGATCATCTCGGCGAGCTTGCGCCGAACGTGAGATGCGGCGCCGGCGCCCGCGTACTCGGCGGCGGCGGCAGCAGCCCCGATCAGGACGTCGCCAACCCCCACCTTGCATCCGCCGTAGCTCTGCCGATGGTAGCCGGCGAATCGCTCGACCAGAGCGCCGGAGAACTGCCATTCGCCGTCCATGAAGATGCGCTCGGTCGGCACGAAGACGTCGTCGAAAATCACGAGCGCCTCGTGACCGCCGTAGATGGGATTGCCGACGTCAGGGGCCGCCTCCTCCAGCTTGCGTGTGTCGCTGGCCTGCCGGCCAAGGATGTAGATGATGCCCCGGGCATCGCTGGGAACGGCAAAAGCGACGGCGTAGTCCCTGTCGTCGGCGCGCATCGCCAGGGTGGGCATGGCGATGATCTCGTGGGAGAAGATGGCCCCCGTCTGGTGGGCCTTGGCCCCGCGCACGACGATCCCATCCGGGCGCCGCTCGACCACACGCAGAAACATGTCGGGGTCCGGCTGCTGGCTGGGTCGCAGGCTGCGGTCGCCTTTGACATCGGTCATGGCGCCGTTGCAGACCAGGTCATTCGCCTGGACGAAACGCAGATACTCCATGAAACGGCCGTGATAGCCCGTTCCCAATGCCTGATCCATCTCGAAGGTCGTGCTATCGAGCGCGTTGAGCGCATCCCAGCCCACGCAGCGCTGGAAGCAGGTGCCGGTCTCCTGACCCAGCACGCGCAAGGCCTTGACCTTGTCCACCAGGTCCTGGCTGCTGTGGTGCAGACTGGTGAAGCAGTTGACCGGCTGCCCATCCACCCCCTGCCGCACGAACAAGTCCGCCCGGCGCGGGTCGTGCGCTATGTCGTAGGTCTTTGCCAGCGCATTGAGCGACGGGCGCAACATGGGATGCTCGGTGAAGTCCTGCACCTTCTGGCCGAGCACGTAAAGCTCTCGCTTGAGCCTGTGCAGACTCTCGACGTATTCCTGGGCCGTTCTCATGGGCGCCTCGCACCTGAGCTATGGACATTATCTCGAATGGCAGCAGTGTCACCCTGAGCGAGTCAGTCCCGTGAATTGCGCTGCGGCCTCACACCAGCGAAGGGTCTCGCGCGGCATGGCGGAGAACTTGTTCCTTCACTACGTTCAGGACAAGCTCTGAACGCGGTGAAGAGCCTGCCCTGAGTGCAACGAAGAGATTCTTCGCTAGTTTCACGCCGTAACGAGAGGCTCGAGGTCGACCCGCTCAGAATGACCGTTGTTCCCGATGATCTCTGCTGAACTACGAGCGGACATCCGGCAGGGGCGTCCGGCCGCTGGTGCCGGGGAGCACGTTCATAATCTCGACAATGAAGCCGACCTTATCCTCCGTGTCCAGGTGGATCCAGTGGGTGCCGGGGCGGATGCCGGCGCCGCTCATCAATGTCCCGACGTCGTGCGCTGCCAGGTGCGCCATCACCGGTTCGAGGTCGGGCACGTTGAAGCGGATGTGATGGATACCTTCCCCGTGCTGGGCCAGGAACTCGGTGATCCCACTCTCGCCATCGAGCGGCTCGACGATCTCCAGCTCGATAGGCCCCAGGTTGGCAAAGGCGATGCGGTGCGAGAAGTGTCCCGGCTGGCCCCGATACGTCAACTGGATATCATCCCGCCCAGCAGGCGGGTAGGTCACGAACCTGAACGGGCCTAGACCGAAAATCTCAGACAACGCCTTGACCGTCCGGTCGAGGTCGCGCACGATCACGCCGAGCTGGACGAAGTTCTGGAACATCTGTTGGGGGGCGTCTGCCGCAGTGGGCTGCTCGGATGACATGGTGCTCTCCTTGATTTGCCGATTCGCCGATTCGCTGATTCTTTCGGTGCTCACGCCCAGTCTGCGACTTGCCGGATCGCGGCCTCGATCTGCGCCGCGCCCGGCACCACGAAGTCTGACATCCCCACATTGTGAGCGATGAAGCTATCCTTCGCGCCCACACGGGCGACGGGCGCGTCCAGGTACTCGAAACAGGCCTCGGCGATCGAGGCGGCAATCTCGGCCGTCGGCCCGGCTCGACGGGTGTCTTCTGCAACCACCGCGACCTTGTGTGTTTTGCGCACCGAGGCCAGGATGGTTTCCATGTCGAGCGGGGTCAAGGTGCGCGGGTCAATGACCTCCACCGACAGGCCTTGCCCGGCCAACTCCGCGGCCACCTGCACGGCCAGGTGCGCCATGTAGCCGGTGGCGACCACGGTCACGTCTTTTCCGGGGCAGGCGATGCGAGCCTGACCGAATGGGATCAGAACCTCGCCATCCGGCACTTCGCCCTTCACGTTGTAGAGCTTCTTGTGCTCCAGGAAGATGACCGGGTTCGGGTCGCGGATGGCCGTCTTCAGCAGCCCCTTGGCGTCGGCCGGGGTCGAGGGGAAGACGACGTACAGCCCAGGCACATGCATGAACCAGCTCGTAAAGACCTGCGAATGCTGCGGGCCGATGCCCAGCGCGCCGCACGGCGCCCGCACCACCATCGGTACACTGTATTGACCACCGGTCAGAAAGTGAGTCTTGGCGGCGGTGTTGACCAGCATGTCCATACCGAGCGCGAGAAAGTCCTCGTACATGATCTCGGCCACCGGTCGCAGCCCCGACATGGCTGCTCCGATGGACGCGCCGAGGATGGTTTGCTCCATGATCGGCGTGTCGAGCAGACGGTCGCCAAATTCCTCCGTCAGGCCCTTGGTGACCTTGAACGCGCCGCCGTAGCCGCCCGGCCCGCCGTAGATATCCTCGCCGATGAGAAAGACCCGTTCATCGCGGATCAGCTCCTCACGCAACGCCTCGCACAACGCCTCTCTGTAGGTCAATTCTCGGGTGGCCATGTCTACTTCACCTCACTTGGACAGAAGACCATCTCCATCACTGCAGCAGGGGCCGGCTCGGGGCTTTGAACGGCGAACGCCTCGGCCGCGTCGTTAGCCCGCTTTGCGTCATCCGCGATACGGGCGATCAGGTCATCCGTCAGCTGGTCCTCGGCGCGCAACAGATTCTCGAACAGCACGATCGGGTCGCGTTTCACCCAGGCGTCAATCTCCTCCTGGGATCGGTAGGTGTTCTTGTCGAACGTGGAATGGCCGCGGTGGCGGTAGGTCTTGCACTCGATCAACGTGGGGCCGGACCCGGCCAACGCACGCGCGCGGGCCACGCAGGCGGCTTCGTAGACGGCCAGCACGTCGTTCCCATCCACGACGTGGCCGGGCATGTCGTAGGCGCAGGCCCGGTCGGCCACGTTGGGGATGGCTGAGGTTTTGTCGAAGCGCGTCCCCATCCCGTACTGGTTGTTGACGCATACCCAGACGATCGGTAGCTTCCAGAGGGCGGTGAGATTCATCGCCTCGTGGAACGTGCCCTGGTTCGAGGCGCCGTCGCCGAAGAATGCCAGCACAACACACCCTGAGTTGAGCCGCTTCTGCGCCAGCGCGGCGCCAGTGGCGACCGGAAAAACCGCGCCGATGATCCCCTGTACCCCCAGGTTGCGAGTCGAGGCGTCGGCGACGTGGCTGGAGCCAGCCCGGCCGCCGCAGCAACCGGTGGCGCGACCGATGATCTCGGCCATCAGGCGCCCCGGGTCGGTTCCCTTGACGATGTCGGCTACGTGCGTGCGATGGGTGGGAACCAGGTAGTCCTGTGGGGCCAACGCCCGGCACGCGCCGACCTGGGCGGCCTCTTCGCCGATCCCCAGGTGGATGGAGCCAGCGACGAGCCCACGATGGGCCAACTGTTCAGCCCGCAGCTCGAACAGGCGGCCTCGCGACGGCGAGCATCCAGCGAAGAATCTCTGTTCGCAACGAGACCCCTTCGACTGCGCTCAGGGCAGGCTCTTCGCTGGATTTTCGCCGCAACGCGCTTCACGGGACCAACTCGCTCAGGGTGACACAGCCAATGTTACGGGACTCGAAGAAACGCAGTTTATGCCCGTGGGCAGTACGCCGCGTCACCGTGTTCAGACAACCTCCAGGCCGAGAGCAGCGCCCGGATGCTCCAGGTGTTGCTTGATCTGGCTCAGAAACGTCGCGACGGCTGCACCGTCCATCACGCGATGATCGGCGACGACGGTGACGGCGACCACGGGCTTAACCCTGATCTCGCCCCCTTCGAGCACTACCTGCTCCCGCCTGGCGCCGACGCCCACGATGGCACTCTGCGGCGGGTTCAGCAACGGAATCGAGAGCGTGATGCCCAACATGCCGACGTTGGTCATGGTGATCGTGCCGCCCTCCAGATCGCCCAGGGGCAGCCGATTCTGCTCGGCCGCGTGCTGCAGCCGGATGATCTCCCCCGCGACCTCGCGCAATGGCCGGCGGCCGGCGTTCTGCACCACCGGCACAACCAGACCGCGCTCCGAGGCCATGGCGACGCCGAGGTTGACATCGCGGTAGAACCGAATGCCCTCTTCGGTCCAACTGGCGTTGGCGCCGGGGCACGCCCCAGCGGCCCGTGCGATGAGCGCCGCCATCAGATGGGTGTAGGTCAGACGGTAGCCTTGGGCCAACTCCCAGCCGGGCCGGAGCTGATTCTTGAACTGTTCCAGCGCGGCCAGGTCTACATCGCAGGCCGCGGCCATTTGGGGAATGGCGGCCGCCTGCGACATGCGGGCGGCCATGGCCTTCTGCAACGGTGTGGGGCGCACCAACTCATAGGTTGAGATTGAGGTTGAGGCTGAGATAGGCGAAGGCTCCGGCGCGGGCGGCGCAGGCTTGACCAGTAGCGCGGCAGGCGCGGGCGGCGGGAGCGTCTTGTGCGCATCAGCGTATGCCTGCACATCGGCCTCACGCACGCGCTTCTGGCCGCTGAACGCCTGCACGGCTTTCAGGTCTACGCCCAGCTCGCGTGCCATCCTGCGAGCGATAGGCGACGCGGGGATCAGGTCATCAGCCATCGGCCCGGCGGCCCCCGGGCTTGCGACGTTCGCAGGCGCTCCCGGCGGGATCTCGCCGGCCGCGCCGATGTAGGCCACTGGTGTGCCGACCGGCACGGTTTCACCGGCCCGCACCAGGATCTTCAGGAGCAGACCCGGTTCCTCGGCCGGCACTTCGACGGCCGCTTTGTCGGTCTCCACGGTGAAGAGAATCTGCCCTGGGCTGACAGGCTCACCTTCGGCAGCCAGCCAGTCGAGGATGCGTCCTTCCTGCATTTCGTAGGTGAGCTTGGGGAGAATCACGGGTGAAGCCACGCGGCACCTCGCGCATTTGCATTAATAAGATCAGATATGCTATGATGGTCATCAGATGTGTTGGAACCACTCTAGCACAGTCACCGGCAAAAGTCAAAACGCCAGACCTGATCGGTGATCTCAGATGGTTGACAAAGTTGCCATCAGGATGCTATACTGTTAACCGTCAATCGTTAGCAATACCGTTCGTTTTGCTGACCGTACGCCAGCCGCACCCTATCGGACTTGATGAAGAAGCAACATCTTGAGCGCAATGACGTCTCGCCAACGCGTCGAGGTAACGCCGCACGGTTCAAGGCCGCCGAGATTCTGGCGTTGATTCGCGAGGTGCACGGCAAGTAAGCTACCCAACCTCACCCCCTGCCCCCTCTTCTGATGACAGACTGTTGTCGTCAGGAGAGGGGGAGAAGTGCATCTTGGCGAGTCTCTCATCCACTTCAGAAGTGCGGATAGTGGGTGAGGGAAAAAGGAGGCAACGATGCAACTCAACATAGACCCCGCCAGGCTCCAACGACATCAGGCATTTTACAACCGTCAGCCAGCCGACCGGCCGCTGATCGGCTCCTGGTTGTTCGGCTTTTTCATCCACCAGCAATACCCCAGCGTGGCTGCGGCCATGCAGCCCGGTCCCATCCAGCCGGAAGACATCCCGATCGAGCTTTTTCTCAAGGACGTGGACGCCCTCTACGAGGCGTACACGGCGCTTGACGACGACTATCCCTTCTCGACAGGCGCGTTTTACGGCGTGCCCTGGATGGAAGCCATCATGGGTTGCCCGGTCTATTTTTCGGGCACCAACATGTATACCGGCCCGTGTATCACCGACTGGAACGCTTACGACTGGCGCCGCCCCACGCTTGACAATCCCTGGGCCAGGAAGCTGCTGGAGTTCCTGGCCGCGCTGATCGAGCACGCCGGCGGTCGCTTCTCCTGTGGGCCGACGTTGATGCGTGGCCCCGCCGACATCTGCTCTGCCATGCGGGGCAGCACCAACCTGGCTCTCGACCTGTACGACTGCCCGGAAAACGTGCGGCGGCTGGCCGAAATCTGCTCGGACGTGTGGATCGAGGCCGGCCAGGCCCAGTTGGCCCTGGTGCCCGAATCGGAGAACGGCTACCTCGTCGGCTGTGCGGGGCTGCGCTGCTGGATGCCGGAGAAGGGGGTCTGGCTGCAGGACGACGCAGTGTCGGTGCTCTCGCCGCGCTTTTACCGTGACCTGTTCCTGCCCCAGGCGCGCCGGATCGCCGCGGCGTTTCCCGCGGTCGCCTTCCACCTGCACGGTAACTATTTGTGGCCGGTAGACCTGTTGCTGCCGGTGCCCGAAATTGACGTTTTGGAGATAAACTACGACGTCGGCGTCTGTCAGCTCGACAAGCTCATCCCGGCTTGGCGGAAAATCCAGGAACGCAAGCCGTGTCTGGCCTTTGCCGACGCGACGCTGGCCGAGTTCGATCACATCCTGGCCGAGTTGTCCCCAACGGGCCTGTCATTGCAGACTATCTCGCCGACGCTGGAGAACGCCAGGGCGAAACGCGATCTGATCTATGGCAAGGAGAGCCGACGATGATTCAGGAAAGCACACTCGATTCGCAGAATCGTGTAAACAAAGAACTCACACGCGCGCGCGCCGAGCTTCAGGGTGCCGGCGCGGACTGGGCCTTGCTGTCCTCAACGGAGAACGTCACCTACGTCAGCCATTGGGAGACGCCGAATCAGTACGGGCCGATGTCGCATCTGTCCTACGCGCCGTCTCTAGCCCTCTTCGGCGTGGCGGAGCCGGCCAGTTGCCTGCTGGTCCACAATTACTACGCCGCGGGAGCCAGGAGCCAGACCGCCTTCGATGAGGTCGTCGGGTACGATTTGGTGCAACTGTTCGCACCGTACGCGAAGACGTCGCCCAAAGACAACTTCGTCGCGCTGCTGCGGGCCACGCTCGGTCGCCACGGTCTGAATCGAGGCAAGATCAAGCTGGCCGTCGAAGAAGGCTCGCTGCCCGCGATCGTCGTGCAGATATTGGCCGAAGACTGCCCCGGCGTGGAGCTTCTCTCCGCCGTGCCGGCCCTGACCACCGCGCGCATGGTCAAGACCGAGCGCGAGATCGAGCTGCTCCGCTTCGCCGCCGAGGTGATCAACGTGGGTCAGAAGGAGTTTATCCGCCAGTGCCAGACCGCGGGCCAGAGCGATTGGGAGATGTGGGCCGGCATCACGCAGGCGATGCAGATGCGGGCCGCCCGGCCGCTTTTCGTCTCCGGCGAGCTGGTGACGGGCGAGCGGTGTCGCGAGATCGCGCCCGGCGGGCCGGTCGGCTACGTCACCCGGCCCGGCGACCTGGCGCGGCTGGACGTCAGCCCCCGCATCAACGGCTATTGGGGCGACCTGACCAACACGCTGGTCATGGGCGGGGTGGCGCCGACCGCGAAGCAAAAGCTCTTCAAGAACGCCGCGCGCGCTGCCTTCTACGCCGCGGCCGACGCGTTGCGCCCCGGCCGGCGGGCGTGCGACGCGTTCGCAGCGGCCGAAGCTGCCTTCGCCGGCCACGGGCTGCAAATCGCCCACTACGCCGGCCACCAGATCGGCATCACGGTCAATGAAGCCCCCTGGCTGATCCCCAGCGACGAGACCCCCATTCGGGTCGGCATGGTGTTCAGCATCGAGTGCGGCAGCTACGAAGGGACGGCCGGCCAGATCGGCGCGCGCGTGGAGAAGTCGGTCATCGTGCGCGAAGGCGATCCGGAGATCTTCCCCGATTTCGATTGGGTTTTCTAACAGTCTGTCGAACAGTCGCCGCTCTCCGACAGACTGCTAGATTCGGACCGAGAACCTCGTTTGACGTCAAAATAATATCGTATCAATTGGCTGCAATCGCCCTAGCAGTGATCCACAAACCACTTGACAAAGGGCCTGGGGAATGCTAGACTGTTATCAGTTGTCCGACATTCACGTTACCTGACATTAGAGATCCTCCCATCTGGCTGCCAAGACGTAGCTCATCAAGTTTGCCGTGTTGATCCGGTGCACGGCCATCGGCTGACTTATTCGCTGAACGGGAATTTTACAGAGCAAGTTCAGGAAGGAGAGAATAGCCTATGACGGCTCACTGAACCGAATCGTCTCAGAGCAAGTTTACCAACAGATTCACCAAAGAGAGGAAAGCCATGACAACTCCAGAATCCCGCCTGATTAGCCGTCGCAAGTTCCTCAAGGCAGCAGCCGTTGGCGCGGCAAGCACAGCGCTCGCTGCGTGTGCACCCACTGCCGCCCCCACCGCCGCACCGGCTGCCCCCAAGGCGGCTACCGCCGCACCGGCCGCGCCCGCCGTCAGCAAGGGCCTGAAGAAGACCGTCCGTTATCTGGGCTGGTGGTTCGAGGAAGGAAACCGCGGCAAAACCCACCTGGCCTTCGTCGATGAGTTCAACAAGTCACAGAACGACATCGAGGTCAAGACCGAGAACATCCCCTTCGACAACTACACGACCAAGACGATCGTCGGCGCCCAGTCCGGCGCCCTTGACGGCGACATCCTTGCCGAGACCCCGGAACTGGCGCCCCGCCTGATCGCCGCGGATCTGCTCGCTCCGCTGGACGACGTCCTCACCCGCAACAACATCAAGGACCTGAGCTCGGCGCACGATGCCATGCGCAAGAACGGGCACATCTACGGCCTCGACGTGGTGACGGTGGCCTTCGGCCTCCTCTACAACATGAACCGCTACAAGGAGGCCAACATCACGCCTGCGAAGACGCCGGACGAGTTTGTCGACGTCTGCAAGAGGTTGACCGACCGCTCCAAACAGAAATACGGGATCTTTGCGGTCCACCAGGTCAACGCGCCTTCGGACTTCTGGTTCACGCTCGAGCTGTGGTGCATGCCTTACGGCGGGGTGTGGGCCAAGGGCAAGACGCCCATGTTGACCTCCGATCCGATCATCAAGGGGCTCAAGCTGTTCAAGCAGTTGTACGACGTGGCCTTCCCGCAGGGCGCCGATGGCGCCGAGGGCACGCGCTTGTTTGGGACAGGATCGATTGCGCAGGCGTTGTGGGTCTCCGCAGCCATCGGCGGCTATAAGGTCACCTACCCCGATCAGTATCCGTTGTGGCGCAGCGCGCCGATTCCGTGGCAGAGCAACACGTCGATCGCGCGCATCCACCCGCTGATGGTCAACAAGGCCTCCAAGGTCATCCCGGAGGCGCTGGAGTTCATCACCTACGTGTACAAGCCGGACAACTACCGGCGGCTGGTGGAAGGCTGCGAGGACGTGATCTTCGCCCAGAAATCAGCGGAGGACAAGGCGTACCTGGACAAGCTGGAGTGGCTGAAGCCAGGCTACTACGATGTCAAGTACGTGACCCCGTTCGACATCGTGGGCGACTTCGTCTATAACTTCAACGAGTTTGGCCAGATCGTCATCACGAACTTTGCCAATTGCCTGACCGCCAACAAGCCGGTTGAGGAAGCGATGGCGCAGGCGCAGAAGGAAGCGGAAGCGCTGGCCGCACGCATCACATAAGATGCGCCTGAGTATCAGGCTGCCCGTCTGTATGATGACGGGCAGCCTGATCTATGTCCTCTCGCATTTCCGTATGGCGCCCCAGACATGGTACAATGGTTAATATCGTTTAGCCTGTGATTTCATCGACTTCACCAGGGATAGGCACCCAGGAGGCTACGCGGCACAATGAGCCAAACAGCAGACGCCACCGCATTGCCCAGCATCAACCGGGCACATCCCAGGTATGTTCACCGCCAGCGCCTTCACCTGCTGCCCTACCTGCTGGTGCTGCCCATCATCCTCTATGAGGGCGTCATGATGCTGTATCCCATCGCGCAGGGCTTTTGGGCGAGCTTCAGCCGGATCGAGTTGGCGTCGAACCGGCCGTCGACCTGGATCGGACTGGCCAACTACGAGCGCATGCTGGCAGACCCCCAGTTCTGGAATTCGATGCGGGTGACCGTGACCTTCACAGTGGCGGTCATCATCATCGCGCTCGGCGCCGGCCTCTTCACGGCAATGCTCTTCAACCGCCCGTTCCGTGGCCGGCCCGTGGCGCGCGCGGCGTTGATGCTGCCCTGGGCGTTTCCTGAGGTACCGGTGGTCATGCTCTTCATCTGGATCGTCAGCCCCCAGTTCGGCGTGATCAACCTGCTTGTCCGCTGGATCCCCGGCGTCACCCAGAATCCGCAGTGGCTCCAGATTCCGACCCTGGCGATGGGTGTGGTGGTCCTGGTCGCCGCGTGGAAGGCGTTCCCTTTCTACAGCCTGGTCCTCCTGGCGGCCCTGCAATCCGTGCCGCAGGAGCTCTATGAAGCCGCCAAGGTGGACGGCGCGAGCGCTGTGGGATTGTTCTGGAACATCACCGTCCCGGGCATCCGCAGCACATTGGAGCTGCTTATTGTGCTTGCCTCCATCTTCTCCTTCAAGCAGTTCAACATCATCTACTTGATGACCGGCGGCGGTCCGTCCTTGGCGACTGAAACGATCGTGATGCGGATCTACAACACGGCTTTCCGCTTCTACGACTACTCGTACGGCGCGACGATGGCGGTCGCGGGCTTCTTGGCCTCGCTGGCGATTGCGGTGGTCTTCATCATTGTGCAGGCCCGCCGGGCACAGGAGTATGCGTGATATGGCTGAACTCGCTGCAGGCGCGCGAATGGCTGGCAGGAAGCCCACGCTGCCGGTGGTGCTGAGCAGGATAGGGCTCTATGGTACGATTACGGCGGTCTCGCTGGCGACTCTTTTCCCGATCTACTGGATGTTGGTCTGCACCTTCCAGCCTAACTTGTACACCTTACACTGGCCGCCGCCCCTGATTCCCGTGGCCCTCACCTTTAACCAGTTCGGGCCGTTGTTCCAGAATCACCCGCTCGCGGTCTGGCTGAGAAGCTCGTTGTTTATTGCCTCGATCGCGATGGTGACGTGCACGATCCTGACGGTGTTCGGCGCCTATGCGCTCTCCAGCTTGCGCTGGAAATTGCGCACCGCTTACGGCATGTTTCTGCTGCTCATCCAGATGCTGCCCGAGATCCTCACCATCATTCCACTCTATGTGATTTACCGGCGGTTGGATCTGCTGGACAAGATCCCTGCCGTCTCGGCGATTGATGCTGCATTCACGCTGCCGATCTGCATATGGATCCTGAAAAACGTCTTCGATGCAGTGCCCGCGGAAGTTCTGGATGCGGCGGTGGTGGACGGCTGCACCGAGTTGAGCGTATTGTGGAAGATTGTCCTGCCGCTCTCGACGCCCGGCCTGGTCGCGGTCGCCGTGGTCTCTTTCTTCTCGGCCTGGAATGAGTTCCTGTTTGCCTCGATCATGCTCGCCAGCCAGGACAATACGCCAGCCACGGTCGGCATACCCACGCTCAAAATGTTCGGGTTCACCCCGGTAGAGCAGTACATGGGTGCGGGACTCCTCTTCTCCATTCTGCCGGTGGTCTTCTACCTGTCCATGCAGCGCTACATTATCTCGGGCCTGACGGCAGGCGCGGTCAAGGGGTAGCTTCACGCTGACGGATTTTCTGGAGGCGACAACAAAGGAGGTTGGACGGGCGCTTCGCGCCCGTCCAACCTCCTTTTATCATTCGAGACCGGTCAGGCGAGGGGCGTCAGCCGATCTTGACGGCGTGCACCCCGGCCTCACGCGCCGCCTGGGCCAGGCTCTGCAGGCCGGCGGGTGTGGGAGGCTGCAGGTGGCAAGCCCGGTCATCCAGACCCAGGCTGCGGTACTTGCCCTCCGCCATGCGATGGAAGGGCATCAGCTCGTAATACAGCAGGCGGGGGAAGTCGCGGATGAAGGCGGCTACTGCAGTAATCGCGGCCGGCGTGTCGTTGACCCCCGGCACGACCGGCGTGCGTACCAACAACGTCACTGGGCTGGCGGCCAGCCGCCGGGCGTTTTCGAGGATCAGCGCGTTGGAGACGCCGGTGGCGGCGCGATGGCCGGCGTCATCCATCAGCTTGACGTCCAGGATCACCAGGTCAAGCCAGGGCAACAACCCGGCCAGCTCCTCCCATCGGCAGAAGGCGGCCGTCTCGATGGCGGTGTGCAGGCCCGCCTGACGACACAGCCGCAACACTTCCAGGCTGAAAGGCTGCTGGAACGTCGGCTCGCCGCCGGAGAGGGTAACGCCGCCCCCCCGAACGCGCGTAGAAGTCACGATCGCGCAGCAGCGTCTCAACCAACTCCTCAGCGCTCCACCAGCGGCCGGCCAACACCAACGCCTCGGCATAACAGGTTTCCACGCAGCGTCCGCAGGCCCGGCACAGCTCGCGCTGGGTGACGCGGCGTCCGTCCTCCAGGCGCTGCGCGTCTACGGGGCAGCGTTCCAGGCAGGCGTTACAGCCGATGCAGCGTTCGGGGAAGACCTGGAGCTCGATCCACCCGTGCAGCGCCTCGGGATTGTGGCACCAAAAGCAGTTCAGCGGGCAGCCTTTGAGAAAAACGGTGGTGCGGATGCCCGGCCCGTCGTGAATGGAGAACCGCTGGACATTGGTGATCAGTCCCTTCATGCAATCCTTCGACTTCGTTCCTTCGCTCAGGATGCTTGCTCCGTTACATCTCGTGCTCGGTGCGCATGATGATCTCTTCCTGCATCTCCGGCGAGAGGCCCACGAAGTAATCGCTGTAACCGCCGATGCGCACGACCAGGTCGCGGTATAGCTCCGGGTTCTGGCGCGCGGCCAACAGGGTTGCCCGATCAATGACGTTGACCTGCACCTCGAAGCCGCCGCGTTCCAGGTACGTGCTGACCAAGTCGAGCAGCTTCGGCACGAACGCCTCGTCGCGCGGCCGGGTGAACTTCAGGTTGACCGCGATGCCGCCCAGGTGGGGCGTGTGATCCCACTTGGTGGCCGAAAGCAGCGCGGCCGTGGGACCGACGCGCTCGCGGCCCTGAGCCGGCCCGGAGCCGTCGCCCAGGGGGAAACCGGCTCGCCGGCCGTCGGCCGAAGCGCAGGTGGCGCGGCCCAGCTTCTCGTGCATGATCCAGCAGAAGAAACCGGAAACGAAACGGCCGCCCAGGTAGGTGTTGTAGCGCCGCACCTCGTCGCGGATCCAGCCCGTGACCTCCACAGCCAGGGCATCCACGCTGTCTTCGTCGTTGCCGTACTTCGGCGCCCGGTGCAACAGCATCAGGCGCAGATCCTCGCGCCCAGCGAAGTCAGTGGCCAAAGCCTCGACCAGCTCACCCAGACCCAGCTTGCGCTCCTCGTAGACGAACTTGCGAATGGCGGCCAGCGCATCCACCAGGTTCGACAGACCCACGAAGGAAGGCTCGATCCAGTTGTAGCGCGCGCCGCCGTGGTCAATGTCGCGGCCGCGGGCCAGGCAGTCGTTGACGAAGCAGGAGAGCAGCGGGAAACCGCCGTTGTAGCGCCGCGTGGCCTGGCTGATGTTCTCGTTGACGACGGCCTGGTGGATGGTTTTAGCCAGGCGGACGCGGTAGTCGGCCAGCAACGCCTCGAAGGTCGCCGGGTAAGAGTCGCCTTTCAAGACGCGCCCATCGCCTAGCGCTTGCCCTGAGTGTAGCGAAGGGTTGCCGCTGCCGTTCCCCGCGTTCAGCGGCGCCAGGCCCAGTTCGTCGTGCAACAATTGCACCAGGTTGACGTACGGGCTGGCGACGTAGACGTTCGACGAGCCGATGGGGGTGATCTCGACGCACGTACTGTGCTGATACAGGCAGGCCTCGGCCGGGGGCAGACCGGCCCGCAGCAGCCCCGCGGTGATCACGTCATCGTTGAACAGCGCCGGGTGCGACAGCCCTGCGGCCAAGAAATGCCCGGCCAGATCCATGATCGCCTGCGGCGTGTCGGGCGTCCAGCACAGCCCCACCGCAGGGTAAGACAGTCGCACGTGGCCGATGCTCTCCAGGAATAGCTCCGTCAGCTCGTTGCAGACGTTGCTGCCCGAGGCGTCGCGGCCGCCGAGCATCCAGCCCACCGCCAGGCTGCGCGGGGTGTACTCGGAGAGCAACACAGCCAGGCAGTCAATCAGCTCCAGCGCCGCCTCGGGCGTGAGGCGACCGGCGGTCAGGTCGCGGCGGTAGAACGGCAGCAGGTAGCGGTCGGGCCGGCCGAGCTGGAACAACAACATGCGCTGACCGGCGCACAGGCAGAAATTGACGAAGTGGATGGCCTGGATCGCCTCGCGGAAGGTGCGCGGTGGAAACTCGGGGACGCGGCGGCAGACCGCGGCGATCTCAGCCAACTCGCCGCGGCGTCGGGCATCGGACTCGCCGGCAGCTTGCGCCTCCGCCAGGTCGGCGTAGTGGCGGGCGTAGCCGACCAGGGCGTCCAGGGTCAGCAGACACGCCCGGTAGAAGGCGTCTTGCTCCAGATCGTCAGGCCGGGCCAGGTCGAGGCGGTCGCGATAGCTCGCGATCTGCTCGCGCAGGCCGGCAACGCCCAGCCGGAGCAGCTTGTCGAAGTCAATCGCCATGTGGGCGCGTTGGCCCAAGACTGGGGGCATGGCCGGTTGGGCATACTCACGGAAACGCTGCAGTTCGTCCGCCTCCGCGGTCGTGAGGCCGCGGCGGCAGAACTTGCCGACCAGCAGCTCGTCCGGGTCAATGACTGGTGTCAGGCCACCCAGAATGCCGGCCGTGGCGCGGGCGCGGCGCACCACGTTCCACGGCTCGCTCGCGGCCGCCAGCCAGGCGCGGTCGTACAGCAGCTCCGGCTCTTGCGGCAACGGGGCGGCCAACTGCTCCAGGGCATGGGCACGCAGACGTTCGATGCGTGAGGTGATTTCGCGCACAACTTCCTCCTCGATGCTTCCAGCTCGCTGATGCTGAACACGATACCGGCCCGGATGGTCGAAGGCGGTTCGGCTCTTGACCCCCGCAGCGAGAGAATGGAACCATATTGCTAACGATTGACGGTTAACAAGTATAGCATCCAAAGGACAAGTCTGTCAACAGGCTTGACAGCCGTTTCCACCCGTGCTACAATTGGTCTGACGTCCGGTATAGGACGTCAGACCAGTTCTCAGGCCGTGACACTTCATTCTGACAGGTACCTACGAAACGCCATGAGCGACCCCAACACCATGCAGCCGATTGTCCGCCAGTCCGTTACCTCCGAGATTCGTATCCGCGTCATTAAGCTGATTCGCTCGGGCATGAAGCCCGGAGATAAGCTCCCCAGCGAGCGCGAGATCATGTCCCAACTGGGCGTGGGGCGATCGTCTGTGCGCGAAGCCGTGCGCGGGCTGATCGAAGCGGGCATCCTTGAGGTGCGGCCTGGCTCTGGGATGCATCTAGCCAACACCTCCAACGTGAGTGTGGTGAGCGCCTTGGCCTTGGAGATCAGCCTGCCGGAGGATCCCTTCGCCCAACTCCTGGAGGCCCGCCAGGTGCTCGAGGTGGCCTGTGCCGGGCTGGCCGCCAAACGGGTCACCGTGGAGGACGTCGCCTCCATCGAGGCGGAGTTGGACCGTTTCGAAGTGGCCTGTGCACAGAACGACCTTGACGCGATGGTAGCTGCCGATCTGGCCTTCCATCGGTTGATGATTGAAGCCACCCGGAATGCGGTCTTCCCGCGCATGATCCTACCCATCAACGAACTACTGCAAGCGGCGCGCCGGGAGTCCCTGGCCGATCCGATTGCGCGGGCTTCGGTTGTCGAGAAACACCGGGCCATCTGTGAGGCGATCAAGAACCACAATCCTACGGCAGCGCGCGCCGCGATGCGAGCGCACCTGTTGGTCTTTTCGGGAACACATCTCGATGAATAGCAAGGAGGAGTTATGGCACAGATCATGGAATTGGGCCGGTTCTATGACCCACAGTGGAACGTGACACGGGAGGGCCTGGTTGATCGGCGAGAGGGCCTCCTGCATTTGGCGGAGGAGAGCATCCTTGCCGCGGACCCCAGGATCGGCAGCCGGACCTGTGAATTGGCCGGTCTGGTCCCCTTGCCATGCGTCCAGGCCTCCCTCATGGTCGGCGCGGCGCTGAACTACGTGGATCACGCCGCCGAAGCCAACCTCAAGCCGCCCGTTGCCCCGCTCTTGTTCGGGATCGCCCCGGAAGCGCTCTTGGGCGATGGGGGTGAGTTACCCTTCCCGACAGCAGCCGATCTCGCATTCGGCCTGGCGGAGCCGTATGTGGATCCCGAGGCGGAGCTGGTGGCCGTGATCGGCACCGAAGGTCAGATCGTAGGCTATGCCGCCGGCAATGACGTCAGCGAGCGCACCTGGCAAAGCGCCGTCGGCACCCGTGGGCTGCCGTGGCTGTTCCCGGATAGCGTCGGCGGACAGTACGAGTGTGCGTGGTTCAAGAGTCTGCGCGGGTTCAAGCCTCTGGGATCGCTGTACCGCGGCGACATTGACCCCAAGAACATCCGCGTGCAGATGCTGGTCAACGGTCAGGTCGTGCAGGACGGCAACACACGCGACATGATCTTCAGTGTCGAACAGCTCGCCGCTGAGACGGCTCGCCTGCTGCACTTGGAGCGTCTGCCCGCAGGCACTTGTATATACACCGGAACGCCACCGGGCATCGGCTACCAGCCCTATCATCCCGAACGGGGCCGCCCTTCGCTGAAACCGGGTGACGTCATGACGGTGCAGCTCTCTTTCGGGGCAGTGACTACGCATATCGTGGCCAGGTGAGTGCACCTGACGACGCACGATTCTGACAGCGGGATTGGAGACCGTCCATGAGCCAGCGCAGTGATGCTCTGAAGGCCTTGCGTGGTGACACGCCGTGTAAAGTGCCCTTTATTGGCCGGATGGACCTGTGGTACGACTACCACCGGGCCTGCGGCACGTTGCCGGCCCCCTATGAAAACGCCTCGCTGTGGGACATCCAGCGCGATCTGGGAATCGGCATCCTGGGTTTCGGCCGATTTGCCCCTGGCTTCTACCGCTCAGAGTACATCGGGGGTGTTGAGGCGCGCTCGTGGTGGCAAGGCAATGAACGCGTCGAGCAGTTCGAGACCCCTTATGGCCGGCTCGAGCAGCGCTTCATCCTGGCGAGCGAATTCCATGGCGCAGACGTCACACCGGCCTGCACCGAATACCCCTTCAAGAGTCCCGATGACTATGATGCCCTGCAATACTTGTTCGAACACACGCGCGTCGTAGAAAACCATGCCGAGTACGGCGCCTATCTCGAGCGCATCGGTGAAGATGGCCTGGGCCTGCCCTTTGCCGGGACGGTGCCGATGCATTCGCTGATGAAAGAATACATCGGGTACAACCTCTTCTATTTTGAGCTTTACGATCATCTGCCGCGGCTGGAACAGTTGGCGGCCGCGGTCAGCGCCCTGCACCTGGAGATCATCAAGATCGCTGCCGAGTCGCCAGCCAACGTTATTGAGCTGGGTGGAAACTACGACCAGGTCATGACGCCACCCCCGGTCTTCCGCAAGTACTTCCTACCGTTTTATCAACAAGCGGTACCGGTTCTGCACGCGGCCGGCAAGCTCGTGGCTCTGCACGGCGACGGCGACATGGGAACGCAGTTGCTTGCGCTGATGCGCGAGACTGGCGTTGATGCGGTGGAGGCGTTGACACCCCGACCGATGACCTCGATTGACGTCCGGCAGGCCAGGGAGCTGTGGGGTGACAAGGTAACCCTGTGGGGCGGCATCCCCGCCGTCCTGCTAACCCCCACTTTTGACGACGAAGATATGGAGGCCTGCCTGGATGGCCTCTTTGATGCGGTGGCGCCTGGCAACCGTTTCATCCTGGGCTTTGGTGATAACGTTCCCACCGATGGACTGTTCAGCCGCATCCTTCAGGTGGTGGGTGCGTACCGACGGCACTCGGCGCCTCCTATCTCTACCCCCGCCAGCCATAACAGACAGGACTTGCGCAGTATGACACGGAGCACCCTGAGCGGAGCCTCGCTGTAGTTTAGCGAGGCGTAGTCGAAGGGTGCGGCGCTGGTGAAAGGCGCTCCGGCGTGCTTCGACTACGGCCAGCAAACGACGCTGGCCTCCGCTCAGCATGCCTTCGCTTGGATAATTGAGATTGGTTGTGGACAACGTAGCCTTCACGGCACAGGAGAATGCATAGCCATGGGACTTTACAAGGTGGTCATCACCGACTTTGCGGATGCGGACAACGATCTAGAGGCGGCGGAGTTGCAGGCATCCGGCTTGGACATTGAGCTCTGCCGCCTGAACATCACCGATTCTGAAGCAGTCATCCCCCACGTACGCGATGCCGACGCCCTCATCATCCTCTGGTGCCAGATCAACCGGCGAGTGATCGAATCGCTCGAACGCTGCAAGGTCATTTCCCGATATGGTGTGGGTGTGGACATGATTGATCTGGCTGCCGCCGCAGAACATGGCATCCCGGTGGCTAACACGCCCGATTTCTGTATCGAGGAAGTCAGTACCCACACCTTGGGCTTCATCCTGGACCTGAACCGGCATATCTGGCTCCACCATCGGCACGTGAGCTCCGGCCACTGGGGCAATCCGCCGGGAGGTCCGCCGGCCAGGCTCCTGGGGCAGACTTTGGGCATCGTGGGATTGGGAAACATCGGCAGCGCCGTAGCGCGTAAGGCTAACTGCCTGGGTTTGCAGGTGCTGGGCTTTGATCCCTACCTGTCACCAGATCGCCTGGCCGCTCTAGGCGTTACGCCCGTGGAGTTGCCGGAGTTGCTGGGTCGCTCCGACTACGTGAGTTTGCACTGCCCGCTCACAGCCGAAACACGCCACCTGATCGGTGCGCCTCAGCTGGCGATGATGAAACCGACGGCCTACCTGATCAACATGGCGCGCGGCGCTGTGGTAGACCAGCCAGCCCTCTGCCACGCTCTGGAGCTCCATGCGATAGCCGGCGCTGCCCTGGATGTACTGGAACAAGAACCGCCTGCTCCGGATGATCCGTTGCTCCGGCAAGACAATGTGATTATCACACCCCATGCCGCCAGTTGGTCTTCTGATTCGCGCATCCAACTGCGGCGCGACGCAGCACGCAACGTGGTCGCCGTGCTGCGGGGCGGGCTGCCGCGTTCTATCGTGAATCGCGCCCAGCTCGCATTGTTGCAGGGAATCCAAATCCCCTCTTGATTTGACAAGCGGCCAACTCGTATGATAGACTGCTAATCAGCTTGTAGGACAAGTCCCCAACAGGCACGGCGGAGTCGGGTGGGAAGCTAACAACCGGCGAGAGTGCCATTCCCCTTCCAATAGTGCAGCGCGTGGGCTGCACCGCAGCAAGTGATCCGTTACGTGAGAGGGAGGTGTGCTGCTGCAAATTCACGACCATGGGAGCGCCGACTTGAACCCGGCAAGTTCGCCGCCATGAGCGGTCGCGCCTCTTTTCCGTTGGCCAGCCAAGAGATCCAAAGAAGGAGAACCCCCCATGAAAGCCAGAATCGCGTTGCTGCTGAGCATCCTGGTGGTTGCCAGCATGATCCTCACCGCCTGCCCGGCGCCGACACCGCAGGTGGTCGAGAAAGTCGTCCAACAGACCGTCGTCGTCGAGAAGCCGGTCGAGAAGGTCGTCCAGCAGACCGTCGTCGTTGAGAAGCAGGTTCAGGTGACTCAACAGGTGGTCAAAGAAGTCGTCGTGACCCCCACCGCGGCGCCCACGGCATCCAAAGCTGCGCAGTTCCCACTGGCGAAGATCCGCGTGAGCACGGGCGGTACCATCACCCAGCTTGATCCCACGAAGACCATCGTTGCCCCGGCCGGCATGGTCGCCTTGCTCGCCAACGGCTACCTGTTCCGCTGGAACGTCAATCACGATTCGCTGCCGGAATTGGTCGACAAGTACACCATAGCCCAAGACGGGCTCGCCATCACGATGACGCTGAAGCCCAACCTCAAATACTCAGACGGCTCAGCGCTCACGATCGATGACGTGCTGTACAACTGGGATCGGATCTACAAGGCGGCGATCACCGACAAGGGCCTGACCAAGGATGTCGAGTCGCTGACGGCGTTGAATGCCTCGACGCTGCTGTGGAAGATGAAGAATCCGGCCCCCGATTTCCTCCAGTACCTGGGGCGCATTTTCCTCCAGATCCATCCCAAGGCGAAGATCGAGTCCGACCCCAAGTACTTCGAGCATCCGCTGTCGTCGGGTCCCTACTACGTCAAGGAGTGGATCCCCAACTCGAACCGGGCGCTCCTCGAGGAGAACCCCTACTATGTCAACGGCCCGATGGCGGTCAAGCAGATCGAGATCGTGTACGTGTCCGACCTGACCTCGCGGGTGCTGCAACTGTCCCAGGGGACACTAGATTATGTCAACGACCTGCCACTGGGAACGGCCGCCGACTATCCGCCCCAGGTCAAGACGTTCGGCGTGCCGATCGCCGGCACGATGCTGATCGCGATCAACGCCGCGAAGACAGACTCGCCGCTGGCCAACAACGATGTCCGCCATGCGATTTCGCTGGCGATTGATCGCGAGGCGGTGGCCAAGAAGGCGTTCTTCGGCATCATGGAGCCGTCGACCGGCCTGATCTATCCCGGCATCCCCGAAGCGTCGAATGCCCTGGCAAACGGCGGCAAGCGTGATCTTGCGGCCGCCAAGGCACTGCTGGCCAAGACGCCCTATGCCAAGGGTTTCAAGATGACCCTGATGACGTGGGGCCAGCGAGCAGGCTGGACCAACGGCGTGCTCGTGATCAAGGAGAACCTCGCCGAACTCGGGATCGACGTCACCGCCGATCCGGTGGACGACGCCGTGGGAATTGACAGGCAGAACAAGGGCGACTTTGAAGCCGCCTTTGTGGGCACCTCTTCCTTCCCGCTCAGCGTCTACATGGGGTTCTTCAGCAAGGGCGGCGTCTGGGCGGAGACGTGGGGGCGCACCAAGAATGAACCGCTGTGGGATCTCATCAACAAGGCGACCATCGAGACGGACACGGCGAAGCGCGTGGAGATGTACCACCAGGTGAACCAGATGGAGGCGGACGACATGTGGTTCATCCCGGTCACCAATCGCGTCGAGCTCCATGGGAGCCGGGTACCGGGAGATGTCTACACGTTCGTCAAGCTCAGCCAGAATCCCTATGTGAAGACCCTGGCGGACGCGTTAGCCGGCAAGTAGTTCGGAAGCGCCGGATCATCTTCTTGGGCAGTAGCCCCGGTGAGGCGCAGCATAGACGCCAGGCGCCTCACCGGGCTTGTTTGCGGACCAACGTGCTTGAAAGCGAGGGGTTTTTGTGAAGACGGACGCGGGACCTTCGCCAGCAGCCATTTCCTCTTCCACGGCACCCTGGGCGAGATTCCGAGGAGTGCTTGGCAGCGGGGCGACCCTGCGGCTGGGGCGGGCCTTTCTGGTCAGTTTCGGGGTCATGCTGGTGGCCTTTCTGTTGCTGCGCCTCGCGCCGGGTGACCCCGCGGCGACATTGCTCGGCGATCAGGCGACGCCCGAGAACCTTGCCCAGCTCAGAGAAGCCCTGGGTCTCAACGGTACTTTTCTGGAGCAGCTTGCGCGGTACCTCAGCGGCGTGGTGCACGGCAACCTGGGTATTTCGCTTGCCAGCAACCAGCCCGTCCTCGCGCTCATCGGGAGAGCATTTCCCGTCACGCTCTGGTTGGTCCTCCTTACCGCGGCGATGGCGCTCCTGGCGGCCGTACCCCTCGGCATGGTCGCCGCGCTCCACCACCGCACCTGGTTCGGTCACGGTTTCCGGGTGGTGGTGTCGCTTCTGCTTGCCACACCGGTGTTCTTTTCGGGGTTGCTTCTGATTCTGTTCTTCTCGATCCGGCTCAAAATGGCGCCCGTGGCGGGCTATGAGACCGGATTCCCCGCTAACATGGTGTACCTGTGGTTGCCGGCGCTGACGCTGTGCACCGTTTTGGTGCCGCTGCTGGCGCGGGTTTTCCAGAGTTCAGTCATTGACACGACCGAACAGGAGTTTGTCGAGACAGCCGTGGTTCGGGGCCTGCCACGGCGCGTGATGATGTGGCGATACCTGATCCGGCCTTCGATTGCGCCAACCATCAGTCTCCTGGCTTATATCGTGGGGCAACTGGTGGGATCGGCGGTGGTAGTCGAGGCGATCTTCGGTCTCCCCGGCATGGGAACCCTCCTCATCGAAGCCGTCCGGGTGCGGGATTATCCTGTGATCCAGGGTGGCATCGCCGTCTTAGGACTCTTTGTGGTAGCAGTTGGCTATCTATCGGACCTGTCCGGCGGGTGGCTTGATCCGCGGACAAAAGCAAAGTGAGGTCGCCAATGCTCGCTGCTCTCCGGCGCCTGAGTAAGACGGCCTATGTCGGGATTGCGATATTGGTCGTGATGGTCCTGATGGGGCTGGTGGTCCCCCTTCTCAGCCCTTACAGCCCGATCACTTCTGCAGGCGAACAATTCGAACCCCCCGGTTCACAGCACTTTTTCGGTACCGACTCCCTGGGGCGGGATGTCTTTGTCCGCACCTTTGCAGCCGCTCAGCTCGATCTGGCCCTTGCACTCGTCGGGGTGACTATTCCACTGCTCGTCGGCACGATCATCGGCGCGATGTTGGGTTCAACCAAAAACGTAGTGGTTTCCACCCTCTGGCAAGTCGTGATAGACGCCATTAACGCCTTTCCCTTTATTGTCCTGCTCATCGGCGTGTTGGGCATTGTCGGCACCGGATTGCAGGGTCTTCTGATTGCCTTGCTCGCAACCGGCTGGGCCCGTTACGCCAGGGTGGCCAGGACGCGCGCCTTGACTCTGAGGGATGTGGAGTTCGTGCAGGCCACAGAGGTGCTCGGTTACTCACGAGCCCGCGTCCTGCTCAGGCATTTTCTGCCCAACGTCTACTCCGAGACGCTGGCCTACGGCCTGAGCGACTTTGTGCTGGTTATTATTACCGTGGCGGGATTATCCTACCTGGGGTTGGGCGTCCGGCCGCCCACTCCAGAGTGGGGGGGCATGATGGCCGATGGCCGGTTGTTCTTGCAGCGGGCGTGGTGGATCACCGTGTTTCCAGGTCTAGCCCTATCGCTCACGGCCATCGGGGTGTCGTTGATTGCCGAGAGCGTGGTGGGATGGGCGAAAGGTGAGGAGTAACCGGTGACGCTCCAACAGGAAAGTACACTCGATGCTGCGGAGAACTCCCTCCTGGTAAAGGTCGCAGACCTCAAGGTCAGCTTCCGCAAGACGGGCGGACAACTCTTGCCCGTCATTGATACGGCCAGCCTCACAGTACACCGGGACGAAGCGGTAGGTCTGGTCGGTGAGTCCGGCTCCGGCAAGACGATGCTGTGTCGGGCGCTCCTCGGCACGCTCGGGCGTCACGCCGCGGTCGCCACCGCTGGCAGCATCCTGTGCGCGGGCTTGAATCTTGTGGGGGCGCCGGAGGCCACCTGGCGTCGCATCCGCGGCCGTGAGATCGGCTATGTGCCGCAGAGTTCGCTGGCGGGCCTGAATCCGGTGCTCACGATCGGCACCCAGCTCATGGAGTCCATCAGTTGCGTCAGACGCATGAGTGGCCGCGAGCTGCAACGGGAAGCGTTGGAGTTACTCGACATGGTGCGGATTCCCAGGGCGAAGGAGTTGCTCAGAGAACGGCCGCACCAACTCTCGGGCGGCATGCGCCAGCGGGTGATGATCGCGACCGCCTTAGCCCAAAGACCGAAGCTGCTCGTTGCCGACGAGCCGACCACCGCCCTCGACGTCACCACGCAGCGCGAGATTCTCACCCTGCTCGTCAAGCTCCGCAAGGAATTAGGCATGGCGCTGATCCTGGTCTCGCACGACCTGGCCGTCATTGAGGAGGTCTGCGATAGCATGGTGGTCATGTACGCAGGATTGGCCGTCGAAGCCGGGCCCGTCGAGTTGTTGACGCGCAGCCCGCGCCACCCGTATACCCGCGCGCTGCGTGTTTCGCGGGTGGATACGGCCGTCCGAGGCAAGCCGCTCGAGACGATCACCGGGGAGCCGGCGGCTGTCGGCGCCTGGCCGGCCGGCTGTCGCTTCGCCCCGCGTTGTGCCCTTGTTCAGGACTCCTGCAGACAGGGCCTCCAGCCGCAGCTCAGGCCGATGGGGCGGCAACAGTCTGCCTGCACCTTCGCCGAACGCATGGAGGTGCAGTGATGGCAGAAGCCTTGCTCCAAGCCCAGGACGTCACCGTGACTTTCGGCAACCGGCTGGCTGCCTTCGACGCGGTCCAGGCCGCGACGGTCGGCGTGGCAGCCGGGGATGCCATCGGCATCGTGGGCGAGAGCGGCAGCGGCAAGACGACGCTGGCCCGGGTGCTGGTGGGGTTGCAGCCGCCCCGGAGGGGCGAGGTGCTGTTGGAGGGGAAACGCGTCTTTGGCGCGGGGCAGAACACCACCTTCCCGCGCGGCGAACGCTGGAAGGTGCAGATGATTTTCCAGGACCCGTATTCCTCGCTCAACCCGCGGATGAGGGCCTGGCAAGGCGTGGCCGAGGCGCTGCAAGTCTGGCGGGGCGTTTCCGCCAAAGAAGCCCGGCTCCAAGCCTTCCAGTTGCTCAATTCGGTCGGGATCAGCAGCGAACAGGCGGAGCACTTCCCGCGGTCGCTATCGGGCGGACAACTCCAGCGCGTGAGTGTCGCCCGCGCCCTGGCGCCCAATCCCAAGGTGCTGATTGCGGACGAGCCGACATCGTCTATTGATCAATCGGCCCAGGCGCAACTGCTCAATCTGCTCCGGCGCCTGCAGCAGGAACGCGCTTTGACGATCGTGTTCATTTCGCATGATTTGGGTCTCATCCGTTACCTGACATCGCGCGTCTACGTCATGCAGAAGGGCAAGATCGTGGAATCGGGTGATACGCTGCGCGTCTTCGACCGACCCGAGCATTCGTACACGCAACTTCTCATCGCCTCGATCCCTGGCCGCGTCCAGACCCCATCACCGCTGTGATACCGCACCAGGCCTTCGGCAATAGACATTATCACAAATAGGGTCATTCTGAGCGGGTTGGTCCCAAACCTCCCGTTGTGGCGAGCCACCAGCGAAGAATCTCTCTCATCCGGCATGGAGACCCCTTCGACTGCGCTCAGGGCAGGCTCTTCGCTGGTGGCTCGCCGTGACGCACCACACGGGATTAACTCGCTCAGGGTGACATTCTCACAAGGTCCGCTTATTACCGATAATGTCTAATGCCCATGGCGCTCTCGTCACGTATGGTCTCACCTCGAAACGGTGCTTTGGAATCGCGATCGTCAGAAATCCTCTCTGATTTTCTCTTGACACGAGACCTTCGCCGTGCTAGAATAACCATGACCCATATGATAACTTATAACTAACAACCGACGCCGATGGACTGGAAGCGCACACCATTCTACTCGCTCTGAAAGAAAAGCCAATGGAACAACGTCTTCTGGACAAGGTCGCCATCGTCACCGGCTCCGGTCAGGGGATCGGCAGGGGGATCGCGCAGCGGCTGGCGCGCGAGGGTGCACACGTGGTGATCGCCGAGTACAGCGCCGAGAACGCGACGGCCGCGGCGCAGGAGATCGAAGCGGCAGGAGGCCGCGCGCTGGCTTATCGCATTGACATCTCCGACGTCACGGCCGTGCAGAAAATGGTGGACGACGTGGTTGTGCAACTTGGGCACATTGACATTCTGGTGAACAACGCAGGTGTCGTCCAGACCAAACCGATGCTCGACCTCACCGAGGCCGACTGGGATCGCGTGCTGGACGTCAACCTGCGCGGTACCTTTTTCCTGGTCCAGGCGGTCGCCCGCCAGATGATCAAGCAGGTGCCCGAAGCCCTGCGCCAGGCTGCGTCCAACCCCGCGGATATTTCCAGCACAAAAAAGCAGGAAGCGACCGCCGAGAGCGCCGTAGCGAAGCCGCTGGCCGCCAGCTACGGCAAGATCGTCAGCCTCTCGTCGGTGGCGGGCAGGCGGGGCCGCCCGTGGCAGACGCATTATGCCGCGAGCAAGGCCGGCATCATCAGCCTGACGCAGTCAACCGCGCTGGCCCTGGCGCCCTACCGCATCAACGCCAACGCGGTCTGCCCAGGCATCGTGCCGACGCCCATGTGGCAGCAGATAGACAAGGAGAAGGGCCAGCTTTTCGGCGCCAAGCCGGGCGAGGCGATGGCCTCCTTCATCCAGACCGTTCCGCTCAAACGCGCCGCCACCGCCGAGGACGTTGCCGGCGCGGTCGCCTTCTTCTGCTCGCCCGACAGCGACTACATCACCGGCCAGGCACTCAACGTGGACGGTGGTTTTGAGATGGACTAACGTGATGCGTGGTACGTGTTCCGTTCTCTTGCCTATTGACAAGCGCCCTCGGCAGCGCGATATATTTGAAGAACTGATATGATAACTGACAGAAGTTACGCAGCCCCAAGAGCGGGGGCATCCTGAGCGGAGGCCACGTCGTTTGTGGCCGCAGGCGAGGGGTGCTCTGCGGAGGACTGCGTAGGTCCTGTAACGGATAGCCAATGACAAAAGGAGACCTTCAATGGCAACCATCTACTTCGACGATGCGGGCGATCTGAACCTGCTGAAGGACAAGGTAGTCAGCATCCTGGGCTACGGCAACCAGGGGAGGGCGCAGGCCCTCAATATGCGCGACAGCGGCGCCACGGTTGTCGTCGGCAACGTCCGCGACGCATCTTTCGAGAGGGCCGTCGCCGACGGCTTCGAGACCTACGACATCGCGGGCGCTGTCCAACATGCCGACTATCACTTCCTGCTCGTCCCCGACGAGGTCATACCCGCCGTGTTCGACCGGGACATCCGCCCCCATTTGAAGCCGGGGCAGGCCATCGTCGTTTCCAGCGGCTACAATGTCACCTACGGCTTCCTGCGCTACCCGGCTGACGTTGACGTGCTGATGATCGCCCCTCGCACCATCGGCACGGGCGTGCGCAAAACCTTCCTGGATGGAACCGGCTTCCCCAGCCTGGTGAGCGTGGAGCACGATGCGACCGGGCACGCGCAGGCGGTGATGCTGGCGCTGGCGAAGTCCATGGGCACCCTCAAACGCTGCGGCATCGAGTCGAGCTGCGAGGAAGAGACGCTGTGCGATCTGTTCAACGAGCACTCCGGCGGGCTTTATGCCTTGCGACGGGCCTACGAGATGCTGGTGGAGGCGGGCGTCAGCCCGGAAGCGGCCATGCTGGAATTCTGGGTCTCGGGCGAAAGCGCAGACGTGGCCGAAGTGATGCAGGCGCACGGGCTGTTCGGGCAACTCCCGCTGCACAGCCGGACGAGCCAGTACGGCCAACAGGTGACGGGCCGGCTCAAGGCGGAGGAAGAAGAAGCGGAACGCAAGCGGCTGCGCAAATTGATCGCCGAGATCAAGGACGGCACCTTCGCCAAAGACTGGACCCTGGAGCAACAGGCTGGCTATCCGATTCTGAGGCGTGTGTTTCAGCAGAACCTGTCTCATCCGATGGCCGCAGAAGAGGAACGCCTGCTGCGTCTTCTGAAGCTGTGGCAGGGTCAGGTGGGAAGCTAACAACCGGCGAGGAGTATCCTCATGCGGAAGTCCCTCACGTTGCGCATGTTCCCGCCGGAGATGAAAACCCTTCAGCGGCTAGAAATCGCCCGCGACGCCGGCTTCGAGGGGGTCGAGGTCAATCTGGAACCCTGGGAAGAGTATTCCCTGGCTTCAGGCGACGATGAGCTGGCGGCGCTCCGCCGTGCTATCGAAGCGTGCGGTCTGTGCGTCAGCACGGTCTACAATCGAGAGCAATGGCATTACCCGATGAGCAGTCGCGATCCGGCCGTGCGTGCCCATTGCCGCGACATCATCGCGGGGCTGGCCCGCGCCGCCACCCTCCTGGGCGCCGATGCGGTGTTGGTGATGCCGGGGGCGGTGGACAACCGCATCCTGGCCCCGCAGCCGGAGATCGTCCCCTACGACGTGGCGTACCGCAACGCGTTGGAGGTGCTGCGGGAGTTGGCCCACACGGTCTGCGAGAAGTATCGCGTGCACCTGGCAGCCGAGAACTGCCCCAGTAAGTTTTTGATCAGCCCGCTCGAGTTTGCGCGCTTCCTGGACGAGATCGGCAGCCCCTGGGTGGGCGCCTGCTTCGACACCGGCAATGCGCTCTGGTACGGATTTCCAGAGCATTGGATTCCGGTTCTGGGCTCGCGCATCAAGCGAGTGCACTTGAAAGATAACCGGGTCGTGATCCACGGCGCCGTGACCGCGACACCGCTGTTGGCCGGCGACGTGGACTGGCCCGCGGTCCGGGAGTCGCTGGCTGCTACCGGTTACGACGGTTGGCTGACCGCGGAAGTCTTTCCGCACTACAGTTTTCACCCTGAGCGACTGATATTCGATACCAGCGCTGCTATGGATGCCATCTTCGCATCTTCTCGATTTGTAGGGGCGCACCCTCGCGGTCGCCCAGGCGGGCAGGCGCAAGGCCATGCCCCTACCACGCCGTAGGAACCAACGCCATGGATGTTGTTGAGGCCACGCTGGCACGCCATCAGGCATTTTGGAGCCGCGCAGAGGTCAACCGGCCGCTGTTGACGGTCCTGCCGCCTTCTGCCTTGCCGTCGCTCCAGATCCCGACGCCGGCCGGTGTGGCGCTGCCGCCCGAGGGATACCTGCAGCCCGCGATGCTGGACCCGCTGCGTTACTTCGAGCAAATGGCAGCGCGCTGGGACGGCCTCGGCCCCATAGATGGGGACCAGTTCCGCATCATGACCGCCTACTGGTACGTGCCCTGGCTGGAAGCGATCTGCGGCTGCCCCATCTGGTATGTGTGCGAGAGCGGCACCATGTACTCGAAGCCTCCCGAGGGGGGATGGGATGCCGTGCGAGCTTTGCGGCTCAGGCATGACAACCCCTGGCTGCGCAAGCTGCGCGAGTTCTACGCCGTCCTGCGCGATCTCGCTGCCGACCGCTACCCGCTGGGCGTGGCGATGCCGATGCGTGGCCCGATTGACATGTTGGGGGCGCTGGTGGGTGTCGAGAGGATGTGCTTTGGGTTCGCCGAAAGCCCTCAACTGGTACGCGAGGCGCTCGGCATCCTGACCGACATCTGGATCGAGGTAGTGGGCGAGCAGCTCGCGCTGCTACCGCCGTTCGCAGGGGGCATGGCCAACTGCGAACAGTACGGGCTGTGGGTGCCGGGGACGAATGCCGTCACCCAGTGCGACCTGGCGGTGGCGATCTCAGCGCGCACATACGAACGGTATCTGGTTCTGTGCGACGAGCGCATCTGCGTCAGCATGGCGTACCCGGTCATCCACCTGCATTCGGCGGGCCTGCACGTCCTCGAACAAGTCCTCTCTGTGACCGGTTTCGCTGCCATCCAGATCGTCGTTGACCCAGGCCCGAAGGACCCCGCCGTGCGCGACCTGTGGCCGGCGTTCCGGCGGGTGCAGGCTGCCGGCAAGCCGCTGATCATCCATTGCACAACCATCACCCAGGCCGAGTTGGATGGCCTGCTGGCCGCGCTGTCGCCGCGCGGCCTGTGCATTCGCACCAGCATCGCCGACAAGGAATAATAGGAGGAGCCATGAACCAACAACTACACGACGGTCTGCGGCGCATCGCTGACCTGGTTGATCCCCAGCAGGTACGCACCGCCGAGCGGCTCCAGAAGGCTGTCTGGGCCTATGAGCCGGTCGAGCGGATCCCTGTCGTGATGCACCGTGCTGTTCCACCCGATTGGCCGCTCTTTGCCCAGACCGAAACCTTCGAAGACCCCGAGAAGATGCTTTGGAACCAGCTCCGGGAGGCGCGCATCGGCGTCGGGGTGCGGGATGACCGGATGATGACCGTGCGCGCCAATTACGGGCCGGCCATTCTCCCTTCTCTGTTCGGGGCGACGGTGCATGTGGATGATGCCACGACTTGGGTAGAACCGTGCCATAGCAGTCGCACAATCCGCGAGATCGTTGACCGGGGCGTGCCCGATCTCACAGGAGGCTTTGGCACAAAGGTCATGGAAACCGAGGCCTTCTTCCGCGACACGTTGCGTAACCACGGGCTTGACCCCTACGTTCACCTTTTCCAGGCCAATAACCAGGGGCTGTTTGACGTCGCCTACCTGCTGTGGGGCCAGGAGATCTACTTCGCCATGCGCGATGAGCCGGAGCTGGTGCACGCGTTGATGGATCTGGTCACGCGCACCACGATCGCGTTCGTGCGCCGTCAGAAGGAGGTCATGGGCGAGCCACCCGACGAGATGTACCATTGGTGGTATCGTGTGCCGGCCGGCGTCCGGGTCGTGGATGACGTCACGTTCAACCTGTCGCCGGCCATGTATGCCGAGTTCTGCCTCCCCTACGCCCAACGGCTTTTCGCGAACTTCGGCGGCTACATCCATTACTGCGGCCACATATTGAAATCGCAGGAGCTTCGCCTGGGCACGCCAGGACTGCGGGGCGTCGAGATGGGCGGAGAGGAGGCATGGCACAACCCGAACTACACGCTGGAGAAGGTGTGGCGCCAGGCCGCGGCGCACCGGGTGACCATCTGTTGGGTAGGGCCTGGGCTGCCCACCGGACGGCCGGCGGGGCTGGACACGGGGCTGGTCTACGGCTTCTGGGAAGATGGCCTGACCTGGGAAGACGCCCCTGCTCGCCTGGCAGCGGCGCAGGCGTTCTGGACTATTCGTGCCGGAGGGTAGCGGCTGCTCATACAAGGCGCAAAGGGCGCCAAGATATCAGTTTGCTCTTGTCTTTACGGTCTCTGTGGCTTTGCGAGAGGCCGACCTGTCCGTGGGCGTTTTGACATGCGCGCCGTTATCTGCTAAAATGCTACGAAGTCTATATGATATCTGATTGTCAGACAACAATCACTGGATGTCACAAGGAAGATCACGAAAGGAGGTGGAGATCTGAGTACCGTCGGAGCTACTGATCTGATATCCAAACAGACTCAAACCCTTCAAGGAGGAGGCAACACCATGGTTAGGCAGATTTCGAGGCGTGATTTTCTGAGGATTGGGTTGGTCGGGAGCGCCGCAGCGGCGCTGATGCCGACCCTGGCGGGCTGCGGAGGCGGCGCGCAGAAGAGTTCCGGGCCTATCAAGCTGCAGTATTGGAACACCGCGCGCGACACCAAGATCCAAGACGAGGCCATCAAACCGCGGGTTGACAAGTGGGCCGCCGAGCACAACACGCAAGTCGAGTTTGTGGCGGTCCCCTATGCCGATTTCGAGGCCAAGTACCTGAGCGCGTTCGCATCCCGCGACAACGCGCCTGACCTGTTCATCGGCGTCGTGTCGTTCTGGGCCGGCGCGGCCAACGTGGCGGACCCGATGCCCGATGCGCTGGCGAAGCGTCTGGAGACCGAGGTCGTTGACGCGGTCAAGCCCGGTTACAAGATGAACGGCAAGTGGATGGGCCTCTCGGATGCCGGTATCCCCGGCTTCGGTCCCATGCTGATCTACAACCCGGACGACTTTGCCGAGGCCGGGCTAGACCCGAAGAAGCCGCCGGCGACCATGGATGAGCTGCTGGAGTACTCCCGCAAGCTGGTCAAGCGGGACGCCTCCGGCAACGTCATCCGCTCGGGCTGCGCGATGCGCTACGACGGCGCGCTGGGCCTGGGCATCGCCACCAAGTTCTTCCCCTTCTTGCACTCCTTCGGCGGCCAGATGTTCGATCCAGCCACGGGCAAGTCCCAGGGGATCGCCAACTCGGCAGAGACCATCGAAGCGGTCGAGTACGTGACCAAGTACACCCAGGGCGAGAAGCTGGCGAGCATCACGCTGGGCGTGCCCGAGGTGCAGTTTGGCCAGCGCAAGGCCTCCATGATGTTTCGCGAAGGCCACATGGCCGGCTGGATCCCGACCAACTACCCCGGCGTCAACTTCGTGTTTGCCCCGGTGCCGAAGGCCCGGAAGGTCGGCATGGGCCTGACTGGCCTGAGTGAATGGGCGCCGTTGGTCTACAAGTTCGGGCCGAACAAGGCCGCCGCGTGGGAGCTTCTCGACAAGGTGGTCTACACGGCCGAGGGCGAGCTCATCGCGGCGCAGCACCCGGTAAATCAGGGTGTGTGCTGCTTCAAGGCGAACTGGGAAACCCCGTACATGCAGGGGCGCAAGGACTACGCGGTCGAGCAGTACGCATTGGCCAACGGCCAGGGCACCGTCTACATGCACGCGAAGACGGGCAAGCTGGCCGACCGGTTCGCACAGGGCGTCCAGGAGTCCATGCTGGGCAAGAAGAAGGCCAAGGAAGCCATGGATGCCGCCGCGGCGGACATGGAGACGATCCTGAAGAGCTGACGAGCAGCCATTCCGAATGCCGTTGTGATGCTGGCATGGCCTCACACCAGGCCCTGTTCCTGCCCCTCTCCGCCGCGGCGGAGAGGGGCAGGAACGGTCTTGGTCACAGGTTGTTCCGGTGGGCGGCCCTGCCCCCACCGGAACAGCGCCTTCTAGTACACCCTCTCTCCCGCCATCGTGGCAGGCGAGAGAGGTGGGGAGGCAAGTCTCAAAGATGAAGCAACAACGCGCGCTTAAGAAGCCGACGCGCTGGGGAGCCCAGGAGGAGCGTTTCGGCTGGCTCTTTATCGCCCCGATGATGCTCTACGTCGCGATCGTCTTCTTCATCCCACTCCTTTTCATGGTGTTCCTCACGGTCTTCCGCTGGTCCCCGATCGACGGGAGCAGTCCCTTTGTGGGGCTTATGATGATCAAGCAGGCGCTGACCGACCGGCTGTGGTGGCTCAGCCTGGCGAACAGCGCCAAGTTCATGGCGCTCAGCGTGCCCGCGACAGTCATCCTCTCGCTGTTATCGGCGGTCGCGTTCGCCAGCCGATCGCGTTTGCCGCTGAAGGGGCTCTTCAAGACTCTGTATTTCCTCCCGCTCGTGACGTCGTTGGCGGTGACGGCCTTCATCTGGCTGTGGATCTTCAACCCGGATTACGGGTTCTTCAACTCCCTGTTGCGCGCGCTGCACCTGCCGACGCTGCTCTGGCTGGCCGACACGGAGCAGGTGATCCCTTCGCTGGTGATCGTTTTCGTGTGGGCGCGGCTGGGCTTCGAGATGGCGATCTTCCTCTCGGGAATCGAGAGCATCCCGCACGAGTTCTATGAAGCGGCCAAGATTGACGGCGCCGGCTCGATCCAGTCATTCTTCCGGATCACCTTGCCGCTGCTCAACCCGCAGATCGTGCTCGTGGGCGTGTTGGAGGTCATCGCAGGGCTGAAGGTGTTCGAGCTGCCGTATGTGGCGACGGCGGGCGGGCCCGTCAACGCCAGCCGGGTCGCGGTGATGCACATCTACGAGTCGGCCTTCCGCTACCTGGAGTTCAGCAAGGCCTCGGTCGCCGCGCTGATCCTTTTCTTGCTCATCGTCCTGGTGACCCTCATCCAGATGCGGCTGACACAGCGCAGGTTCGAGTATTAGACCGATCGCAGGGTGGTATCCACGCGAGAGCGACCGAAGGATGGTGTCTTCGCTCTGCGATCAACCTAGCAGGAGCCGATGGGCGATGGTTAGCCAGCTTGCAGCAACGAAGCCCGGAGGAAAGAGCACAGGGCGTCTGCGCGCCGATCGGGTGCTGGGGCGGACCGCGGTCGCCGCACTGACGATCATTGTGGCGCTGGGCGCGATCTTCATGGCCATGCCGTTCGTCTGGATGGTCGTCACGGCCCAGAAGAACCTGCCCGAGATCAGCCGGGTCCCGATCACATGGCCGCCGGACAATTGGCTGAACTGGAACAACTACCGGCTGCTGCTGACCAAGTTCCCGGCGCTGCGCTGGATGCTGAACTCGATCATCGTGAGCACGATGTCCATCACGACGAGCATCTTCTTCTGCGCGCTGGCGGGCTATGCGTTTGCGAAGCTGCGCTTCCGGGGGCGGGAGGTCTGCTTCGCGATCGTGCTGGCGGTGCTGATGATCCCGTTCGAGGTGACCTTTCTGCCGCTGTTCGTGATGCTGAGCCGGGTGGGGTTGGTGAACACCTACGTCGGGCTCATCTTCCCCAACTTCATGAGCGCCATCGGCGTGTTCATCATGCGGCAGTTCATGCAGACGATCCCGAACGACTATATTGATGCGGCGCGCATTGACGGGGCGAGCGAGATCCAGATCGTGGCGCGGGTGGTTGCGCCGCTGGCCGGGCCTGCCATCGTCACCGTAGCCGTGCTGAAGTTCATCATCTCGTGGAACGCGTTCCTGTGGCCGCTGGTGATGGCGAACAACAAGTACATGATGACCATGCCGGTGGGCATGCAGTCGCTGGTGGATATCGTCATCATCAACTACGCGTTGTTGGCCGCCGCGGCCACACTCATGGTGTTGCCGCCACTGATCCTGTTCCTGGTCGCACAGCGCTGGGTGATCAGCGGCATGGTGATGAGCGGCCTCAAGGGCTAGTGGGAGGAGGCGACATGGCAGTCAGGGTGGTTGCGCAGGGTTCCATGGGGAAGACCCCGGGCCGGCGGCGGGCCGATCGCGTGCTGGGACTGACGGGAAACACCGCGCTGACGCTCATCGTGGCGCTGGGCGCGATCTTCATGGTCATGCCATTCATTTGGATGGTCGTCACGGCCCAGAAGAATCTGCCGGAGGTCAGCCGGGTGCCGGTCACGTGGTTCCCGGACAACTGGCTGAACTGGAACAACTACCGGCTGCTGCTGACGAAGTGGCCGGCGCTGCGCTGGATGCTGAACTCGATCATCGTGAGCACGGTGTCGATCACGACGAGCGTCTTCTTCGCCGCGCTGGCGGGCTACGCGTTTGCGAAGCTGCGCTTCCGGGGGCGGGAAATCTGCTTCGCGATCGTGCTGTCGGTGATGATGATCCCGTTCGAGGTGACCTTTCTGCCGCTATTCGTGATGTTGAGCCGGGTGGGGCTGGTGAACACCTACGCCGGGATCATCTTCCCGGACTTCATGAGCGTCATCGGCGTGTTCATCATGCGGCAGTTCATGCAGTCGATCCCGAACGACTACATTGACGCGGCGCGCATTGACGGGGCGAGCGAGATCCAGATCGTGGCGCGGGTGGTTGCCCCGCTGGCCGGGTCTGCCATCGTCACCGTGGCCGTGCTTAAGTTCATCATCTCGTGGAATGCGTTCCTGTGGCCGCTGGTGATGGCGACCAGCAAGTACATGATGACTATGCCGGTGGGCATGCAATCGGTGATCAACCAGTTCATCATCGAGTACGGAATGCTGGCTGCCGGCGCGACCCTGATGGTGCTGCCGCCACTGATCCTGTTCCTGGTCGCGCAGCGCTGGGTGATCAGCGGCATGGTGATGAGCGGCCTCAAGGGGTAGGGGCGATGTACGCGCCCGGCGCGCAGCCAACCTGCACCATGAGGTCGTTGCATAGGAGACTGACCATGACTCATCCGCTCTTTGATCTGACCGGCCGCGTGGCTCTCGTCTCCGGCGCGGCGCGCGGCATGGGGCGTTCGATGGCGATCGCGTTCGCCGAGGCCGGCGCCGATCTGTTGCTGACCGACCTGAACGCGGAGGGGGTGCAGGCGACGGCTCAGCACATCGCCAGCCTGGGCCGGCGGGCGATCCCGACCACGTATAACGTGACCGATATTGACCAGATCCGGGAGATGTTTGCCCTGCTGGACCGCGAGTTCGGCAAGATTGACGTGTTGGGCAACGTCTTCGGTCCCGGTTACCTGGCCCATCCCGAAGACGTCCCTTTGACCGAAGTGGATCGCGTGTTGCACGGGTTGGTGACAGCGCGCTTCTGCTGCTGCCAGGAAGCCGGGAGGCGGATGCTGGCGGCGGGCAAGGGCAATATCATCAACATCGGCTCGCTTGCCAGCATCACGGGAATGGGCCGCGGCAACTTCGCCTACAGCCTGGGAATGGGCGCTGTGGCGCAGATGACTCGCGAGCTGAGCACCGAATGGGCCGGCCGCGGCGTGCGCGTCAACGCGATCCTGCCGGCGCAGGTCACCAATCCCGGCCTGCAGGAACGCATGAAGGCCGATCCGAACCTGGAAGCCACTTTTCTGCGCGGCATTCCCGCAGGCCGCCTGGGCGTGCCCGATGACATCAAGGGGCTGGCGATCTTCCTGGCCTCGGACGCCTCGGCCTGGATCACCGGCGCACTGATCCCGATGGACGGCGGCAACCTGGCGATGAACGCCGGCGGCACGGCAGGACCACGGAGGTAGGAGATGGATAGACCTCACCCCATGCTCGAGGACGTCGAGTTGGGGATCAAGCCGTTCGCAGCCGCGAACATGCACGAGACGATCCAGGCGCGGCTGATGCAGTTCATCAGCGACCGCCAACTGGCGGCTGGCGATAGGCTTCCCTCCCAAGCCGCCCTGGCGCAAGCCCTGGGCATCAGCCTGGTAGCGCTTCGGGAAGCCATGCGTGCGCTGGAGGCCCTGGGAATCATCGAGGCGCGGGCGGGATCCGGCTGGTACGTCAGGGACTTTTCGTTTGACGCGGTCGCTAAGGGTCTGGCGTACACCTTCGAGTTGAACCGGCACAGCTTCACCGACCTGCTCGAAATCCGCATCCGGCTGGAGTGCAGCTATCTGCCCGAGGCCCTGCGCAAGCTGACCGCCGAAGATCTGGAGGCGCTGGAGCAATCCGTCTGCGAGATCGAGCGGCTGGCCGAATCCGGTCAGGAGTTCGACGCACCGGATCGCGCGTTCCACATGCGGTTGTTCTCCGGCAAGGTGCAAAACCGGCTCTTCACCGAGGTCCTGGAGTTATTCTGGACGCTCTATCCGCGTCTCCCCGTGCCTCCAGAGCGGATCCAACGGGCGGTGCTCCTGGCTGATGCACACAGACACCGGCTGATCCTGCAAGCGGTGCAGGAGAGCAACGTGGAGTCGGCCGTGCAGCGGCTGTTGGACAGCCTCCAGGGCGCAGTGCGCCGAGCGTCCGGGCTGGCACACCCGGCCGAAAAGTAGGTCTGTTTCCTCATCGTCTCCTCGATCCACACCGGACAACAACGGGCCAGACGTTGCGGACGTCTGGCCCGTTGTCTGACCCGGTACAGGGCGAAGGTTTTGACATCCGTCTGCAACTATGCTAGACTGCCCGTCGGCTTGCATGATGTCCACTTGTCAGACAAGCCCCCGTCTCAGTCAGGTCATGCAAACAGAATCGGCGCTCGAAGAGGTGGACGTGTCCCAAGTGACCCGCCGCGGATTCCTGAAGGTATCCAGCGCTGCCGTAAGCGCAGCAGCCCTGGCAGGGTGTTACCCCAAAAATCCCGCACCGGCCACGGCGCCACTTTCGGCGCCCGCGGGCGAAGATCACCAATCCGCAATCCGCAGTCCACAATCCACAACGGGCGCGCCCGCGGGCGAAGATAGCCGCATCCAAAGGTTGACCGGTACCTGGAAGCTGCTGCCGGATCCGGAGAATCGAGGGCGCAATGACCGGTGGTTCGCGGCCGTGCAAGAAGGGGCCAAACCGGCTCCCGTCCCCGGCATGATCCAGCAGGTCTTCCCGTACTACGGCGTCGCCTGGTACTGGCACGAGTTCACCCCCGCCTGCCTGCCCACTACACAAAGCAAAGTGCTGCTCCACTTCGACGGCAGTGTGGACTACCTGGGCGAGGTCTGGCTGAACGGCCAATTCCTGGGCGGCTACGAAGGCGGTGAAGCGCCGTTCGACCTGGACGCCACCGCCGCGCTCAAGCCCGGGACGCCCAACCTGCTGGCCGTGCGCGTGCTCGATCCCATCAACGACCCGATTGACGGATACGTCCTCAAGGAGGTCCCTCACCGCAACAAAGAGATGAGCGCCGACCCCGGCGCCAGCTCCAATTACGGCGGCATCATGCAGCCGGTGGAGTTGCGCGCCGTGCCAGTCGTGCGGATCGCCGATGCGTTCGTCCGGCCGAACCCGCACGACGGCCGCGTGCCGGTGACGGTCACGCTGCGCAACGATACCGGCAAGGCGGTCGAAGCTCGCCTCGTCGCTGCGATCGGCCCGGCCAGCGCCGAGGAGCGGACGGCCGACGCGTGGGCCGAGCAGACGCTCACCGTCGCGCCGGGCGACCAGACGGTCGAGCTGGAGCTGCGCGTGGAGCAGCCCCGGCTGTGGGACATCAGCGACCCGTACCTCTACCGCGTCACCCTGCGGCTGGAGGCCGGCACCGGCGATGGTGTGGCGGCTCGGTCGGAGACCGGCCAGAGCGAGTACCGGGTGAAGTGCGGCTTCCGCGAGTTCCGCGTGGACGAGCATGGTTACTTCCGGCTCAACGGCCGCCGCGTCTACGTCCGCTCGGCGCACACGGGCAACCGTTGGCCCCCCGGCCAGACCTACGCCGGCAAAGCCGACACGATGCGGTTGGATCTCATCTACGCCAAGGCCGCGGGGTTCAACACGATCCGTTTCCTCGTCGGCATCCCCCTGCAGCAGCAGCTCGACTTCTGCGACGAGCTGGGGCTGATGGTCTACGAGGAGTGCTATGCCAGTTGGCTCCTGGCCGACTCGCCCAAGATGGCCGAACGGTTCGATCGTAACAC
Source organism: Chloroflexota bacterium (assembly GCA_026389845.1). GTDB lineage: Bacteria > Chloroflexota > Anaerolineae > CG2-30-64-16 > CG2-30-64-16 > JAPLHB01. The sequence continues at coordinate 41,968 of JAPLHB010000047.1, forward strand.
CGACGCCATGGTGCTGCGCGACCGCAATCACCCCAGCGTGGTCATCTGGGGTCTGCTCAACGAGACGGAGCCGGGCGCGGTCTTCCAACACGCCGTCGCCTATCTCCCACACCTGCGCAAGCTCGATCCCACCCGGCTCGTCCTACTCGGCAGCGGACGTTTCGATCACCAGTGGAACGTCGGCTCGGTCAGCAATCCGGGGAGCGACCAGTGGGAGTATCTGTGGGGCGCCGAAGGCCCCCAGGCGGACTACACGGCGCGCGTCAAAGAGGAGTATCCCCTGGCCTTCTACGACGGCGTCGGTGACGCGCACATGTACCCGCGGGTGCCCCAAAGCCCCGCGGTCAATCGCCTGATCCGCACGCTGGGTCAGGATACGAAGCCGGTGTTCCTCTCCGAATACGGCATCGGCTCGCTGCTGAACCCCATCCGCGAGGCGGCGCGCTGGGAAGAGGCCGGCCACGACCCCAGCCCGATGCGCGTCATGGCCGACAAGCTCATCAAAGATTGGCAGGCGTGGGGTTTCGATGAAGTCTATCCCTTCCCCGAAGACCTGCTGCGTGAAAGCCAGCGACTGCACGCCCGCCAGCGGTTGCTCGGCTTCAATCTGATCCGCTCCAATCCGCGGATTTGCGGCTACAGCCTGACCAGCTACACTGATGGCATGACCGGCGAGGGGCTGTGGACCTACTCCGGCGAATGGAAGCCGGGGATCGTGGACGCGCTGGCCGACGGCTGGGCGCCTCTCCGCTGGTGTCTCTTCGTAGAGCCTTCGCACGTCTACGCCGGGCAGAAAGTCCAGGTGGAAGCCGTCCTCGCCAACGACAGCGTGCTGTCCCCCGGCTCATATCCCGTCACCTTCCGCATCTGGGGGCCGGAGGGGCTGGCATGGGAGAAGAAGACTGAGGTCGTCCTGCCCGTCCCCGCACCCGGAGAGGATCCCCCGCTGGCCGTCCCCGCACTGCTGGAGGAGATCGCGCTGACCGGGCCGGCCGGCGCGTACCAGCTCGTGGCGAACATGGAGCGCGGCGGCGCGCCCGCCGGCGCCCGGCTGACCTTTTACCTCTCGGACCCGGCCGCCTGGCCGCGGCTGAAGGCTACCGTGACCGGCTGGGGCCTCAGCGCCAGCGTCAGCGATTGGCTGGTTGAACGCGGCGTGGAGGTGCATCCCTTCGCAACGGCCGGGGGACAGGCCGACGGCCGCGATCTGCTTCTCGTCGGGACCCCTGCGGCCGAAGAATCCGATCCGGCCCACTGGACGGAGCTGGCGCAGCGCATCGCCCGCGGCAGCACGGCCGTCTTTCTGACACCGGCGGCCTTGAAAAAAAGCTACCAGCAACTCGGCTGGCTGCCGTTGCCGAAGAAGGGCTTCTTCATGGACTTCTTCGACTGGCTCTATCATAAAGAGTGCGTCGCCAAAGCGCATCCCATTTTCACCGGCTTGCAGGCCCGGGGCATCATGGACTGGGACTACTACGGCGTCATGATCCCGCGCTATATGTTTACAAACCAGAAAGCGCCCGACGAGGTGATCGCCGCGGCCTTTACGACCGGCTATCCCACCCTCGGCGGCTATGCCAGCGGCATCCTGCTCGGCGCCTATCGCTTTGGCGCCGGCCGGTTCGTGGTCAACGCGTTCCGCATCCTGGATTATCTCACCAAGCACCCCGCCGCCGACCGGCTGCTGCTGAATATCATCGCCGACAGCCAGCGGTACACCGCCGAACCGCTCGCCCCGCTGCCCGCCAATTGGGAGCAGATGTTGGCGGAGATCGAGTATAACCAATAGCGATAAGGAGAGGATCTCTGATGTTGCTTGAAAACCAAACTGCCATCGTCACCGGCGCGGGCCGGGGGATCGGCAAAGGCATCGCGCTGGCGCTTGCACGGGCAGGAGCGAGTGTGGCCGTGACCGATATCAACGCTGCAGGCGCCGCGCGCACGGCCGAAGATATCCGTGAAGCCGGCGGCTGCGCAGAGTGCTTCGTGGCCGACGTCACCCGCAGCGCCGAGGTCAACCGGCTCGTGAGCGAGGTGATGGCCCACTTTGGCCGCATTGATATCCTGGTCAACGTCGCGGGAGTGGTCAACAATCGGCCGGCATTGGAACTGCCCGAAGAGGAATGGGACCAGGTGATCGCCGTAAACCTGAAGGGTGTGTTCCTGATGTCACAACGGGTAGGCCTTGAAATGGCGCCGCGCGGCTATGGCCGCATCATCAACATCTCCTCTTTATCAGGCAAGGTCGGCGCGCCGGGTCAGGCAGCCTATTGCGCGTCGAAGCATGGCGTGCTCGGCCTGAACAAAGTACTGGCGATTGACCTGGCGCCCTATGGCATCACGGTCAATGCCATTTGCCCAGGCATGAATGCCACCGAGATGGCTCAGCAGGTCATGGCCCAGCGCGCGGCGGCGCGCGGCCAGACCATCGAAGAGGTGGAGCGCGGCATCCTGAGCAAAACACCCTTGGGCCGCTTCGGCCGCCCCGAGGATGTGGCTGAGGTCGTGCTCTTCTTTGCCGGCCCCGGTGCAGCCTATGTGACGGGCCAGGAAATAGATGTAGACGGCGGGCGCCGCGCCAACCTGTCGTGACCTCTGATCGTCAGGCGCGAGGCAGAAGGGAGAAGCTATGAATCTGTTCGATCTGACCGGCAAGAAGGCCCTGGTGACGGGCGCGGGCAGCCCATCGGGCCTGGGGCGGGCGATGGCACAAGCGTTGCAGGAGCAGGGGGCAGAGGTAGCGATCCTATCGCGCTCCGCTCGCATCTTCGATATCGCCCGTGAAGATGGTTTCTTTGGCATCCAGGCTGACCTGGTTGACCGAGAGGCGCTCAAACGCGGGTTTGACGAGGCATTGGCGCACTTAGGCGCCCTCGACATCCTGGTCAACGCCCACGGCATCACCAAGGTGCATCCAGCAGAGACCTTTCCTGTTGCCGAATGGGATAAGATGCTGGAGATCAACCTCACCTCGGTGTTCCTGTTGTGCCAGATGGCGGCGCGGATCATGATTCCGAAGGCCCACGGCAAGATCATCAACCTAGCGTCCATGACCACCTTCTTTGGCAGCACGCTGATCCCATCCTATGCCGCAAGCAAAGGCGGCGTAGGACAGCTTACGCGGGCCCTGGCGAACGAATGGGCCGGCCAGGGCATCAACGTCAATGCGATTGCGCCCGGTTACATGGATACCGAGATGACCGCGGGCCTGAAGACCAACCACGCGCGGCGACAAGAGATCTTCATGCGCATTCCTGCCGGCCGCTTCGGTACCGCAGGCGATATCAAAGGGATCGCCGTGTTCCTGGCGTCACAGGCTTCGGACTACGTCCACGGCGCAATCATCCCCGTGGACGGTGGCTACCTGGGAAGATGAGCATGGAACACTCTGACGTGGGCAGGCTGCAAGGCAAAATAGCCCTGGTGACCGGCGGCAGCCGGGGGATCGGCCGGGCGATCAGCCTGGCGTTGGCCGCGGCCGGCGCAGCCGTCGCACTCACCTATCGGGAGCAGCGCGAGGCCGCCGACGAGGTGGTGCAACAGATCGAGGCCGCAGGCGGTCACGGGCTGGCGCTCCAGGTGGACGTACAAGACCGCGCCGCGGTCCGGGCGGGCATCGCGGCGGTGGAGGCTGCCTTCGGCGGGCTGGATATCTTGGTGAACAACGCCGGCATCAACAAGCCGGCGGACTTCGACCAGATCAGCGACGAGGATTGGGATCTGATACTGGCAGTCAACCTGAAAGGGCCTTTTGTTTGCATGCAAGAGGCACTGCCGGCGCTGCGCCGGCGGGGCGCCGGGAGCATCGTCAACATCAGCTCGGTGAGCGGCCAATACGGCGGCCCGCGCACGGCGCACTATGCTGCGAGCAAGGCTGGTCTGATCTCCTTGGGACAGGTGATGGCGCGCTTCGGCGCTAAAGACACCATCCGGTGCAACACAGTGGCTCCCGGATTCGTCATCTCGGAGATGGCGGCCTCTGGAATGCAATCCCCCGCAGTCAAACGCCTTGTTGAGAACAACATCCTGTTGGGAAGGCCGTGCACGCCAGACGAGGTCGCGCAGGCGGTGGTATTCCTGGCCTCCGATGCGGCAAGCTACATCACCGCACAGACGATCAACGTCAACGGTGGGCTGTATTTTTGACAGGACTTAAGCAGTGCCTCTGTCAGCATCGTCATTGCGAGGAGCGTTTTTTGCGACGAAGCAATCTCTCTGCTTGGTGTGAGGGATTGCTTCGCATAAACCGCTCGCAATGACACTGGGAAGGCTATTTTCAGAATCGGGAGCAAGTCGCGCGATGAAGGTTCTTGTCACCGGAGGGAGTGGTCGTCTGGGCGGATACATTCTGCGCGACTTGCTGGCGCATGGTCACACCGTCTCGAGCTGCGGCCGCACGCCCCCGACGATCGCAGAGGTTCCGCATATCTCTGCCGACATCGGCAGCCTGGAAAGCACGCGCCAGGCGCTGGCCGGCCAGGATGCGGTCGTGCACCTGGCTGCTGTGGCGCACCCGAAGCGCGGAACACCGGAGCAGATCACGCAGGCCAACATCGTCGGCACCTTCAACGTTTTGGAGGCCGCCGCCCTGGAGGGAGTGGGCAAGGTCGTATTCGGCTCTACCGAGGCGACTTACGGCTTCCCGTTTTCCCGGCTGCCCGTGATGCCGCGCTATCTGCCGATAGACGAAGAGTATCCGTGTGAGCCTGAGGATGAGTACGGCCTGAGCAAGCTGGTCGGTGAGCTGATGTGCAAGCGCTATTCGGCGGCATGCGGCCTCAGGACCCTCTGCATCCGCATTTGCACCGCATGGCATCTCGACCGGGCCGGGACCGAGATCGCGGTCCGCTCAGGCCCGTGGCGGAAGGCGCCGAAAGCGGTCGAGGAGTTGTGGGGGCAGTATCGGGAGCAGCTTGAAAGGCCTGAAGGCCCCTTCCCGATACCCGGCCCGGCCGCCCCGCGTCACCGGCTCTGGTCGGTCACCGATGCGCGCGATACCGCGCAGGCTTTGCGCCTGGCGGTAGAAAATAACAGTGTCCAGCACGGCGTCTTTCTCACCACCGGCGACGATACCTGTTCGTGCGAAGAAACGCCCGCGCTCATCGCCCGCTACTTCCCGGACGTGCCGTTGCGCGCTCCATTGAAGGGCTACGCGACGCTCTACTCGAACGAGAAAGCGAAGCGCGTGTTGGGCTATCGGCCGCAGCACACGTGGCGGCACGGTGACTTTTCAGACTGGATGGAAAGGGGGAGTCATTAGAGTGAGTTGCATGGCGGCCGCTTTGACTACGCCTGGCAAGCCACAGCCGCAGACCGCCGTACAGTCACCGACGCTTTTGGATTATGGTCGAGCTTGACGAGGCGATAATATGTATGGTAGACTGATAATAAGCTTGTAGGACAAGTCAAGGAAGCCATGCCTTGCATGCAACTGATCCGACCGATCGACACTCGTTCCATACCCCTGGCGTAAATCTCATGCAACCGTATCTTCTCAATTTGTAGGGGCGCACCCTTGCGGTCGCCCTGGCGAGCAGGCGCGAGGCCATGCCCCTACCCCGGATGATTAAGAAGATACATGCAACCCAAGTGCGAACCGCGGTAGGAAGATCTTCGGCCTGGCCGAGACGCAGGTTCCCCGAACAGGTGCTTCTTAGGCAAGCACCTCAGTATCCCGTTTGGCCCCAGATCCGTTCAAGCACTGACACAGGAAAGCACACTCGATTCGCAGAATCGTGTAAGAGAGGAGGGTGGAGACTGCACAAGGGCATTAGACACCGGTTGACATTTTGGTCTGGCAAGATACCCACTGGAAAAGGAGACAGACGATGCGAAAGAAAGCACTAACCCGACGTGAGTTCCTGGCTGGTTTGGCGGTGGGCGGGGGAGCCTCCATCCTAGCGGCTTGCGCAACCCCACCCGCGCCGACCCCCCAGGTAATCGAGAGGGTCGTGACCCAGGAGGTAGTGAAACAAGTCACTGTGGCTCCGGTTCAGGTTGAGAAAGTCGTCACCAAGGAGGTAGTAAAACAGGTGACGGTCGCGCCTCAGGCACGCGGCAAGCTGACCATGTGGATTGATATCAACTTCTACTCCCGCGGCAGTGAGGCGCTCCTCAAGTCGCAGGTGCAGGACTGGGCCCAGCAGAACAGCGTTGATATCACCTACCTCCAGGAGCAAGGCGACACGATAACCGCCAAGGTCAACGCCGCCCTGGAGGCCAAGCAGCTCCCGGACGTCTTCTACACCACCGATATCACCGCGCTACAGATCTTGCGCGCGAGCCAGACGTCGGACATGACCGATCTCGTGACCGAGCTGAACAAAAACATGGGGGGCTTCAGCCAGGGCATCCTGTCGTGCATCACCGTCAACGGCAAGCAGATAGCGGTGCCTTATGCGCTCAGCACGGAGGTTTTCTACGCCCGCAAGGATCTCCTCGACAAGGCTGGGCTCCCGCTCCCGCAGACATGGGACGATGTCTTTGCCGCAGCCCGTAAGATACACAACCCGCCCACCGTCTGGGGGCTCGGCCTGCAGTTGGCCAACACGAACAACGGGGATGCCGAGAACACGATGCTGGAGCTTCTATGGGGTCACGGCGGATCAGTTTTCGACAAAGACGGCTCGACGGTCCTGCTCGATGGCCAGCCCGTGCGCACGGTGCTCGCGATGCTGAAGAAGGCGTGGGACGAGGGGCTGTGGCCCAAAGACGTCCTCACCGGGGATTCCGCCTGGAACAACACGGCCTACCAGTCGGGCAAGATCGCGTTCACGATCAACACGGGCAGCATCGCCAAGTACCTTGCGGCGAACAACCCCGACCTGCTCAAGGCAACAGCCCTCTATCCAGTGCCAGCCGGACCGAAGGGCCATTTCGCGGCCTCCGTTGCCAACGTTCTTCTCATTCCCAACACTACCAAGGTTCCTGATCTGGCTAAGAGCCTGGTACGCTGGATCAACGATCCCACTCGCTACCAAACCTGGATGACTGAGCTACAGGGTTTCCGGGTCCCGGCATACACCGGGCTGGACAAGATGCCGATGTGGGCGGACCCACTCATGAAGCCGCTGGGCGAGTCGTTGGCGTTCACCTACCTCTCAGGCTACCCTGGCCCCACGACCGCGCTGTCGGGGCAGGTGTTCATCCAGCAGGTGCTGTCCAAGATGTCGAACCACGTGTTGGTGGACAACTGGACGGCGGACAAGGCGATTGCCGACGCCCTCACGTCAATCCAGAAGATCAAGGATACGTTAGCGGGCGCTAAGTAACCCGTCGCTGCACCCGTACCTGAGGAGAGGCTCCGGTCCTGGCCGTGGCCCCTCCTCAGCCGATCTGACGCCCGTCACGCGCGCCTGTGGTGGCCACAGCCGGCGAGACGGTTGCTTCCCATACCGAGGAGGAGTGCACTTGTCCCGACATCTGGCTGCACATAGCATGCCTCGGGAAGGCCATCGAGGCATTCGGGCGCGCTTGACCGGTTTGCATTTCCAGAGAACTGCTCTGGGAATCTTGCTGGCTCTGCCGCTGTTGGTGGTCCTCTTGGGTCTCCTGGGGTTTCCCATTGGCCTGGGCGTCTATACCAGCCTGTTGCGGAAAGAGGTAGGGTCGCCCGGAAGATTCATCGGATTGGGGAACTTCATAGAGCTCGCCCAGGATCCCGTCATCCCCAAGGTGCTGGCCAATACCGCGCTGTACGCCTTCGCCGGTGTGGCCATCAAAACGGTGATTGGCTTTGTGGCCGCGGTCATTCTCAACGAGCAGATCGTGGCCCGCAACCTCTTCCGCGGCTGGATACTGATGCCGTGGGTCCTGCCCGGCATCGTGGTGGGCCTCACCGGGCGTTGGATGTTCGACCAGACGGGCGGAGTCGTCAATTTTCTTCTGGTACAGCTCCACCTGATGGCGATACCGCCGTCCTGGCTGGGTGAGGGGAGTCTGGCCAGAGTGGCGCTGATCGCCACCAACGTCTGGCACGGCTTCCCCTTTTTCGCCATTACCCTCCTCGCGGGGATGCAGACAATCCCCGTAGATCTCTACGAAGCGGCCGAGATGGATGGCGCTTCCATCTTTCAGCGGCTGCGCTTCATCACAGTGCCCTGGCTCAGGCCCGTTTTCACGATCGTGCTCATCATCTCGGCCATCGCCACTGCCAATGACTTCACGACCGTCTGGACCATGACACGTGGTGGCCCCAGCAACGCCACACACCTTGCCGCCACCTATGCGTTCGAGCGCGGCTTCTATGCCAACAGAATGGGTTATGGCAGTGCCGTGGCCCTGGTCACGACACCGTTTCTCATCGTGTTCATTGCCTTTCTGGCAACCAGGGTGTGGAGGGATGATCAATGATCTCCGGCGTCCGGCCGCTGTCCTTATTTCAGAAGGTGGTTGTCTACACCATCCTTGGCTGCCTGCTGCTGCTGGTGACTTTTCCCTTGTATTGGGTCGCGATGACCTCGTTCAAGACGCCCCGTGCGATCTACGATACCGAGCAGGCCCTCATCCCGCATAGCCTGACACTGGAGAACTATCGGCTCTTGTTCAAGGAGACGCAAATCCTCGACTGGATACAGTTCACGGCCGCGCTTGCGGTCACAAGTACCCTCGTTGCCGTGATCGTCGCGATTTGCGCTGCCTACAGCATAACAGGCTTTGACTTTCCTGGCCGCAAGACACTCGGCTTTGTAGTCTGGCTGGCCTATGTTATCCCAGTTGCGCTGCTGCTCATTCCGCTCTTCCTGCTCATGAACTCACTGCATCTGGTGGACAAGTTCCCCGGACTGGTGATCGCCTACCAGGCCGGGATGGTGCCATCCGCCACTTGGCTGATGATGGCCTACTTCCGCCGGCTGCCCAAGGAACTGCAGGATGCCGCGCTCATTGACGGCTGCACGCCTATGGGTGTGCTGGTGCGGGTCATCCTGCCCCTGGCGGCGCCCGGCGTAGCCACCGCCGCCATCCTCGGGTTCACCGGCGCCTGGAGCGAATTCGTCCTGACGGCGACGCTGACGCGCAGCCCTGAGTTGAAGAACGTCTCCATCGGCATCCTGTCCTTCATGGTCAGCGACACGGTGCTCTGGGGTCAGTTGATGGCCGCGGCGGTTATCGCCTTGCTGCCGGTGTTCCTCCTCTACGTCTTCTTGCAGCGCTACGTGGTGCAGGGGCTTACCATTGGCAGCGTAAAGGGATAGCGCGTTGAAGTGTAGTGTCGCAGGGTGAGCTCTTCTGCTGTTTCTATTGACCATCCCGTCTCATCACCACACGAAGGGAACGCAGACCATGCTGATCCCGCGCGAACGCGTGCTGTGCACGCTCAACCATGATTCCGCTGCTGCTATTCATCTTCCTGCAACGTTATGTCGTACAAGGACTTACGATGGGAGCCGTGAAAAGCTGACGGAGGCTTAATATGCCCAGTCCACAATTGGCAGAAGCTTTGGATTTCTTGCACAAGAACGCCGTGCCGCTTGGGGCCTCGGTAGCAGAGCGCCGGGCGATCCTGGACGACCGCGTCCGCGGCCTGCCGGCGTTGCCCGGCATCCACGTTGAGCCTGTGACGGCAGACGGCGTGCCCGCCGAGTGGGTCAGCGTAGATGGCGTCTCGGCCGACCGGGTGATGCTGTTCCTGCACGGCGGCGGCTACGTGGCCGGGTCCGCGGCCGGCGGCCGCGATTTCGTGGCCCGGCTGTGCACGGCCGCGGGCGCCCGGGCGCTCTCGCTCGACTATCATTTGGCGCCGGAAGCGCCCTTTCCGGCTGCCATCCAGGACTGTGTGGCAGCCTATCGCTGGCTGCTGCGGCAGGATGTGCCGGCGGCGCACTGCGCCATCGTCGGACCTTCGGCCGGCGGCGGTCTGGTGGCCGCCACGCTGCTGGCGCTCCGTGATGCCGGCGATCCGCTGCCCGCTTGCGGCGTATGCATGTGCCCGTTTGTTGACATGACCGGGAGCGCAGCGTCGCTGGAGCAGAATGCCGACAAGGATGTTCTGGCCCCAATCGTGGCCCGCTCCTTCGCGGACCTCTACTTGCAGGGCGCCGATCCCAGGCAACCGCTGGCCTCGCCGATCTTCGCCGACCTGAGCGGGCTGCCACCGCTGCTGATCCAGGCGGGCACGATCGAAGTGCTGCTGGACGATGCCCGTGCCTTGGCCGCACAGGGGAAGGCATGCGGGGTCGAGGTTACCTACGAGGAGTGGGAGGGAATGTTTCATGGCTGGCAAACGATGGCCGCGCTGCTGCCGGAGGGCGTTCAAGCCATCGCTCACGTCGGCGATTTCATCCGGAGCCATTGAAGGAGCATCATGAACGTCTTGAAGCAGTTTGATCTTTCGGGTAAAGTCGCCGTCGTAACGGGCGGCGCGCGGGGACTGGGGCGACAAGCCGCCCTGGCGCTGGCCGAGGCCGGCGCGGACGTGGCGATCTGCGGCCGTAGCACCGACGGCACGCCGACCGCGACCGAAATCGAGGCGATGGGCCGCCGTTCGTTCTTCGCCAAGGTGGACGTGACCAAATCGGCCGAGATCGAGCCGTTCGTCGAGGAGGTGATCGGCCGGCTGGGCAAGATTGACATCCTGGTGAACAACGCAGCCATCGGCACGCGCGGCCAATCATTGGAGACCGTCTCGGATGCAGAATGGCACGAGTTCATGGATGGCATCATGAACTGCATGTTCTACGTGGCGAAGCCCATCGCCCGGCACATGATCGCCCGCGGCGAAGGGGGTGTCATCATCAACATGACCTCCATCAACGCCTTCATCATCTCCAACATCGCGCCGCGCTACAACGTGCCCTATTGCGTCGCCAAGGCGGGCGTCGCGCACATGACGCACGGAATGGCGACGAACTGGGCGCCGCACAAGATCCGAGTCAACGGCATCGCGCCCGGCTTCATCCCCACCGAAATAAGCAGCGCTCTTCTGCAAAATCCTGACATCATGAACCGGATGCTGGCGGGGCAGCCGATGGGACGCTTCGGCCAGTTGGAGGAGATCAAGGGTGCCATCCTCTTCCTGGCATCCGACGCGTCTTCGTACATGACCGGTCACAATCTGGTCATGGACGGCGGCGCGACGCTGTGGTAGAATCACCATTCAGCCCTGGCGGAGCATCCTGTCCTGAGAATCGCTGTCCGCTCTGGAGTAGAGGCTTTAGCCGGTCGCTCGCGTGCGCGCACCAAACCGCCTGAAGGCTCGACTCCGGTTGCGTGGCGATTTTCACCCGCGCATGGCCGCCTCCTTCGACTTCACCCTGCAAACAACGCAGGGTTCCGCTCAGGATGCTTGTTGTATCAGAGGTGACAGGAGTAGGATTATGACAGTGACGTTCCAACCCGACTACCGGCGCTTGTTAAAGACGATCGCCCACGAGGAACCGGACCGCGTGCCGCTGACCGATATGCAGGCTGATACGGCCATGAAAGACCAGTTCATGGGCCGCCCCATCCGCACCATCGCGGATCACGTGGCGTTCCAGGCCGCGGCCGGCTTCGACTTCATCTATCTGCGCGCGAACTACGATTACCCCGGCACGTCGCCGGTGGTCTCCACCGGCACGCCGCGCTCGTGGCTCTATTCCATCGCGCCCGACTCCGAGACGGTCGGCACCTACGGCGCGGGCCCGGTGCAGACGCGCGCCGACCTGGATCGCATCGAGTGGCCCGACCCCGCGACCGTGGACGTCTCGCACATGGTCGAGGCCGCGCAGGTGTTGCCGCCCGGCCTGGGCATCATCACCGGCGTGGGCGGCGTCTTCACCCGCACGTGGATGCTGATGGGCTACGAGCATTTCTCCGAGATGCTGGCCGACGACATCGAGTTCGTGGCCGAGATCGCGGCGCGCGTCGGTCGTACTCAGGTCGCAGTGATGCGCCGGGTGATCCAGATGCCAGGCGTCGTCGCGGCCTGGTACGGCGACGATCTGGCCTACACCGAGAGCCTGCTCGTCTCGCCGAAGATCCTGCGTAAATACTTCTTCCCGTGGATGGAAGAGTTGGCGAGCATCGCGCACGCGGCCGGGCTGCCGTTCATCATGCACTCCGACGGCCGGCTGTGGCAAGTGCTGGACGACCTGATCGCCCTGGGGGTCAACGCGCTGCATCCCATCGAGGCGAAGGCGATGGATATCTACGACCTCAAGCGGCGCTACGGCCAGAAGATCGCCATCTTCGGCAACGTGGACCTGGGCTATACCCTCGAAGATGGACAGGGCACGCCGGAGGCCGTGCGCGCCGAGGTGCGCAAACAGATCAAGGAGTTGGCGCCCGGCGGCGGCTACGGCCTGGCCTCGGGCGCGGGCATCCCGCGCTACGTCAAACTGGAGAACTTCCTTGCCATGCGCGAGGCGCTGTACGAATATGGGACGTACCCGATTCGGTTGTGAAACGGGAGAATCTGATGGGGTTGGGCGGGCAGCGGAGCTACCCACCCAACCCCCAACCTATTCACTGGAGGCACAGGTGGCTACTCTGGATTCGATCTACAACGCAGTTCTGGAAGGCAGCGCCCCGGCGGCGCAGGCGGGCGTGAAGGCGGCCCTGGCCGAAGACATCGCGGCCGACACGATCTTGAAAGATGGCCTGATCGCGGCGATGGGCGAAGTGGGCCGGCTGTTCGAAGAGAACGAGTATTTCGTGCCCGAGATGCTGGTGTCGGCACGCGCCATGCAGTCGGGTCTGGCGTTGCTCAAGCCGCACCTGGCCGCGGGCGGATCGGTCTCGGCCGGCCGGGCGGCCATCGGCACCGTCAAGGGCGACTTGCACGACATCGGCAAGAACCTGGTGGGCATGATGCTGGAAGGAGCCGGCTTCGAGGTGATTGACCTGGGCACCGACGTGACGCCGGAGAAGTTCGTGAACGCCGTCAAGGAGCGCGGGGTGCAGCTCGTCGGACTTTCGGCCCTGCTGACCACCACCATGCCCTCGATGGGCGCGACGATGAAGGCGCTAACGGAAGCCGGCATCCGTAACCGGGTGAAGGTGATGATCGGCGGCGCGCCCGTGACGGACGCTTTCGCCAGGCAGATCGGCGCCGACGGCTACGCGCCCGATGCCAGCTCGGCCGTCCGGCTGGCGAAGGCGTTGGTGGCGTAACGTCCGCCGCCCGCTGACCGTCCGTCGTCCGGCAAGGGAGTACACTGGTGCACGCCAACTTATCGCCCAAAGAGAATCTGTTGCGGGTACTCCACCATAACGATCCGGCGTACGTTCCCGTACGCCGGATGAATGGCCTGATTCCCGGCATGGTCCGGCTGCACTTGAACGGGAACTTGATCTTCTACGATGGAGTGGACCGTTGGGGCGTTCGCTTTGCGGGTGGTGGGCCGCCTGGCTCCGAATGGGAGCCCCGTGTCCAGGCCTATGCTGTAGGACATCCCCTCTCCGCTCTCTCCAATCTCGATCGCTACCCCTTCCCGAACCCAGACGAGCCAGGGCTCTGCGCGGGCATCTTCGACGGGGTTGACCGCGCCAGCAACCTCGTGTTCGTGGAAATGGGCGTGTTGCCATTCACGCGTGCGCATTTTCTGATGGGCATGGAAGCCCTGCTCATGGCAATGGCTGATCAGCCTGAGGCGGTCGGCCGCCTTCTCCACATCATTGCAGATTATCAGATCGCGGTCATACACCGGGTAGCGGCGCAGGGAATTGACGGCATTCGCGGCGAAGATGACTACGGCTCTCAGAATTCCCTCATGATTTCGCCGTCCATGTGGCGCAGGCTGGTCAAACCCGAGTTGGCCCGAATTATCGGCGCCGCCAAAGGGGCTGGCCTGCTGTTCTGCATGCATAGCTGCGGCCATATCATGCCGATAGTGCCTGACCTGATCGCGTTGGGGGTGGATATCCTGGATCCCATCCAGCAGCAGGCCAACGATCAGGCTGAACTGAAGCGCCTGTATGGCGACAAGCTCTGCTTCAAAGACGGGTTGAGCACCCAGGGCGCTCTCACCCAGGGCACGCCGGCCGATGTTGCTGCAGATGTGCGTGAACGGATTCGCCTGCTGGCTCCTGGCGGCGGCTACATTCTTGGCCCGGACAACGCCATTGCCATCCCAGAGGCCAACTATCGCGCCTATCTGGATGCCGGAGAACGTTACGGTCGCTATCCGCTGCGATTCTGAGGAGAACAAAGCCATGAATTCAACGACCATCCGACCCCACCTCAGGTCACTGGCGGCGCTGCTGCTGGCCCTACTCACCTTGACAGGGTGCACCCTGTTGCCAGCGGGTCGCGCCGGTGGCGCCGGTAGCGCCCGCAGCGTCCGATTGGAAGAGGCGACGCCGACGCCTATCCCCACACCGGTCACGGTTGCCAAACCCACGTATACCGTCGTGCGCGGCGAGGTGGTCAAGACCCTGCTGCTAGGTGGACGCGTCTCTCCGGTCACGCAGACGGACCTCTTCTTCAAGGTGGGTGGCCGGGTTCGCACAGTCTATGTCAAGTCGGGTGACAACGTGAAGGCCGGCGCCCTGCTGGCCGACCTGGAGATGGCCAACGCGGAGCGCGACCTGGTTTCAGTCCGGCTGGATCTGGATCGGGCCCAGGCACGGCTCAAGACAGCTCAGAGTGATGTTCAGGCGAACCTCAAGCGTGCGCAGGCCAACCTGGATATTGCCAAAGAAAACCTGGCGATCATCGAGGGCCAGGATCCTACCCCGCGCAAGGTCAAGGCCGAGGTCGCGCTGCAACGGGCCGACCTGGCCCGCAAACAGGCGCAAGACGCCTATGACGCGATCGCCTGGCGCAATGATCGCGGCGCCAGCCCTCAAGCGATGGCCCTCCAACAGGCAACTCTGAACTATCAGGATGCCCAGGCCGCTTACGACCTGGCCATGCAGGACATCGTGACGCACGGTCACCAGATAACCATCGCCGAGCGGCAGGTGGACCTGGCACAACTTACCCTGGATAGTCTCAGCGGCGGCGTGGATCCGTTGTTGGTCAATGACGTGAGCAAGGCTCAGCTCGCCGTCACCAAGCTCGAGGCGGCCGTCTCTGATGCCCAGATCGTCGCACCTTTCAACGGACAGGTGCAGGTGGCCTTTATCCTGAGCGAAGGCACGGCCATAGATGCCTTCAGACCCGTCGCGACGGTGTCCGATCTCAGTGTATTGGAGGTGCGCGTCGATACCCTCAGCGTCGGGTCGGACGATCTGAGCGTAGATATGCCGGCGACCGTGTCGTTTGTCGGCCGGCCGGGCGTGGAGATGAAGGGGCGCATCCGCCAATTGCCTGCTTCGGGGGTGTTGGCCACCATCGCTCAGGACAAGTCGCTGCACATCGCGCTGGAGGACCCCGGCATCTCCATCGGCTATGCGTCGGGCGATCTCACGCGGATAGCCATTGTCTTGGAACGGAAGCAAGACGTGCTCTGGTTGCCCCCCATGGCCCTTCGCACGTTCGAAGGACGCAGGTTCGTCGTCGTCCAGGAGAGCGGCGGCCAGCGACGAGTGGATGTCAAGGTCGGGCTTGAGGGGGATGATCGCATCGAGATCGCCAGCGGTCTGACCGAAGGCCAGATCGTGGTCGGGCAGTAGGGGCTGCGCTGCACATGAGCATCCTATTTCGCATCGGAGCGATTTTTGTCGTAGCCGTGAAGCGGCTTTTCGCGCAGCGCCGGCTGGCCTTTCTCACCGCCGTTGGCCTGACGGTTGCCGTGGCGATCACCCTCAGCGTGCCGTTGTATGCCGACGCCGTATACGGCCGCACCCTCAGCGGGACGCTGTCGGAAGGCGCGCAAGCAAGCAATGCCCGCCCACCGTTCGCCTTCATGTACCGCCAAATCGCCAGCTCTGGCAAGCCGGCCAGGTGGGAAAACGTCCTGGCGGCCAACTCCTACCTGACGGGGCAGGCGATCGCCGACCTGGGATTGCCCGCGAAACAGGTCGTACGCTTCCTCAAAACGGATTTCCTCGAGCTTTTTCCCAGCGACATCAGCAGCGGATACCTGACGATTCGCAACCAGTTGGGCTATGCCGGCATCGGCACGGTGACTGATTTCGCCGACCATGTCACGATCAAGGAGGGCCATTTTCCGGCCGCCGCCACCGGACGCCTCAGTGACCCGATCGAGGTCCTGGTCAGTGATGAACTGGCGACCAAGATCGGGTTCCAGGTCGGTGAGACCTATCTCATGTTCAATAACCGGATGGGCCCGAACGGGACGCCCGTGCAGTTTCCCGTGCGCGTGGCCGGTGTGTGGAGCGCCAAAGACGAACAGGAAGACTACTGGTTCTACAAGCCCTGGGCGTTATCCGAAGTGCTCCTCGTGCCCGAAGAGACCTTTACCAGCCAGATCGTGCCCGCGCTGAAAGACCCGATCTACGTGGCCCTCTGGTATCTGGTATTGGACGGCTCCGACCTCCGACCCCGCGATGCAGCCCCGTTGTTGAGCCGCATGGACGCGGTCACCCAGGGTGCAACGCAGTTGCTGCCCGGCATCAGGCTCGAATACTCACCCGCTAAGGCGTTGGTGAATTACGAGACGGCCGCGAGCCTGCTGACGATCTTGCTCTTCGCGTTCAGCATCCCGATCATCGGGATGATCCTGGCTTTCATCACCCTGGTGGTGGGGTTGACCGTCGGCCAGCAACGCAACGAGATCGCCGTCCTTCGCAGCCGAGGCGGCACGATGTTTCAGGTGGTGGGCATCGCGGCCCTGGAGGCGCTCGCGCTCAATGCCGTGGCATTGGCGCTCGGCTGGCCGCTCAGCGAGGTTTTCGCCCAGACAATCGGCCGGACGCGCAGCTTCTTGGACCTGGGTCCGGCGACCGACCTGCTGCACGTACGCATGTCGCTGGATACGCTGCGCTTTGGGCTGGCCATGGCCGCGGTGGCGCTCGTCACCCAATTGATACCTACGTTGGGTGCGGCACGCCACACCATCATCACCTACAAGCAGGAACGGGCGCGCACGCTGCGTCCTCCCTGGTGGCAGCGGGCGTGGCTGGACCTGTTGCTGCTGATCCCCACCGGTTATGGGATCTACATGCTGCGCAAACAGGGCAGCATCATCGGGCTACCGATCATCGGGGACACACTGCCGAATGACCCCTTCCAGAACCCGCTGCTCTTTCTCATTCCTTCCCTGGGCGTCTTTGCGCTGACTTTGGTGATCCTGCGTCTGCTGCCCCTGGTGATGCGGGCCGTCACGTGGGTGGTGTCCCACACGCGCAGCGTGGGGCTGCTCTTGGCCACTCGTCACCTGGCGCGCTCCCCGGGCTACTACGCTGCACCCCTGCTCTTGTTGGTTCTGACGTTGAGCCTGTCGGCGTTCACAGCCTCGCTGGCAACGACTCTTGACGATCATCTGTGGGACCAGAGCTACTACAAGGTCGGCGCGGACATGCGCCTGGATGAGCTGGGACAGGGAGTTCCGGCGGATGCCTACACTGGCACGTCGGCCGGAGCGCCTGCGACCAGTGGGACGCCAAAGGAAGGCCCGCTTTGGCTCTTCCTGCCCATTTCCGAGCACCTGAAGGTGCCGGGCATCCAGGCGGCCGCACGAGTAGGGCGCTTCTCTGTCGCCGCCCTGCTGCCCAAAGGCGGCGCCGTGGGGACGTTCTATGGCGTGGATCGGGTGGACTTCGCCCGCGTCGCTTTCTGGCGACGCGATTTCGCGCCAAGCTCACTCGGCGCCCTGATGAATGCTTTGGCAAGTGCGCCGGACGGCGTCCTGGTCTCCCGCGCAACGATGGCGGAGCATGCACTGCGGGTGGGCGATACCCTGCGGATAGAGACGAGCGCCTACCGCACCAACGTAGAGGTGCCGTTCAAGATCGTCGGCGAGCTTGACCTCTTTCCCACCTGGTATCCAGAGGATGGCCCGCTCCTCGTGGGCAATCTGGACTACTTCTTCGAGCAGGTGGGCGGCGAGGTGCCATACAGCGTGTGGGTAACAACCGGCTCCAACCAGGACTACGAAGGGATAGCAAAAGGTGTGCAGGAGCTTGGGTTGAACGTCATCAAATGGGAAGCGCCTTTGCGCAGCATCGCGGCGGAGCAACGCCGTCCCGAGCGCCAGGGCTTGTTTGGCTTGCTCTCGGTGGGCTTTCTCACCGCGGCCCTGCTCACAGTCCTGGGCTTCCTGCTCTATGCTCTGTTCTCCTTCCGCCGCCGCACCATCGAGCTCGGCATCTTGCGCGCCGTCGGCCTCTCGGCAGGACAGATGACCGCTTTCCTGGCCTGGGAGTTGATCTTCCTGATCCTCACCGGGCTGGCCGCAGGGACGGGTCTGGGCGCGTGGATCAGCAACCTGTTTATTCCCTATCTGCAAGTCGGAACGGGGGCCGCGGCGCGCATCCCGCCGTTCCTGGTCGAGATCGCCTGGCCTGCCATCTTTCGCATCTACGCGGTGTTTGGACTGCTGTTTGTGGTCGCCCTGGTTGTGCTGGCGGTCCTGCTCCTGCGCATGAAGATCTACCAGGCCATCAAGCTAGGCGAGACGGTGTGAGCATGGACGAACCCCTGATCATCTGCGATAATCTGGTCAAGATCTACAAGGTCGCCACCCTGGAGGTTGTCGCGCTCCAGGGTCTGGACCTGGTGGTCAAACGCGGCGAGTTGCTGGGCGTCGTGGGCGCCAGCGGCAGCGGCAAATCCACCCTGATGAACATCCTCGGTGGGCTGGATCGCCCTTCGGCGGGACGGGTTTGGGTAGATGGCTATGACCTGCTCAAGCTGTCCGACTTCGCGCTGGATCGCTATCGCCGGGCCAAAGTGGGTTTCGTCTGGCAGCAGGGCGCGCGCAACCTGGTGCCTTACCTGAACGCTTTGGAAAACGTCATGCTGCCGATGACCCTGGCCGGCCAAAGCGGGCGCCAGCCGCGCCGGCGCGCCCAGGAGCTTCTGAGCACCGTGGGGCTGGCCGAACGACAGCGCCACTACCTGCAGCAAATGTCGGGCGGCGAACAGCAGCGGGTGGCGATCGCCGTGGCCCTGGCTAACAACCCCTCCCTGCTCCTGGCCGATGAGCCGACCGGCGAAGTGGACTCGGTCACGGCCCTGGCGATCTATGAGACCTTCCAGGAGTTGACCCAGCACTACGGGTTGACCACCATCATCGTCAGCCACGACCCAGACATCGCCTACCACGTCCATCGCGTCGTTGCCATCCGCGATGGACGGACCTCGAGCGAGACAGTGCGCCAACCGGCAGCCGTGAGCACCCCGGCCGATGGCGAGGCGCCATCCGTTGCCGGTGTTGCGGCAGAAGCGCCGCGCTTCGAAGAGTTGGTGGTCGTGGATTCGGCAGGGCGTCTGCAGGTGCCCAAAGAGTACCTGCAGCGACTCGCCATCAAGGGCCGGGTGCGCCTGGAGTTGCGCGAGGGTGAGATCGCCATCCAACCGGTGCAAAGCGCCACCGAAGCGCACGAAGCCGAAAAGCTGGCTGCCGAGTTGGCGACAACGCCACAGGCGCGCGGCCGTAGGGACGTCGCCGAACTGTTCCGGCGGTGGCGGCCGTCTGGCCGGAGGCGATCATGAAACGACAGGCGACTGATCCGCGAATTGCGCCGGATGGGCTGGCGCTCGAGGCTTTGGACCTCCGGCGCATCTACAAGGTCGGGGCAAGCGAGGTAGCGGCGCTGCGCGGGGTTCAGCTACGGATCGAATCCGGGCGTTTCGTGGCCCTCAAAGGACGGTCGGGCAGCGGCAAGACCACGCTGCTCAACTGCATCGGGGGGCTGGATCGCCCGACCTCGGGCGTTGTGCGCGTCTTTGGCGCCGAGATCGCCCGGCTGAACGATCGGCAACTGACGCGCTGGCGGCGGGAACGGGTCGGCTTCATCTTCCAGTCCTTCGGCCTGCTGCCCACCATCTCGGCCTATGAGAACGTGGAACTCGCGCTGCGGATCGCGGGCGTGGGCGGCCGCGAGCGCCATCGCCGCGCGCTCGCTTGCCTGGACCTGGTGGGACTGACCAAGTGGATCCACCACCGGCCCTACGAGATGTCGGGCGGCCAACAGCAGCGGGTGGGGATCGCGCGCGCGCTGGCCAACCGTCCCCAACTCATCCTGGCGGACGAGCCGACCGGCGAATTGGACAGCGGCACAGCCCGTGAGATTCTGGCTCTTTTCCAACACATCGTACGCGAGGAACACGTGACCATGCTCCTCGCCTCCCACGATCCTCTGGTGGATGGGTATGTGGACGAGGTACTGCAGATGAAGGATGGTCAGCTTGTGTGACCGGGCGAGGACCAAGTGACTCGGCCCGGATAGATTTTCTCGCAATAACGCAAAACTTACTATCCGTTGCCTGTCATTCTGAGCGGGTGTGTCCCTGAACTCTCGTAACGGCGTGACACCAGAGAAGAATCTCTCGCCCGAAACGAGGCCCTTCGCTGGATTCCGCCGTAACGCACTTCACGGGGCCAACCCGCTCAGAGCTTGCCCTGAGTGCAACGAAGGGGTGACAAAAGCGAGTTTTGCGGTACTGCATTTTTTCGCTGATAAGGAGAAAAATGGCAAACATGACAAGTGGCCGGATCTGGCCTGAGAAGCTACATGCGTTCTGCGTGACAGCGATGGTCAAGGCCGGCATGCGCGAAGCCGATGCCCGCATCACCGCCGACGTGTTGGTGACCACTGACACGTGGGGCACCTTTACCCACGGCACGAAGCACCTGCGCGCCTATCTGCGCAAGGTGGCCGCCGGCGGTATAGACCCGCAGGCCGTGCCACAGGTGATCGCCGAAGGCCCGGCGTGGGCCACCGTGGATGGGGTCAAGGCCATGGCGATGGTGCCGTCGGTCATGGCGATGAACCTGGCGATTCGCAAGGCAAAGGCGTGTGGGATCGGTTACGCCGGCGTGCGGCACAGCACCCACTTCGGCGCGGCGGGCTACTACGCCAGCATGGCCGTCGAGCACGACATGATCGGCCTGGCGATGAGCAACGTGGACACCAACATGACCGCGCCGGGCGCGCGCGGATCGGTGATCGGCAACAACCCGTTCGCCTACGCCGCGCCGGCCGGCGCGGCATACCCGGTCATGCTGGACGTGGCGCTGAGCGCGGTCGCAGCCGGCAAGATCTACGCGGCCCAAGCGTTGGGCAAGGCCATCCCGGGCAACTGGCTGGTGGACGACGAGGGGCTGCCGACCACCGACATCAGCAACTACCCGCGGGTCGGCTCGCTGCTGCCGATGGCGGGACACAAGGGCTACGGCCTGGCCGTCATGGTCGAAGTACTGGCCGCGGTCCTGACGGGTGCGGCCGTGACGGGGCACGTGCGGCCGTGGGCAGGCCCCACGATCGGCGAGATGACCGACGAAGGGCACGCCTTCATCGCCATTGACGTGGCTCAGATGATGCCGGTTGCCGAGTTCAAGGCGCGCATGGACAGCATGATCCGCGAAATCCACGCCGCGCCGAAGGCCAAAGGCGTAGATCGCATCTACCTGCCGGGCGAGATGGAATGGGAGCGCCGCGCCGACGCGCTGGCAAACGGCATTGCCTTGCCGGCCGATGTGCTGGCGAGCTTGCAGGGATTGGCGGAGGACGCAGGGCTGGATCCACAAGCCTTGTTCTAGCCGCAATGCGGTACAGATAAGCCTGGAGGGGTACTCATGCCTTTTCCTGCAGGAAAACCCGATTTTGAGCGCCTGAAGATGGCGCTACTGCGCCGCGGCGAGCCGGACCGCGTGCCGCTATTCGAAGTCTCCGTGGCCGATGTCGTGATGACGGGCTTCCTGGGGCGGCCCGTCCACGACCCGACGCGCGTCGGCATCACGCTGACGCCGCCGCCGCTCGACGAGACGCTGCGCCACCTACCCGACTTCGTGGCCTTCTACGCGGCGGCCGGTTACGACTTCGTACCGATCCGCTTCGGCATCGGCGGGCAGGTCATGGCCGTGCTGGAAAGCGGCTACGCGGGCGGCTTCCAGAAGGTCCGCACGACGCATCGCGACACAAGCCGCGAGTGGGCGGCGGAAGAGGGCGGCTTCATCACGTCCTGGGCCGACCTGGAGGCATTTCCGTGGCCTGAACCCGGGACGGTCAACCTGGCCGTGTTGGATGCCGCCGGCCAGATGTTGCCCGCGGGGATGCGCCTGATCGCCCACGCCGGCGGCATGGTGATGCACGCTCGCATCTGGATGGGCATGGAGCGTTTCTGGACTGCCCTGGGGACAGATGCGGCCCTGGTGGTGACGCTCTTGGAGAAGCTCCAAGCCCTGCAGATCGTCGCCATCGAGCGGGCGCTTGACCATCCCGCGGTCGGCGCCTTTCTGCTGGATGACGACCTGGCCCATTGCGGCGGGCTGCTGGAAAGTCCCCGCTTCCTCCGGGCGCACGTGTTCCCGTTCTACAAACGAATCGGCGAAATCGTCCACAGGGTGGGCCTGCCGTTCATCATGCACACCGACGGGAAGGTGACGCAGGTCTTGCCCGACCTCATCGCGTGCGGGCTGGATGCGCTCCACCCGATCGAGCCGAAGGCAATGGACATCGCTGCGGTGAAGCGGGAATACGGAGATCGGCTGGCGCTGCTTGGAAACATTGACGTGGACCTGTTGACGCGCGGCAGCCCTGACGAAATCCGCGCAAGCGTGCAAACACGCATCCGTGAAGTCGGCCCGGGCGGCGGCTACGCCATCGGCTCGTCCAACTCGATACCCGACTACGTACCGGTGGAAAACTACCGGGCGCTCGTCGCGGCGTCATTGGAGTTCGGGCGGTATCCGATCCAAAAGGAGTGATCTGATGGATCTACGCTTTGATGATAAGGTGGTCCTGGTCACGGGTGCCAGCTCCGGCATCGGCCGGGCGGTCGCGCTGGCGTTCGGCGCGAGCGGCGCCAAGACCGCAGTCAATTGCTTCCGACATCGGGAAGCGGCCGAAGAAACGGCTGGCGCGATCCGCCAGGCAGGCGGCGCGGCCATCGTCTGTCCCGCGGACGTAACCGATCGCGCCGCGGTCGAGCAGATGGTCGCCCAGGTTAACGCCGAGCTGGGCCCGATAGACGTTCTCGTCAACAACGCGGGCGCGGGGCTGCGGCTGTGCCCGCTCGTGGAGATGAGCGACGAACACTGGGATCGCGTCATGGCCGTCAACCTCCGCTCGGCGTTTCTGTGCTGCCGCGCAGTGGCGCCGCAGATGATCGGCCGCAGCTCGGGCGTTATCGTGAACATCTCCTCGGTCGTGGCCCACCACGGCGGCGGCCCCGGCGAGTTGGCGTACACAACCGCCAAGGGCGGGCTGAGCGCCTTCACCCGTGGGCTGGCGCGAGAGCTATCGAAATACCACATCCGGGCGAACACCGTCGCCCCTGGGCCGACCGACACGCCATTCCACGAGGGCGTGCGCACGCGCCAGGCGCTGGAGTCCATCGTCGGGCGTATCCCGCTGGGGCGGCTCGGCCTGGCGGACGACATGACCGGGGCAGTGCTTTTCCTGGCGTCGGATGCGGCCGGCTACATCACCGGGCAAAGCATCGAGGTAAACGGCGGCTTCTGGCTCGTGTAAGAGGGAAGCAGGAAAGTACACTCGATTCGCAGAATCGTGTAATGGGGATTTCCAATCCCTGGGGGGTCACGTGACCGGAAAACAACGCATCCTGGCCGCATTGGCCGGGGATAAGCCGGATCGGGTGCCGTTTGCGCCCAACATCTGGCAATGGTATCATGCCAACGACTACAACGACACGCTGCCGGCCGAGGCGGCCGGACTGGGCAGCCCCGTCGCGGTGCTCCGAGACCTGGGCGCGGACATCTTCTCCAAGTTCGACAGCCCGCGGCCAGAGCCGGTCTACCGCAACTGCGGCTCCCACTTCGAGTTCGCCGGCGGGCTGCCGAAGGGCCGAGCGCCCTGGAGTTCCTTCGGGGAGGGCTTCGGCGGCGGCATCATCCGCAACGAGCGGATCGAGACGCCGCACGGCACGTTGACGCACGGCTGGGAATACCGCGCCGAAACCGGCGCGCCGTTCGAGACGGTGCACTGGTGGAAGGACTTTGACGCCGAGTACGCCGCGGTGCGCTACTGGCTGGAGCACACCGAATGGCATCTCGACCGCGCCGCGTTGGCCGCGGGGCTGGCGAACGTCGGCGAGGACGGCACGATCATCTTCCAACTGCTGCCCAGCCCGCTCAAGCAGTTCCACTGGCTGGCCGGCCAGGTGAACGCCAGCTACTTCATCAGCGATCATCCGCAGGAGATGCAGGAGCTGACGGAAATCTACGCAGAACGGTCGCTGGCGTACCTGGAAGAGGTAGTAGACCTGCCGGACATCTGGGTGTACGAAATCGCCGACAACCTGGACAGCCTCTTCTACCCGCCCCGCTGGTTCAAGCAGTTCTGCGTGCCAACCATCCACAAGGCTGCCGAGATCGTCCACGGCCGAGGCAAATACCTGTTCGTCCACGCATGCGGCAAGTTGAAAAAGCTGGCGCCGCTCTATCTCGAAGCGAACCTGGACTGCGTCGAGGGTCAGGCGCCGCCGCCGATCGGAGACTGGTACCTGCACGAGGCGCGGGCGCTGAGCGAGAAGCTGATCGTCTGCGGCGGGATGGCCGCGCCGGAGCAAGAGCTGGCCGGCCCGGACGCCGCCGCCCGCATAGACGCCTACGTGGCTGACCTGTTCGCCACGATGGGGGACAAGCGACGCTTCGTCTTCGGGTCGAGCTGCAACACCTCGCCGCGGACGCCGTATGCCAACTTGGTGGCGTTTCGCGACGCGGCATGGAAATACGGACAACTTCAGACCTGACAGGTCTCTCAAAGAGACAGAAGGAAGGCAATCCCATGAAACGAGCGCGAATCGAAGAACTGACGGTCCAGTACCGACACTCGTTGCTGGACGATATCATCCCGTTCTGGCTGAAGCACGGCCTGGACCGCGAGTGCGGGGGATTCTTGCACTGGCTCGACCGGGATGGTTCCGTCTACAACAGCGACAAGAACATCTGGGTTCAGTGTCGCAGTGGCGTGTGGATATCTGCCAGGTTGTACAACACCGTCGAGCGGCGGCAGGAATGGCTCGATGCAGCCTCCAGCGCCATGGACTTCGTGACCAGGTATGCCTTCGACTGGGACGGCCGCATGTACTTCACCGTCACGCGCGATGGCAAACCGCTGCGCAAGCGCCGCTATCTCTTCGCCGAGAGCTTCGGGGTCATCGCCTGCACCGAGTACTTCAAGGCCACGGGCGACGAGCAGTACTTGCAGCGCGCCATCGAAATCTACAGGCTGATGGTCAACTACCACCGTACCCCCGGCGCGCTGCCCCCAAAGGTTGTCCCCCAGACCCGGCGCTCGAAGTCGCACGCCATGCCGATGGTCCTGGTAGCCACGACGCAGGAAATCCGGCAGGTCCACTCGGATCCGTTGTACAAGGAAGTGGTAGACGATTCTCTGTACCAAATCCTGCACCACTTCTGGAAACCGGAAGATCGGGTGCTGTTGGAGAACGTAGGGCCGAACGGGGAACGCATGGACTCACCCGAAGGCCGCGTGATCAACCCCGGTCATGCCATCGAGACGTCCTGGTTCATCATGCGTGAGGCTGAACAACGAAAAGACAAGGCGCTGCTCAAAGCCGCACTGGAGATCCTCGACGCGAACCTGGAACGCGGCTGGGACCCGCAGTATGGCGGTATCCTCTACTTCCTCGACGTAGAAGGCAAGCCGCCGGAGCAACTGGAGTGGGATCAGAAGCTCTGGTGGCCGCACGCCGAGGCGCTCTATGCTACCCTGTACGCGCACTATCTCACCGGCGAGGCCAGGTATCTCGACTGGTTCGAGAAAATCCATGCCTGGACGTTCAGTCACTTCCCGGACCCGGAGTACGGCGAATGGTTCGGCTACTTGCACCGGGATGGCTCGGTGCTGTTGCCGTTGAAAGGCAACAACTGGAAGGGCTTCTTCCACGTGCCCAGGGCACTCATGCTGGCGCTCGAACTGCTCGAAAAAATGCCGGCCGAAGACTGATACAAAGGCGACAACCGACGGAACGCAGATGACGCAGATAGGCGCAGATGAACGAAAAAGGCGCACTGGCGCAAAATCCACTTTGTCACCCTGAACGGGTTGGTCCCGTGAAGTACGTTGCGGCGAGAATCCAGCGAAGGGTCTCGTCGCGGCGGGAGATTCTTCGCTGGATTCTCGCCGTCGCGAAAGGTTAGGGGCAAACCCGCTCAGAATGACAGACCAAGGAAAGGAGCACATCAATGATTGTCACAGACCTTGCCCACCTGGCCGAGCAGGCCACACTCACGCCGGCCTTGCAGAAGGCGCTGGCATTCCTCCAGGCGCTGCCGCCCCAGCCGCCAGCCGACGGCCGCATCGAGATTGACGGCCACAATGCCTATGCGCTCGTCCAATCCTACGAGACACAAGTCGGAGGCGACTGGGTCTTCGAGGGCCACCGCAAGTACCTCGACATCCAGTACGTCGTCTCCGGCGAAGAGGTGATCGGCTGGGCCTTCATTGATCGGGCGGCCGTCACCATGCCCTACGACGCGGCGAAGGATGCCTGGCTGGGCACGATCCCCGCGGCCGAGATCACCCCCGTCCGGCTATCGGCCGGCCAGTTGGCCGTGCTCTATCCCACCGATGCCCATGCGCCCAAGCATGCCGCAGGCATACCGATGGCGGTCAAGAAGATCGTCGTGAAGGTGGCTTGTGAAAACGCCTGATGCATTCGAAACGGCGCGTCTCTGGCTGAGCGACTCGTTCGCCACGCCGGTGCCCGCGGGCCAGCCGTCCCGTTTCCCAGTTTCGTTCCGCTACGGCGACCGCGAATCGGCCGCGCTGCTGGGTGGATGGAGTGTGCGGCGCACGGCGGGGCCGGCCGAGCCGGGCGTGACGCACGAGACGCTCACCCTGACCGACCCTGAGACCGGCCTGGAGTGCCGCTGTGAGATCGCGGCCTACGCCGATTTCCCGGCGGTGGAGTGGGTGGTCTACTTCAAGAACACCGGTGCGGCCGACACCCCCATCCTGGCCGACATCCAACCGTTGGACGCCGACTTCGTCGTGGGCCAGGGGACCTTCCCCCGGTTGCACCATGCCAAAGGCAGCAGTTGCCAGCTCGACGACTTCTCGCCGCAGGTCACGTGGCTCAGGCCGGGGCTGAACTTTGCCCTGACCACGGACACGGGCCGGTCGTCTACCCGGCATCTGCCGTTCTTCAACGTCGAGGGCGAGAGCGCCGGGGTGATCTGCGCCGTCGGGTGGACCGGCAACTGGACGGCCAGCTTTTTGCGCCCACGCCAGGGGGACACCGTGCGCGTCCGGGCGGGGATGGAGCGCACCCACCTGCGGCTGCATCCGGGCGAAGAGATCCGCACGCCGCGCATCCTCCTGCTCTTCTGGGAAGGGGATCGCGTCCGCAGCCACAACACCTGGCGCCGATTGATCCTGGCGCACCACACCCCACGCCCGTTGCAGCGCACGGTCGAAAGTGCGCCGCCCCCTGACGGGGATCTTCGACAGATCGAGCGCCTTCCCATCTCCGACGGCGCCTGGGGCGAGCGCACCGAGGCCAGCCACCTGGAAAAGATCCGCTGGCTAAAAGACAACGCCATGCCCGCCAGTTGCTTCTGGATTGACGCCGGTTGGTACGGGGAACGGACCTACGACGCCACGCGCGATACCTTTGGCCCGGAATGGGCCATGCACGTGGGGAGCTGGACCCCGATCAAGGGCGCCTACCCCCGTGGCCTCAAGCCGGTCGGTGATGCGGCGCGGGCCGCGGGCCTGGAGTTTCTGCTCTGGTTCGAGCCGGAGCGGGCCTACGAGGGGACCGCGCTCACGCGCGAACATCCGGAGTGGCTGCTCGGCCCGGTGAAGTCCACCTGGCTGCCGGGCAACAATTACCTGGTCAACCTGGGCATCCCAGAAGCGCGCCGCTTCCTGACCGACCAGATCTCGGCGCTGATCGCTGAATTCGGCATCACCTGGTACCGGCAGGACTTCAACGTCACGCCGACCCCCTTCTGGCAAGGGGCCGATGCGGCCGACCGGGTAGGGATGACCGAAATCGGCCACATCACCGGTCTGTATGCCTTCTGGGACGAACTGCTGGCGCGCCACCCCGGCCTCCTGATTGACAATTGCGCCGGCGGCGGGCAGCGCATTGACCTGGAAATGATCTCGCGCAGCGTGCCGCTCTGGCGCAGCGACGTGCAGTGCTACGGTGGCTTCGACCCCATCGTGATGCAAACGCAGGCGCAAGGCCTGGCCCCCTGGGTTCCGCTGAGCGTGGGTGTGACCCAACAGGACACGACATATGCGTACCGCAGCGCGCTGGGAGCCGGCCTGATCGTGGGCTGGAGCGGCCGCGCGGTCGAAGAAGGCGTTGACCTGCCGCTGGACGAAATCCGCCGGCTGGCGGCCGAGTACGTCGCGGTGCGCAAGTACCTGTACGGCGATTTCTACCCGCTGGCGTCGTGCAGCCTGGCCGATGACGCCTGGGCCGCCTGGCAGTATGACCGGCCCGACCTGGGCGAAGGGATGGTGCTGGCGTTCCGCAGGCAACGCAGCCCGTTCGCGCGGCTGGAGGCCCACCTGGGCGGCCTGGATCCGCTGGCCGAGTATGATCTGATCTCGCACGACGGCGGCCCGACCCGCCGCCTGACCGGCCAGGCGTTGATGACCGACGGCTTCACCGTCGAGATCGCGGAGCAGCCCGGTTCGGCGCTGTTCGTTTACAAGCGCGTGGCGTAACCGTTCAGCCCTCACCATCCAGCAAGCGTCCTGAGCGGAACGGAGCGTTGTTTGCGAAGTGAAGTCGAAGGATGCGGCCATTGTGCGAAGACCGCTCCGCCTCCTTCGACTACGCCCGCGAAAATCGGCGGGCTCCGCTCAGGATGCTCCGCTATGGCTGAACGGTTACAAACACGAAATTCTTGGCAGGAAAGTACACTGTATGTAAGGGAGACTGGAAATGGCATCACCCACAATTCAGCAATTATTCGACCTTACCGGCAAAGTCGCGCTGGTGACGGGCGGGGCGCGGAACCTGGGGCGCGACATGGCGTGCGCGCTGGCCGAGGCTGGCGCGGACGTGGCGATCACCGGTCGCAGCCTGGAAGCGGCGCAGAAAACCGCGAGCGAAATCGCCGCCGAGACCGGCCGCAAGATCGTCGGCTTTGCCTGCGACGTGCGCTATGAAGATCAGGTGAGCGCACTGGTGGATGCGGTGCTGGCCGAGTTCGGCAAAATTGACGTTTTGGTGAACAACGCCGGCAACGTCGTCAGCACGCCGGACAACAAGCCGCTGGAGCAGCGCCCGATCGAGGAATGGAACTTCACCATCGGCGTCAATCTGACCGGCGTGTTTCTCTGCTCCAAGCACGTCGTGGCGAAAGCCATGAAGCCTGCCCAGGGCGGGGTCATCATCAACATCGGCTCGGTGGCCGGTATGGTCGGCAAGGATTACCGCGTCTACAACGGCACGCCGATGGGCGGCGTGACGATTGACTACGCCGCGGCCAAGGGAGGCGTCATCAACATGACGCGCGAGATGGCGTGCTGGCTGGCGCAGTACAACATCCGCGTGAACTGCATCAGCCCCGGCGGGTTCTGGCGGGTGCAGCCGGAGCAGTTCGTCCTGCAATACAACTACCTGGTGCCGATGGGCCGCATGGGGCAGGACGGCAAAGAGATGAAGGGCGCGGTGGTCTACCTGGCGTCGGAAGCCGCGTCCTACGTCACCGGCGTCAACCTGCCCGTGGATGGAGGGATGACCGCATGGTAAAAAAGTGGCAAGACCTCAGCGTGTTGATCGTCGGTTGCGGCAGCATCGGCAAGCGGCACGCCCGGGTGCTGAACAGCCTGGGCGTGGCTGACCTCCGCGCGTGCGATCCGCTGGCGGAGCAGCGCGAATCGTTGCTGGCGCAGGTTCCAACAGTCAAGATGTACGAGACCTACGAGGCGGGTCTGGCTGACCGGCCAGACACGGTGCTCATCGGCACACCGCCCTGGCTGCACATCCCGCAGGCGGCGCAGGCGATCCGCGCCGGCTGCCACGTATTGAGCGAGAAGCCGCTCTCCGACTCGACCGACGGCATGGATGACCTGGTCGCCCTGGCCGCGGCAGAGAACCGGAAGGTCATGGTGGCCCACTGCTTCCGTTATCACGATGGGCTGTTGAAAGCCCAGCAGATCCTCGAAGCCGGGCGCGTGGGACGGCTGGTGTCGGTGCGTGCGCTCGTGGGCGAGCACCTGCCCGACGTGCGGCCCGACTACCGCAGCCTGTTCTCGGCGCAGCACGGCGGGGCCTTCGATCTGATGCACGACATTGACCTGGCGATCTGGTATGCGGGGCTGCCGGTCAAGCAGGTGTATGCGCTCAGCGGGAGCTTCAGCGACATCGGCATCACCGCGCCCGACGTGGCCGAAATCCTGATCGGCTTCGAGGGCCGCTGCCTGGCGACCGTTCACCTGGACTTCTTCCAGCGCCCGCGGCACCGGCAGATCGAGCTGATCGGCGCGGCCGGCGTGATCATCGTCGAGTTCGCGCGGTGGGATCACTGCACGGTATCAGTGTACGAAGCAGCCAAGGCGGCGTGGGAACACGAAGAGATGGTCACCGATCGCGACGACATGTTCCGCGCCGAAGATCGGGAGTTCCTCGAGGCCGTAGCGGACGACAAGCCGATCCGATGCACGATTGCCGAAGGGCGCAAGGCGGTCGAGGTCGTTCTGGCGGCCACGCAACGCGGCGGGCAGTGATCCACTGCGGGAAAGTACACTGTATAGACTTTATCGGGAACAAAAACGAGTGTCACCCTGAGCGGGTCTACAACAAACAGTCCGCTGCGGCGTGACTCTAGCGAAGGGTCTCGCTGCCACGCCAAAATTTGTTCCTTCATTGCATTCAGGACAAGCTCTGAGTGAAACGAACGGATGCTTCGCTGGAAGCTCGCCGCAACGCAAGACACGGGAACGACCCGCTCAGCATGACAAGCGGTGGAGTTTCTTGCTTCACGAATGCCGCGGGTGGCATGGCGGTTCTCAGAATGACAGTTATTCTCGACGATCTCTTATGTAAAAGAGCGAAGGGCAGACCGATGGAAACACCCAGGGAGCGGATGCTCAAAGCCATCAACCACATCCAGCCCGAGACGGTCCCCGTGAATATCATGGGTTTCGATCCGGCTGACCGGTGGCTGGAGCATTTCGGCGCGACCGACATGTTCGACCTGCGCGCGGTGATTGGGCTGGACGTCCAGTTTGCGCGGCCGGTCTACTTCGGACCGAATGTCGCAGGTGGCTGCGACATTTGGGGTAAGGACACCAGCACGATGGGCGCGACGGGAGCCGGCTATGGCACGGGCCGCGGAAGCTATCCGCTCGCCCACGCGACCACCCTCGCGGAGATTGATCGCTTCCCATGGCCGGATCCCGACGACATTGATTACCAGGTGGCTGCCGATCTCATGCGCAGCGTTTCCCCGGAGACGCTGAGGCAGGCACGCTCGACATGCTCGGTCCAGCGGGAGGGGCTGACGCGCGCCGAAGCCTCGCGTGGCGTCGGCCAGTGGCTGCCCCTCTTGTGCACGGTGTTTGACCTGATGGGCATGGAGGAGACACTGATCAAGCTCCAGACCGAGCCTAAGCTGATCGAGGCGGTGATCGCGCACGTGGAGGCCTTCATCCTGGGCTACGAACGCCGCCTGCTGGAGGCCACGCGTGGACTGGTGGATGTCTACGAATATGCCGATGACTTCGCGGCGCAGCAGGGGATGTTGATCTCCCCGGCGCACTGGCGGCGCTTCCTGAAGCCGAGCTACGAAAAAATCTACGGGCTGGCGAAGAGCTACGGCCTCAAACTCTGGATTCACAACTGCGGCACCTTCCGGCCGGTGCTGGGCGACATGATTGACATGGGTATGGATATCTGGGAGACGGTGCAGGTCCACCTTCGCGGGAACGACCCGGAGGAGCTGAAACGCGAATACGGCCGGCACCTGACCTTCTTCGGAGCCATCAACTCCCAGCGTACCCTACCGTATGGCACGCCGGACGAGGTACGGGCCGAAGTCCGCAAACGGATCAGCGTCCTCGGTCGCGGGGGCGGCTACATCTGCGGCCCCGACCACACCGTCATGGCAGATGTTCCGGTGGAGAACGTCTTGGCAATGCTCGACGAGGCGAGGACGTTCCGGTTGTGACAGACATCCAGATGGATTGTTTCCGTCCAAATGCCGTTGGCGGCGGATTGGGCGGAAGATTTCCGCCTAAATACAAGTTGGGCTGGGGGTCGGCCACCTGCACGCGCGCGGGCGGGCCAAAACGTCCCCTGCCAGGCGACGCGGCGGTCAGCCGTGGGGGTTCGCCGCGGGGTCAGGCTCGGCGTCGCACAGCAGTGGCCATGGGCCGTCGTCGTGGGCGCGGTGCAGCGGGGCGTCGTGGGCGGGGCCGTCCAACATGCGCTTCCACCTGACGCCCTAGGCTCGGCGCTCAACAACCAGTTTTCGTCGTGAGAGGCTGTGCGAGTCAGAACCTGGACTCGTCGCGACGGGCGCAGGTGAACCGCGTTCCGTTGGGTGGCGGTAATCGTCAAAGGAGAATGCGAAAGATGAAACATACACTGATTTTTGTTCTGCTTGTCAATTTGCTTTTGGGTGCTTGTACGCCTGCGTCTACGCCGACACCCGCGCCGAGCGCGACACCTGTGCCGAGTGTGACACCTGTGCCAAGTGCGACAGCGACTAATACTTCCGTGCCGACCGCGATGGCGACAGTCACTCCAGTCGCTACACCCACGCGCATCCCTACGATACAGATTGGCGACTTGACCGTTACCGACCCGCGTTACTCCGCCCCCGAACTGTTTGACCTGAGCAAGCCCGATGCACCCATTCCGCAGTTTGTCAACGCGATGCAGATGGCGGGTATTGAGATTACGGCGGAACAGGTGGCTGAAGGAATCACTTTTCGGGAGGTCAAGGGCAAAGAGGGTGAGGCAATTGCTGTAGCAATCTATAACCTTGATCCCAATCCCTTAACTCAAGGTGAAACCTTGGAAGGCTCAATTCCTTTTATGATCGCCAAGAAGAACACAGAATGGCGAGTGATCGGCCTGCGCGATTTGGCCGCCGAATTGGGCCTTATCCTGGGAACCCATTTTTCAAGTGATAATTACCCTTACAGAGAACTGAAAGATATAGACCCATTGGTGATTGCGGAGTTTAACGGAGCGATGATAGATCAGCTCGCTTGGAACATAATCGAACAAAAAGAAGGAGTCTTCGTATTCAACTCCGTTGATGGAATGTATGAGAAATCTGCTGATGCAACGATCAACAAGGCCATGGAAAATGGAATGTACATTAGGGGAACCCACTTAATAGATGCGCGCTCCAATTTTACATATTCCTATCTTCGAGACCTGAAAGGATTAACGCGAGAAAGACTACTGGCAATCCTGGAAAACCACGTCAGAACAATAATGACCCACTTTAAGGGAATGATAAAACTTTATGGGGTCGTGAGCGAATCTCGATCGCCTGAGGCTATACATGACGGCCGTCCCGACGATATGTTTAATGTCGTCATTGGCAAAGAGTATATTGAAGCGGCTTTCAGGGTGGCAAGAGATACTGATCCTCAGGCGCTTTTGTTTTATAACGATACGAGAAATGAGATACTGAACAGCCAGCCTTACCAGTGGACTAAACAAATCATAGACCGGCTCAGGCTATTAGGTTTAGTCGATGGGGTTGGTATCCAACTGCACCTAGACGGAGCAAACCCGCCAAGCAAACACGCGATAATAGATGCTTTTAAAGGATATGGTATACCAGTTTATATCACTGAACTCGATGTCAATATGAGTGCGGTATCAAAGTCATCGGAGGAAAGGCATCAGATTCAAGCAAAAATCTATAAAGAGGCGATTGATGCTTGTCTCGAGTCTGGTGTATGTGAGCAGATTTGGTTTTGGGATGTTTTTGATAAGTACTCTTGGTTGGATAATGCCCGTGGAGGAAATGCCCTGGCTGACCCAACTATGTTCGATGATAGTCTTAACAAGAAGCCAGCATATTTTGCTGTTCTTGAAGCACTTCAAGAAAAAATGCCTCGCTAAGTGATTCAATATCTGTTGCGCCGCCCAGCAACCGCATGCACCCGACTCGCGCTCCGCGCTTCCTGTCCGAGCGTGTTTGACTTCTCCACCTTGCCTGTGGTTGGGCAAGGTTCCAGTGGACACCGCGCGAGCGGGTGATGCGGGGCGTTAGGCCGGAGCACGTTGTCGGACAGGGGCCGCAGCGAGCGACGCGCCGTCAAGGCCAGGTTCGTGGTTAACCAGGCCCACGAAGGACACGGCGCCAGGCGCGTCCCAGGGGCAGGCGGTCACAGCGGGCGGGGCTGGGGGGCGGCGGTGGGGTGGTGGGCACGGTGCGGGGTCACGGGCCTAACATTGCTTCCACCTGACGCCCTGGGCGCGTGCGTTGATGAATCGGGTGTCGTTGCGATAGCGCGTGATCCCATCCACCTGGATTCGTAGCGACGGGCGCAGGTGAAGCGGGGCGTTGGGCGCGGTGCCGGCGAGGGCCGCGAAAGGAGGCATGATCGTATGCTCAGAAAAATCATCGTGGGCCTGATCCCAGGAATCATCGTGGGCGGAATTCTGGCGGTTGTCACGGCCGATATTCTGCTCAGCGTAGAGGTCCATGCCATGCAGACGACCGTTAACGGCTGGAGCACCACGATGAAATGTGGCGTACCCGGCAATAACATTCTCCTGAAGGCCGCCTGCGCCTTGTTGCTCCCGGCCGCCAACCTTCCGGACGAGGGGGTCTATTGGACGGCGACCGTGGACGGTGCGGGGAATACCCTTAATGGGCAGCATCACTATATCCTCCACTTCCCGCCCGGCGGGACCCCGCCCAATGACGCTTTCTGGTCGCTGACAATGATGAATCCCCAGAGCCTCCTGGTGGCTAATCCGATCAACCGATACAGCGTCGGCAACCTCTCGGGCCTCGCAGCGAACGCCGACGGATCCATCGCCATCCACATCCAGAACGCGGCTCCGGCCGGCCACGAGACTAACTGGCTGCCGGCGCCGGCCGGAAACTTCCACCTGATGCTGCGCGCCTATCAGCCCGGTCCATCCGTCCTGAACGGCGAATACCAGGTGCCCCCGGTCCAGGAGGTGCCATGATGACCGCGAAGAATAGCAGCGAGAAGGCGGCGTCGCCGGCCGTTTCCGCCGCGTCGGGCCGCTCCTGGCCGGCAAGACATCCCCGGCTGTTCACGTTCCTCCTGTCAGCCGTCATTGTGTGGGGCGTCGGCGCCGTCGCCTATATCTACTTCTATCCGCACCTGATCTTCAACGCGTGGGAGAAGGCGATCGTGAACCAAGGAGTCTCGCCCGCGGAAAACGGCGCGCCCGCCGTCGGCATTCCCGTCAATACGATCTATGCGATGCCCGACCTGGCATCGCCGTCCTCGAAAAATGCCAACCTGCTGGCGGGGGCGAACCACGACACGCTCTACACCTTCGGTTTCCTCGATCTGAGCAAGGAGCCGGAGGTATTGGACGTGCCGGACATGGCCGGGCGGTACTACAGCGTCCAGTTCATCGATTCGTGGTGGGACGTGTTCGCCTACGTCGGCCGACGCACAACCGGCACGCAGGCGGGTGACTTTATGATTACCGGGCCGGGCTGGCGCGGAACGGTGCCGGCGGGGCTGACGCAAATTTCCTCGCCGGACAACTCGGTGCTCGTGATCGGCCGCGTGCTTGTGGTCAGTGACAGCGATCTCCCAACCGCATACGGCCTTGCAAAGCTGATACAGCTTGCACCGCTAAGCTCAAACTGATAAAGGAAATTATATGAGCAACAGAACATCCACTTTTCTGACGGCACTCATCGGCTTGATATGCGGCTTATTCATCATCTATTTATTCTTCTTTGCCCATTCAAGAACTGTGCGTAATGACGTGGTGCAAGGCTTCTTCATCGGCTTCGGGCTGGCGTTTGTCTCTGCCCAAATTTACGCAAGGATCAAGGCCACAAAGGTCAACGGCTGGCTTACCATGTGCGGATGCGGCGTGCCCGGAAATGGCATGTTGTTCAGAGCCGCGTGCGCCCAAATATTTCCCGGCCCGATAAACGTGCCGCAAGAGGCGATGTATTGGACGACGTCCGGAGATGGCGCGGGCCATACGCTCTCCGGAAAGCACGACTACATCATACACTTCCCGCCGGGCGGTCTTCCACCGAACAATGCATTCTGGTCTTTGACCATGGGCGATGCGAAAAATCGCTTTGTGCCGAATCCGCTCAATCGGTACAGCGTGAGCGATCGCTCTGGCCTCGTGCCGAACGCCGACGGCTCCGTTGACATTTACCTTCAGAACGCCGCGCCGGCAGGTCATGAATCCAACTGGCTGCCCGCGCCTGCAGGCAACTTCATCCTCTGGCTGCGTGTGTATATACCCGGCGCGGCCATTCTCAATGGCGAGTATACGGTACCGCCGATTGTCGAGGTGTCATGATGACTCATGTGACGCATTTGCTTTTATTCGGTTCGTTCATGGTCGCGTCATGGTTCCTTTTCACCTACTTTTGGCCACGCATGATGCTGTCCGTATACAAGAGGGCGATCCTCGTTAAAGGGTTCGGCGACGGCCCCATCCCGGTCAATACGCTCTATACGGAGCCCCAAACGCTTTTTGCAGACCCCCTCCACGCGCCCGCCTCGGCCTCAAAATTGGCGACCACTGGTGTGAACCACGACACGCTCGTAACGGCTGGCTGGCTCGATCTCTCAAAAGGACCGCAAGTCTTACACGTGCCGGACATGGCCGGCCGCTACTACAGTGTGCAGTTCACTGATCCGTCGAACAACACTATTTTAGCCTACGTTGGCAAACGCACCACGGGCACGCAGGCTGGAGACTACCTCGTGAGCGGTCCCGGCTGGAAAGGACAGGTGCCCAGCGGCATGACGCAGATATCCTCGCCGAACAAGTCGGTGCTCGTGCTCGGACGCGTGCTCGTGGAAAGCGACAGCGACCTGTCGACTGCCTATGATCTTTCGAAGCAGATACAACTAACACCGCTAAGCGGCTGGCAACCCAGCCAGTAGCAGTTGAAAAGCGGCCCAACATCGGCTGTAGCGGACGGGCGGCCTGCATCCGCCCGAGGGCATGCAGCGCGATAATTGGCTTGACAGGCCCTGCAAGGCCCCGTCCCGCCGCCCGCCGCTGAGCCCAACCGTTGGGCATGAGGTTTGGCGTACAGGTGACCGTTGACGGCAAGCCGCACCATCCTTACGCGGTGTTCATCAACGCCAGGAACGGCAAGCGCGGCCTCGTTGTGTGCAACTATGACGAGAAGAAAACGATCATCGTGCAGGCGACCCTCGACGACGGCGGCTGTCCGGCGCGCTACCGCCTGGTGGACGATCCGACCTGGCGGGCGATCCGACCTGGCGGGCGACGGCCGACGGGATCACCGTGCCGCCCTGCTCGGCCGTCGTGGTCATTGACCAAACATTGTCGGAAATAGCGGTCATGCAACAAGGGGCGAGGTAAACGGATGGCAAGAATCAATCGGCGCACCTTTATCAAGTCCACTGGCGCGGCCGTCGGCGCGACGGCCCTCGCGGCTTGCACGAAAGTTCCGCCCTCGTCAGCGCCGACGACTCAGCCGGCGCGCCCGGAGGCGCCGACCGCCCAACCGGCCGCCGCGCCGACGCCTTACGATGCCGTCAAGCCCACGGCCGCCGATCTGGCCCTCGCTCAACGCTGGCTGACGCCGATCCTCGAAAGCGGCGATCTGCCGATTTCCATGACCTATGGGGATCAAGACCTGGTCGGCCAGTTCAAGGGCTGGAGCCTGGACAAGACCGCGGCCGCGGCCGACGACCGGCGCACTGAACACGTCATCACGCGCAAGGATCCCGCGACCGGACTCACGATCCGCTGGCAGGCGATCGCCTATGCTGACTTTCCGGCGGTCGAGTGGGTGCTCTACCTGAAGAACGAGGGCAGCGCCGATACGCCGATCCTGGACAGCATCGAGCCGCTGGATTTTTCCTTCCCGGCGACCCCGGAGCAGACCTGTACGATCCTGTATGCCAACGGCAGCCAGATGAAGCTCGACGATTTTGCGCCCCAGGAGAAGACCATCACCGAGGGCCTTGTCAGCGTGGCGTCCACCGGGGGGCGTTCGTCCGATGGTGCGATGCCTTTCTGCAACCTGAGCCTCGGTCAGGCCAGCGTGCTTATCGGCATCGGCTGGACGGGGAACTGGGAAATGAACTTCCGCCGGTGGGCAGAGAGCCTGCAAGTGACCGCCGGTATGCAGCGCACCCACCTCAAGCTGCACCCCGGCGAGGAAATCCGCTCCCCGCGTATCCTCCTGCTGTTCTGGGACGGCGAGCGTCTCCGCGGCAACAACCTGCTGCGCCGCTTCCTCTTGGCTCACAAGACGCCCCGGCGCAACGGTCAACCGGTGCAGTTGCCCATCGTGGACGGCGCGTGGGGCGAGCGGACCACCGAAAGCCATCTGGCGAAAATCCACTGGCTCCAGGAGCAGAAGCTTGGCGTGGACGCTTTCTGGATTGACGCGGGCTGGTATGGCGACAGCCCCTTCAACCCGAAGGCCGATACCTGGGGCGAAGCCTGGGCCAACCAGGTGGGCAGTTGGTACCCGAACAAGACTACCTACCCGCAAGGCCTGAAACCTGTCGGCGATGCCTGCAAAGCGGCCGGGCTGGACTTCGTGCTATGGTTCGAGCCGGAGCGGGTGCACAAGGACAGCGATATCGCGCGCAACCATTTCGAGTACACGCTGAGCGCCAAACTGCCCGCAGCGCTGCGAGGCGCCGATTACCTGTTCGACCTGGGCAACCCGGCGGCCCGCCAGTGGCTGACCGATCGCATCTCGTCGCTGATCGAGGAGGGTGGCGTTACGATCTACCGCCAGGATTTCAACATATCGCCCAGCACGATGTGGCAGGGGGCCGACGTGGCCGACAGTCTTGACCGCATCGGCATCCACGAGATCCGCCACATCGAGGGCCTGTATGCTTTCCTGGACGATCTGGTGGCTCGCCATCCGGGCCTGCTGATTGACAATTGCGCCAGCGGCGGCCGGCGTCTTGACCTGGAGATGATGGCCCGCTCCTTCCCGTTGCATCCAAGCGATTCCTATGGCTGGCCCGACACGTCCGCAACCCTCGTTTTCATGCAGAACCTCACCAACAGTCTGAGCTTGTGGTACCCCGTCTTCCTCGCTCGCGTCTTTGATCTGACCCCCTACGGTTTGCGCGGCGGGTTGGGCGCCGGCATGGGCGTGGGCTGCGCGGGTCCAACCCTCGAGGATAACCAGACCTTGCCGCTGGATCTGGTCCGCCGGCACATACAGGAGGAACTGCAGGTGCGCAAGTACTTCTACGGCGACTTCTATTCCCTGACCGCGCCCACGCTGAGCCGAAAGGAATGGGCGGCCTGGCAGTTTGACCGGCCCGACCTGGGCGAAGGAATCGTGCAGGCCTTCCGTCGGGAGGACAACGAACAGGACGCGACGTCGTTCAAGCTACATGGCCTCGATCCCGCGGCGCAATACGAGGTGACCGACGCTGACACGAAACAGGTCGCCCGCGCCGGCGGCCGCGCGCTGCTGGAACAGGGTCTGGCGGTCACGACCAGCACGCGGCCGGCCGCGCTGCTGTTCCGGTATCGGAAGATCGCCGGCGGTTGAAACCGCCGGCTGATAGAGATAGAAACCGGCTGAAGCCGGTTGGGGTGCGCCGCCAACCCGTTTCAACGGGTTTCCACCTGCTGAGCCGTGGGTTTCAACCCACGGCAGCAACCCGCGACATCGCGTTGAGAAAGGATAGAACGATGCAAGTCTTGAACCAGGGATGGCTGCTTGCCACCGATAGCAACAACATAGGCAAAGAGGAAGGCTGGTTTTCATCCGGCCCCGCGGCTTCTGCGCGGCCGGCCCCGGTGCCCGGCCTGATCCAGGACCTTTTCCCCAACTACCACGGCGTGGCCTGGTACTGGCACACTTTCCGGGTCGAGGGCGGTGCCCGGCCGTTTGACCTCGCTGCGGAGCGCCTTCTGCTGCACTTCGGGGCGGTTGACCACCTGGGTGAAGTGTGGCTTAACGGCCAATACGCCGGGTGCTACGAGGGCGGAGAAACCCCGTTCGAGTTCGACGTCACCGATTCGATCCGCCCGGACGGCGACAATCTGCTGGCGGTGCGCGTGCTCAACCCCGCCGACACGCCCATTGATGGCTACGTGCTCAAAGAGGTACCTCACTCCAATCGCACGAATTCCACGAAGGCCGGCAGCTCGACGAACATGGGTGGGATCACCTACCCCGTGACGCTGCGCCGCGTGCCCGCGATCTACGTGGCGGATCTTTTCGTCCGGGCCGATCTGCACACCGGCCAGATTGCCGTCAGCGCGACGGTGCGCAACAGCCAAGGCGCAGCCGTCCAGGCCGCGTTGACTCTGAGCGTAGCCCCGGACCAGGCCGGCGAGATCATCGCGAGCGTCGAGCAGACGGTCGAGCTTCCCGCCGGGCTTTCGGAGCACGAATTGAGCGTGCAGGTTTCCCAGCCGCGGCCGTGGGACTTGGATGACCCTTATCTCTACCGCGTCACCGCGACGGTCAACGCGGAGGGCCAGTCCACCCACCAGCAGTCGGCGCGGTGCGGGTTTCGCGAGCTGCGGGTGGCAGAGGGCTACTTCACTCTCAACGGCAAGCGCATTTTCCTCAAGAGCGCACACACCGGCCGCGGCTCACGCCGCGACATGCTGCAGACCAAGGCAGCCGGCTTCAACACGGTGCGCTTCCTCGCCGGCGTGGCCGATCCGCAGCAGCTCGAATTCTGCGACGAGATCGGGCTGATGGTCTACGAGGAATGCCTGGCAGGCTGGCTGCTGGCCGATTCGCCCAAGATGGGCGAACGCTACGACCATAGCACCAGCGAGATGATCCGCCGCGACCGCAACCATCCTTGCATCACGATCTGGGGGCTGTTGAACGAGACCGAAAACGGCCCGGTATTCCGGCGGGCCGTCGCCTTTCTGCCCAAGCTGCGCAAGCTCGACCCTACCCGCCTGGTGCTGCTCTCCAGCGGGCGCTGGGATGGCGAGCCGTCCATCGGCTCGGTGAGCAACCCGGGCGGCATCGAGTGGGAGCCGCAGTGGGGCGTCGAAGGCCCCAACGCACCTCAGGTCAACCCCAAGCATTTTTGGGGCTATATGGATCGGGCCGGCGACGCCCATCACTATCCCTTTGTCCCGCTGCCCCCGCAAGGCCTCCAGTTCTTCCACAACCTGGGCCAGCAGGACAAACCGGTCTTCCTGTCGGAGTTCGGCATCGGTCCCGTCCAGGACGTGATCCGCGACTGGCGCTACTTCCAACAGATCGGCGTCAACGAAGACCGTGACGACGTCGGCTTCCTGCGGGCGCAGGCCCAGGCGTTCATCGCCGACTGGAAGCGGCTGGGCTTCGACGACGTCTATCCCTTCCCCGAGGATTTCCTCCACGAGAGCCAACGGCTGGCGGCGCGCCACCGCACGCTGAGCTTCGATCTGATCCGGTCCAACCCGAGGATCTGCGGCCACAATCTGACCGCGCTGAACGACGGCATGACCGGTGAAGGGCTGTGGAACTGTGCCAGGGAATGGAAGCCCGCCACCTACGACGCCGTCGCGGACGGCTGGGCGCCCTTGCGCTGGTGTCTGCTGGCCGACCCCATGCATCATTACACGGGCCGGGAGATCACACTCGAAGCCTCACTGGCGAACGAGAATGCGCTCCGGCCAGGCGATTACCCTGTGCGCTTCCGCATCCTCGGCCCGGCGGGCATAGCCTGGGAGAAATCCGCCACTGTGACGATCCCCGATCCCGGCCCGTTGGCGATTCCCGTGCTGGGTGAGACCCTGAAGCTGGATGGCCCTGCGGGGCAGTACGTCTTCGCCGCCAATATGGAGAACGGCGGCGCGCCGAGCGGCGGCCGCCTGGGCTTCTACCTCTCCGGGCCGGTCGAGCTGCCCTCGGCCCAGGGCCGCGTCTCTCTGTGGGGCCTGAACGCCCGGGCCGCAGCCTGGCTCACCGCCCACGGCGTCGAGGTTCGCCCCTTCGTGCCCCCCCCTGGTCCCCCCGCTGCGGCAGGGGGACGGGTTGAGGAGGGCGA
This sequence comes from Chloroflexota bacterium, assembly GCA_026389845.1. Lineage (GTDB taxonomy): Bacteria > Chloroflexota > Anaerolineae > CG2-30-64-16 > CG2-30-64-16 > JAPLHB01. The sequence goes on from JAPLHB010000047.1 coordinate 84,097, forward strand.
GGTGATCCTGGTCTACAAGCCGTTCGAAGACGAGATCACCCCAGCGCGCATGGCCGGCTTGTTCGAGAGGGTCGCCGCGGGTGCCACGGTGGTCTTCCTGAACCACAAGGCGCTGGGCAACGCGGATGGACCGACCGGCTATCTGCCGTTCCAGAACAAGGGGATCTGCTACGCGTTCACCGATTGGCTGTATCATAAGGAGTGCGTCGCCAAGCGTCACCCTGTGTTCGCGGGTCTGCAAGCGCCGGGCATCCTGGACTGGGATTACTACGGTCCGGTCATCCCGCACGAGATTTACGAGGGGCTGGATACGCCCGACGAGACGATTGCCGCCTCTTTCGTCACCGCCCACCACAGGTGTCCGGGCGGCTACGGCTGCGGCTTGCTGATCGCCGCCTATCGGCATGGCGCCGGGAAGGTCATCCTCAACACGCTGCACCTGGTGGAGAACCTGGACACCCACCCGGCCGCCGACCGGCTGCTGCTGAATCTGGTCGGTTACGCGCAGGCGGCCGCAGCGCCGGCGGTTGAAACCGCCTACTGATAAAGGTGCAAACCGGCTGAAGCCGGTTGGACGGGCACGACCGACCCGTTTCGACGGGTTTTCACCTGCTGAACCGTGGGTTTCAACCCACGGCCGCCAGGTGACGAATCGCAGGATATGAAAATCAACTGGCTCACACGCACCCTTGGCCCCGAGCACCTGATGGGGTCGTTGGACCGCAGCTTGGCGCGACTGTCGGCCAATCAGCCGGAGGTCGTGGAGGTCCAGCGGCTGCGCTGGTTCTGGCTGGACGGCCTGTTTGCCACGATCAGCGGCAGCTTCTACGGCAGCTTCGTGGCGCTGTTCGCAGTAGCCTACGGCGCCACGAACGCCCAGGTCGGACAGTTGACCGCGGTTGCCAGCCTGTGCGGGTTAATCGCGTTGCTGCCCGGCGCCCAGGCCATCAAGTTACTAGGGGGCCGGCGCAAGGCCGTGGTCTTGTGCAGTGGCATGGTTGCGCGGGTCGCGCTGCTGGCGTGGGTCGTCGTGCCATTCCTGCTCCGTGACCCTGGCGTAGCCATCCTCACCATCATCGCAGTCAACGCGGTCATCACCTTCGCCAACAACTTCGCGAATCAGGCGTGGACCGCGATCGTGGCCGATATTGTGCCGCGGGAGATTCGAGGGCGCTTCTTCAGCCATCGCAACATAGGCGCGAATCTCCCGGCCTTGCTGGT
>JAPLHB010000208.1 GCA_026389845.1 Chloroflexota bacterium
AGCATGGGCGTAGCGGTTCACCCCCACGCGTGTGGGGAAAACGCGCCAACCGTCATCATAGACTGCCCACCGTCCGGTTCACCCCCACGCGTGTGGGGAAAACTGGAAGCCCACGACCCATACCTTGAGCGCGTTCGGTTCACCCCCACGCGTGTGGGGAAAACGAACCCGCGCTGTGCCGCCGTGCCGCGGCTGGCGGTTCACCCCCACGCGTGTGGGGAAAACCTTACGTGTTTGACTGTGTCGGGGCATGGGAACGGTTCACCCCCACGCGTGTGGGGAAAACTCGGTTTCGTCCTCGTCAGTGTCGTCGGCGTTCGGTTCACCCCCACGCGTGTGGGGAAAAAGAGAGGCGGCTGATGCTCATGCCCACGGTCGGCGGTTCACCCCCACGCGTGTGGGGAAAACATCCTGGCGATTCGCGCCGGGCTGCGGGCGGCCGGTTCACCCCCACGCGTGTGGGGAAAACCCGAGCTTGCGAATGCCGCCGCTGAGCGCGAGCGGTTCACCCCCACGCGTGTGGGGAAAACGATGCCTTACCCGCGTCCCACAGCGCGATCTCCGGTTCACCCCCACGCGTGTGGGGAAAACTGGGAGATGATCTGAAACGCGGCCTTGTGGGCCGGTTCACCCCCACGCGTGTGGGGAAAACTAGTAAGTTTCCATAGTTTCCCCCTTGTTGTGCGGTTCACCCCCACGCGTGTGGGGAAAACGTTGCCGTTTCGACAACACCAGCGAAGATCGACGGTTCACCCCCACGCGTGTGGGGAAAACAACCAATGGAAAAGGGCTTTCGCGCCAGACCACGGTTCACCCCCACGCGTGTGGGGAAAACCCTTCCAAAGTTACATTTCGGCGGGCAGCGGCGGACGCGATGGTCGCTCAGTAGCCTCTTGGTAAGGGCGTTTGCTTCGCGCGCCGGCCAGGTTCGGCCGCGACCTTGCTATCCGCCTGACCTGCCGGTTCAACCGGCAGCCGGATCAGTTGCAGGCCATCGAAGTCTACCACCTCCCGCCGCGTCGTGCCGAAACTCCGCATCTGGAATCGCTGCTCATTGTTGGTAGACCAGGCTTGTACCACGCCGCCGCCCTTGAGACCCTGGCAGCACTTCTGCCACAGCCGATCACGCACCAGCGCCGAAACGTGACCGACGAACACACCCGGATGCGGCTCAATCAGCCAGCGAGTCAACTCTCCGCGCAAGCCAACCGGTACTGTCTCCAATATCATCATGAGCATGCCCATTCCCTCCATGTTCTATGGCTTCATCCGGCGACCACCACGGCTCCGGCCGCGCCGGGTCCGCATCCACTTCCTCACCCGCCGCCAACTCCTCGGCCGCGATGCCCAACATGCGGTCAATGTCGGGCAGAATGTTGTCGAGCAGCTTGTAGGCATGAAACGCGTCGCGGCACGCATGGCGCACGCGGCTTCCCAGGTTATTGGACGACTCGGCTGCCAGCTCGAACGCCAACGGCACGGTGATGTCCACTTTGTACAGGTCGGCGATGTCGTAGACGAAGCTCAGTTGTTTGCCGGTGTGGATGAAACCCAGGCCAGGCGAGTAGCCGCCGGAAACAATGGCCGCGTGACACAACCCGTTCAGGCACGCGTTGGCCGCCGACAGCGCGCGGTTGACCGGATCGGCCGCGTTCCAGTTGCCGCGGTCGTAGTTCCGGCCCTCCCACTTGATGCCATAGGTCTTGCTGGCCTCGGCATACGCCTTGCGCACCCGCACCCCCTCGTGCCCGCGGATCTGCTCGATGGTCAGGTTGTCGGCCAATTCCTCCTCGAACCGGAAGTGGTACATCCGCAGGATCACCTCCATGCGCTGAATCGGATCGCTCGACTTCTCGGCCTGCTTGAGCAGGTGATACGCCTTGCGCGTCTCGCCCATGCCCTGGGCGTAGAAGCGCACGCCTTCTTCGCCGCACCAGAGGATCAAGCAGCCGTTGTCGGCCAGCGTCTTCACCGCCTCGTGGGTGATGCTGGTGCCGGGGCCGAGCATCAGCGCAGTGAGCGCGGAGGCCGGCACCAGCGTCCGGCCGCTCTTCTTGTCGAAGAATTCGACTGCATTCTGGCTGCGCTCGATCACCCCGTGCTCCAGGTAGAGGTAGCTCAGGCTGTCGCGCAGCTTGGGCAGGTCGTGATAGTCTTGGATGCGCATGGGATACCTCCACCCCACGTTTGTGGGGAATCTTCAACCCAATGCTTAAGACCTGACAGGTCTGGCGGGATCACTTAGGCACCGGCGCCAACGATAGCAGGCCGAACCCGAACCCCTTGGCGCTGCCGATGCCGGTCTGGACGGCCCGGATTAGCTTGTCAGGGTCGGTCACTTGCAGCACGCCGTCGAATTGAACGCTGAGCAGCTCCAGCTTGTGCACGCCGTCTTCTCGATGAATCGCCTCGTCGTTTTTGATCTTGTCGTCGCGGCTGACCTGGGCCTGGAGCACGCGGAAGCCGTGCTGTTCCCCCTTGCGCGCCAGCCAGGCGAGCTGGCCTTCCTCGTCGTAGATGCCGACGCGCTTGCCGGTGTTGCCTTTGCCCGCGCTCAGGCGTTTGGTCGGGTTGGCGCGCAGGCGGAAGGTGAGTGGTTGATCCATTTGCAGCGATACCTCCCGCTGCTTCACTTGTGGTGCTTCCAGCAAGTAGCCAGGCTTCAAAGCTGACCAATCCGGTTCGGTGCGCGATTGTACGAGCACAGTCAACACGCCGTCAGCATGATCATCCAACCGAAACAGCACATCCGCGGCTTCGGAATCGGCGCGCTCGACGCCGACTCTTCCGGTGGGAAAGGCATTTAACAGCGTTCTGTGCATCTCGTACGGCGCTGCGATCTCGCGTTGCACTTGGCGCGAGCGCGAGTAGAGCGTAAGCAGGGAGTAGTACATCAGGACACCTCCACTGGCGGATCGGGTGGTGTGCAGAAATCCAACCGAACGCGGCGCACGGTGAATTTGCGCTGGTCCCAGGCAAACGACAACGGTTGGTCAGGCCGCACGATACTGCCTCGCTCGGCATCCTCAATCATCAGCCTCGCCCGACGTTCCCTGTCTCGCCCTGCCGCCAATCGAGGATAGACCTTCAGCGCATCCTCCAGCCCCATGTCGAGTTTGATGCCATTCTTCAGCCATACCGGCGCGCCAGGGACAAATGCCTTGCGGCCAAGGTATAACATCCACATGGGGCGACAAAGGCGATAGTCGAGTTGCCGGAGCAGGTCTGACTTGTCGCTTTCCAGGCCGACCAGGAAAGCGGCATCGGCAAGATAGAACCGCTCTGAAACGATCAAGTCCCTCCGCTCGATTTCACCCTTTGCCCTGAGGTAACCACCTTTGCCCGCAGTGTGATAGTCCATCTTCATCAGTCCTTCCCGATCCACCCGCACCCCCATGCGCAACGCGGCCAGGGATGCCAGAGAGGGCTTATCAGCGTTGTCTGGATGACTCTCGTCGCGTGGCTTGCCCAGCGCGGCGCACAGCAGGCCGATCACACCGCTCTTGGAGGGTTCCAGGCCGGTGTCACGGTGCGTGAAGTGGCTCTGCACGCCCCATGACTGCATCGGGCCAATCAACTGCAACAGAAGGGTGCCCATGGCTCACCCTCCTTTGCGCAACTCGCCGCAGATTGCGTCCACCCAGCCCTTCATGTTCTTGACATTCACGCGGAAGTCATCGCCGAGATCCTCCAATTGCACGGTACCATCGGGCAAGGCAACAGCAATGGCCTTGACAGTGTCGTTGCCGTAGAAGTCCTTCAGATGCTTGAATTGCTTCTCCAGCCGCTTGACCGAAGCCACAATCAGGTCTTCCTCGCCCTTATTGAGGACGTTCACCGGCTTCTGGAAGGCGTTGACCAACGACCAGCCAGCGCTCTCGCTGTCGCGCACCACAGCCAGCATGAAGCTGGGGCGGCACTCTGGCGCAAACGCATTCTTTTTGCCGGAGGGGATGGCGGCCTCACTGGCGCGCAGGAACGCTTCAACAGTACGAAGGGGCAGGTCGGCCAGATCATTGCCCTGCAGGTCTTTGGTGCCCAGGTTGGCCTTCAGTTGCGCGTAATCCAGTCGCGCGTAGCGGTAGAAGCACGCGCTGTTGAAGTATGCCACGTCGAGGAAGCCGGCGCCAGGGTCGGTCTTCGGCTTGAGATCATCCATGGCCGTGTAGTAGTCAATGGGCGTGCGGCCCGCGATGCTGTGCGTGGAGATGGCGTGCGCAACCTGGCAGGCGGCGTCTATCTGCAACGGCTTGCCCGCCAACATGCGACCGAATAAGGCGATGTCCGGGGCGCTGAGGTGATTGGTCGTCAGACCAGTGAGTTCGTCAACGATCCCCTTCACCGGGGAATCCGCTCGTCGAGAGGACTGAATGGCCGGCCATTGCTGCACGATTTGCTCGCCGACCCAATCCATTTCAACGGCAGTGAAGATCTTCGCATCGGATTTCAGTGCGCCGAACGCCTTCCTGAACTCACTGGCAACTGGCTTTACATCCTTTTGCGGGCTGACTCTGCCGGAGAGACGCTGCTCAAGTTCCTTCTGCACGTCCTTCAGAGCAATGGTGTTGTCACCTTTCGCGGGCTGTGCTGTGCGGCTCGCGAGATGCTGGACAAAGCTCGTCGTCAGTGCCTGAATCGGTGTTTCCGCTTGCTTGGCGGAGACAAGCGTGTCCCAGGCTTGAGCCAGCTTCTCGGCTACCCAGGCGATTTCAGATTCGCTCAGGAACAGCAGGACGCTGGTCTCGTCCGGCCGAGTCTGATTCATCCCGCCGGCGTATTCCTCAGCAAACATCTTCGCCACTTCTCTGGCCTGGTCAGGTGATTTACCGTGGCTCTGCGCGAGGCGCTTGGCAAGTTCGCCGGCGATTCGCGCGGTGCGGGCGCTCAACGGTACCTTCGTGAACTTGGTGAAGACCGCCCGCTGGCGCTTTTCGGGATCGGCATCAGCGCCGCGAATAACTCGCTTGAGACACTGCGACGAAATGCGTGCGCGGCGATAGCCGCCGAATTCGGTATCCTTCGGCTGGCCGAGGTCATCGCGGTTGAGATTCGAGGGCGGAAAGTTCTGGATGATGTGCAATTCGACAAACATGGTGATCCTCCGTTGCAGATGCTAAAGTTGGGTTTGCGGTTGAGGTTGCTGAACGTCGGCTTTCTTCTCTGGGAGGCGGAGCCGCCAGAACTGGCGCGACCAGCGCAGGCGAATCTCCTGGCGGGCCGCTTCGCCGGTCGCCCCTTCGCGCAGCCACGCTTGAACGTCATCAAAGAGTTTGCGCCAGTTTACGGGCACGTCCTTGGATTTGAGCAGCGAGACTGCCTGACGTAGCGTATCGGGCAAGTCATCCGGCTCGCTAGACAACAACGCCATGAAACGGCGCTCGACGTTGGTCGGTGGTTCCTCGCTCTCTCCGACCAACGCTCGGAAGTGATCGCCCATGTTGCTGTCGCGCTTGCCTTGGTAGGGCAACCGATGCAAGGCGAACAAGGGGGCGACCACGTACATCGTGTCGCGCGTCCACGGCGGATCGTCGTCATCCAGCATGTGCTCGACGACGCGACTGACTTCCATTACGGTGCCGGGCGGTTGGCCCAACCCGCGCCGGAGCGACGCCAGGCTGCCGCGGTCGTCACGGTCGCGCAGTGCTTCCAGACCATAAATCAAGTCGTTCGCACTTTTCATTCTTCGTCATCTCCTTTTTCGGGTTGTGGGAGGCTGGCCTTGCCGACAGCGGCAGCCAGCCCGATGTTGAACCATTGGCGAGCGATCGCCGCGGCGCGTAGGGAGCGGCGGTCGCCTGCGGTGTAGTTTTCAGCCTGGATGAAGGCTGCCCTGGCTGCGCGCCGCACTTCGGCGCGCCAAGTCTCAATTGCGTGCTCCGGCTGGTCAGGCAGATCCTGAATCATGCGATGGAAGTACGGCTCGAGGTCACTCCAGAAGTAGCGTTCAACGCCCCAGGAATCGGACAATCGCACGATTCTCTCCCGTTCCTCCTTTCCTGGCTTCGACGCAAGGTCTTTCTCCGTCAACGATGGCTTAAGGATCAGCCGCGCTAGCCTGAACGCTGAAGCGCTCAGAACATCTTTCGCTCTTTCTGCGCCTCCAATCGCTTCAGCAAGATGACCGATAAGCGATCTGTCCGCCGGTTGCAGGATGGATAGGGGGAGTGGCAGAGTCTCGTACCGATAGAAATAGGTCTTGTCTTGCCCCGACTCGGTGCAGGCGCCAAACGCTTGAAGCCTGAAGGTCTGAGTCCAATTCAGGATGCCATCCCCCGCAAGATTCTGAACCTGCTCAAGCGCCGCAGGAGCTTTGTCGGCCTCCTCTGCGTGTTCTCGCTTGATATCAAGCAGCACTGCGCTATCCCGCCACATCGCTTTCTCGGCCTGGAAGTGAATGGGAGAATGGGTTCGTTCTTCGCCTTCTCCACTCACTTTCTGCCTTGTGTTTGCTCGCCAGTGGTACATCGGGTTGAAGACGTCGCGTACGGTCTTCTTTGCGGCATCTGATGTGCGGAGACCGATGTCGTACATCATTTCGCAAACATACAGCCCGTCTGAACGCTGCTCATCCGTGAACAGCCGGACTCGCCGATTGTGCCAAGTCAGATGATCCAGGAGTCCGTAGGGGCGTCGCACGTCCTCCACGAAGGGATCGTCCATCTCCCACGCGGGCCGATCCACGTCCTGTCGTTTCAGACGGTGACTCCGTAAGTCGCGATCGAAAAGATTCAGCATCAATGTTTCGAACAGTGATTCCCCTTCGACAAGTAGTACCATGCCCCGTGCGCACGGTGCATCTGTGAACGATCTGCCACTACCTTTTGTGCCTCCCAAGCCAAAGGCCTGGACAGACAGCAGGGCGAGAGCGGCGTCGTCGGCAGACAAACGCAGCTTGCCTTGCGTGTTGTGGCTGAAGAGTGTGGCGTCTGCACCAGATGCGATCTGCCCGCTAAGGCTGCTGACCGACTCCCGTTTGATGTTGAGATTGGCATCCTGGAAGAACGGTCGCCTCTCGTCAAATAGGTTAAACCGATGACTCCAATCCCTGAGGTAGCCTTCGACGTCACCTTGTGTGAACGCCTTGTCGCGCCACATTGCTCTCCAGGTGCCTTCCATATCCTTAATGGCAGCCTGTAGTATCGCCAGAAGCAGACGATAGACGGCCGCGGTCTCAAGCGGAGTGGCCGCGCACACGTTTCGCAGAGCGGGAGCATCTAAGATTGTGTCAGCTAAGCCGATACGGACAGGTTGGCCTCTGCCCTTGGGAATGACGGGAATCCAGCGCGCTGTAATGAGATTGTAGTTGTCGTTCATCAACCCTCCTTCTGAACGCGTAGCCCCAGAATTCGATCCAAGGCCAGAACATACGAAGTACCAGGAAGCTGATACTTGCCTTGTTCGAATATCACTGCTCGACAGAAGCGGAGCGCAGAGACACGCTTCCATCGCTTGAGTAACGCACCGATGACCGGTTCGGCATCCAGATTCAACAGCGCCAGCCCCACAGTCGGATCTGGATGCCTCACTGGAACACTGTGCCTGGCTAACTGTAGAATCGTGTGTTTGTCCATCTGACCGTTCGGGGCAATCGCGGCATCACTTCCATCAGCATTCAAGTGCAATCCGCCATCCACGCGATGCAGACAGACTACCTGAACACCAGGGTCGCCAAGTCGTGTAAGCGCACGAAAGGCAGGACTTAGCTCAGGGTCGTCTTCTTCGCCTAAGCCCATGTTCGGCTGTCTCAGCAGATTTTTGAAGCTGGGTTCGCGGACGAGCCTCTCCTCGGCGACGTCTTCGGCATGGATCTTGTTCTTGACCATTTCAACCCTGGCGTTCTCAAGCGCCCTCTTCAAGCGTACATCAATGTCGCGGTCCTCTTGCTCGCTGTACACCTCCTCGATCAAGTTGGATACCTCTCCTGGAATTGCGATTTCACTTCGCTCTCGTCCCTTCAGCGCTGACCAGGAGCGCAGCAACACATACTTCTCGTACACGTAGGTGTCGCTACGATCGAATTGCGGCAGGCCGTCCACCACCGGCGGCTCGGTAATCCAAAGACAATTGCTGTGACTGCGTGGATCGTTCACCTTGTGGCGGTGTAACCGGCCTGAGCGTTGGAGCAACAGGTCAATCGGCGCGAGGTCGCTGATCATCACGTCGAAATCCAGGTCGAGGCTTTGTTCGATGACCTGTGTGGCAACCACGATAGCCCGCTGCCGCGGCCGGTCAGGGTTCGGCTTGCCCTTCTCCAGACCAGGGCCGAACTTGCACAGCACCTCCTGTTCGATCTCCTCGCGCCACGCCATCGGGAATCGCGCGTGGAACAAGATAAGATTGTCGTCATCGCACAGCTTCTCCTGTTCTGGGAGATCGCGGATCGCCTGAAAGACCTTCTGGGCGCGTGTCACCGTGTTGCAGATCACCGCGGCACAGCCGCCGTTGCTCAATTCGCTGCGCAGCTTTTTGATGATGGAGTCCACATCGCGCGGCAGCCAGTCGTAGTGCAGTGTCTTGGCGGGCGGCAGTGTCAAAGGGATGGCATCCACCTGACCATCGGCGCCGGCGAATGTCAGTCGCGGATAGCGACAGGCGAGAGCCGTTTTGCTACCACCCGTATACGCGGCCACGAGCTTCCGTCGCGTCTTCTCCGGCAGGGTGGCTGAGAGAACAATCACCGAGGCATCCACCGCGCGCAGCCATGTCAGCAGCCGTTCGAATAGCTCCGACATGTAGGCGTCGTAAGCATGCACCTCGTCGAAGATAACCACGCGGCAAAAACCACGCCTGGGCAGCGGCCCCATCCCCATCATTCTCTTCCACAGGGTCGTCTTGCTCCGGCAAGTCGCGCAGTAATGCCTGGCTGTGTACCAGCAAAGGCGTGACCGCCTCGCCCATCTGCTTGCTCAGAAACTCCTCAGTGCGACCGTGCATCTGGTTGCTGGTGGCCGTCGTGGGCATCGCCACGTACAAACCAGCGGCCTGGCGCTGCTTCGCCCAATCGGCATAGGCCGCGAATGCCGCCTCGGTCTTGCCCAGGCCCATCGGAGCTTCGATGATCGCCAGCGCGGGCAACGGCACCTGCTTCAACGCTTTGGCGATTTCTTTCTGGGTATCGTTCGGCGGAAACGGGAAAACGGACTCGAAGGTGAACTCTGGCATGTCCGCGGGCGGCTCCCATCCGATGCTCTTCACTGCACATTCGGCGTGGAGCCGCGCGTGTCGCACATACGACCGCAACGGCAATGGCTGATCCTCGAAGGGGAAACGCGTCTCGTCGGAACCGATCCAGTCGGCGGCTGCGAAGATGGCAGAGAGCAGTGTCAGCATGACGTTGTCGCGCGTCGTGTCGGGCTGAAACGCAGCCACAACCGGCGGCTGGAAGACCTGCTTCATTTCCTTGACCAGCTCTGCGCGGGCCTCTAACCATTCGTTGCCCCCTTTGTCGGAATGCGTCAGGTTGGCGGGGCCAAACCGATCTGAGCGCGGCCATGCGCCGTGATGTCCGCCAAGCGCCTGTGCGATCAGACCCGCGAGGCCGGCAGGGAGCTCACCAATGGCGCACAGCAGTCGCTCGCCTTCCACGGCCCGCAGCGACCAGGTCGAGAGCACTTCGTGACGAGTGTGCTTCTCACCTGATGGGCGATCCTCTTTGAAGGCAAATCCCGCGGAACGCAGGTCAGCCATGATGCAGCTTTTCAACGCCGCGGGCATCCGTGGGTGATCCTGGAATGCCGGGCTGGCCTTGCCCAAATCGTGCAGGCTGGCGAGAAAAGCGATCAAACGGCCTGCTTCCTCAAGCGTCAGGCCGAGCCAGCCGGCCAATTGCTGTTTGAGGCGCGGGTGCAGGGCATGTTCCCATACCACCTGCGCGGCCAGACCCACGTCAACCATGTGAAAGGTCAACCGATGAACCATGTTCGTCTTGCGATCCGCTTTCGCCCAGAGCAGGCGATACGGAGGCGCGGCAGACGTATCTGGCAATGACACCAGGTAGCGCTTGGACATGCGAGTCACTTCGTTGGCGAGCAGATCACGCAGTTCGGTTGGCTCCAGAACTTCTACCTCGGAGCCCCATCCTCTCACCCACGGCACCATCTCCCGCCACTCGGCGACTTCGGCCGTCCAGATGCAACCATCACTGGTATCCTCGATCGGCTTCTGGCTGGGATGCCAGATCGTCTCCTTGACTCGCCGCGTGACCTGCTCGCCGAAAAAGCGGAGCTTCACCGTTTGCGGTTCGCCTTCGCCATACCAGATACCCCAGGCGTGTTGGAGCAGCTTCTGTTCATCGAACGCTTCCGGCAGCGTGAACGGCTCACCGGTGACGATGGCCCGCTCGATCCGCTCCACCTTGAAAGTCGCCACGTCATTGAAGACGTCGCTATATCCGATCAGGTAGGCGCCGTCCCCCAACAACGATGGCTCGATCAGATAGGGGCTGACCAAGTGAGTCTGCGCCTGGCGGGCGCGTAGCCCCTGGTGCGTGATCCGCACCTTTTGCTGGTTCACCCACCCTTCGGCGATCGCTTCCAGGACCTTTACCCGCTCAGGCTGGACCGATTGCGCCAGGAGCGACTCCCCAGCTTGAACCAACCGCTCGGTCATCGGCTGGCGCAGCGCCGCAGCGAGCTTCTGGATGGCGTTGGCAACGTGCGGCTGCGAGATGCGCGTCTGCCGGGACGCACGGCGCGCCGCCAGGTAGACGGCCAGGGCTTCATGCAGGTTGAACTTGATCGCCGAGACGTACTGCGTGCGGTCAATCTTGTAGCGGCCTTCATCATCCTGCACGAAAGGATATTCTGGTTCCAGGGCGGAGCGGTCTTTCCAGATTGTGGTGCGATCTACACCGAGACGCTCGGCCAACTCTTTGTCGCTGAAGGCCCGTTGGATATACAGGCGCTTCATCTCATCGAGTCGTTCTGAACGCGTCAATCCGCGGCTCATGGTCGCCATCCTTTGGGTTTCTGATCATCCGAGTGTCGAATCTGGCTACATTCTATCAGAACGCGGGCGAAATTCCGCAACAAATCGCAAACTCGTCCCAAATTCACTTCCGAAACGGCCATAGCCCGCCGCGGCGGTCTTCGTAAAGCAGGTGGCCCTCGTCATTCAGCGCGGGCAACGCCCGTGTGACGCTCGAACGGGGCAGGTCGAGTTGTTGCGCGATCTCCGCCGGTCTGACGCCGGGGTGTCGCTCGACGTAGTCGTTGATCTGCTGCAGTCGTTCACGTTCCGTTTGTCTTCCCATGGTGTCCTCCTGTAGGGCGAAGTCCGATCTTGACTTCATCCTACGGGAGGCGTGTTGCCAGTATGACAACACCATGCGCTGAAATTACCCGGAAAAACAAACTGCCGCCCCAACGCGCGAACGCGATGAAGGCGGCTGTGAGAAGTGTTTCATTTCAACCGGCAGCCTCGACGATGCCATAAACGTCCTGCCTTTTGCTTGGGGAGCCGGCAAGCCGGCGCTTCGATATCACATCCGCCCGCCGGGGGGAGTCGGGCATCACAACTAAGAAAAGATTGTACACACGAATGACGCTTTGGTCAAATGTCATTGCCGCACCTCCCCTTCCCCCAGTTCCTTCAATTCCCATGAGTTCCCTCAGTTCCCTCAGTTCCCCTGAGTTCCCTCAGTTCCCTCAGTTCCCCCCCGTTTGCATCCCTCCCCTTCCTATGCTATCATCCCTTCGCAAGATACCCAACCGAAAAGAGTCCGATTGTGACCAACACTGCCACCAAGCTGATTCCGCTGGACAACCATCCCCTGGCTCGCGAGCTGCAGTTCGCGATCCGGATCGCGCGCGAGGCCGGGCAGATCGTCAAAACCTTCTACCAGGTGCCGCCGACCGTGCGCTGGAAGGACCCCACCGAGCCGGTCACAGAGGCCGATCGGGCGGTCAACGCCTACCTGGTGAAGCAGATCGGGCAGACCTTCCCCGGCGACGGCATCCTGGCCGAAGAGTCGAAGGATGAACCGGCCCGGCTGACGAAGCGCCGCGTTTGGATCATAGATCCGCTGGACGGCACGATGGAGTTCATCGCACACAACGGCGAGTTCTGCATCATGATCGGGCTGGCCGTGGAGGGGGAGGCTGTGGTGGGGGTCGTCCACCAGCCGATAGAAGATAAATTGTATGCCGCTGCGAAGGGCGCGGGGGCGTTCGTCGAGGAATTCGGAGAACGCACCCCATTGCGCGTCTCGCGTGCGGTGGACATCAAGCGGTACCGCCTGGTGGTCAGCCGCTCGCACCGGCCCGCGATCCTGAACAGCGTCATCGCGCGGCTGGGCGTCCAGCGGGAGCGTTCCATCGGCAGCGTGGGCCTCAAGATCGGGCTGATCGCCCGCGGCCAGGCCGATTTCTACGTCCATCCCAACCCCGGCACACGGGAGTGGGACACCTGCGCGCCCGAAATCATCGTCCGCGAGGCCGGCGGGATGATGACAGACTGCTGGAATCGGCCCCTGCGCTACAACCAGCCGGACGTCTACCGCCGTTTCGGCCTGCTCGCCAGCAACGGCGTCCGTCACGCCCAGCTCTCGGCCCTGGTGTCCGAGGCGCTGGATGAGGCGGGGGTCGAGCCGGAGTTCGGATTTTAGACTACATCCGTCATTGCGAGCGGGGCTTGCCAAGCAATCTCAGGCCTGGTGCTGCGGATTGCTTCGTCGCCAAGACCGCTCCTCGCAATGACCCTGCTCAATGAGGTTGTATGTTCCTGACCACCCTTTCACCGCCCGTCAAACCTTCCGGCGGGCTGGCGGGACACGATCTGGTCGCCTCAGATGAAGGCTTCGAGGAGCGCGCCCGGCCTATTTCACTACACGAGGTCAGCGAGTGGGCCGAATCGTGGCAGCGAATGCTCTTCCGCGTCCTCCTGCCGATTCCGATTCTGGTGCAATTCGGCATCCATCCCATCAAGTTGACCGATCGCCAGGGCCGCCGCGTGGCGCATCTGATCGTCGGCAAGGAGGACAGCGGCATACGCGTCGAGGTTTATCCGTCGGCAGAGGCCACTGATACCTTGATGGAGATCGAGCTGCGCGACACCCCCTTCAACCAGATCGAGGTCGTTTGGGTCGCGGTGCAGGACCCACGGTCGCCGCGCTTCGACATTGATGTGATGCCCGACGGCGACGTGACCCTGCGGGGCACGGCTCAACGCAACCTGGCAGCCGAGACCGCGGCCCTGGCGGCTGGCCTGGCGCCAGGGCAGATTCGCAAGGGGATCGGCCAGTTCGGCCATCTCATGGATCACCTGGAGACCTTCATGCTGGCACTGAACCGCTCGGAATACGTGGCGCAGCCGCTGTTCTACCATACTGCCATCTTGTTCGAGCGGGTCGGCTTCAGCTACATCCAGGGCCAGGCGCGCATGGAGCAGGTCGCAGCCGGCTTTGCCCCCGGCGGCGACCTGCGCGCCCGGCTCGATGGCTCCTCGCCCTTTCGCCGGCCTGAATTGGCGGATACTATCTCTGGCCGTGCCTGGGCCATTCACGACGGCATTCTGGATGAAGGCTGGGATCGGGTGAAGATGGTCAAGCGTCTGGGGATGCACGTGGGGGTGGATACGTGCCCTGGCGTGCCCTGGTAAATCGGTCGCTGTCACCCCTTCGTTACACTCAGGGCAAGCTCTGAGCGGGTCTACGGCAAGAGGTTCACGATGGCGTGACACCAGCGAAGGGTCTCGTTCCGATAGAGCGGGATTCTTCGCTATCTCACGCCGCCGCGAAAGACTCGGGATAGAGCCGCTCAGAATGACAGACAAATGGAAAGGACAAAACACATGGATCCCATACGCATCGGTGTCATCGGCGGCAGCGGCGTCTACGACATGGCGCAGCTCGCGGACGTCCGCGAGCTGCGGCTCGATACGCCGTTCGGCGCGCCATCGGATGCCTACGTGGTCGGCAGAATCGAGGGGACGCCGGTGGCCTTCCTGCCTCGCCACGGCCGCGGACATCGCATCAGCCCCACGCAGCTCAACAGCCGGGCCAACGTCTTCGGCTTCAAGCAGCTCGGCGTGGAGTATCTCATCTCCATCAGCGCGTGCGGCAGTCTGCAACCGCAGTACAAGCCCGGCGACATCGTCATTCCCGATCAGCTTTTCGACCGCACGCGGCTGCGCAAGTTGAGCTTCTTCGATGATCCCGAGGCCGGCACGGCCGGACTGGTGGTTCACGTTTCGGTCGCGGATCCGTTCTGCGCCTATCTCAGCCAGGTCGTGGGCGACGCGGTGGCGGCTACCGGTCATAAAGTGCACCGGGGCGGCACGTTCGTCACCATCGAGGGGCCGCGCTTCAGCACCAAGGCCGAAAGCCGCGTCTATCAGCAGTCAGGCTTCGCCATCGTCGGCATGACAGCCGTCCCCGAGGCGTTCCTGGCCCGCGAGGCCGGCATGAGCTACGCCACCATGGCGCACGTCACCGACTACGACGTCTGGCACCAGACCGAAGCGCCCGTCACGGTCGAGATGGTCGTCCGGCAGCTCCTCGCCAACGCCGAGGTCGCCAAACAGGCTGTGGTAAACGCGGTTGTGGCGTTACGCGCCGCCCCCCCTACTCCCTACGCGGACGCGCTAAAGGACGCGATTATCACCCACCGGGCGACCATCCCCCCGGCCGTCGCCGCGCGGCTTCACCCGCTGATTGGCAATTACTTGTAGGTTGCGCACGCAGATTCTTCGAGGAGAGGATGCGGTTCGGCGCGTTTCGCATAGTCTCTTTGTTCGTTTGTGAAACGGGGAAAGGTTTGATTTGGGTTGTAATGTTTTGACTACACGAAATACATCAGGCGCGAAATGGGCGCACCTCAAACCCCCAGAGATGCGCCCACGGTGAAGCACCCTACGAACCGGTCGCTAACGCCGCCTCGATCTTTGCCTTGAACTCCGCATACGCCGCGGCCCCTTCGATCTTCTGGCCGTTGATGAAGAACGTCGGCGTGGCCTGGACCCCCTGCCCTTTCCCGTCCGACGCATCGCGATAGACCTTATCGAGGTGCTGATCGCTGTCCACGCAGCGGTTGAACTGGTCTGTCGCAAGCCCGAGTTGGCCGCCGTACTGCTTCAGGCTGGCCTTGCTAAAGACAGACGCCACCGCGCCCACGCCCTGCTGGTTGAACAACAGATCGTGATAATCCCAGAAGCGCCCCTGGTCTGCCGCGCACTCGGCAGCGTTCGCAGCGCCGGCCGTGATAGGTCCTTCGACGATGAGGCTCTTGAACTCAAAACGCACCCGGCCGCCTGCCTCGTAGTCAGCGCGTAGCTGCTTTCCCTGGTTCAGTGCAAACTGCCGGCAGTAGGTACAGCCGAAATCGGAATACTCGATAATCTTCACTTTTGCGCCGGCCGGCCCCCAGGACGTGCCTTCGCCAGTCCGATTCGTCGTTTCAACCGGCTTGCGCAGGGTCTGCGACTGCAGGAGGATCACGCCAACCATCACCAGCACCACCGCGCCGATGACCGCCCACAGCACCCATCGTGTGTCGCTCGCCCGTTTGGCTGCCGGTTGGACCTTGCGCCGCACGCCACCCTTCGGCATTTGAGCCTTTTTCGCCATGTAGTAAACTCCTCGAAAGAAATCAAATTGTCGGGCTAGTATACCACAAGCTACACTGGCGTCAATTGACAAACCGATGTCTTTACCGTATGATGCCCGGACGGATGGCAAATTGCAGATTGCAGATTGCGGAATGACGCACCCAGCATTCGCTTTGTCACCCTGAGCGGGCCGATCCGTGAGGTTCGTCGCGGAACGAGTCTAGTGAAGGGTCTTGTTGCAGGAGACGACGGGTTAAGGGCAAACCCGCTCAAAATGACAGCCCTGCTAAGCACACTTTGTGACCATGCCGAGTATCGCCAGAGTCTTCGGACGAACGAGCAGCTTGCCCCACAGGCCAGATCGGGCCGCGGCCGCCAGGCTGGCTGGAAGTTGCGTGCTGGTCGGGCTGGCCTTGTTCCTGGCCGGCGCCCCCCTGCTGTGGGCGGCGGCCGCCGTGATCGGCGCGGCTTTGTTGGTTACGCTGTGCATCGAGCCGGCCAGCGGGCTGATCGCGCTGGCCGGCCTCATTCCCTTCGGACGGCTGGCCGCGATGCCGCTGCGTGGGGTGGACGCGGTTGATCTCTTGGTCGCGCTGACCGTGGCCGCCTGGCTGGCGCAAGGCGTAGCCCGGCGGAGGATCACCTTCCGCCCCCCGCCGCTGATCTGGCCCCTCCTGGCCTTTGTCTGGATCGCCGGACTGAGCCTGACGCAGGCCGGCTCCTGGAGCGAGGGACTGCCGGAGTGGCTCAAGTGGGTTGAGTTCGCCGCGCTCTACCTGGCAGCCGCCCAGATCCTCGATCGCAAACGGCTGGCCTGGATGTTGGGTGGGCTGTTCCTGGCCGGGCTGGCAGAGACGGCATTGGGAGCCTACCAGTTTCTCCGTCAGGCCGGGCCGGAGGCGTTCGTGCTCATGGGCCGCTTCATGCGCGCCTATGGCACCCTCCAACAGCCCAACCCCTACGCCGGGTATCTGGGCTACCTGGCGCCGGTGGCCGCCAGCCTGGCACTCGGCGGGCTGGGGCAGTGGCGGCAGCAACGACGCCGCGCCGACCTCTGGATCGGGCTGGCCTGTGGCGGAGTGGCCGTCCTGCTGGCCGCCGGCATCGGGTTGAGCTGGTCGCGCGGAGGCTGGCTGGGGTTGGCGGCCGCGCTCATCGCGGTGGCCGCGTTGCGCAACCGGCGCACGGCCATCCTGACGGTCACGGCGCTGGCGCTGATCGCGCTCGTCATCGCCCTGTTTGGGACCGGCTGGCTGCCGGGCACGGTCGCCGCCCGGATGGCCGACCTGGGCAACTATCTCGTCGGTCCCGACCCCGCGCAGATGGCATCCCCCGTTGTTGGGGGGACGGAGATCACCGACGCGAATTTCGCGGTGCTGGAGCGGCTGGCGCACTGGGAAGCCGGCCTGCGCATGTTCGCCGACCGGCCGTGGCTCGGCGTAGGGATCGGCAACTACGGCGTGGCTTACGCGCGCTATGCGCTCCCGCACTGGTACGATGCGCTGGGCCACGCACACAACGTTTACATCAACTTCCTGGCCGAGACGGGCATCCTGGGTGCGGTCGCATTTGCGGTCTTCTGGCTGGGGCTGGCCTGGCACGCGCTGCGGGCCGGGTGGCAACCCCTGCTCGCGCCGGTCTCCGACCGAGCGCCCCGGGCATCGCACACAAGCCCGCTCGCGCTGGATCTCCGAACGTCGCTGGCAATCGGCATCCTGGGCACACTGGTCTACTTGAGCGTACACAACATCTTCGACAACCTGTTCGTGCAGCACTTACAGCTCCAACTCGCGCTCTTGATGGGTGGGCTGGCAGGATGTCACCCTGAGCGGGTTGACCCCGTGAGATGCGCTGCGGCGAGAATCTAGCGCAGGGTCTGCGATGGTAAAGGATTCTTCGCTGGTGTCACGCCGTTACGAGAGTTTCGGGGAAAAACCCGCTCAGAATGACAGGCAACCGGTAGCGAGTTTTGCGCTATTGCGATTTTTGTCTTGAGGTATGATTTTGACCGAAAACACAACCCCAGGCTATGAGCTATCGCCGCTGCTGGCCTGGCTCCTGAAGCTGCCCCTGATCCACCGGCTTGGGCTGGCGAAGCGACCGAGAGAGTTCGTGCGCTTCCTGAAGTTCGCCACCGTGGGCGCCATCGGCATGGTGGTGGACCTGAGCATCTTGAATCTGATGTATCGCGTCGTGCTGCCGCCGATCGTTCCGACGATGGCCGACGCCACCCGGCTGGTCGTCGCCAACAGCATCTCGTTCACAATCGCGGTGTTCAGCAATTTCACCTGGAACCGGCTGTGGACCTTCCCGGAAAGCCGGCTCCGACCGATCGCCGGCCAACTGGGCCAGTTTGCGCTGGTGAACGTCATCGGGCTGGGGATCAACAACGTGGTGCTGTCGGCCGTGTTTCACCTCATTCGCAGCTTCATCCCTGACCCGTTCGACTACAATCTCGCCAAAATCACCGCCATCGGCGTCGTGCTCTTCTGGAACTACTTCGTGAACCGGGCGTGGACGTATCGGGGGATCGAGTGATTGCGGATTGCAGATTACGGATTGCAGATTGCGGATTGCGGATCGAGGTCATAGGTAGGTGGTATGCGTATCGCGATTGATTATACGCCGGCATTGCGGCAAAGCGCGGGCATCGGGCGCTACACGCGCAACCTGGTGGCCGCGCTGGCTGACCTGGACCGGGAGAACCAGTACACACTCTTCTGCGCCGGCGAGAAGGCCACGGGGGCATGGCCGGCCAACTTCACGATGCGGGCCAGCCGCATTCCCGCACGCTGGCTGACCGCGGCGTGGCATCGTCTCCGCCTGCCCCTGCCGGCCGAGCAGTTAGCCGGCGACTGCGACCTCTATCACTCACCCGACTTCGCGCTGCCACCGCTGCGCCGGGCGCGCGGCGTGGTGACGGTGCACGATCTCTCGTTCCTGCGTCTGCCAGAGTGCGCCGATCCGGGGCTGCGGAGCTTCCTTGAGCGGACCGTACCGCGCTCGGTCGCCCAGGCCCATCGCGTCCTGGCCGATTCCGAAAGCACGCGGCGTGACCTGATCGAGCTGCTGCACGTGCCGCCGGAGAAGATCACCGTTCTGCTCCCCGGCATCGAAGCGCGGTTCCGCCCCGTGCGCGATCCCGCACGGCTGGCCGAAGTGCGCGACCGTTACAAGTTGCCCGGGTGGTTCATCCTCTCGATGAGCACCCTCGAACCGCGCAAGAACTTCGCTCGACTGATCACTGCCTACGCTCAGATGCGCCGGCAGACCGGCCTGCCCCACCAACTGGTGATCGCCGGGCGGCCGGGTTGGCTCTATCAGCCGATCTACGACCAGGTGCGCAAGGAAGGGCTGGCCGAGCAGGTGAGTTTCCTCGGCTTCGTGGCCGACGAAGACCTGCCCGCGCTCTACACGCTGGCCGATCTGTTCGCCTTCCCATCGCTGTACGAGGGCTTTGGGCTGACGCCGTTGGAGGCGATGGCGTGCGGAACGCCGGTGGTAGCGGGCAACAACTCCAGCCTGCCGGAGGTGGTGGGCAACGCGGGTCTGCTCGTGGACGCGACCGACGTGGACGCCATCGCGGACGCCATGGCCCGCGTCCTCGGCAACGCTACCCTGTGCGTGCGCTTGAGCGACCTCGGCCGGGCGCAGGCCGCGCGCTTCACCCGGAGCGCGACCGCCGAAAAGCTACTAGAGGCATATCGGCTGGCGATGACGTGAGAGATGTCTATCCGCGAAGCCACGCGAAGCCACTCTGAGGTTCTTCGCGTGACTTCGCGGATGGAATCGTTGGTTGCGGCAGGAGGCCGCGCTATGAAATCAATATCCGGTCCGCGCTGGCTACCGCTGGTCCTGGCGGCCGCGATCGCCCTGGCCGGCTATTTCGGGCCATGGGTTCCCCACAAAGCCGCGGGGCTGGTGATCCTCGGCCTGGATCTGGCTGAATACGTCAAGTTTCTGCCGCCGGTCGCCTCGGGCCAGATTCCGATGCGCCGCGAGCTGTTTTATCTGCCGCTGCTGGCGGGCAGCGTGACCGCCAGCCTGCTGGCCGGTCGCCGCGGCCTGCCGGGCTGGAGCCGGGTGCTGCTGGGACTGGCGGCCATCCCGCTGGCGCTCGCCATGTTGCCGCCTGCGTGGAGTCCGCAGGGGCTGCTGGCCGCGGAGTTCCGCCCCCAGGTCATCGCGATGGCCGTCTGTCTGCTGCTCGTCCTGGCGCTCCCGTTGACGCGGCGTCTGCCCGACCGCCTGGCGCTGGCAATCATCGCGGCCTTGGCGTTGGCCGCCGCGGTCATGCCCGCCTGGGGTTTCCTGGCCGTTCGACCGGCCATCGTGGAGCTTTATCGCCGCCCGCTCCCCTTGGGCTGGGGCTTCTGGGCCGGCGCGGCCGGCAATCTTCTGCTCGCCCTGTTTGCCGTCGCCGAGATGCTCCGCAGCCGAACGGTGTCTTCGTGGTTCTAACTTACCTGGTTCCGACTTGTGTTGAATATAACGTATTTACTACACGAAGAATGAATTGACCCCTTAAAACACCACCCCTCACTCCACCGTCACGCTCTTCGCCAGATTCCGCGGCTGATCCACGTCCGCGCCGCGGCGCACCGCGATGTGATACGCCAGCAGTTGCAGCGGGATCACCGCCAGCACCGGCGTCAGCAGCTCCGACGCCTGCGGGATCCACAGGACGTGGTCGGCCTTGGTGGCGATGAAGTCGTCCCCCTCATTCGCCACCGCGATGACGATGCCTCCGCGCGCCTTCACCTGCTCGATCTGGCTGATCATCTTGTCGTAGACCCGATCCTGCGGCGCGATGGCAACCACCGGCATGTGCTCGTCAATCAGCGCGATGGGGCCGTGCTTCATCTCGCCCGCGGCGTAGCCTTCGGCGTGGATGTAGCTGATCTCCTTGAGCTTCAGCGCGCCTTCCAGCGCGATCGGGTAGTTGATGCCGCGGCCCAGGTAGAGGAAGTCCGTGAAGTGGAAGAAGGCATGGGCCAACTCGGTGTAGACCTTGTGGCCCGCGGGGTCGAGCAGCCGGCCGACCAACGCCGGAAGCCGCGCCAAGTCATCCAGCAGCGCCCGCCGCCGCGCCGCCGGCAGCGTGCCGCGCAGTGTGCCCAGGTGGACCGCCAGGAGATATTGGTCAACGACCGACGCGGTGAACGCCTTGGTGGAGGCCACGCCGATCTCCGGGCCGGTGTGCATGTAGATCACGCTGTCGCTGACGCGGGCCGCCTGGCTGCCGATGACGTTGACGATGGCGACCAGGTGACTACCCTTGGTTCGGCCTTCTTCCATCCCCGCCAGGGTGTCCACCGTCTCACCCGATTGCGTGATCGCCAGCAGCAGCGTCTTGTCGTCAATCACCGGGTCGCGGTAGCGAAACTCGGACGCGTACTCGACGCGGACCGGCAGCCGCGCCAACTGCTCGAACATGAACTGGCCCACCAGCTCGGAGTGATACGACGTGCCGCACGCCACGCTCACCATCTGGGTCAGCGCCTGCGCCTGCTCCGGTGTCAGCGTCACCTGCTCCAGGTAAACCTCGCCGCTGCCCAGATCCACGCGGCCGCGGATGGTATCGGTGAGCGAGTTGGCCTGCTCGTAGATCTCCTTCTGCATGAAGTGTTTGTACGCGCCTTTGGCCGCGGAGACCGGATCCCAGGGGATGTCGTGAATTTCGGGCTGGAGTGGCTGCCCGGCAAGGGTGCTGAAGGTCGCGCCAGCGGCCGTCACTACGGCCATCTGACCGTTTTCCAGGAAGACCATGCGCCGGGTGTATTCGAGAATGGCCGGCATATCGGAGGCGATGAACATCTCCCCCTCGCCGAAGCCGACCGCCACCCCGCCGGCGTTGCCCAACCGGGCCGCGATGAGCTTGTCCGGCTCGGCGTGTGCGAGCACGACGAGCGCGCTAGGCCCGCGCAGTTGACGCAACGCCAGGCGCACTGCTTCTTCCAGGGAACGGCCGCCCTGGTAGGAGAGACCTACCAGGTGGGCGATTACCTCGGTGTCGGTGTCCGACTTGAACTCGATCCCCTCGGCCTCCAGTTCGGCGCGCAACTCGCGGAAATTCTCGACGATGCCGTTTTGCACCACCACGAGCCGGCCGGTCGTGTCGGCGTGGGGATGCGCGTTGCGCTCGCTGGGCTTGCCGTGGGTGGCCCAGCGCGTGTGGCCGATGCCGATGTTGCCTTCGACCGGCGACTCGGCCAGCCTGGCCGACAGGTTGCCCAATTTGCCGACGTCGCGGCGGATGGCGATGTGGCCATCCTGGATCACCGCGATGCCGGCCGAATCGTAGCCGCGATATTCCAGCCGACGCAACCCGTCCAGAATGACCTGGGCGGCGTTGCGCGGACCGATGTATCCAACGATACCGCACATGGAAACCCCTCCGTGGATTGCAGATTGTGGATTTTAGGTTGCTGATTTTGGGAGGGGGAGAATGAGGACTGTGAATAGTCCTGGAGGCATCCGCCGATCTGTTCGATTTTCCGTGGGCTGGAAACTGGATACTAGAAGCTGGATACTGGATACTGGAAGCTTGAAGCTGGATTCTCGCCACATGCAACCGCCGCGGCGTTCTAGCTTCTAGCTTCCAGCTTCGAGATTCCAGCCGCGTTAGCGCTCACCTCGCGGTGAGGAACCTCCTCCTCGTCACCCAAACCCGTCAGGGTCAGGGCCAGGCGCTGGTCTCCCCGATGACTGCTTGCCGTCTCGTGTTATGTCACCTCCTGTGGGCTAGAAACGGGAAGCTGGAAGCTGGTGATGACTGCTACCAGCCCAGTTCCCAGTATCCAGCTTCAAGATTCCAGAAACTCCAGCCACTTCGGCCGCGCCGACCCCGCCGCGGCATCCGCGTACGCGCCGTGCATCTCCGGCGGCAACAGCAGGGCGAGTTGGGCCATCGCCTCGTCGGTCATCTCGCGCATCACCTCGCGGCTGGCTTTGCCTGCGGGCCAGCGCAGGCGGAACGGCCGGCCGTAGGTCAGCACGACGCGGGGACGGCGGTGAATCTCGCCCAGTTTCCAGGAAAAGGCCGGCGTGCCGGTGACAGCGCACGGCATCAGCCAGGCGTCGGGGGGCTGGCGGGCTACGAACGCCAGCCCTTCCTTGGCCGCCTGGAGCTGACCGTCGTAGCTGCGCGTGCCTTCGGGTGAGATCACTGAAATGTCGCCGTCGGCCAACACGCCCCAGGTTGCCTGCAACGCCTCGCGATCCACCGTGCCGCGGGTGATGAAGATGACGTGATACCACTTCAACAGCAGGCCGACGACAGGCCACCGGCTGGCCTCGATCTTGGTCAAGGGGACGGCGTAACGCCGGATCGTACCGCAGATCAGCACCGGGTCGAGCCAGTGGATGTGGTTGTAATAGACGATGCCCGCGCCCGCGCGGGGCAGATACCTGGCCCCGCGCACTTCCACCCGCAGCAAGACCCAGATCAAAAATTTCAGGGCCACGCTCCAGATACGGCGACCGATGGGAATCCGGCGCGCTCGTTTCATCTTCGCCTCTGTTCTCCCCAACGGCGGATCAATCCCTGCACCTGTTGGAGCACGTCATCAATCGTCAGATGGGTACTGTCTACCATGATGGCATCGGGTGCCGCGGAGAGGGGCGAGTGCTCGCGGTCCGAGTCTATCTGGTCTCGCCGCTTCATCTCGGCCAGCACCTTGTCGGGGTCGGCCGGCTCGCCGCGCGCCGTCCGCTCCAGGGTGCGCCGTTGCGCCCGTTCCGCCAGCGACGCGTCCAGGTAAACCTTGAGGTCGGCGCCGGGCATGACCACCGTGCCGATGTCGCGGCCCACCATCACAACTTTGCCGCCTTGCCCGATCCGGCGTTGTTGAGCCACCATGGCGTAGCGCACGCCGGCGTAGGCCGAGACGGGGGAAACCGCCCGCTCCACCTCCGGCTTGCGGAGGTCGCAGGTGATGTCCGCGCCGTCGGCCAGCACCGTCACATCGCGGCCATCGGCGACCGTCGGCGACTTGACCTCCAGCACCACCTGCTCCGCCAGGACCGTAACCGCGTCCTCGTCCTTAATCGGCACACCGCGGGCCAGCGCCACGGCCGTGATCGCCCGGTACATGACGCCTGTGTCGAAATACAGATAGCCCAGCTCAGCAGCCAGCCGGCCGCCGACCGTGCTCTTGCCCGACGCGGCCGGGCCGTCAATCGCAATGGTGCTCGGCATCAATGGTTCGGCTTTCTTTTTCCCGGAGTCCTCGACTTGTCGAGGCGTTTTGTCGGCCTGCACGAGCGCCTGCAACGCTTTGACTTCGCCGGGGGTCAGATCGCGCCACTTGCCGGGGCGCAGATCGCCCAACGTCAGCGGCCCCAGGGCAATGCGAATTACCCGCAGCGCGGGATGACCCAACAGCCCTACCATCCGCCGCAGTTGTCGCTTGCGCCCCTCGTGAATGGTGATCTTCAACCACCTGGTTACCCCCCTGCGCCCCTGCCCCCTCCCCCTCCCGCTCCCGCTCCCGCTCTCCCGCTCCCCCAACGGCGACTCCCGAAACATTTCGACCTCGGCAGGCGCGGTCGGCCCATCATCCAGCATGACGCCGTGCTGCCACCGGCGGATTTTTCGTGGATTGGGGTAGCCTTCGACCTGTACCAGGTACGTCTTGGGGTGCTCGTAGCGCGGGTGAATCAGAAGATTCGCCAACTCGCCATCGTTGGTCAACAGCAGCAAGCCCTCGCTGTCCGCATCGAGCCGGCCGACCGCGAAGAGGCGCTCCGGCGTCTTGACCAGTTCCTGCCAGGAAGGATACCCCGCGCGTTCGTCGAGGTGCGAGAGATAGCCGACCGGTTTGTGCAGCATGACGTAGCGAAACCGCTGGCTGGCGGCCGGCCGGCCATCCACGCGGACCTCGGCTGCCTGGGGATCAACCTTGGTCCCCTGCTCGGTCACGACGCGGCCGTCCACGGTCACGCGCCCGGCGGCGATCAACTCCTCACACGTGCGCCGCGAGCCGAAGCCGGCCTGGGCAAGTATTTTCTGGAGGCGTTCTTCCATAGGTCCCATTTCGGATTTCGGATTTCGGATTGACTCACCAGTTGCAATCCGCAATCGGCAATCCGCAATCGGTCACGGCCCATCCCAAACGGTCAGTTGCGCAGAAGCTATAACCTGATGGCCCAGGTTCAACGTCAGGGTGCCCACCGGCACGGTGGCGGTCAGCGGTACTGATGGATCAAACGCCAGGACGGGTTGCGCCAGCCGCCATTGCCAAATCGGCAGAAACAGCGCCGGACTCTGGGCGGTGCGAAGGCGGTAGGCCTGCCCGTCCTGGCCCATTTCCCACGCCAGCGCATCGTCAGGTACGGCCATCGGCCGCCACTGCCAGTTGGCCGCCGCGAAATCGAGCAGCGCCGTCGCGTCGGCGTAGCGGTCACTGCTGCCCAACACGACGACGAGCAACCGGTGGCCGCCCCGCGTCACCGAGGCAACCAGACACTCCCCCGCCGCGACCGTTGTGCCGGTCTTGACGCCATCTGCGCCGCGATAGAGGCCGAGCAATAGATTGGTGTTCTGCAAGGATCGCTCGGCCACGAAGGCGGTATCCTGCGCCACGATCTCGACAAAGGCCGGATAGGCCAACGCGGCCTGGGTGATCCGCGCCAGATCAGCCGCGCTGGTGCGTTCTTCGGGGTCATCCAGGCCATGCGCGTTGGCGAAATGCGTCTGGGCCAGACCCATGCTGGCCGCGGTCTCGTTCATCAGTGCGACGAAGGCTGTCTCGCTGCCCGCTACGTGCTCGGCCAGGGTCACGGCCGCGTCGTTTCCCGATGGGAGCAGCAAGCCGTAGAGCAGATCCCGGACGGTCAGCGTCTCGCCGGACGCCAGCCCCATGCGACTTCCCGTCGTCTCGGCAGCGTTGGCCGAGATCGTCACCCGATCGGCCAAATTGGCCTTCTGCAGGGTCAGCAACGCGGTCATCAGTTTGCCGGTGCTGGCAGGCGGCAGCGGGTCGTGCGACCGTCGGGCGTAAAGAGTCTGCCCGGCGTCCAGGTCTATCATCAGCGCCGACGCGGCGCTCACCGCGGGCGGCTGGGCCAGGCGGCGCATCGCCCGCACCTGCTCCGGGTAGAGACGCAGAGGCGGGTCATTGCCGTCGGTCAGCACCGGTGGGCCGAAGCCGGCCATCGCCAGGCTGACGACCAGCATGAGGCATATCAGCAGGAGTTTGACGGGCATTTGACGCGCCGGACGGGTTGGACTAAAATGCAATTCGTTCGTTTTCACGAGTCAGGCGCTTCCGAAATGCCTGGCTCGTGAGGATATATTTCGCGAGGTGCTTCGATGCCGTTGTACGAATACTTTTGCGCAGACTGCCAGACACCGTTCGAGGCGTTGCGCGCCATGAGCGAAGCCAACCGGCCCATCGCCTGCCCGCGTTGCGCCGCGACCGACGTCCGCCGGATGATCTCCCGCTTTGCGGCGGTGAGCAAAGACGGCGGCGGCAGCCGGATGATTGCCAGCAGCCAGGCCGGCAGCGGCTGCGGCTCCTGCGCTGGCGGCCATTGCGCGAGCTGCGGCCACTAAGACAACAATATCCTCCGCCGACTACTCCTGCACGTGTACCACGATGTCATAGCTTGCGGAATTGTCCGCGGTATCCGCCTCCCCCTGCACAGGCTCGATCTGCACCAGCAGCCGATAGCTCGGCCGTTGCGGCAAATCTGAGACCTGGGTAAAGCGGGCAATCCGAACCTCGCCGGGGGCCAGGATCGGCAACGTGACCGTCTCGTTCAACAACTCCAGCAGATTGCCCGGATCCACCAGACGAGCCGTGACGCGCACGTCCCGTTCCGCAGAAAGGCCGCGATTCTGAACCGCCGCCAGCAACGTCACACCGCCGCTTGTGGCCGTCTGGAATACGTCCAGCGGCGGCTCGAAGTCAACGCCGCGCACGGCCAACGCGTGCCGTTCAGGAGCGACCGTCGCCACCGGCCACGGCGTAGGCGCCGGAGACTGGAGGACTTCGATGTGCGGTGCGCAGCCGGGCAAGACAAGCGCTGCCGCGAGAAGGACAAGGCCCAGCCAGAAACGCCTGTGGAAAACGGATGCAACTTCAAAACAACTCATAGCACAGCCATCATACTCAGGTCAGATCGTTTGTCAAAACGAGGGAACGAAGCTCATATTCTCAGCAGGACCTTCAACACGCCGGGCTCGCCAGCGCGTGCGAAGGCCGCTTCGCCATCGGCCAAGGGATAGGTCGCCGCGATGAGAGGCCGTGGGTCAACCAGGCCGGCCTCTAGCAGGCGCAATGCCGGGGCGAGCGGCCCGCACCGCGAGCCGACCACGGTAAGCTCATCCACCACCAGTGCACTCATGTCCACAGACAGTCGGCCATGGTACGTGCTCTTGATGACGAGCGTGCCGGCCGGACGAAGGAGATCGCGCGCCAGGGCAAACCCATCGGGATGGCCCGTGCACTCCACCACCACATCGGCCGACCGCCCCGCCCACCGCACATCTGCCCGCCGCACGTGCACGCCCCACTTCGCCGCGATCGCCAACTTATCGGCATAGCGACCCACCAAGGTCAGGTCGGCGCCGGTTAACCGTAATGCCGCGGCCACCAGCAAGCCCAACTTACCATCGCCCAGCACGACCACGCGATCCGTCGGCCGGAGGTGAACCTGCTCCAGGATCTCGCAGGCCGCAGCCAATGGCTCGGCGAAGACCGCCAACTCGTCGGGAACGGCATCGGGAACCGTGTGGAGGTTTGCCAATGGCAAGGTCAGATAGTCGGCGAAGGCGCCGTCACGCCCCTGAACGCCGAGGGTCGTACGGTGGGGGCAATGATGCGGCCGGCCCGCCAGGCACATCTCGCAGACGTAACAGGCGGCGTTGATGTCTCCGACCACGCGCCGGCCGACCCAGGTCGGATCGGACGCCGTAACCACTTCGCCGACGAACTCATGGCCGAGCACGCCCCGAAACCCCATGTAGCCAGCCACCAACTCCAGATCAGTGTTGCAGATACCGGCCAGGCGTACGCGAATCAACGCCTCGCCGGGGGGCAGAATCGGCTCGGAGTAGGCGGAGTCATAACGGAGGCTGGGATCGCAGAGCAAGGCGCGCATAGAGACCTCGCGAAACGTAAGACGTGAAACGTAACTGGCTATCGAGGCCGTGCATTACGTTTCACGTCTTACGCTTTGTGTCTTACACCTGCGCCGATGCAACCTGGGATTTTTTGGTTCCCAAGAAGTCGCGTTCTTCCCACGCCACCAGGATGGGCACTGCGTTGAAGATCGAGGAGTAAGTGCCGCTGATGAGGCCGTAGAACATCACGGCGATGAACTGCTTGATCGTAGCGCCGCCGAAGAGCATCAGCGCCGCCATGATGAACAGCGCGTTGAGCTGCGTTGCCAGCGATCGGTGCAACGTCTCCAGCAGGCTACGGTTGGCGATGAGGCCGAACGACTCGCCGCGGTACTTGGGCGAGTTCTCGCGGATGCGATCGAACACAACGATCGTATCCTGCACCGAGAAACTGATGACCGTCAAGATTGCGGTCAAGAAGAGGGCGTCGGCCTCCCAGCCGAAGAACAGGCTGAGAATGCTGAAGATGCCGACGGTCACCAGGATGTCGTGCACCATGGCGGCAACCGCGGAGACACCATAGCGGAACGGGTGCGCCACCTTGCGGAAGGCGATGACAAGGAACATCGTGATCGCCAGGGCCGCCGCGATGACCGCGATCACGGCCGCCTGGGTCACTTCCTGGCCGATGGCCGGGCCGACCGTGCTGAACTGCTCCTCGGTCACGCCGGAGCCGAACTTCGCCTTGATGGCGTCCATCAGGGCGACCTTCTGCGTCTCTTCGATCGGCTTGAGCCGCACCTGCGCCGTCCGGCCATCGCCGATGGTGGTAACAGCCGTGTCGCCCAGGCCGGCATCGGAGAAGATCGCACGCAGGTCACCGGGCTGGATGGCCTGCTCGAAGCGCAACTCCCAGATCGAGCCGCCGGTGAAGTCAATCGCCAGCCTGAAGGGCAACCCGGTCGTGGCCGTCGAATAGATCATGGCGATCAGACCGGGGATAATGACCAATGCCGAAAGCAGAAAGTACCACCTGCGTTGCTCTACGAGTCGAAACATCTTCTTCCCCTCTTAGATACCCAGCAGCCAATGCTTCGCGCGCAGCCCTTCGGCAGCCTCGCGGTCGAAAACCGCACGCATGAACGTCCGCGTCACGGTGACGGCGGTGAACATCGAGATCAAAACACCGATCGCCAGGTTGACGGCGAAGCCCAACACCGCCTGGGCGCCGAAAGTGCGGCCGAACAGGATCAGGATCAGGCAAGTGATGAGCGTGGAGAGGTTCGAGTCGAAGATCGAAGTCCACGCCCGGTTGAAGCCGGCATCTACCGCGGCCCTGAGGGTGCGGCCCCAGCGCAACTCTTCCTTCATGCGCTCGAAGATCAAGATGTTCGCGTCTACAGCCATGCCGGTTGACAACAGGAAGCCGGCGATACCGGGTAACGTCAGCGTCACCGGCATCAGCTTATACAACGCCAGGTTCAGGCCGGCATAGATCATCAACGCCACCGAGGCAAGTGCGCCTGGCAGTCGGTAGTAGACCAACATGAAAAGCAAGACCATCGCCAAGCCGATGAGGCCGGCCGTGACGCTGCGGCGCACCGAGTCCGCGCCCAGCGTTGCACCGATGGTGCGGCGGTTGGCGATCTCTAGCGCGACCGGCAGCGCGCCATAGCGCATCTGCACGGCCAGACTGTCGGCCTCATCGCGGGTGAACTTACCCTCGATCACGCCCTTGCCTTCGGGGATGGCGCTGTCGATGCGCGGAGCCGAGAGCACGACGTTGTCCAGGACAATCGCCAGGACGTCGCCAATGTGCTTGGCGGTGTAGTCGGCGAAGATCGTTGCCCCGTTGTCGCTCAACTCAAAGGAGATGGACGGCGCGCTGTAGCGGTCAAGCACCACGCTGGCCGTCTTCAGATCGCGGCCGGTCATAATGGTCTTGAAGACAACATCGGGGTATGGGTGTTCGGTCTTGCCGAGGGTGGCCTTGTCGGGAACAACCTCGTTGTTGGTCGTCCGCAAATACGTGCCCTGCTTGACATTGGGGTACTGCGGGGTTGTAGACGAGCCGATCTCCACGAACTCCAACTGGCCGGTGCTCCGGAGGGTCTGCACGGCCTGATCGGGGTTGTTGATGCCGGGCAGCTCGACAATGATCCGATTCTCGCCCTGCAACTGCACTAGCGGCTCGGTCACGCCCAGCGCGTTGACGCGCCGATCTACGATGACCTTGGCCGCTTCCATGTCGGCCGCCGTGACCTTCTGACCTGGGACCGGCTTGGCTTCCAGCAAGATCTGCGTGCCACCCTGCAGGTCAAGGCCTTGTTTGATCTTCAGATCTCGATACTCGGCCGGCTGTTGCCAGAAGAGTAACTGCTTGGCCCAGCGCGGGTGTTCGATGGGCAGATCTACCCACAAAACAAACAGCGCCATCAGGAAGATGAGGGCAAGCACCACCGTGTTGCGATTCCGCATGCGTTCTACTCCCTCAAAAGGATTCCACCAAGGACTATCAAGCTTCACGTAGCAAAACAGAACAATTATACCGTCGAGAGCGGTCACTGTCAAAAAAAGGGTTTAACCAGCAGCAATTCTAATTATGCCAGGTAAAAGACCTGCTCCAACTGCACCATGCTCTCGTCGGCGTGCAGACCGCCCAACTGCTCGAAGTAGGGCGCCATGAACTCCTGCCAGCGGGCGTTAACATCTTCCTGCGCCATCCCCGCCAGCGCGGCCTGAAAGCTCTCCGGCGTCTCGAAGTAGCCGAAGAGCAGCCCATCGCCGGCCATGAAGAGCGAATAGTTGTGCCATCCGGTGCGCCGCAACGCGTCCAGCATCTCCGGCCAGACGGCCTGGTGCTGGGCCTTGTACTCCGCGAGCTTGTCGCTCTTCACCTTCAGCATGAAGCCGATGCGTTGCATGATTGTGCCTCCCAATGCGAGTTGGATAATGCAAAATACGCAACGAGTAAATCTTACTTGTTACTCGTTACGTCCTCACGCCATCAGTAAATGTGGTCTTTCCACCAACTGCACCACTCGCTGCAAAAAGCGTGCGGCCGGACCGCCGTCCACCAGGCGGTGGTCGAAAGTCAAGCTCAACCAAACCATCAGCCGCTCGACGATTTTCATCTCCACGCTCTGGCCGGACTCCGACCGTGCCAACGCCGGCTGCGCCTTGATCCGGCCGACGCCGAGGATGGCGCATTCGGGCAGGTTGATGATTGGAGTGAAGGCGTCAATGCCGAACATCCCCAGGTTCGTGAGGGTGAAGGTGCTGCCGCGCAACTCATCGGCCGTACACTTGCCGGCGCGGGCGCGTTCGGTCAGTGCGGCCGTTTCAGCCGCCAACTGAGCCAACCGCCGGTGCGCCACGTCGCGCACCACCGGCGCCAGCAGTCCACGCTCGGCATCCACCGCCAGGCCGATATCTATCTGCTGCCACAGCTTGATCGCGTTCCCATCCAGCGAGGCGTTCAACCGCGGATGCTCGGTCAGCGCCTTTGCCAGCACGTACAGGAACAGATCATTGTACGACACGGCAACGCCATCGGCGGCCAACTGCCGGCGCAACTCCACCAGCGCGGTCGCGTCCGCCTCGGCCGTCAACGTCACCGGTGCGGTCTGCGTGTGGCTGGCGGCCATGCGTTCGGCGATGACGGCGCGGGCGCCGGAGAGGGGAAGGCTGGAAGTTGGAGGTCGGAAGCTGGGCGCTTGAGGGAACTCAGGGGAACTCGACGGAACTGGCTGCGTTCCGGGCTCCATCCGCTTATCCGCTGCCATCCGCTTTTCCACATCCTCGCGCGTCACCTGCCCGCGCGGACCCGTACCGGGGAACGCGTGCCAATCCAGCCCGGCCTCTTCGGCCATGCGGCGGGCGACCGGCGAGATGGCCGGCGCGCTCGCGTCTGGCAGACCGGGCCGGTCTCCAATCGTGTCCGCTTCGCGCCGCGCCAGATACGCCCGCACATCGCGTTCGATGATCGCGTCCTCCGGCCCGGTGGCCTTCACCGCCGCCAGCGACACTCCCTCGCCATCGGCCAGACGCCGCGCCCGCGGGGAAACGAAGGCGCGCGGCTCCACGTGCCTGGCACTTTGCGAGGTGCCAGGCACGGTCATGCCGGGCACGTCAACGACAGCAATCGCACTTAGCACCTTCACCTGGTCGCCAGGCTGCGCCATCACCTGCCGCAAGATGCCCGTGGCGGGCGCCTCCACATCGAGCGAAGCCTTATCGGTCTCGACTACGAACAGCGGTTCACCCTGCCGGACGGCGTCCCCTTCGTTCTTATACCAGCTCAACAGGGTCAAGGTGTCCACAGTTTGCCCCAAGGGGGGCACGAGAACTTCTGTGGTCATGTTCTCCTCGCGATGCTCAAGTACAGGATCGTACTGACGTCAGTATACCATAGATCGCTAGGTTTGGGGAAAGAAGACGCCAGGCACCTGACCACGGTTGTAACAGAGACGAATCTGGAACCAATCCCCGATGCCCGGCGTCTCTGACAGGTACTTGCCGGGCCGTCACGCCAGCCAGGTACGAGTTGGCCGCGCGATGGTTTGGTCAGCCCCGCGGCGTATGTTATAATCATGTGACCGATGACTTTTCAAGGAGGCAAAAAATGCACCGATCGTTTTGGTGGACGATGTTTGTCATTGCCGCGGTGGTCGTGACTCCGCTAACCGGCTTGTTCGCAAAGCCGGCTTCCGGAGCCGACGCGGCTCGCTTGATCCCGGCCGCGGCCCGCGATGACGAGGTCATCCTGCTCACAGCGTACGGCCAAATCCGGGTGGATGATCCATACACCCCCACCGGTTACCGGGCGGCGACGTGGAACTCCGGCACCGAGACCGGCTGGACGCGGGTCGCCGCGGGAGACTTCAACGGCGACGGCGACGCCGAGATCGTGGCGGCCAAGAACGACACGGTCAAGGTATTCGACCCGATCGTGCAGTCCGGCTACGAACAGGTCGTGTTCGAGGCCAGCATGACCAGCGGACGTAACATCCGCCTGCTGGTGACGGGCGATTTCGACGGCGACGGCAAGGATTAGATCGCCTTCACCTATGCTGACCCCGGCACGAACCTCCAGGAGTCGCTCAGAGTTTACGACGGCGGCAATCATGGCACCGCGTCCGAGTGGACGCTGGTGCACCAGGAGTCGTTCAACGCCCAGTGGGTGGACGCGACCGCTGGCGACTTGAACGCCGACGGCGCCGACGATCTGTCGTTGGTGCGCAACATTTCGCAGGGCGAAAAGCTACTGAAGACGTTCAACGGCCGCACCTGGGCGGCCCTGGCCGAGCATAGCTACGACTTCTCGTGGTTGGCGTTGGCCGCCGGCAATCTCACCAGCAGCTACTCGGGCGACGAGCTGGCGTTGACCCGGAGCGGCGTCCTGGGCTACTACGACTCGCTGGTGCTGCTGCATGCGGTTAGCGGGACGTATGCGGATGTCATTACGGATCCCAACTACAAATACTATCCCTATTTTTCGTCACTCGCCACCGGCGACCTCAACGGTGATGGCGACGACGAAATTCTCTTGCTGCGCGATCCGACCCAGGCGACCACCTCGTTACTGGCGGTAAATCCGGCCGGTGTGGCCATGCGCACCTTCGAGCAGGCGATCGGCTATGGCAGCACGGCGTGGAAACTGGTGCGCACCGGCGATACGGACGGCGACGGCAGGGATGAGGTCGTGGTGGAACGCGGCGACGTCTATCGAATCTACACCGCTCCGGAGTCGAACGATTCCTACAGTGACACCACCGGCAGTCTCTACACCACCGCCGCGCTGGGCAATCTGCCGACGATGGCTGTGGGCAACATTGACGGGCTGGGCGTGCTTCTGGGGCCGGTCTTGAGCGTATCGCCGGCATCGCAGAGCTTTAGCCTGGAATACGGCCAGACGTCGCCGATCAAGACCTTCAGTATCACGAACACCGGCACAGCCGAGGCGATCGCCTGGCAGGCGCAGGTCACCGAAGGCGCCACCTGGCTGCGACTGGACAAGACGGGCGGCACGACGCCCGGCACGTTGGGCATCTCGGTGAACACCGCCGCAGTCGTGCCGGGGAGCTACACGGGCAAGATACACATCACGGCCACCAGCAGCAGCGGAACGGTGAGCAGCAGCCCGCAGGACGTCACTGTCTCGTTGACCCTGACGGGGGTGGCGATGGTTGTCAGCCCGACCAGCCTGAGCTTCAGCGTCAGCTATGGTCAGACCTCGCCGGTCAAGCCGGTGACGATCAGCAGTCCGGGCGGAGCCAGCCCCATCCAGTGGCAGGCCGACGTGCTCGAAGGCACCGATTGGCTGATCTTGAGCGCCAGCCAGGGCACCAGCCCGAGCACGATCAACGTCAGCGTGAACACACTGGCCGTTGTCCCCGGCAATCGCACCGGCACCATCCGCATCCGTGCGCTGGATAGCCAGGTCTCGCAAGGACTTCAATACGTCACAATCAGCTTGACCGTGCAGGATTCCGGCCTGGTGGTCACGCCGGAACAACTGGTGATCCGGCAGAAGGCCGGCGGCCCGGCCCAGGTGCACAGCATCAGCATCGTGCGACCGGGGTGGAACGTGCAGTGGGTGGCGACCGCGCTGCCGACCGCAAATGCCGTGGCGCTGCTGGAGAAGCTGGCGAGCGGTAAGGCCGAGGTGAGCGCGACGGGGATGGCAGTGGACGGCGAGGCCGTCTCGCCGCCGAGTTGGTTGAGCTTCACGCCCGATCAAGGCAGCACGCCCGCGACCATGAGCGTAAGCTTGCAAACGAGCGTGCCGGGCATCTATCGGGCGATGATCGTGATCGTTGCCGTAGATCCGACCGTGCCTAACAGGGTCCACACGGTGGACGTAACCGGCTATGTCGTCGGCAGTTTCAACTACGCGCCGCTGATGTTGAAGTAAAAACACAATAGCGCAAAACTCGCTACCCGCTGCCTGTCATTCTGAGCGGGTTTGTCCCTGAACTCTCGAAACGACGTGACACCAGCGAAGAATCTCTCGGCCGAAACGAGACCCTTCGCTGGATTCTCGGCGTAACGCACTTCACGGGGCCAACCCGCTCAGAGCCTGCCCTGAGTGCAACGAAGTGGTGACAAAAGCGAGTTTTGTGGCGTGGTTCCCTCAGCCTTCTTCTTCTGCTGCAACCTGATCGGCGAAACGAGCATTGGCCGCGCGTAGGGCGCTCTCCGCGTCCACTCCGCGCGCCCTGATCCACGCGACCAGCCCGAACAGCGCCGCACCGACCAGTCCCGGCGTCACCTGGCCCTCTTTCGCCTCTGCTTCGGCCAGGATGGCCCATGGCGCGATGGGCGCGGCCGCGGCGCGCAGCCGCGACATGCGATCCAGGTAGGCATCGGCTTGGGCCAGCGCCGGCAGCCCGGCCGGCACGCCCGACAACGGCGATCGCTTGCCCCCGTTGCCCTCTCGCTCGGTCCGCTTGATCGCCTCCCAGTTCGCCAACACCTCACCTGTCCCGCTCACCACCACGTCCCCGAACACGTGCGGATGCCGGCGGATCAGCTTGCCGACGATCCCTGCGATCACGTCGGGCAGACGGAAGCGGCCCTCCTCGGCGGCAATCTGTGTCTGCATCCCGACCTGGAGCAACAGGTCGCCCAACTCCTCGGCCACCTTGCCCGCGTCGTCGGCATCCAACGCGGTCAAAAGCTCGTAACTTTCCTCCAGGAGCGAG
Organism: Chloroflexota bacterium; assembly: GCA_026389845.1. GTDB lineage: Bacteria > Chloroflexota > Anaerolineae > CG2-30-64-16 > CG2-30-64-16 > JAPLHB01. Next base: position 35,320 of record JAPLHB010000208.1, read on the forward strand.
GCGCGCAGCCTGGCCCACGTCAGCTCGCGATCCCACGGGCAGCCCTCCGGCGCGCGCAGGTGTGCGATGACGTCTTGCAGATCCGCATAGGAAGCCGCGGCGGGCAACGGCGGAATCCAGAGGGCCGTCCCAGGGTCGAGCCGGCCTCGTCCAGCCAACGCCGAAAGGGGGAGCGTCTCCCGTTCCGCACCGGCGATCACGGTCAGCGGATGGCCGGGTGGGTAGGCGCGGCCGAGAGACTCCCCGATGCGGCTTAACGCCGCGCCGTCGCCCGGCCCGATCAGCAGCGCCGGCTGGCCGGGGTCGAAGTGCGGGTAGTATTGTCCGGCCGCCTCGGCCGCGGCGACGATTTGCAACGCCTCATAGGCCTGGTCGTCGAGCGCAGCCAGGATAGGCGCAAGTTCGCTAAGTGTAAACATAGAACCTTTTCGTTTTTCGCTTTGTACCTGTCCAAGTATAACTTCCCGCTTTGGCCGGTCTCTGACCGAGCCAGGCACGGTCGGAGATCGGCCCGAGCGGGCGCCACGCAACACGCCTACTCGCCCGATGGCTCCCGAAAAACCAGATCAAAAGCCATCGTGTGCGCATCCAACACCGTCTCCTCGCGGCTCAACTCGATTTCCAGCGTGTAGCGTTCGCCTGGGCGGGGCGGCTGGCGCAGGTGCAGAGTGACGGACTGGTACGATTCGCGGATTTCGACCATGAACATCGTCGCGACGGCCTGGCCGGCGGGATCGGCCACGGCCAGGGCCAGATTGGGGAAGGCGGCAAAGGGGCCGACCTCCACGCGAATCCAGAGCCGGGTGAGATCGGGATACGGCCACACCTCGGCGCGGCGAATGACCGGCGGGCGTTCCTCCACGGCCGGTGGAATGCTTACCAACGATTCGCGGTAGACTTCAATCGGATCACGTATCTGGGTCATGGGAATTGCGGATTGCAGATTGCAGATTGCAGATTTGCGTTTTACGTTTTCGCGCATGCTCCCGCTGCGTCGCGGCGATGCCTCCCAGCACCAGGATCGCCCCGATGACGACGGTCAGGGTCAGCGGTTCGTGTAAGGCGACGACCGAGAGGGCGGTAGAGATCACTGGGATCAGAAAGAGCGCCATGCCTGCGCGACTGGCCGTCGTATGATCCAGAATGTGCAGCCACCAAAGATTCGCCAACGCGCCACTGCCCAGACCCAGCAGCAACAGCACAGCCCACGCGCCGAGCGGCAGACGGAGGAATTGACCGGCGACGATAGCGCCGGCCGGCGAAGCCGCGCTGCCGTCGCCAAGCACCTCCCACACCGCCAACGGCAACAGAAACAAGGCCCCCAGGGACGCTCCGACCGCGGTGATCACCTCGGCCGCATGGCGACGGACAAGTTGTTTGCCGCCGATGCTGTAGATCGCGCCGAAAAACGAGCCTACGACCATCAAAACGTCGCCCCGCAGACCGGAATCGGCCAGGGTAAGATGCCCGGAACCCTGGCTGATCAGGATCGCGCCGAGGAAAGCGGCGGCTAACGCCAGCCATTCGAGGGGCGCCAAAATCTCGCTGAACCGTGCCACGCCGATCAGCACCATAAAGACGCTGGTCAGGTTCGCTAGCACGCCCGCGTTGATGGCCGTGGTATACCCCATCGCCAGATTTTCCAGGAAACAAAAGAGCGTGATCCCCGAGAACGCCATCCAAGCGATCGTGCGGCCGTCGCGGCGGAGCAGTTGACCGGCCGCGGCCAGTTGCCCCCTGACGCCGAGCCAGCCTAACAAAAGGCTCGCGGAAATGAACCACCGCGCAAAGGCGAGGGTCGTAGGTCCCAGCCAGGCCAACGCCATCTTGGTCAGCGGAAAACTAGCGCCCCACAGAAACATCGTTCCGAGGGCCATAAGATAGACGATCCAGCGACGTGGCATGGTTTCACTTGAAACGCAATGAGGAGATTCTTCGCTGGTGTCACGCCGTCACAAGAGGTGAGGGGCAGACCCGCTCAGAATGACAAGCAACAGGTAGTGCAACTCAACTCTCTGTAGCCTTCGCCGGCACAACTTCGTGCCCATCCAGTTTCAGCGAGAGCACCTGGGAGGTGTTGTCGGCACCCATCGATACGCCGTAGATCGTGTCGGCGACTTCGATGGTGCCGCGGTTGTGCGTGATCAAGATGAACTGCGTCTGTTTGCTGAGCGCCTTCAGCGCGTCCCGGAAGCGGGTGACGTTGGCCTCGTCCAACGCAGCATCCACTTCATCCAGCACGCAGAACGGAGTGGGGCGCACCTTGAGGATGCTGAAGATCAGCGCGGCGGCCGTGAGCGCGCGCTCGCCGCCGGATAGCAGCGCCAGGCCTTGCTCGCGCTTGCCAGGCGGCCGGGCGACGATCTCCACGCCGGAGGCACTCGGGTTGTCTGGGTCCGCAAGCTGAAGCCGGGCCGCGCCGCCGCCAAAAAGGTTTGTGAACTCCTCCTTGAATTGGGCCGCCACCGCCTTAAAGGTCGCCAGGAACTCACGCTCCATAATCCGCTCTAGTTCGACGATGATCTCTTCCAGCGCGGTGATGGCCCTTTCCAGGTCGGCCGCCTGGGTGGTGAGGAAATTGTGGCGCGCCGCCACCTCGTTGTACTCGGCCAGCGCGTCCAGGTTGACCGGTCCCAGCCGGCTGATCTGAGCGCGCAGGTTGCGCACGTCGCCATCCAGCCCCTCCGGCAGTTGCGCCACCGGCGCCAGCCGTGTGATCATGCCGTTCAACGGCAGAGGAGGCTGGGCGTCGGCCTGGTCATCGCCTTCCAGGACGACCAGCCCCAACTCCTTTTCGATCTCGCCGCGCAGATGGGTCAGCTCGTCCTGCGTGCGCTGGAGCGCCAGGTCGGCCTGGCTCTGGCGCATCTGAGCCACGCGAAGCTGCTCCCGCAGACCGCGTTCGTGCGCCTCGGCCTCGCGGCCCTGCCGTTCGAGCGCCGCCAGGCGCGCCTCGGCCGGCTCGATCTGCGCGTCCAGCGCGGTGATCTCCTGCGTCAGGGCCTGGGCCGCGGCCGAGTGCTCGGTCACCGCCTGCTGCGCCTCTTCACCTTGGGTGTCGAGGCCGGCCAGGCGCGTCTCTTTGGCGGTGATCTCGGCGTTCCGTTGCTTCTGGCGGGCGTGCAGCTCGGCCACGCGCGCCTGGCGGGCCTGCAATTGACCGGCGCTGACGGCTGCCTCGGCGCGCACGCGGGCCAGCTCGGCCATCAGATCGTCGGTGGCAAGCTCGCGCAAACCGCGGCGGGCGGCTTCCAGGGCCGCCTCGCCGGCCGCGACCTGGTCGTTCAGACTCGCAAGGCCGACCTTCAGCTCGGCCTCGCGAGGGGCCAACCCGTTCGCCTCGGCTAAGAGAGCCTTGCGGCGTTCTTCGTGCCAGTCGCGGGTCTGCCGAGCGCGTTCGACCGCCAGCCCGACCCGGTTGGCCTCGCCGCTCACCCGCCCCTGCCGGGCGGTGATCTCGTCGCGGCGGCTGCGCAGGGTGTTGAGGGCCGTGCGCGCGGTTTCCTGGTCGCGGCGTGCCTGGGCCAGTCGCGCCTCACGCTCTTGCACCTCGGCGGTGGCGGTCGCAATCTGCGGAGGCAGCTCGCGCAAGGCCCGCGCCCGCGACAGCACACCGCTGTCGCGGTTTTTGCCTTCGCTGCCGCCCGTCACGCTGCCGCCGGGCCGGACGATCTCGCCCTCCAGCGTGACCAGCGTCGCCCGGCCGTCCCGCGCCAGCAACTTGCGCGCGGTAGGCAGATCTTCCACGATCACGACGTGGTTGAGCGCCAACTCGACGGCGGGCCGGATGGTCGGGTAGAATTTGACCAGATCGGTCGCCAGCCCCAACACGCCGGCCATGCGGGGCGCATCGGCAGGGCGCGACGGGTGCAGGTTGTCCAGGGGCAGGAAGGTGGCGCGCCCGGCCTGGGTGCGCTTCAAGTAGGCGACGCCGGCCTCGGCGTCTTCCCAACGCCGCACAACGATGTCCTGAACCCGGCCGCCCAGGGCGGCCTCGATGGCGCGCTCCAACTCCGGCGGGACTTCGATCAGGTCGCCCAGGGCACCGACAATGCCGGAGAGACCGCCGACCGCCTCCCGTGACCTGCCGGGGGCCGCAAGTCCATCTCGGCGCGCTGATAGCACTGCTCGCGCGCCGGCGTTCAGGCCCGCGCCCTCGTCGCGCATCCGACTCAACATATCGTGCTGGTCTTGCAGGCGGCCGAGCGCGCGCTGGGCCGCGGTCAACTGCTCGGTGGCCCGGCGCTCGGCGTCTTGGGCCGCGGCTAACGCTGCGCCCTGGGACTGGCGGGCCTGCTCGGCCTGGGCCTGCTCGGCCTGAGCTGCCGTCACCTGCGCTTCGAGGGCCTCGGCCTGCGCCTCAAGCTCTTTCAGTTGCGCGGCCGCGGTTCGAGCGGCCTGGAGCTGCTCCGCCTCCGCGCGGGCCAGCTCGGCGCGACGCTCGCCCAGGCCAGCCAGCCGCGATCGCAGCTCGGCCTGCCGCGTCTGGGCGGTCAGCAGGGCATCCTGGGCCTGGGTCACGCGCTGGGTCTGCGCCTGGCGCGCCCGTGCGCCGGCAGCCAGCGCGGTCTGAGCCTCCGCGACGTAGGACGCGTGGGCTTGGTGGCCGGTTTGCGCCTCGGCCAATTCGTCTTCGGCCGCACGTAGCCGCTCGGCGCCATCTTCGAGGGTGGCGCGCAGATAGCCTAGCTCCCGCTCCAACTCGGCGCGTTGATCGCCCCACAGCCGCACCTGCTCGGAGCGCACCGCCAACTCGCGCTGCACCGTTTCAGCCTGGCGGTGCAGCCGGCTGCCGACGCGGTGCCACTCGCCGAGTTGATCGCGCAGGCGCGCGCGCTCGTTCTGCCGCGCCGCGATCTGTCCCAGCAATCCGTCGAGGGCTTCCGCCTGTTCCGCGGCCACGCGCGCCGATACGGTCGCGCGGTCTTTCGCCGCGTCCAGGGCCAGCAAGCTCAACCGCCACTTGTAACCGTACCAGGTGTGCAAGTGGGCGGTCAGATCGGCCTTGAGCTGCTGATACTCGCCGGCGCGGCGAGCCTGGCCCTTCAGGTAGCGGAGTCGCGGCGCCAGCTCGCTGATGATGTCCTGGGCGCGGGTGAGGTTGACGCGGGTCTCGGCCAATTTCTGCACGGCCTGATCGCGCTTGGCCTGGTGCACGGTGATGCCGGCGGCTTCTTCGAAGAGCCGGCGGCGTTCTTCGGGGCGGAGGGAGAGCGCCTGGTCAATTAACCCCTGGCCGATGACGGTGTAGGTGCGCTCGCTGAGGCCGGAGCTACCGAGTAACTCAGTAATATCGCGCAGGCGCACACGGTTGCCGTTGAGGAAATACTCATTTTCGCCAGAGCGATACGCACGCCGGGCGATCTCGACTTCCGTGAAGTCAACGGGGAGCCAGCCGGTGCTGTTATCGAGGATCAGCGAGGCGTGGGCCATGCCCAGGCGGGCGCGTTGCTCGCTGCCCGAGAAGATCATGTCCTCGGTGCGCTTGCCGCGCAGCGCGCTGAAGCTCTGCTCGCCCAATACCCAACGCAAGGCATCGGCGACGTTGGACTTGCCGCTGCCGTTCGGGCCGACGATCGCGGTGACGCCCACATCGAACAGGAAGTCGGTGCGGGCGGCAAAGGTTTTGTAACCGTGGACCTGAAGCTGTTTGAGGAAACGCACCGAAGATCAAACCGCCAAACTGGATGGTCATTAAACCAGCAGCGGACGCCGGGTTGAGCTGTTGCCGGGACAACAGTCATGGGCGCCCGCTGTGATGTCGAGATCGAGATGATTCCCCGACGGGTTAGCGCCGATCGCTCCGCTTCTCGAAGCACTCGCGGCAGTAGACGGGCCGGCCAGTGCGCGGCTCGAAGGGGACTTCGGTCTCCTTGCCGCACTCGGCGCAGGTGACCTTGAACATCTGACGCGCGCCGCCGCGGCCTTCACCGCGACCTGCACCGCCGAAGCCGCTATCGCGGTCGCGGCCGCCGCCGCCGAAGCTGCGTCCACCACCAAACCCGCCGCCACCACCGCCGCCGCCATCACCGCCGCCATCGCGGGAAGCCTTGCGGCTCGCGCGACAATCTGCGCAGCGGGTCGGCTCACTGAAACCCCGAGTCTCGTAGAACTCCTGCTCACCCGCGGTGAACACGAAGCTCTTGCCGCAATCGCGGCATGCCAAGGTACGATCTGCGAACTTACTCACGGTATCCTCCTGAAAGAACAACGAGTGCCTGTTCGGCACGGCTTTGTCACCCAGCACGATCTACCGTGAGTCCAAGTTCCCGCGCAGTTGACTGCGACTCCTGGCAAGAGCCCCGTGTATTATGCTGTTTGTGACCTTCTTGCACCAATTATAACCGGTTTCTGAGGTTTGGCAAATCCGAGGATACCTCAATTCCCTTGTGTGCCCACCTGGGCTTTCAACCACGCCTCGATGAACAGATCAATCTCCCCGTCCAGCACCGCGGTCGTGTTGCCGGTTTCCACGTCGGTACGCAGGTCTTTAACCATCTGGTAGGGCTGCAAGACGTAGGAGCGGATCTGGTTGCCCCAGCCGGCCTCGACGTGCTTGCCCTTGAGCCGCGCCTGTTCTTCTTCGATCTTCTGCAGCTCGATGTCGAACAGCTTGCCGCGCAGCACCTTCATCGCCGATTCACGGTTCTGTAATTGACTGCGCTCGTTCTGGCAGGTGACGACAAGACCCGTCGGGATGTGGGTCAGCCGGACGGCGGTCGAGTTCTTCTGCATGTGTTGGCCGCCCGCGCCGCCCGAGCGATAGACGTCCATCTTGATGTCCTCGGGCCGGACGTCAAGCTCGATGTTCTCATCCAGCAGCGGCAATACTTCCACCAGGGCGAACGACGTGTGACGGCGGGCCGACGCGTCGAATGGGCTGATGCGTACCAGGCGATGGACACCGCGCTCGGCCTTCAGGTAGCCGTAGGCGAACGGGCCGCTGACCTCGATCGTCACGGTCTTGATGTCGGCCTCTTCACCATCGAGCAGGTTGGTGATCTCGCCCGTATAGCCGCGGCGCTCGACCCAGCGCAGATATAGGCGCATGAGCATCTGTGCCCAGTCCTGCGCCTCGGTACCGCCCACGCCTGCATGGATGGAGAGGATGGCGCCGCTGCGGTCGTAAGGGCCGCCCAGCGCCAACTGGAACTCCAGTCCGGCGTAACGTTTGCTCAACCGCTCGGCATCGGCCGCGACTTCGGCGATCATCGCCTCGTCGCCGGCCTCGACGGCCATCTCCAGTAACTCGGCCGCGTCGGCCACTTCCTGGGCCAACGTGTTCCAGGTGGTCACCTGCTCGCGTAGGCTCGACAGATCGCGCATGACGGCCTTGGCCGTCTGGGGATCGTTCCAGATTTCGGGACTGGCAGACTTCTCATCGAGCCGGGCAATTTCGACTTCTTTGCCGGCTAAGTCAAAGCCTCCTCCGCATTGCTTCGATTTGGTCTGCCAGGGACCCAAGTTGCTCTCGAATCGTGTCCATTTTCTCCTCTGATTAGATATTAGAGGTTAGAAGTTGGAGGTTGGAGGCGCGGCGCCTCCAACCTCCAACTTCTAACTTCAAGCCTTTAGCCCAATATCCCGTTGACAAACGCCCGCGGGTCGAATTCCGCAAAATCATCCGGATTTTCGCCGGTGCCGACGAAACGGACGGGCAGCCCCAATTCCTGCTCGATGGCGAAGACGATGCCGCCTTTGGCCGTGCCGTCCAGCTTGGTCAGGATGATGCCGGTGACCTGGACGGCCTCCTTGAAGTGCTTAGCCTGGCTGATGGCGTTTTGGCCCGTGGTGGCATCCAGGACGAGCAGCGTCTCGTGTGGCGCGGCGTGCACCTGGCGGGCGCAGACGCTATGTACCTTCTCCAGCTCTTTCATCAAGTTATACTTGGTGTGCAGCCGTCCGGCCGTGTCAATGATCAGCAGGTCGGCCTGGCGGCTCTCCTGGCAGGCCCGGATGGCGTCGTAGACGACCGCGCCCGGATCGGCGCCGGGCGCCTGGGCGATCACGTCCACGCCGGTACGCTGGCCCCAGATCTTGAGCTGGTCAATCGCGGCCGCCCGAAAGGTGTCGGCCGCGGCCAGGATGACGCGCTTGCCGCGGCGCTTATAGTATTGCGCCAGCTTGGCGATGCTGGTGGTCTTGCCCGACCCGTTGACGCCGGCGATCAGCATCACGGTCAACAGTCGCGGTTCTTCAACCGTGGACGGCACGGGGTTTGCCAACAGTCCGATCAATTCTTCCTTCAAGGCCGCGCGCACGTCTTCCACCCGCTTGATGGCTTCCTTCTTCACGCGGGCGCGCAAACGTTCCACGAGTTGCATCGCGGTGTTGACACCCAGGTCGGCCTGGATCAGCAACGCCTCCAACTCGTCCCACAGATCGTCGGTGATCTCGTTGGCCTGGAACAGCGTACCGATCCGGCCGAAAAAGCCCTGGCGGGTCTTGGTCAGGCTGGCCTGGAGTTTGGCATCATCCTGCGCCTGTTCTTCACGGCTCTTGCGAAGGAATCCGAACACGACCGCTCCTTACAAACGTATCTCAGGTAAAGAACGACGCACCCCGGTGGCGCGTCGTTCTTGGGTTGCATTATACATCAGGCAGGAAGAATGACAAAGCGCGTTCCCTATGTTATACTGCGGTCTGATTTGGCAAGTCGGAGCACGTCATGGGTGATTACCTGGAGCACGTCAAGGAGTTTGCGGGGCGCAACGCCCTGGAGTTCTGGGACTGGACGCTGTTACGCACGGCGTTGACCCATCGTTCGTACTTGAACGAGCACCCGGAACTGGACTGGGAAGACAACGAGCGGCTGGAGTACCTGGGCGATGCTGTGTTGGACTTCCTGCTGGCGGAATACCTGTTTCATCAGTTCCCGCAGGCGCCGGAGGGGGAACTGACGGCTCTGCGCGCCGCGCTGGTGCGCAGGGAGACCCTGGCGCAGTTCGCGCTGGAGATGGAGCTGGGCCAGGCCCTGTTTATGGGGCATGGCGAAGTGGAGACGGGCGGCCGTGACCGGCCGGCGACCCTGTGCGCTGGATTCGAGGCGCTGGTCGGCGCGTTCTACCTGGATCAAGGCATGGCAAGCGTGGTCAGCCTGGTACAGCCGTTTATGGCGCGCGAGCTTGGCGCCGCCCGCGCCGAAGTGGCCGACAAGGACCCCAAGAGCCGGTTGCAGGAGTTGGCCCAGAGCGCGGTCGGCGTCACACCGCGCTACCGGACGGTCCGGGCCGAGGGGCCGGATCACGCCAAAACCTTCACCGTCGAGGCGCGGATCGGCGAGACGATCTGCGGCGTGGGAGAAGGCCCCAGCAAGCAAATCGCCGCGCAGCGGGCGGCGGCCGAGGCACTCACCCAGGCAGGGCTGTGGGCGAAGCCGGCCGCGCCGGACGAAGAGGCCTGAGCATCGGTCTGGTCTCATTGTCCTATTGGGTGAAACGCGAATGACTGGTATAGTGGCCGTGAGCATGACACAAAACTGTCGGCTGGATGGACGTCCGAAGTCTCGGAGGATTTCGGAAGCCTACCCGGAACGAGGAGTAGAAAAGTGTGGCCCCGCTGATACTGGTGATAGATGACAACCCCGACATTACGCAGATCGTCTCGGTGATACTGCGCGCACAGGGTTACGAGACCATCGTGGCGGGAGGCGGCCCGGAGGCGCTGACCCTGCTGGAGGGACGGCGCCCGGACCTGATCCTGTGCGACATCTTGATGCCGGAGATGGACGGCTTCGAAGTGTTTCGGCGCGTGCGCTCAAACCGGCGCTGGCGAGCGATTCCCTTCGTATTCCTCACGGCGCTCACCGACGAAAAGACGCGGATGTCCAGTTCCGAGCTGGGCGCCGAGGCCTTTATCACGAAGCCCTTCAGCCGCCACGAGTTGTTGGCTATCGTTGCCGGAGTCTTGCGTCGGGCGCAGGAGCTGCAAACCGACACCGAAGAGGAGTTCGATTCGTTCAAGGCGCAGCTCCTCTTCATGATCACGCACGAGTTGAACACACCCCTCTCTGTCATCCGCATGCTGACGGATAGTATGCGCAGCAACCTGGATCAGTTCAGTCCCGAACGCACGACCGAGTACGTTGATTTGATGGCGCAGAGCGTCTGGGAACTGTCCCACGTAGTAGAATCCATGCTGTTGGCCTTACAGATTGACAGCGGACGCGCACAGAAGGCGTTCGAGACGTGGGCCGGCCCGAAGCCGCTGCGCGCGGTGCTGGATGTCGTGATCACCAAAGCCACTGCGAAGGCGACAGCGCGCAATGTGGCGCTGCACAAGGTGGCCTTCGACGCCCCACTGTGGGTCAAGGGGCACGAAGAGCAACTGCAGCAGATCTTCGGACGCATCTTGGACAATGCTATCAACTTCTCGCCGGCCGGGGAGATCGTGGAGATCGCGATGTGGCGCGACGGCGCACGCGCCGGGGTGAGCATCCGCGATCGCGGGCCGGGGCTGACCGCCGATGAGATCAAGACCGCGTTCGAGCGCCTGCGCCAGGTCAACCGCGCCCAGCAGGAGCAGCAGGGAGTCGGCCTGAGCCTCAATCTCGTCCGCTCCCTGGTGACGATTCACGGCGGCGAAATCACGATGGAGAGCACACCGGGGCACGGCACCACTGTGACCATTGCCTTGCCGCTGACTGAGCCTCCCGTCGAGCCAAAACGGAACCGCCACCGCCAGTAGAAACCTGGACAGCAGGGAGAACTTGTCCTGAACGCAGTGAAGGATTCTTCGCTGGTGTCACGCCGTAACGAGAGTTCAGGGATAGACCCGCTCAGAATGACAGGCAACGGGTCCAAACAGAGAACTCACACTATGACGCGGCCGATTGGGGAACGGGGGACCGACCTGGCGCGCCGGCCACGCGGCCGGCGTTGGAGCGCGGGAGCGATCATCGCCTTGACGCTCGGCCTAGCCGTTGAGCTGACGCTGCTGGCTGCGGCCGCGGGTTTGGTCTCCCTCTACCGCGGCGATGCGATCCTGCCCGGCGTCCGCGCCATGGGCGTTGACCTGGGCGGACTCACGCGCGATCAGGCGGCTGCCACCTTGCGCGACGCCTGGCAGGCGCAGCCGGTGACGCTCGACGCCGGCGCGGATGGCACGTGGCCGGTCGCGCCGGATGCAGCCGGTTTGCGGCTGGATGCCGAGGCCACTGCCGCGCACGCCTACGCCGCCGGCCGCGCCCCGGCCACGCTTGCCGGGTTCCGCGACGCGGTTGAGCGGCTGGTTGCGCTTGCCGCGCGCGCCTTGCCAGTTGCCTCCTTGCCCCGCTCCGCGCTCCCCACGCCCGCGCTCCACGAGGTTGCGCCCGTCTGGCGCTTCAACGCGCAGCCGCTCGCCGCCACCTTGCGTCCCATCGCCGATCAGCTTGCCACGCCGATGCAAAACGCCCGCATCTGGATCACGGATGGGCGGGTGGAGTCGTCGCCCGGATCTGCCGGCCGCAGCCTCGATCTCGCGGCGACGATAGCCCAGGCAGAGCGAGACGCCGACCAGCTTGCAGCCGAGCGCTGGCTGCAACTGACCGTCGTCGCCGCACCCCCGCGCGTGGCCGACGTAAGCGCGGCCGTGAAGCGGGCGCAGACGCTTCTGAGCAAGAGCGTGACGGTGCAACTTTATGACCCCATCAACGACGAGCGCGTGCGCTGGACCGCCGACCCGAAGATCATCGGCGGGTGGCTGGCGTTGCAGACAGACAGTGGAGGGTGGCGCGTGGGGCGTGAAGCGGTGGCAGCCTGGGTGCAAGAGCAGGCAGAGGCGTTGGGCGACGGCCGCACCATCGAAGCGGAGAAAGCGATAGATGCGGTCATCGAGGCGGTGATGGGGCAGAAGGCCGAGGTGAAGCTACGCGTACTGCACCGCGAGCGCACGCATACTGTTAACTCGGGTGAAACCGTTGCCAGCATCGCCACACAATACGGCATCCCCTACCCGTGGATCCAGAAAGCCAATCCGGGGCTGGGCGAGATGATGTACGTCGGCCAGAAGATCGTCATCCCGTCGGCCGACGCATTGCTGTCGCTGCCGGTCATTGATAACAAACGCATCAAGGTCAGCATCAGCCAGCAGCGGATGTGGGCCTACGAGAACGGCGCAGTCAAATGGGCATGGGTGGTCAGCACGGGCATTCCCTCCAGTCCCACCTCGCCCGGCATCTTCCAGATCCAATCGCACGAAGCAAACGCCTACGCGGCCAGTTGGGATTTGTGGATGCCGTACTTCATGGGCATCTACCGGCCCGTGCCCGATCACGCGTTTATGAACGGCTTCCACGGCTTCCCCACCCGCGGCGACCGCCAACTGCTCTGGACAGGCAACCTCGGCGGCCCCGTCACCTACGGCTGCATTCTCCTCAGCACCGACAACGCGCTGACACTCTACGCATGGGCGGAAGATGGGGTTGTGGTAGAAGTAACGCCGTAGACGTTATTTTGCAACTCAAGAAACGCGCCGCGCCCAGATGCGCACGCGCAACTCCTCGCCAATCATCTCAAACTCCGGCTCCCGACCGGCCAACTGGCGAGATAGGCGGACGATCAACCGCGGCACCCCGGTGCCGATCGCACTCATGTAGCCCAATTGCGTGAGCAGTGTCGCGATCGCTCGGTTGCGCTCGGCATGAACCCCCAGCTTGATGTTGTCCAGCGTGACCGAATTGGGCAGACGGCCAGGGCTGCGCACTTCGATGCGATCGCTGAACAAAAAGACTCGGATCTGCGACCCACTCAGGCTATAATCACGGTGGGCGACCGCATTGACCACTGCCTCGCCCAACGCCTTGCGATCATACAGCACGATGTCCTCGCGGCCGAAGCCGTGTTCGCGCGCGGGCATCCGAATGTTGCGCTCCAAGAAGACGCGGGTATCATCAATGATGCTCGGCAGCCGGCCCATGATCTCGCGGCGATCCAGGATGTCCGAATCCTCATCGCGTCCGGCAAAAGCCACGGCCGACAGGCGGCTTTGCGGCAGCCAACGCTGCGGCGTCTGGCCGAAAACCAGCAGCGCGGCGATACTGAGCATCTGCTCGCCGTCAAGGTCGTGCAACAGCCGCAGGTTGCGCAACAACTGCGGAAGATCCAAGCCGCTCTGCGCCAGTTGTTCCTCCAACGTCAGGCCGAACTGGACGCGGTGATAGGCCTCGAAGGCCGGTAGGGAAAGCTCGGCCAACGTGGCGCCGAGCACCGGGCTTTCGTCGTAGTGCAACTCGCCGGCTGCCTGCGCAATGCGCATCAACTCGCGGCCTGTGGCGTCTTTCTTGTCCCGCCCCACGCGCACGTAGAAACGGCCGCCGGCCGTCCGGTAGGGCTTCAGTCGGTTGAGCGCCGGCCTGACGGTCAACGCAAGAATGATCCGGCCGGCCAGGGCGAGTTGCTCGATGATCGGGCTAACAGGGGGGATGCAGCGATCGCGACAGAGGTTGGTAAGGGTCTGAAAGACTACGTCGGGATCGGCCACGCCCACGATGCTGCCGTCGTCCTCGACGCCAACATAGAGCACCCCACCGTCGCTGTTGGCGAACGCCACGATCTCGCCTGCCACGCTTTCCTGGTTGTCAATCAGGCGCTTGAATTCCTGCTCCTGGCCCTCGCCCTCTGCGATCATGCGGAGCAGATCAACTTCGCCCAATATCGTAGTCATTTCATCCATCTCCATGACGCAATCTCACCGTGAGTCTACCCACTGGGACACATCATACACCCGCGAACCGCAAAGCGCAAGCCGCCGCAGACCCGCGCCGGCGCCGGAAAACAGCGAAGCTGTCGCCGCAACAGGCACGACAGCTTCGCTCAGACTTGGATTTTCACAGCAGTCCCCCAAAGACTGCAACGCTGTCGCCGCCCCGCGGACAACAGCTTCGCCCGTCCCCGCGTCACCCTATCACCCCGTCACCGTGTCCCCCCGATACTCCGGCACCACCTCGTGGAGCAACCGTCGCACCTCCCCCGCCACCCCCCGCTGTGCCGCCGCGACCAAGGCATCCACCTCAACCTGCCACCTTTCTTCAACGTGTTCCGCCCCATTCCGGCACACGAAGATCTTCTCATGCTGGGTACGGGAGTAGTCCTCGTTTTCCAGGAACAGCTCCTCGAACAGCTTCTCCCCCGGCCGCAACCCCGTATACACCACCTCAATATCCCAATCCTCCCCCGCTGCCCCTCTCCTCGTCTCCTCGTCTCCCTCTCTCACGTGCGGCCTCAGCCCCGACAGGCGGATCAAATCGCACGCCAGGTCCGCGATCCGCACCGGCTCACCCATGTCCAGCGCAAAGACCTGGCCGCCCTTGCCGATCACTGCTGCCTGCAACACCAACTGTACCGCCTCGGGGATCGTCATGAAGTAGCGCCGCATGTCGGGGTGTGTCACCGTCACCGGCCCACCCGCCGCGATCTGCCGCTGGAAGAACGGCACTACGCTGCCCCGGCTGCCCAACACGTTGCCGAATCGCACGACGGTGCAGAGGGGCAACGGTGCAAGGGGGAGGGGGGCAGGGGGGCCGTCGTCCCCGCTCCCCCGCGCCCGCCCCGCGTGCGTGACTACTATCTCCGCCACGCGCTTCGACGCGCCCATGACGCTGGTCGGGTTGACCGCCTTGTCCGTCGAGATCATCAGGAACCGCACGACCCCCGTCGCGACCGCCGCCTCGACCACATTGCGCGTGCCCAGCACGTTGTTGGTGATCGCCTCGACCTCGTTGCTCTCCATCAGCGGCACGTGCTTGTGCGCGCCCGCGTGAAACACGATCTCCGGCCGATACACCTCGAACACGGCCCGGATGCGCTCGGCGAAGCGGATGTCCGCGATGACGGGCGTGATGCGTACTGCGTGTTGCGCATTGCGTACTGCGTATTGCGGATTTGCGATTTGCAGATTTGCAGTTTGCAGATTGGCAGATTGCGGATTTGCAGTTTGCGGATTTGCAGTTTGCAATTCGTTCGCTATCTCAAAAATGCTATTCTCCCCATGCCCCACCAGCACCAGCTCGGCCGGTTCGCAGCGGACGATCTGCCGGCACAACTCGGAGCCGATGGAGCCGCCCGCGCCGGTGACGAGCACCCGCTTGCCCCGCAACATGCCGCTCACCGCGCTGGTGTCGGTACGCACCGGTTCGCGGCGCAACAGATCCTCGATCCGCACGTCGCGCAACTGGTTGATGCTGACGCTGCCGTCCAGCAGCTCGTAGATGCCAGGGATGATACGCGCCTGTACGCCCGCCTCGCCGCAGATACGCACGATGTCGCGAATCTCCGCCCCTCGCGCGGTAGGCATGGCGATGATCACCTGCCCGACCTGGTGCTTCTTGACCGCAGCGGGGATGGCGTGGCGGTCGCCCAACACCGGTACGCCGTGGATCTTCACGTCGTGCTTGCCCAGGTCGTCGTCCAGGAAGCCGACCGGCTCCAGGCCCAGGTGCGGGTTATTTTGCAGCTCGCGCACGATCATGGCGCCCGCGTCGCCCGCGCCCATGATGAGCACCGGTTGTGGGGGACTTTCGGGTCTTCGGCCATTGACCCAACGCTGACGGTACAGCCGCATTGCCAGTCGCACGCTGAACCGTCCACCGCCCACGACCAGCACGGTCAACATGCCATCCAGAAAGGGGACGGAGCGCGGAAAACCCAGTGGGATCAGCCCCAGCGGGCGTAACGCGCCGAAGAAGAGCAGAGTTTCGAGGGTCAGGGCCGAGAGCGTCGCGAAAACGATCAGGCCCCCCTCCTCAACTGTCCATTCGCTGGAATTTCTAGCGTAATCGCGAATTAGCTGGTAAGCTCAGGGCATGACAACTGAGCTTACGATTACCACTGTCCATTCGCTGGAAGTTCTAGCGTAATCGCGAATTAGCTGGTAAGCTCAGG
>JAPLHB010000115.1 GCA_026389845.1 Chloroflexota bacterium
ACCGCGGACATGCAGGAAAAGTTGCCGAGCGGGCATCGTCGCGAACCTCCGAATCAGGATGGGCCCAACGATGCCTCAAATCGGCCCACTTGGCAAATCGCGCCTGTCCGCTCTCCAGTCAGCTCGTGTCGGGTACCGAGTGCGCAAATCGCTGGTGTTGCTCAAGAACGACAACAAAGCCCTGCCGCTCGCAAAAAACGTTTCGACCATCTTCGTCGCGGGTGAGGCAGCGAACGACATCGGCACCCAGTGCGACGGGTGGACCATTGAGTGGCAGGGCGGGCCCGGCACCATCACGCCCGGCACGACGATCCTGGAAGGCATCGAGCAGGCCGTCTCGCCCCAGACTATGCTCCAGTTCAACCGCTACGGCAAGTACGACAACGTCACCGACGCCGCCGGCAAGCCGGTAATAGCGGACGTGGGCATCGCGGTCGTGGGCGAGAAACCCTATGCCGAGGGGGTGGGCGACCGGGCCGACCTGACGCTCTCCGATGTTGACGTGAGCGTCATCACCCGGCTGCGGGAGCGAAGCAAACTGCTGGTGATCATCCTGCTCTCCGGCCGGCCGATGATCGTCACCGAGCAACTGCTCGTGGCCGATGCCTTCGTTGCGGCCTGGCTGCCCGGCACCGCGGGGGCGGGGGTCGCGGATGTAATCTTCGGCGATTTTTCCTTCACCGGCAAATTGCCTTATACCTGGCCGCGCACCAACGCACAATTGCCGTTCGACTTCGCTAAACCGGCAATCGGCGACGGGGCGCCGTTGTTCCCGTATGGATTCGGGCTGGAGAAATAGAAAATGCAGTATGGACACTTCGATGACTCACGCCGCGAATACGTCATTACGCGGCCCGACACCCCGCTGCCCTGGATCAACTACCTGGGCAGCCAGGCCTACTTCGGCCTCATCTCCAACACCGCCGGCGGCTATTCGTTCTATCGCGATGCGCGGCTGCGACGCCTGACGCGCTACCGTTACAACAACGTGCCGTTCGATACAGGCGGCCGGTACATCTACCTGCGCGATGATAGCAACGCGGGTGGATTGGAGACTTCAGCCGGTCCCTCGGCAGCCACGAGCAAACCACCTGAAGGCTCTGGTGCGGGCGGGCACGAGGCCCACCCCTACTGGTCGCCATCGTGGCAGCCGACGCGCACGCCGCTGGAGGATTACACCTGTCGCCACGGCCTGGGCTACACCGTCATTGCCTCGACCTATCGCGGCATCCGCGCCGAGACCCTCTACTTCGTGCCGCTGAACCACGACCTGGAAATCTGGCGCCTGACGGTGACGAACCAGCGCGCCGAGCCGGCGCAGCTTTCGGTCTTCTCGGCCATTGAATTCTGCCTGTGGGACGCGTGGGACGACGCGACCAACTTCCAGCGCAACTTCTCCACCGGGGAGGTCGAGGTCGAAGATGGCGTGATCTACCACAAGACCGAGTACCGCGAACGGCGCAACCACTTCGCCTACTTCGCCTGTTCTGAACCCTTGACCGGCTTCGATACGCAACGGGAGGCGTTCCTGGGGCCTTACCGCGGCTGGGATGCGCCGGCCGTGGTCGAGCGCGGCGCGTCGGCCGGCTCGCTGGCGAACGGGTGGGCGCCCATCGGCTCACACCACGTGCGCCTGAGCCTGGCGCCGGGCGAGAGCCGCACCATCCTCTTCGTCCTGGGCTACGCCGAGAACCCGAGCGACGCCAAGTTCGACCCGCCCGACTCGCAAACCATCAACAAGCGGCAACTGCTGCCCGTGTTGCGCGAGTTCCTGGATCCGGCGGCCGTGGAAGCGGCGCGGGCCGAGCTAGCCGCGTCCTGGGAGCGCGTGCTGGGCCGGTTCACGGTGCAGACGCCCGATCTGCACACGAATCGCATGGCGGGCATCTGGAACGCCTACCAGTGCATGATCACCTTCAACATGTCCCGCTCGGCCTCGTTCTACGAATCGGGCGTGGGCCGCGGGATGGGCTTCCGCGACTCCAACCAGGATCTGCTCGGCTTCGTCCACATGGTACCCGAACGGGCCCGAGAGCGCATCCTCGACCTGGCAGCCACGCAGCTCCCCTCCGGCGGCGCGTACCACCAGTACCAGCCGCTGACCAAGCACGGCAACGACCTGGTGGGCAGCAATTTCAACGATGACCCCCTCTGGCTGGTGCTGGCGACCGCGGCCTACCTCAAGGAGACCGGCGATGGTGCAATCCTGGATGCGGCCGTGCCCTACGATAACCAACCGGGCAGCGCGACGCCGCTGTACGAGCACCTGCAGCGCAGCATCCGCTACACCCTGGAGCGCCTCGGCCCGCACGGCCTGCCGTTAATCGGCCGGGCCGACTGGAACGACTGCCTGAACCTCAACTGCTTCTCGGAGACGCCGGGCGAATCGTTTCAGACGACCACCAACCGCGAGGGCACGGTCGCCGAATCGGTCTTCATCGCCGGCCTGTTCGTGTTGGCGGCGCAGGAGATGGCGCAGATAGCAGATGGCAGATGGCGGATGGCGGATTCGGTCACGCAAAACGCAAAACGCAAAACGCAAGAAGCGGACTACGCGCAACTCGCCGCTCAGATGGAAGCCACGATCAAGGAGCACGGCTGGGACGGCGCCTGGTTCCGTCGCGCCTACGACGCGCTGGGCCAGCCGGTGGGCGCGGCAAGCTGCGCCGAAGGGCAGATCTTCATCGAGCCACAGGGCATCTGCGTGATGGCCGGGATCGGCCTGGCCGATGGCCGCGCCGCACAGGCGCTGGATTCGGTCGCCGGGCGTCTGGCCACCGCGCACGGCATCGTCCTGCTGCAGCCGGCCTACTCTCGCTACTACCTGAACCTGGGGGAGATCTCGACCTATCCGCCGGGGTATAAGGAGAACGCCAGCATCTTCTGCCACACCAATCCCTGGATCATGATCGGCGAGGCCATGCTGGGCCGCGGCGACCGGGCGCACGACTACTATCTGCGGATCAATCCTTCGAACCGCGAGGCCATCAGCGACGTGCACCGCTGTGAGCCGTACGTCTATGCCCAGATGATCGCGGGCCGCGACGCGGCCACCCACGGCGAGGCCAAGAACTCGTGGCTGAGCGGGACGGCCGCGTGGAATTACGTTGCCATCACGCAGTGGATTCTGGGCATCCGCCCCGACTACTACGGCTTGCGCGTGGCGCCGGTCATCCCCACCCATTGGCCGGGCTTCAGCGCCACGCGGCTCTTCCGGGGCGTGACCTATCACATCCACGTCACGCGCCGAGGGCCGGGCAACGCAGTATCGCTCACGGTGGACGGCCGACCGGTGGCCGGGGACTTGGCGCCGTTCCCGCCGGCCGGTCAGACCGATGTGGCTGTGCAGGTGGTGCTAGATGCCAATTAACTGCTACGGCTACTTCGACGCGACCGCCCGCGAGTACGTCATCACCCGGCCCGACACCCCCACCCCGTGGATCAACTACCTGGGCCAGGGCGGCTACGGCGGCATCATCTCCAACACCGCCGGCGGTTATGCATTCGACTGCGACCCGCGCAATCGCCGGGTCACGCGCTACCGCTACAACGCCATTCCCGCGGATCAGCCCGGCCGCTACGTGTATCTGCGCGACCAGGAGACGGGCGAGTACTGGAGCCCCACCTGGCAGCCGGTGACGCGCGTGCGGCTGGATGCGTACGAATGCCGCCACGGCGCCGGCTATACCCGCATCCGCGGAGACTACAACGGAATCAGCGCCGAGCTGCTCTACTTCGTTCCGCCCCTACAACCCGCGGACGCGCCGAGCGAGCTGTGGGTCCTCACCGTGCGCAACACGAGCGACCGGCCACGGCGCCTGCGCACCTGTAGTTATGTCGAGTTTAGCTACTGGGACGCCTTGATGGATCAGCAGAACCTGGACTGGGGCCAGCAGATCATGCAGGCGCGCTATCGCGACGGGGTCATTACCAGCGCTACCCAGTTCCAGCCCACGACCACCTTCTTCGCCAGCTCGCGGCCCCCTGCCGGCTTCGAGACCGATCGCGAGGCCTTCATCGGGCGCAACCGCGACCTCGGAAACCCGTTGGTTGTCGAGACGGGGCTGCCGGGCAACGGCGAGGCGCCGCGCGGCAACACCATCGGCTGCCTGTGCCATGACCTGACGCTGGCGCCCGATGAAGCCGCCGAGATCGTCTACATCCTCGGCGTCACCGACCGGCCGGACGCGATCTCGACGGTCGTCGCGGCCGACGGCAAGCCGGAGGCGGCGCCGGCCGCGCTGGCCGCGCTGCGGGCGGACTGGGACGCCTACCTGGAACCCTTCGTCTGCCGGGTGCCCGACCCGGAAATGGAGGCGACGGTCAACGTCTGGAACCCCATCCAGTGTCGCGCCAACCTCTTCTGGTCGCGCTTCGTTTCGGGCTACGACACCGGCCTGGGCCGCGGCATGGGGACACGCGACTCAGCCCAGGACACGCTAGGCTCCAGCCACAGCGCGCCCGGCCGGGCGCGGGAGACGCTGAGCGCCTTGTGGCGGCTTCAGTTCGCTGACGGCCACACCTGGCACCAGGTCTTCCCGCTGACAGGTGAAGGCGGCCCTGGGCTGGCCGGCGAGTTCCCGAGCTGGCCGCAATGGTTCAGCGACGACCACCTGTGGTTGATCATCGGTACGTGCGCCTATCTACGCGAGACCGGCGACCTGGCCTACCTGGAAGCTGGCCTGCCCTACCAGGACGGGCCGGCGGAGACCGTACGGGAGCACATGGAACGCGCCGTCGCGTTCACACTGGCCCACCGCGGCCCTCACGGCCTGCCCCGCCTCGGCTTCGCCGATTGGGACGACACGATGAACCTGGACCACGGGAGCGGCAAGGCCGAGAGCATCTGGACCGCCATGCAGTTCTGCCGGGCAATGCTGGACCTGGCCGAACTGGCCCGCTTCCTGGGCCGGGAGGCCGATGCGGCGCGCTTCCGGGCGCTGCACGGCGAGATGGCTACGGCCATCCAGCAACACGGCTGGGATGGCGACTGGTACCTGCGCGCCTTCGATGACGCGGGGGCGGCGTTGGGCGGCGCCGGCGCGGCGGAATGCCGCATCGCGCTCATCCCGCAGCTCTGGGCCGTAATAGCCGAGTTAGGCGATCCGGGCCGCGCGGCCCGGGCGATGGCACAGGCCGATGCGCTGCTCAACACGCCCGCCGGGCTGCGGCTGATCTGGCCGCCCTACCACGCCTACTCCGAGCGCGTGCGCGGGACCACCACCTTCCCACCCGGCGCCAAGGAGAACGGCGGCATCTTCTGCCACGCCAACGCCTGGGCGATCGTGGCCGCCGCGCAGCTAGGGTGGGGCGACCGCGCCTATCAGTACTACCGGCAGATTCTGCCGCTCGCCAACGATGACCCCGACACGCTCATGACCGAGCCGTACGTCTTCTGCCAGAACATCTGCGCGCCGGAGCACCCCCACGCCGGGCGCGGTCGCAACTCCTGGCTCACCGGCACGGCATCCTGGACTTACGTGGCCGCCACGCAGTGGATCCTGGGCATCCGCCCGGAGCACCACGGCCTCCGCGTGGCGCCGGTCATCCCCAGCGGCTGGCCCGGCTTCACGGCGACGCGGGTCTTCCGGGGCGTGACCTATCACATCAACGTCACGCGCCAGGGGCCGGGCAACGCAGTATCGCTCACGGTGGACGGCCGACCGGTGGCCGGGGACTTAGTGCCGCTCCCGCCGGCCGGTCAGACCGATGTGGCTGTGCAGGTACTGTTAGGGGCAGCGTAGGGGCACCGGCGGCGACAGCTCAGAGCCGGGCCAGCATCTCAAGGCAGACCCGGCTCTGGTGATAGGGGCACTCCCAGGGACCTACCTTGAAGCGCTTCGGATCGGGCGCTCCCTGCCGGTCGAGCACTTTGAACCAATCGCTGTGGACGCGATCCACGAACCTGGCCTCGATGTAGTCCCAGGCGCCGGCCGCGGCCGCGGTGAAGCGCGCCTCTCCCGAAATCTGCTACGCATTGTAGAAGCCGACCACCGCCTCGGCGTGCGGCCACCAGTGCTTCTCGGCTGCGCGCGCATTTTCCTCGCCCGGCGCCCTCGACTCGTACTCAAGCCTCAGCCGCCTCAGGGGTACATTTCACGTTTGAGGTAGGAATAAGCGGAGCTTTCGGCGATTTTCCCTTTACCGGTAAATTGCTTTATACTTGGCCGCGCACCAACGCGCAATTGCCGTTCGACTTGGCAAAACCGGCGATCGGCGACGGGGCGTCGTTGTTCCCGTATGGATTCGGGCTAGAGAAATAACAAAGAGATCAGAGAGGAATCATCATGAGCTTTCCAAAAGGCTTCATTTGGGGTGCAGCCTCGGCCTCGTATCAGGTCGAAGGCGCCGCGTTCGAGGACGGCAAGGGGCTTTCCGTGTGGGATATGTTCTGCCGCAAGGAAGGCGCAATCTGGAACGGCCAGTCGGGCGAGGTGGCGTGCGACCACTACCACCGCTACCGCGAAGACGTGGCGCTGATGAAGGAGCTGGGCCTCCAGGCTTACCGCCTCTCCATCTCCTGGCCGCGCGTGCTCCCCCACGGCACGGGTGCGGTCAACCCGAAGGGACTGGACTTCTACGACCGGCTGGTGGACGAACTGCTGGCCGCGGGCATCGAGCCGTGGGTCACGCTGTTTCACTGGGATCACCCCTACGACCTGTATTGCCGCGGGGGTTGGCTCAATCCCTACAGTTCCGACTGGTTCGCCGACTACACCGCGGTCGTCGCCGACGCACTTTCGGATCGGGTGACGCACTGGATGACCCACAACGAGCCGGCGTGCTTCATCGGCCTGGGCCTCCAGGACGGCCGGCACGCGCCCGGCGACAAGCTCGGCTTCGGTCAGGTGCTCTGGGCGACGCATAACGCGCTGTTGGGCCACGGCAAGGCGGTGCAGACGCTGCGCGCTCGCGCCCGGCGGCCGCTCCAGATCGGCCTGGCGTACAACGGACCGGTCGTCGTCCCCGCCAGCGACCGGCCTGCGGACGTCGAGGCCGCCCGTCTCGCCATGTTCACCATCCTCCCGACCGGCCGGCACATGTGGAACAATAGCTGGTGGCTGGATCCCATCTTCTTCGGCCGCTACCCCGCAGACGGCTGGCAAGCTTTCGGCGCCGATGTGCCGCCGGTGAAGGACGGCGACCTGAAGACCATCAACCAACCACTCGACTTCCTCGGCGTCAACATCTACTATCAGGATCCGACCATACGCGCCGGCGCCGACGGCCGGCCCGAGCCGGTTCCCTTCCCGGTCGGCACGGCGCAGACAGCCTTCAAGTGGAACGTAACGCCCGATGCCCTGTACTGGGGCCCCCGGTTCCTGTACGAGCGTTACAAGGCGCCGATGGTCATCACCGAAAACGGCCTCTCTTGCATGGACTGGGTCGCACTGGACGGCCACGTCCACGACCCGCAGCGGATTGACTTCACGCAGCGCTACCTGTTGGCCTACGAGCGCGCCGGCCAGGATGGCGTGGACATCCGCGGCTACTTCCACTGGTCCATCCTGGACAACTTCGAGTGGTCCGAAGGCTACAAGGAGCGCTTCGGCCTGGTCTACGTGAACTATCCGACGCAACAACGGATCCCGAAGGATTCGGCGTATTGGTACAAGCAAGTCATTGCCACGAACGGGGCGCGTCTGCACGAATAGACCCTACGCACATCAGGCGCCGGCCGGCTCCAACACAAACACCGCGGTCGTCGAAAAGAGATTCGTGAACTTGCGGATGTACACGCGCCGGCCGCGGGCCAGGTAGGCTTGCAGGCTGATGCGGATGCCGGCCCCCGCGCAGAACCGGGCAAAGTCGGTCACGGTGAACGCCTGCCAGCGCGGCTTCTCGTGCCACGGCTGGGGCAGATCGGGCGCCAGCGGGATGCGGCCGGTGACGAGCAGCTCCATCCGGCAGCGCCAGTAGCCCCAGTTCGGGAAGCTGACGATCGCGCGCCGCCCCACGCGCAGCATCTCAGCCAGGATCATGGCCGGGTCGTCCAGGAAATGCAGTGTTTGGCTGAGGACGACGAAATCGAAGCTGCCGTCGGGGTAGTCGGCCAGGCCCTCTTGCAGGTTGCCCTGGCGCACGCTCAGCCCGCGACGGATGCAGGCCAGCATCCCCGCCTCACTCAACTCGATTCCGCGCGCCTGCGCCCCCTGTTCGCGCATCAGGTATTCCAGCAGCGCCCCATCGCCGCACCCCAGGTCGAGCACCTTCGCGCCAGTCGGGATGAAGTCGGCGATGATCTGGAGGTCGGGACGGAGGGCGGACGACGGAGGACGAATGACGGAGGACGAACGACGAATGACGGAGGACGATAATCGGTTCATGTATCTCTACTCTCCAATCGCAATACCGCAAAACTCACTACTCGCTGCTTGTCATTCTGAGCGGGTCTGCCCCTAAACTCAATACGGTACAGATAAGGCAGCAGAGGCGGCTCCCACGCCGCCGGGCATGGGAGCCCGGCCTGCTAACTGAACCGTATTGCCCCTAAACTCTCGTAACGGCGAAAATCCAGCGAAGAATCTCATCTCGCAACGAGACTCCTTCGACTACGCTCAGGACAGGCTCTTCGCTGGATTCTCGCCGCAGCGCACTTCACGGGGCCAACCCGCTCAGAGCTTGCGACGTCCGCGCCGCTGACGGTCAGCGCGCGCACGATCTCTTTGCTCTGATGGGACGGGTAGAGCCAGTCGCTGGTGAAACTCACCACGAGGAACTTGACATCTTTTGCGCCGGCAAAGGCCGCCGCCAGCGAATTGCTTGCCGCGCTCAGATCGAAGTAATCTATGGCCTTGGTGATGTAGAGATAGCTGTTGGCATCGAACCGCTGGGTGAATGCCATGCCCTGGTGCTTCAGATAGCTCTCGACCTGGAACTCGGTCTGGAACTGGTAGCCGAACCGTTCGTGATCCTGGAGCCGCCGGCCGAACTTACGGTGCATGGACTCTTCGCTGAGGTAGGTGATGTGCGCGATCATACGCGCCACCGCCAGTCCCGCATCCGGCCGCCGGTGGTTCTCGTAGTAGTCCCCGCCCTGCCAGTTGGGATCGGCGTAGATCGCCTGGCGGCCCACCTCGCTGAGAGCGATGTGCATGGCGTTGCTGTGCGCGGTGGTCGCCAGGGGAATCACGGCCCGGACCCGTGCGGGGTGGTGCGCGGCCCACTCCAATGCCTGCATCCCCCCCATCGAACCGCCGACCACGCAGAGCAGCCGCGCGATCCCCAGGTGATCCAGCAACCGCTCTTGGGCGCGCACCATGTCGCCGATGGTCACGACCGGAAAGGTCAGACCGTACGATTTGCCCGTCACCGGATTGATGCTGCCCGGCCCGGTGGAGCCGTAGCAACTGCCGATGATGTTGCTGCTGATCACGAAAAAGCGATCGGTGTCGAATGCCTTGCCCGGCCCGATGGCGCTATCCCACCAGCCGGGCTTGGTGTCTTGCAGGCTGCGATAGCCTGCCGCGTGCGCGCCGCCGCTCAGCGCGTGGCAGATCAGCACGGCGTTGGCGTGCGCCGCGTCGAGCTTCCCGTAGGTCTGATAGGCCAGCGTGATCGGGCCGAGCGTCGCCCCGCTCTCGAACACAAACGGCTCGTCAGCGGCGAAGGTGAAGTATTGGGTTTCGGTGATGCCGACGGAGTTAGGCGGAAAGGTGTCTGTGCTCACGAAGCCTCCGAGACATACTGTGTACTACGTACTACGTACTGCGTATTCCGTTGCAAATCACATATCCCAAGACTCGCCGCTACGCCACGCGCAATACGCAATACGCAATACGCAGTACGCACTATGCAATATCCAACGCCTGCCCCAAATCCCACAGAATATCCTCGATGTCCTCGATGCCGATGCTCAGGCGGATGAAGTCGGGCGTGACGCCGGCAGTGACCATCTCCTCTTCGGAGAGCTGGCTGTGGGTGGTGCTGCCCGGGTGGATCGCCAGGCTTTTGGCGTCGCCGACGTTGGCAAGGTGGCTGAAGAGCTTCAGGCTCTCGATGAACTTCCGCCCAGCCGCCACGCCGCCCTGGATGCCGAAGCCGAGCACCGCGCCCGGTCCCTTCGGCGTATATTTCTGGGCCAGGACATAGTCCTTGTGACTCGGCAGGCCCGGATAGCTGACCCAGGCGACCTTCGGGTGCGCCTGAAGGAACTCGGCCACCCGTTGCGCGTTGGCGACGTGCCGATCCATGCGCAGGCTGAGGGTCTCGATGCCCTGGATCGTCAGCCAACTGTTGACGGGCGCCTGGCACGCGCCGATGTCGCGGAGCGTCTGCACCCGCGCCTTGAGGATGAAAGCCGCCGCGCCCAGGTCGGCGTAGATGATGCCGTGGTACGACGGATCGGGCGTGGTGAAATTGGGGAATCGGCCGCTGCGCCAGTCGAAGTTGCCGCCGTCCACGATCGCGCCGCCGATGGTGGTGCCGTGGCCGCCCAGAAACTTGGTGGTGCTGTGGGTGATGATGTTGGCGCCCCACTCGAACGGCCGGCAAAGGTAGGGCGTGGCGAAGGTATTGTCAATCATCAGCGGGATCGCGTGCCCGCGGGCGATCGCGGCAACCTCATCGAACGGAAAGACGCTGATGTCGGGGTTGCCGAGCGTCTCGCCGTAGATGATCTTGGTGTTCGGCCGGATGGCGCGCTCGAAGTTGGCCGGATCGGCGGAGTCCACGAGGGATACCTCGATGCCGAGGCGCGGGAAGGTATAGTTGAACTGGTTGAACGTGCCGCCGTAGAGCCGGCCGGCGCTGACGATGTGATCGCCGGCCGCGCACAGGGTCAGAATCGCCATCGTCTGCGCCGCATGGCCGCTGGCCGCTGCCAGCGCACCGACGCCGCCTTCCAGGTCGGCCAGACGCTGCTCCAGCACATCGGTCGTCGGATTCATGATGCGGGTGTAAATGTTGCCCATCTCCTTCAAGGCAAACAGGTTGGCCGCGTGCTCCGTGTCGCGGAACTGGTAGCTCGTGGTCTGATAGATCGGCACCGCACGGCTGCCGGTGGTCGGATCGGGCTGCTGCCCCGCGTGAAGCTGACGGGTCGTGAAACCGAGTTGATGGGTGTCTGACATGATGGTATCCTCGTGTTGCGTGTTGCGTGTTGCGTGTTGCGTGTTGCGTGTTGCGTGTTGCGTGTTGCGTGTTGCGTGTTGCGTGTTGCGTGTTGCGTGTTGCGTGTTGCGTGTTGCGTGTTGCGTATTGCGTGTTGGTGTTGCGTGAGATAGTCACGCAACACGCAACACGTAGCACGCCCAAACAAAATGCCCCCTCACCTTGACGATGAGAGGGCATTGGCAATGCTGGGCTTCAAGCTGCCTGCTACTGGCTGACAAACAAACATCCCCGATCCTTGCGGCCGCAAAGGATCACACAGGGGATGAGCAGGGGCGTGGACACCTTCCTCTCATCTTCCAGAATTGATCTGCCGGAATTGGCACCATAACTGGTCGCTCGAAGCTGGATACTGGAAGCTGGAATCTGGAACTGCGGCGTACGCGCTTCCAGCTTCTAGCTTCAAGCTTCTAGTTTGGTTGTCGAGGCATCACAGGGCCGGTCCCTCCGCCTCTCTGGATGGGAGTCCAGGGCTATTCAGTTGTTGGGCGGCTTTATACCAGAGCGCGGGGGATTTGTCAAATCGCGATTGAAGAAATCAGCAATTTCCAAAAGTGGTTACCCGCTGGATGTCACCCTGAGCGGGTTCGCCCCGTGAAGTTCGTTGCAGCGAGAATCCAGCGAAGGGTCTCGTCGCGGCAACGAGATTCTTCGCTGGATTCTCGCCGTTGCGAAGGTTTAGGGGTCAACCCGCTCAGAATGACGATTTCGCCCGATCCACATTTGGAAACTGCTGTGAAGAAATTGGGCCACTCGCTGACATCCTCTGCGTTTCGTCATGGGCGCGGGATGTGCTATAGTGAGTCAGATAAAGATTTGGGCTTCTCGATCTGGAATAGAGGCTTCAGCCGGTTTCGTGGTCAACGAGAGCAACCGGCTAAAGCCCAATGGCACTAAGATTTCGCACCTGAGAGCTGAGTCGGCGTCTGGCGTTTTCGAGCGAGAGCGGGTATGCTTCCTTGGCTTGCATTTCAAGAAAGGAGGCGTCCATGCCTGCTCTCGTTCAGCCCGCCAGTCGCC
>JAPLHB010000111.1 GCA_026389845.1 Chloroflexota bacterium
GAACTACGACGCTGTGGGAAAACCGGTCCAACTTATACTGCGGCCGGTTGCTCCTCCGCCTGCCGCAGCTTGGTTACGAGCATCTTCAGCAGGTCCGACTCGGTGATGATGCCGACTACCGAGCCATCTTTTTCGACCACGGGCAGGCCGGCGACCTTCTTTTCGGTCATCAGCTCGGCCGCATGCACGATGAATGCGTCCGTGGTGACGGTGAAGACTTTGCGCGCCATGATGTTGCTGGCGGTCAGCCGGTCGAGCATGAAGTGCAGTTCGTAGGAATCGGAGTTGATGGAGGCCGTGATGGAGGCCTGGCGCACGTCACCCTGGCTGACAATGCCCACCAGGCGGCCATTTTCCACCACCGGCAGATGGCGGATGCCATGCTGTTTCATGAGCGCAGCCGCAATCGGCACCGTGGCGTTCGGGCCGATCACGATAGCCGGGCTGCTCATAACGTCACGCACACGAATTTTATCCATGGGTCACTCCTTCGATAGACTGATAACTGCGGTCGCCCGGTTGTGCCGGGAGATCGTTGTCTGCAACAGCCCGCCCAGGCGGCGGATGCCCTCCTCGATCTGTTCGGGCAGGGCGTTGGAGAAGTTCAGGCGCATGGTGTTGCGGCCGCGGCTGGGGTCGCTGTAGAAGGCAAAGCCGGGCACATAGGCCACCTTGAATTTGACCGCTTCTTGCAGCAGTTCGGCTGTGTCCAGCCATTCGGGCGCCCGCGCCCACAAAAACAGCCCGCCGGCCGGACGCGTCCACGTGCATTCGCTCGGGAAATACCGCGCCATGGCTGCCAGCATGACGTCGCGCCGCTCGCCGTACACCTTGCGGATCGTCCGCACATGTTCATCCAGGAAGTTATCCTTCACCGTTTCATGGGCCAAGATCTGATCGAAGCTGCTGGTATGCAGATCGGTGCCCTGCTTCATCATGACGAGCTGATCCACCACCTCGACCGGCGCCACCACCCATCCCAGGCGCAGGCCAGGCGCTAACGTCTTGGAGAAGGTGCCCAGGTAGATGACGTTGCCTTCCATGAAACCATGCCCGTTCAACCCTTCGGTGGTCTGAAAATCGGCGTCGAGCGCCACCAACGGTGACAGATGCTCGCCCTCGTACCGCAGCGCACCGTAAGGATCATCCTCGATAATCGGGATACCGTACTTGTTCGATAGCCGCACGATGTCGAGCCGGCGCTCCAACGGCAGAGTCGTGCCGCCAGGGTTCTGGAAATTGGGCAGCACGTACATGAATTTCGGCCCGACCCGTAGGCGTTCTTCAAGCTGATCGGTGCACAGGCCATCGTCGTCGCTCACTACCCCGATGTATTCGGCCTGATAGGCGTTCCAGGCTTGTAACGCGCCCAGATAGGTAGGTTCCTCGACCAGGATGCGATCACCGGGGTTGATCAGCAGCTTACCGATGAGATCGAGCGCCTGTTGTGAACCGGTGGTGATGACGACGTTCGACGGTTGCGCCTTGATGCCGTAGCGGCACATCCGGTCGCAGATGAACTGGCGCAGCGGCAGGTAGCCTTCCGTCGGCCCATATTGCAGCGCCAGGGTGGCCTTATCAGAGAGAATCCGGCAGGCGGCCTCTTGCAGTCGCTGAGTTGGGAACAGCTCCGGCGCGGGCAGACCGCCCGCGAACGAGATGATGTCCGGCTGCATGGTGAACTTCAACAGTTCACGAATGACCGAGCGCCCCAACCGCTGATTCCGCTGGGCGGAGCGACTTGTCCATAGGGTTGCCATATCTCAACCTCCCTGTTGAGGGCTGATTACTGGAAGTTGGTTATTGGAAGCTGGAAGCTGACTACTGGAAGCTGGCGCTCTAGCTTCTAGCTTTCAGCATCTAGCTTCTAGCCATCCACGCAAGCGGCGCCGCGGCGCAGAGCTTCTTTGTTGCTCGCCAGGAACCGGCGCTGCCGATCAGACAGATGCGCGTCCAGGGCGGCTTCCACGGCCTCCAGGGACAGAAAACCTGTGGCGGCCAGGTAAGCGCCCAGCAGCACCACGTTGGCCTGCCGCACGTTGCCCAACTCCTCGCCGATGTCGTTGGCCGGCGCCGCGATATAGCGAATATCCGTCCGGCCTGGCTGCTTTTCGATCAACGAGCTGTTGTACACTAGCATACCATCGGGCTTGATGAGCGGCTCGTACTTCTCGAACGACGGCAGATTGAGCGCCACGACCGTCGCCGGCCGGCGTACCGAGGGCGAACCTATCGGCTCGTCGGCGATGACGACGGTGCAATGCGCCGTGCCGCCACGCATCTCTGGGCCATAGGACGGAATCCAGGTGACTTCCTTGCCGCTGTCCATCGCGGCGTAGGCCAGCAATTGTCCGGCGAACAGCGCCCCCTGTCCGCCAAAACCGGAGAAGATGATCTCTTGATGCATCTCTGGCTCCTGAGTGCGGTAGTGAGTTAGTACGGTAGTGCCGCAACTGAAGCACACTATCTCACTATCGTACTATCACACTGTCTCACTATTCCAACGCCTTCACCGCATCCACCACCTTGAAATCGCCAAGCGGGAAATACGGCACCATGTTGTCCCGAATCCAGGTGAGCGAGTCGGGAGGCGACATGTGCCAGTTGGTCGGGCAGTTCGAAAGGAATTCTATCATGCTCAGGCCCAAACCGGCCAATTGCGCCTTGAGCGCCGTCACCACCGCCTTCTTGGCCTGACGGATGGTGCGGGCGTCGTAGACAGAGCGGCGCACGACGTAGACCGCGCCCGGCAGCCCCGCGATGATCTCGGCCATGCGCATCGGGTAGCCGTGGACTTCGACGTCGCGGCCGTGCGGCGTCGAAGTCGTCACCATGCCGGGCAACGTCGTCGGGGCCATCTGCCCGCTGGTCATGCCGTAAACCGCGTTATTGACAAAGAAGACGGTAATGTTCTCGCCCCGGTTGGCCGCGTGGAGGATCTCGGCCGCGCCGATGGAGGCCAGGTCGCCATCCCCCTGGTAGGTGAAGACGACCTTGTGCGGCTGCGTCCGTTTCAGACCGGTGGCCATGGCCGGCGCGCGGCCGTGCGCGGCTTCGACAGCGTCCACATCGAAGTAATAGTACATCAGCACCGAGCAACCGACGGGCGCGACCATGATAGTCTTCTCTCGGATGCCCAGCTCGTCAATCGCCTCGGCGATGAGGCGGTGGATCAGCCCGTGCGTGCAGCCGGGGCAGTAGTGAGTAAATGTCTCCGAAAGCGCATCGGGACGCTGATACATGACGTTGCCCTGCGCCAGGATCTCTTCGGTGGTGATGAGGTTCCCATCAGGCATGGTTGACCGCCTCCTTTGAACCACACCAAGACACTAAGTTTTTATCTTCTGACTTTGTGCCTTCGTGTCTTGTGGTGAGTTCCCTTTCATCGGTGGGTAGACACGACGTGATGCAGCGCCTCAAGGACTTCATCAGGCAGCACCATCACGCCGCCCATCCGGCCGTAGAACTCGACCGGGCAACGCCCCTGCACGGCCAGCTTGACGTCTTCGAGCATCTGCCCGGCGCTCATCTCCACCACCAGCATGGCCCGCACCCGCTGCGCCAGCTCGGCCAGCCGCGGGGATGGGAAGGGCCACAGGCTGATCGGCCGGAACAGGCCGATCGGGATACCCTGGCTGCGCGCCTCCCGCACTACGGTCTTGCACGTCCGCCCCACGGTTCCGTAGGCCACCAACAGATACTCAGCGTCCGCGGTTTGCAATTCTTCCCAGCGTTGCTCGTGCTCCGTGATGACTCTGAGCTTCGCCTGGAGCTTGTGATTGAGCGCCTCCAATTCCTCTTCCTTGAGAAACAGCGAGGTGATGATGTTCTTGGGTCTGCCCGCCGCCCCGCGCACAGCCCACGGAGCGCGTCCGTCTTCGGTCAGCGGCGGACGCATGGGGGGCATCTCGGCCGGCTCCATCATCTGGCCCAGCGAGCCATCCGCGGCAATGATGACGATGGTGCGATACTTTTCAGCCAGTGGGAAGGCCTGATACATCAGGTCTACCGCCTCTTGCACGGTGGAGGGGGCCAACACCAGGGGATGGTAGTCGCCGTGGCCGGCCGAGCGGGTCATCTGGAAGTAGTCGCTCTGGCTCGGCTGGATATTGCCCAGGCCCGGCCCACCGCGCATGATGTCCACCAGCACGGCCGGCACCTCGGACCCGGCGATGTACGACAGCCCCTCCTGCATCAGGCTGATGCCGGGGCTGGACGACGAGCTCATGGCCCGGCTGCCGCCACACGCCGCGCCATAGACCATGTTGATCGCGGCGACCTCGCTCTCGGCCTGCAAAAAGACGCGGCCCAGGTCGGGCATCCGCTCCGACATATACTCCAACAACTCGGTTTGCGGGGTGATGGGATAGCCGAAGAACGCCTCGACCCCGCCCCGCACCGCGGCCTCTGCAATGGCCTCGTTGCCTTTCCAGAGTTCCTTTGTCATGTGAGTCTCCTAGTTTGGAGGTTAGAGATTGGAGGTTGGATGAACCGTCCAATTTCCAACCTCTAATCTCCAACCTCTAATCTCCATCCTCTAATCCACCACTTGCGCCCTTTTCGGGTCATACCGATACACGGTCAACACCACGTCGGGGCAGATCAGCGCGCACAGCGCACAGCCCGTACATTTGCCGTTAGGGTCATCCAACTCCACCGGCCGGTAGCCGCGGGCGTTGAACCGATCGTGGCCCATCACCAGGATGTCCTGCGGGCAGAGGGTGGTGCATAACTCGCACCCCTTACAGCGATCTACTTCGATGACGACGGTGCCTCTTGCCATGCCTGTCACCTCCGTGGAACATTTAGAATTGCGGATTACGATTGCGGATTGTGGCAACGCGTCCGCAATCCTGCGCATCACGAAGTTACTTCGAAAGCGCTCGGAACTTCCACCACCTGTAGCCAGCCAGTCCCGCGAGACCACTCCCCACTAAAACCAGTGTTAGTGGTTCCGGGATTTCGGCCGGGGATGGGGTAGGTGTTGGCAACGCCTGTGCCGGTGCTTCGTATGCACCTGCGTCACAGGCCATCAGGCCGTCACCATTGCCGTCCAGCGGCCGCGGTTGTCCACGCTGGTCTGTGATGAAGTCTGCGCCACAACCATTAACTGAGTTGGGGATACGATCGATGGCGATACTGCCACGACCAAGAGCCATTGTTTGGGTGGAACCACCGTTGTCAGCGAGAGGCCTGAGTATGAGGAGATCGGGCGTAACCGACTGTTGATCACCAGCGGCAGCTAGCTCGCAACTCAAGTCGCTGGCGAGATTGTAGCCACCACTGGTTATGAGATCTGCGTTTGAACAGTCACCACCTGCTGTTTGGAACGCAAGAATGCTACTGGATATCCTGGTGTTGGCTTCCTCCTCATTATGAATACCACCGCCTTTGGAGGCTTCGTTAGTGGAAATAGTGGTGGCAAACAGGGTCAGTTCACCGTGGAGATTGACAACACCCCCCCCTGCAGCGGCTGAATTCCGATATACCGTGCAATTACTGATGGTTCCCGTGCTATACCAATTCGCGATACCTCCACCATAGGAACTAGCCGAGTTATCAAAAATGGCACTATCCGCGACAATCAGCTTGGAACCATTGCTAAAGATGGCACCGCCGCCGGTTTCAGTAGCAGAATTGCCTGATAGAGTACTTCTCAAAACTGTCGTGGATCCATTCAAAAGGGAAATGCCGCCGCCGTGATTTTGAGCTACGTTATTACGTAAGGCGCCATCCTGGATGAATACTGTAGCCTCCTCACCCCAAATACCGCCACCGGCATAAGAAGAATTGCGGGAAATGATGGTGTCAAATGTTGTTACAGTTCCTCTAAAAACTGAGAGGCCGCCCCCATGCGCGAAAGCTGAGTTGTCAGAGACTGTACTGTTGCGCAGTGTCAAACTGCCGCCGCTCAATACCAGCACGCCGCCCCCGTAGATCTCGGGATCAGCACCAAACTCCTGAGTCCGACCATTGGTAATAGTGACTCCTTCCAAAGTCAACTCTCCGCCACCAGCCACCGCCAGAATGCGAAATTTAGGTATTCCTGCAGATGTGCTACGGCTTATAGTATGACCATCACCCCTGATCGTGACTTGACTTGTCACTACTGGTAATCCCGTGGCTCCAAAAGTTGTATTATTGACAGCTACTAACGATACATCGGTTTGTAAAGCGATTATGTCCGCGCCCGACCCTGCCGGGCAGCCACCTGTGAGTGCATCAGTATTTACCGCGTTAATGGCATCTATCAGGCCGCACACAATCCCATCCACTGTGATGGTCGTTTGGGAGGAGGCCAAACCAGAATCACTGCCAAGAACGAGCAGCAATACGGCAACCACAAGGATAGCCACCTGTTTTGGTTGCTGGTGTCTGTGCAATCGCTTCGTTTGCTCTGAAGTTCGCTTATCTGTCTGCCTCACGAAGTCCATTGTGGAACTCCCATTGGTGATATTCCAGTCCAGTGTGGTCTAGCTTAACTAGGAGTTCGGTGGCACGTATACCGGTGCCAATCGGCGGAAGGGCGCGGTCAGGCTCTGCCCCAGGGTGCGCATGGTGTCCTGTATCAGCATCTGGGCCACCTGGCCGTAGTTCAGCCTGGGGCCGGTCATGTCCACGTTCAGCTCGCGCTTGTCGCACACGGTTGACATGTTGACGTGCTCCAGTTCCGGCTTCAGGCGCGCCATCTCAGCCTCGAACTCCGCGTGCGTCGCGTGCGCCATCAGGCGGTCAATCTCGTGATTCAGCACGACCGCGCGGTCAATGCGTTGCTCGGTCGCCGCGGCTTGAGCCACCGGGACCAGACCAGTGTCGGCTTTGATGCGGTTGAGCCGCCGGCCGGCCGCATAGGTCACGTCCATGAGTTGGTCGCGGCTCATCCAGCGGGTCTCGTAGTTAAGGACATATTTCCAGGTGGGCGCGACCAGCCGGCGGCGGTGCTCCTCCAGGGTATGCGCGAGCAACGTGTAGCCGTGCTCATCCGGGTTCTCGAAGCCGCGGCTGCCGGGGTCGAGGAAGGGCGCCAGGGGCGAGATGAAGGGGATCAGCCGGCCATCTTTGCCGAAGCGCCGCAGCAGATCCTCGCAGTAGTCAATCGTCCCCAGCACCGACTCGGCGGTTTGCTGCGGCAGACCCGACATGAAGAAGACGTCCAGCCGCTTCGCGCCCACGGCCAGCGCATCGGCTATCGTGCGCTCCATCGGCTCGTTGGTATAGTGCTTCCCGAAAGCGTAGCGCACGGCCGGATCGTGGCTTTCCAGCGAGACTTCCAGGGTGAAGTTCGGAATGGCGTCGGCCATCTGCTGGAGGAACTCGCGGGAGGCGGGCGAGAAAAGCTCCAGGATGGCCGGGCCGGTGAAGCCCTGCATGGCGTCGAAGAACCGCTGCGCATATCCGCGGCCGGCCTGGCGCAGATCGCCCAGGATGAAGACGGGGCCGCGGCTCATCGAAGAGATGCGCCGCACGTCCTGCGCCAGCATCTCCGGGTTGCGGAAGGCCGGCTTGGTGCGGCCGTGCATCTCCTTGAACGCCGCCGCGGACCCGCCGCAGATCACACAGCTCTGCGTGCAACCGCGGCAACTCAACGCCGCCATGATAGGGTAATCCATCCAATCCTTGAAGGGTACGTAGGAGCTGAGGTCCAGTTCGCGGGCGGCCGCGCGCACTACGTAGCGATAGTCCAGCATCACGTGGTCGAGGTTATCGGGCCGGTAGCTATGCGGGTTGACCTGGACCGTCCCCTCGCGATCCTTCCAAGTGAGGTTGGGGACGTCCCGCAGCGCGGACGCGCCGCGCTGGCCGGTGAGGCAGGCCATCAGTTGGCGCAACGGCTCCTCGGCCGAGTCGCCGCGGATGACGAAATCCACGAACGGGTAGCGGATCAGCTCCTCGTGGAAATAGGTCGCGGAGAAGCCGCCGAAGATGATCGGCGTGTCGGGGTGATAGCGTTTGACCAGCTCGGCCACGGCCAGAGCGCCGTGCGCGTGGGGCAGCCAGTGCAGGTCAATGCCGAACGCCGCGGGGTTGAGCGCCGCGATCACCGGTTCCGGGTCGAAGTTGGGGTCGTTCAGCATCCGCACGGCCAGGTTCAGAATACGCACGCGCTGGCCGTGCCGCTCCAGGTATTCGGCCATCGTGGTGAAACCGATGGGATACATCTCGAAAACCGGCGTGGAGGGCACCAGATCGCTGACTGGGCCGTACAGGATCGAATGCTTGCGAAAATCGTAGACACTGGGGGCATGGAGAAAAATCAGGTCGGCTCGTCTGAACATCACACAACACATCCCTTTGCCATGAACACGACACCTGCGGCGCGGGCGCTCGCAGGTGTTTCAATTAGCAAGACCCGAAGGGCTTCGGAAACCCCTTCGGGTCTGATATATCGTCACGTCACGCTGGCGCGGCTTCGTGTTCCAGTAGCTCGATCAGAAAATCCAGTAGGTTGGTTTCGGTGACAATGCCGATCAGTTGACCATCGGCGACGACCGGCAGGCCGCCGATCTTGTGATCGCGCATGAGACGCGTGGCCTCGGCGATCGGCGCAGCCGGCTCGATCGTCAGCGGGTCGGGCGTCATGCACGAGCCGACCTCGATGTGATCCAGGATGAAGTTATCGTACCACTGCTCGCGCACGACGAACGGCGAATTCGCCGCGCGCCGCAGATCACGATCGGTGATGATCCCCACCAACCGGCCGCGATCCACTACGGGCAGTCGCCGGAAGCCGCCCTCGCGCATCAAGTTGACGGCTGTCCGGATGGCGTTGCGCGGCGTCACAGTGACCGGATTGGGCGTCATAATGTCTGCCACGACCCGCATGGCCGGCCCTCCTCTGCATCGTCGAAAATCAGTCAATCGAGTGGCTCGAACTGGAGTCCGATTTACTATAACACTATCGGCGGGGGCTGGCTATGATGCTGGTCATGTGTTTTTTGGCGTCAGGGAGAGGGGAGAAGGCACGGCGGAACGGGGACTCAGGATATTAGATATTGGGTATTGCCAATACCCAATATCTAAATATCCAGTATCTCTACTTTCCGCTAACTTGGAAAGCAACTGAAATTCGGCTTCTACTACATGTAGTTGCATTGCACAAAGTTGATACCATATACAGTGGTTTCCAGAGAGAAAAGCCATTTGCGATGGCGGAGATGCAGGATAGGCAACTCTGGTTAAATCTCGCATCTTCGGATACTACCCACTACATATAGGTGTTTTGAGTGCATACCCACAACATGCAGTATGATAGCCTTTGGGGTTACAGAACTTTCCACATCAACTTAGCGGAAAGTAGAGAGTATCTGCTAAAGGTAATACGTCATCCGCTGCAACCCCACCACTGGGTCAATATACTGCACCCGGACGCCGGTGGGGACGGTAAGAGTGATGGGCGCATAGTTTAGGATGGACTTCACGCCGGCGTCAATCATCGTACGCGCCACGGCCTGGGCGTCTACGGCCGGCGTCGCGATGATGCCGATCACGATGCCGCGTTCCTGAATGGTCGGCCCCAACGCCTGAACATCCAACACCGTCGCGTCATGCACGCCCACGATCTTACCGATCTTGGTCGGGTCGGTGTCGAAGATCGCGCTGATACGAAAGCCCTTGCCCGCGAAGCCGGGGTAATCGGCGATGGCCTTGCCCAGGTTGCCCGCGCCGACCAGCGCCACATCCCACATCCGGTTCACCTTCAGGATGGCGCTCAACTGCTCGTACAGGAAGACGATGTCGTAGCCGGTACCTTGCTTCCCGAACTCGCCGAAGTGAGAGAGATCCTTGCGGATTTGGGCTGACGAGATGCCGAGCCGGTCGCCCAGTTCCTGGGAAGACGTGATCTGCCGCCCCTCCGCGATCAGAAAATTCAATGCGCGCAGGTAGACCGGCAGCCGGCCGATCACGATATCGGGTATCGAACGCTTTGCCATGTTTCAACTCCTTCAATGTCTAGTCTGAAAACTCGCGCCGCACGCGTGCCGAATATCGCCAGAGGATCGCACAACGCCTGTGGCCGGTTCGTATTCCGCTTGTGAACCATATGGCACTATTGTAGCACACGCACACTCTTTGTGCAACTCTTGACAAGGCGCGCTTACCATGTTATGGTTAGCCCTTCAGAAAGCCTGTGTTCCGCCGGCATCTCATGCAATTCTAAGATAGATGCCGTAGAATGACTTAGCGAAACCTCGAAACACATACAATCTTTGTCTAGGGCAACTAAAAAACGCCTTGCTGTCTCCCCGGTGGTGCCGCGGGACAATAGCTTGGCTGCCTCGGATAAATCATAAGGAGTCAGCACATGCGGAGAGCGTTAATCATTATCGTCGTGCTCGCGGCGATTGCCGCGGGAGGCTGGTTCGGCTACCAGCGGTACACCGCGGCCAAGTCAGCGACCGGCCCGGACTACGAAGTCATCCCCATCAGCCGGGGGAACATCGTGGCTACGGTGAGCGCCACCGGCGCAGTCCAGCCGGAGCGCCAGGCTAATTTGACCTTCCAGGGCACCGGTATCATCGCGAACCTGGCCGTGAAGGTCGGCAACCCGGTGAAAGTGGGCCAGGTGTTGGCCCAACTCGACACCAAAGACCTGGAGTTGGTGATGCGCCAGGCGCAGATCAGCCTGCGGACGGCGCAGGCCCAGGTGCAGCAGTTGACCGCGCAGCCCAACGCCAGCGATCTGGCGGCTTCGCAAGCCGCGCTCGCCAGTACGCAGGCGGCCTACCAGCAATTGCTCAATGGCGCAGACGCCGATCAACAGGCGGCCGCGCGGGCAGCCGTCGAACAGGCCAAAGTGGTGCTTAACCAGGCACAGCAGGCTTACGATAAGATCAAGGACATGCCCAACGCCGGCATGTTGCCACCGGCGTTACAGCTCCAGCAGGCCACCATCAACCATGAGACCGCTCAGGCCAACTTCCGGGTGGCGACACGGGGCGCGAACCAGGCGCAACTATCGGCTGCGCAAGCGCAAGTGGCACAGGCGCAGGCCGCGCTGGATCGCTTGCAGCGCGGGGCCAGCAAGGAACAAATCGAGATCGCCCAGTCCGGCGTGGATCAGGCCCAACTGGCCGTCGAACAGGCGCAGCGCCGGCTGGATAATGCTCGCCTCGTCGCCCCGTGGGCGGGCATCGTGACCGCCGTCAACATCGTCGAAGGCGCTATCGCTCCTGTCAGTCTGCCCGCAGTTCTAATCGCCGACACCAGCCAGCTCCACATCAACGTTCAGGTGGACGAAGTAGACATCGCCGACATCAACCCCGACCAGCCCGTGACTATTGAGCTGGACGCGCTGCCCGACCGCAAGTTAAGCGGCCACGTAGACAAGGTCGCGCCGGCCGCGTCGGTTGATGCGACGGGCACGACCTCATACCAGGTGACGATCCACTTCGACCCAACCGACGCCTTACTCCGTCCCGGCATGAGCGCGACGGCGACCATCGTTGCCAGCTCGCGCAAGGACGTGCTGCTCGTTCCGAACCGGGCCATCCTGTTCGATCGCTCGACCGGCCGCGCCTTTGTCGAAAGACTGGCCGACGGCGCGCCGCAAGAGATCGAAGTGCGCCTGGGCCTGCGCGATGAAGAGCAGAGCGAAGTCCGCGAGGGTCTGGCCGATAACGACCAAATCGTCATCCGTAACCTCACCAGCCGCCAGCAGTTGCAGCAGTCATTCTCCAGCCGGATGGGGGGCGGGTGACATGAATGAAACCATAACGACACCCACACCCGTCATCGAAATCCAGGACATCACCAAGATCTATCAGATGGGCGATGTGCAAGTGCACGCGCTGCAGGGGGTGTCGCTCAAGGTGTGCCCCGGCGAGATCCTGGCGATCATGGGGCCATCCGGCTCCGGCAAGTCCACGCTGATGAACATCATCGGCTGCCTGGATCAGCCGACCGCGGGCGCCTACCTGCTCGCCGGACAGGATGTCTCGCGCATGAACGACGACCAGTTGGCCGACGTCCGCAACAAACGCATCGGCTTCGTCTTCCAAAGCTTCAACCTGCTGGCGCGCACCGATGCCGTGCAAAACGTGGAGCTGCCGCTCGTCTACGCCGGCGCGCGCAATCGCCGCAGCAAGGCCGAAGCGGCCCTAAAGGTCGTGGGCCTGGCCGACCGGATGCACCATCGCCCCAACGAGCTTTCGGGCGGCCAGCAGCAACGCGTCGCGATCGCCCGCGCGCTGGTGAATGAGCCCAGCATCATCATGGCCGACGAGCCGACCGGCAACCTGGACTCGAAGGCCGGCGCCGAGGTCATGGGTATCTTCCAGCGGCTCAACGAGGAGCGCGGCATCACCGTCATCCTGGTGACGCACGAACCGGAGATCGCCGAGCACACACGACGCATCGTGCATCTCTATGACGGCAAGGTCTTGAGCGACTCGCCGGTTGCCAACCAGCGACGAGCCGGCGAATCGGCCTATCGCAGCAACCACCGGCCGCCCACTTGCTAACCGCTGAATGAGTAGACGCATATGATAATCACCGAAGCCATCCGTCTGGCGCTGCGCGCGCTGGCGGTCAACAAACTGCGCTCGGCCCTAACCATGCTGGGCATCATCATCGGCGTGGGTGCGGTCATCACCCTGATGTCTGTGGGCCAGGGCGTCCAGAATTACATCAGCGCACAACTGCAAAGCATCGGCACGAACCTGTTGCTGGTGACCACCAGCGGTCTGACCAGCGGCCCCATGCCCTTCCGCGGTGGTCTGCGCACGTCTCTGACCACGGGCGACGTGCAGGCCATCGCCGACCCATTCAACGCGCCCGACGTCGTGCTCGTGGCCGCCGAGCTGATGCAGTCCGGCACCGTGAGCTACGGCAAGCGCAACTATCTTGCCTCCATCTCCGGCGTCACGCCCGCCTACGAGATCGTGCGCAATGCGCCGGTTGACTACGGCAGCTTCATCACCGAAGCGGATCAGAACGGGCAATCCCGCGTGGCCGTACTGGGCAGTCGGATGGCCGAAAAGCTCTTCGAGGGCGCCTATCCCATCGGCGCGACGATCCAAATCAACAAGGTGCCGTTCAAGGTGATCGGCGTGCTCCAAACCAAGGGCGGCATGAGCAGCATGGGCGCCGGCAACCAGGACGAAGTGGTCTACATTCCACAGAGCACCGCGCACCAGCGACTTTTTCCGCGCGTGCGCAACGCCCGCGGCGAGCCGCTGCTCACGGTCATCTACGTCCAGGTCGTCAGCGAAAACCGCATGACCGCGGCCAGCGACCAGATTACCGAACTGCTGCGCAACCGGCACAAAATCGAATACCAGGCCGAGGACGATTTCACCGTCATCAACCAACAAGACCTGCTGGCGATCTTCGGCCAGATCACGAACGTCTTGACGATCTTCCTGGGCGCCATCGCCGGCATCAGCCTGCTGGTGGGCGGCATCGGCATTATGAACATCATGCTGGTTTCCGTCACCGAGCGCACACGGGAGATCGGCCTGCGTAAGGCCGTGGGGGCCAAGCGGCGAGACATCCTGAGCCAGTTTCTAATCGAGTCGGTCATCCTCGCGGTGATCGGCGGCATCCTCGGCATCTTGCTGGGCACGGCCGGCGCCTTGGCAATCTCGCGCCTGCAAAGCGATCTGACGGCGGTAGTGACCGTCCAGTCGGTGCTGCTGGCGACCGGTTTCTCGGCGGCCGTCGGCCTCTTCTTCGGCATCTACCCGGCCACCCGCGCCGCGCGGTTGCACCCGATTGAGGCGTTGAGGTACGAGTAACGAGGAAAGGCGAAAAACGAAAGGCGAAAAACGAAAACCGCTTGCAAGGACAGGTAGGCGTTTTACGTTTTACGTTTTGCGCCTGTCTTGGAGAAGCCTATCATGCGTAGAACGATCTGGGGCGTTGTTGCCATCTTGGTCACTATAACCCTATCCGGCTGCCAGTCGCTAGGACGCACTGCGGCACCGGCGCCGACGCCGACGGCGATCTATCTGGCGCCGACAATCAGCCCCATTCCCCCGGCCGCGGCGCCGGCCGATACGCCGACACCAGCCACCGGCACCAACGCGCCTTTGGTCGCGGCCAGGCCGACCGCCACCGCGCCGGCAACCGCGACGACACGGCTGATGGCGCTGGGCGTCCGCCCCACGGTGGTGTTGCGCAGCGCGCCCATTGCGGCGGCCAGCACGCTCACCACCGTCAACGGCTCGCAAGTGCTTTGGGCCGAGGGGCGCACCGCCGACGGACAATGGTTGCGCGTAACCTACGGCAACGCCGGCGGCCAGGGTTGGGTGGCGAACGACGACGTGCGCCTGCTGGGCAAGGCCGACAGCTTACCCGTCGTCGCCGCCGAAGCCATCACCCCGGCCACTGCACCGATCGTCGCGGCCGTCGGCCAGGGCGAGCTGCCGGGCCGAACGACCCCCGCCGTCTTGAACGTGCGCGGCGGGCCAGGGCTAGATCAGCCCATCGTCGGAGAACTGGACGCCGGCACGGCCGTCGCCATCGCCGGACGCACCGATAAGGGGGATTGGCTGGCGATCCGCTGGCCGGCCGCTGCGCCGACGGGCCGCGCCTGGGTTGCCGCCAGCCTGGTCGAAGTGACCGGCCCGGTTGCCGACCTGCCCGTTCTGGGAACTCAGACCACGGGGGCGGTCGCCTCCGCGCCGGCTCTGGCGGGCAAGATCGTCCTTGAGACGCGTACTGGCGGCGACATCTACCTGGTCAACGCCGACGGCAGCGACCTGCGCCGCGTGGCCGCCGGCCTCGACCCCATGTTCTCGCCCGATGGCGCGCGGCTGGCGTACGCGCGTTGGGACGCGCCGCACGGCGTTTTCGTGCTCGACCTGGCCTCGGGGCAGGAGCAGCGTGTGGCCTCGGCCAAGCGTCCGCGCAGCCCCACCTGGAGCAACGATGGGAGCAAGCTCGTCTTCGCCCACAGCACGCGCGACTACACCTGCCTGGAAACCCCGATCGGCTGCTATGAGGAGGCCACCATCCGCCAGATATTCGGCGGCAACGATTGCATGGACACGCCGCAGGGCCGCTTCTGCATCAGCGACTTCTCTGTGCGAAACGTGGACGACACTGGCCTGGCCCAGGTGACGATCGCCGACGGCGCCTGGCTCGATCTGCTTCCCGGTCCCATCGCGCAGTCGCCGACCTGGTATCCGGGCCAGAATGAAGTCCTCTTCAGGGGCAAGTTCGGGTTGCAG
The DNA here is from genome assembly GCA_026389845.1 of Chloroflexota bacterium. GTDB lineage: Bacteria > Chloroflexota > Anaerolineae > CG2-30-64-16 > CG2-30-64-16 > JAPLHB01. The sequence goes on from JAPLHB010000111.1 coordinate 15,174, forward strand.
GCCATCACGCCCGGCAGCAGTCCGCGCTCAATCGTCGAAAACGTTGATCTGGGCAGTCCGGCCTGGGCGCCCGATGGCCAGTCCATCGCTGCGCAGATCTACCTGCATGACCACGCCGACATCTTCCTGCTGGACGCCAACGGCAAGACCCAGAAGCGCCTGACCGCCCCTACGGTGTCTTACGAGCGCGCGTCGAACAACGTGGCGCCGGCCTGGTCGCCCGACGGCCAGTCCATTCTGTTCCTAAGCGACCGCGATGGCGCCTGGCGACTGTATCGCATGGACGCGGACGGCGCCAACCAGGCCCTTTTCCTGCCGGACGTCCTGGGGGGACTGACGTTCAACTACGACTTCGCAGCCGAGCGCATGGTGAGCTGGAGCTATTGATTCTCATTTGATTTTTTACGTCTTCTGGTGTAGACTATTGGCCGGTCGAATAAGTGTTCTATTCAAAAAAGACTGGACTTCCGAAGTCGCGGAGACTTCGGAAGTCTGGCGACGAGGAGCTACGAATGGCGGACACCGGCAAACAGAAGGCGTTGGATACCACTCTGGCGACCCTCAAGAAACGTTTTGGCGAGGGCACCATCATGAAACTTGGCGTGGCGGAGCATGCGAAGATCGCTGCCATCCCCACCGGTTCCCTCTCGTTGGACCTGGCGCTCGGCATCGGCGGCGTTCCCCGCGGCCGCATCACCGAAATCTACGGGCCGGAGGCATCCGGCAAGACCACGATCTGCCAACACATCATCGCCGAAGCGCAGAAGATGGGCGGGATTGCCGCCTTCATTGACGTGGAGCACGCCCTCGATCCCACCTACGCCGCGCGCTGCGGCGTCAATGTGGGCGAGTTGTACATCTCCCAACCCGACACCGGCGAACAGGCGCTTGAAATCGCGGAGGCGCTGATCCGCTCCGGCGCGATAGATGTGGTGGTGATTGACTCGGTGGCTGCACTGGTGCCACGAGCCGAAATCGAAGGGGAGATGGGCGACAGCCACGTCGGCTTGCAGGCGCGCCTGATGTCGCAGGCGCTACGCAAGCTCGTCGGCGCGATCAATTCCAGCAATACGGCCCTGATCTTCACCAACCAGTTGCGCCAGAAGATCGGCGTGATGTTCGGCAACCCGGAGACGACCACGGGCGGCATGGCGTTGAAATTCTACTCCAGCGTCCGCTTGGACGTGCGCCGCCTGGAAGGCATCAAGCAGGCCGGGCAGACCACCGGCAACCGCACCCGGGTGACGGTCAAAAAGAACAAGGTGGCGCCGCCCTTTCGCCAGGCCGAATTCGACATCATGTATAACAAGGGCATCAGCAAGTCGGGCGACCTGTTGGATCTGGGCGCGAACATGGGCATCGTCGAGAAGCGCGGCGCGTTCTATACCTTCGCCGGCACGCGCCTGGGCCAGGGTCGTGAGAACGCCAAAGATTTTCTGGAAAGTACGCCCGCGCTGATGGACCAGATCGAGGCGACGATCCGCCAGACCGCCTCTGCTTCCGTAGTGCCGATCCAGGGCCTGGCGACTTCCGAGGGGTCGGACGAAGAAGAATAAGCGCGACCCCGTTTTGCGCGTTTCCCATCCCGAACCCAACAGTACGGCCGACTTCCGACGGCTTCGGAAGTCTCTCCCCTGTTGGGCCGGCGGTCGGCAGATCGGTTTTGGGATGGCTTGCCCCTGTTGGGGCATCTGACCACAGCTTAGTTACTGAAACCAGCACGCCACTCGATGGCGTTGGCACCGAAGACTCGCGGGCTGGAATAGCTTTGTGCGCTCGTGTCGGTATGTCATGCGTGCTTTTGCCCCTGCCAGGCGCGCAGGGGGCTCATCCGTGTCAACCTAAAACCGTGTTGATACGGATGGATCAATTCGCATAAGTGAGTGGCGCTGGAATCAGCGCGTCAAGTAGGTCTGCTAAGAGCTGTGGCGCAGAGCCCCGGTGGGGTTCCGTGCGTCCACGGCTCTTTTTGTTTGTACGACGAAAGACCAACGACGAACTTCGTCATCGGTCTTTCGTCGTTGGTCAATCGTCAGGGTCTGCCATGGCCGGACACATCACCGCCCTCCGCTTCCAGCAGCACACCCCCGACCGGGCCAACGTTTACCTGGACGGGGAATTTGCGTTCGGGCTGCCGGCGGTGGCCGCGGCTCGGCTGCGGATCGGCCAGTTCTTGAGTGACGCCGACATCGCCCGGCTGCAGGCCGTGGACGCCGAGGAGAAGGCTTACGATCGGGCCGTGCGGTTCTTGAACTTCCGACCGCGCAGCCAAGCTGAGGTGCGTCGCCATCTGGCCCAGGCCGCGGTCGAGGAAGCGGTCATCGAAGCGGTGCTCGTCCGGTTAACGGAACACGGCTACCTGGATGACGCCGGATTCGCCCGCTACTGGGTCGAAAATCGCGAACAATTCAGGCCCAAAGGCGCGCGGGCGTTACGCCAGGAGTTGCGCGGCAAGGGCCTGGACAGCGCGACCATCGAGACGGCCGTCGGGCAACTGGACGAGACGGCCGGCGCCTACGAGGCGGCCCGGCCGCGAGCGTTGCGCCTGGCCCCGCTGGTCCAGGCCGACCCATTGGCCTTTCGCCGCAAGCTCAGTGATTTCCTGTTGCGTCGCGGTTTTGGTTACGAGGTCGTGCGCGAGGTCGTGGCGAGGTTGGCGGAAGAGCTGACCGACGACGAACGATTGATGACGAACGACCAATGACTGCCGACGAACGATCAACACGATGGCTGAGGATCGGTTCACCAATTCACCGATACTAATACCCAATACCCAAGCCTTTATCCGAGGTTGGCTCGTGCTAATCTCGTTCATCCACCCAACAAGCTAAAATGAAAGTGAGGAACCATCATGTTCTCAGGAGGTGCAGGAGGCCGCGTCATCGTTGACCTGCTCATCTTCCTGTTAGCCGGCGTCGCCGGCGGGGTCATCGGCTACCTGCTGATGAAATCCCGCCAGCTTCAGGCCCGCAATGAGGCCGAAGCATTGGTCAAGAATGCCCACGTCGAGGCAGAGCGGATCATCGCCGAAGCTGAGAGCAAGGCCAAGACAATCGAGCTGGCTGCCCAGGAACGCAAAGTTCAGGTCTTAGAAGAAGCCGATCAGGAAATCATCCGCCGGCGCCGCGAGATAGAACGCGCCGAAGAGCGCATGCAGCGTCGCCAGGAAACGCTCGATCAAAAGCTAGAGCAGTTGGAGTCCCGCGACCGCAAGCTCAACCAGCGCCAGGGCAAGCTGGACAAACGGGAGACCGATCTGCAGACGCTCGAGGAGCAGCACCTCGCCGAATTGGAGCGGATCGCGAGCATGAGTCGCGACGACGCCAAGCGGGAGTTGCTGACGGCCGTCGAGCAAGAGACGCGCCAGGACATGGCGCGGAAGATCCGCGAAGTGGAAGTCGAAACTCAGGCCCAGGCCGACGCGAAGGCGCGGGAGGTCATCACCTGGGTGATGGAACGGGTCGCGTCGGAGCACGTCTCCGAGACTACGGTCTCCAGCGTGCCGTTGCCGGCCGACGAGATGAAGGGGCGTATCATCGGCCGCCAGGGGCGCAACATCCGCTCCATCGAAGCCGCCACCGGCGTTGACCTGGTAGTGGACGACACGCCGGAAGCAATCATCATCTCCAGCTTCGATCCCGTCCGCCGCGAGGTAGCACGCATCGCCATCGGCCGGCTGGTGGCCGACGGCCGCATCCATCCGGCGCGCGTTGAGAAGGAAGTTGAGAAGGCTCGCGAGGAAGTCGAGAAGTCCATCAAGGAGGCCGGCGAGCAGGCGATCATCGAAGTCGGCCTACAGGGGTTACATCCCGAAATCGTCAAGCTGCTTGGTCGGCTGAAGTACCGCACCAGCTACGGGCAGAACCAACTGGCCCACGCGGTCGAGGCCACGCACATCGCGGCCATGCTCGCGGCCGAGTTGGGCGCCAACGTCCAACTCTCCAAGATGGGTGCGATGCTGCACGATCTGGGCAAGGCGGTGAGCCACGAGGTGGAAGGGCCACACGCACAGGTGGGCGCGGACATCGCCAAGCGATACGGCGTGCCGGCCGACGTGGTCAACATCATCGCGTCACACCACCACGAGGCGGATCAAGGCTCGGTCGAGGCAGTGATCGCCGCAGCCGCCGACGCCATCTCTGGCTCGCGGCCGGGCGCCCGGCGTGAGGCGTTGGAGACCTACGTCAAGCGCATCAAGGCCCTGGAAGACATCGGCAACGCGTTCCAAGGCGTGGCCCAGACCTACGCCATCCAGGCCGGGCGCGAGGTGCGCGTCATCGTCAAGCCGGAGGACATTGACGACCTGGCGGCCATTCGGCTGGCGAAAGACATCGCCAAACGGATCGAGGACAGCCTGGAGTACCCGGGGCAGATCCGGGTAACGGTCGTCCGCGAGACGCGGGCAATGGAAATTGCGAAGTAGGGGCAACCCTTGCGGTTGCCCGACCAGACCTGACAGGTCTTCGAGACCTGTCAGGTCTTTGGCGGGTCATCCCCGCCGCAGTCCCTTCGGATACTTGCTCTTCATCACCCGACCCACCCGCTTGCCCCAGCCGAGGGGATAGCCGTCCACGGCCACCAGCGCCCAACCGTCATCGCCGGGGCTGGGGAAGGTTTCGCCACGGAGATAGGCCAGGATCTCGGGGCGATCGGCGGCCAGATTTGCGGTGCGGCAAGCGTATTCGAGTCGCAAGGCCAGCGCCAGGGCGTGGCTCGGCTCGAACCGGTTGCCTTTGATCGCCCCCAGCCACCAGCCGGGGTGGAGGAAGCGCAGGCCGGTCAGGTCCGGCAGATCGGGTGGGAGCGCGTACAAATACGAGCCGACCAACGCCAGCCGCTCTGTGGCAGGGACGACCATCAGATTGTCCATACAAAAGTCGCGGTAGGCCTGCTCTGCGGCTCTTGGCAGCCGGGCCGGTCGCCATACCCTGGGCCAGCCACCCGATGCCGTCCCCGTAGCACACTTGCGCAGCAAGGCGATGAAATGTCCCTCCCCGGGCGCCAGATGCGGCCAAAGGCGGACGGCGCGAGTTAGGTCAGGCCACGTGCCAGGCAACTCGGAGTTGCCTGGCACGTCAGCCGCGATCCACTCCGGCCGGCCGGGCGCGAAGCCGGCCTGGTGCGGCGGCGCCATCAGCTCGAACTCCGGATGATCTTGCAGGAATCGGGCCACCGTCCCCTCGTCCTCCTCCGGCGCAAAGGTGCAGGTGGCGTAGGCCAGCCGGCCGCCCGGCCGCACCAGCCGGGCCGCGTGCTCCAGGATGGCCGACTGCCGCAGGCTGCACCCGCCGATCAACTCCGGCGCCCACTCACGGCGCGCAGCCTCGCTTCGGCGCAACATCCCCTCCCCGGAGCAGGGCGCGTCCAGCAGCACCGCGTCGAAGAAGCCCTCGAAGCGTTCAGCCAGGCGCTCCGGTGTCTCGACCGTAATCGCGATGTTACGGCCGCCCCAGCGTTCCAGGTTCTCCGCCAGATCCCAGGCCCGCTGATGATGGATTTCGTTGGCGATCAGGAGCCCCTCGCCCGCCATCAGGCTGGCGATATGCGTCGCCTTGCCGCCGGGCGCGGCTGCCAGGTCGAGCACGCGCTCCCCCGGCTGCGGCGCCAGAATCTCGGTCGCAGCCATCGCCGCCGGGTCTTGCAGATAATACAGTCCGGCCGCGTGGTAGGGATGCTTGCCCGCGGGTACACCTGAAAGTCGGCACGTGCCAGGCACTTCACAAGTGCCTGGCACGTCATCCACAACAAATCCCGCCGGGCACCACGGCACTGGCGCAAGGTCGAAGGGCGCGATCTCTCGGAACCGCTCCGGCGTGATCTTGAGCGTGTTCACCCGCAGCCCGGTGCTCGGCGTCGCGTCGAAACTGGCGAGAAACGCGGGGAATTCGTCACCAAGGAGGCGCGCCATACGCGAAAGAAAGGCGGCGGGGAGGGCGTGTTGCGTGATGCGTGCTCCGTTCGTGCTGCGTGAAACGTGCTGCGTGATGGGCTATATGTAATGTAATGCGTGCGAGGAGTGAAACAACCTCACATAGCACGCATCACGTATCACAAGGGCATCGCGCACCCATCCGCGCGCGGATCGCTGCCCCCGCACAGAACGCCGGTCTCGGGGTCGCGCAGGATGATCTGCCCGCGACCGAAGAGGGCGCGGCCGTGGCCGCTGACCGTGTTGACCGAGTGCCCCATCGCGGCCAGGGCTGCGATGGTCGCAGGCGGGATGCCTTCTTCCAGTGCCACCTGCCCGCCGGCCGTGCCGTCTTCGATGCAAAAACGCGGCCGGTCGAGTGCCGCCTGGGGGTCGAGGCCGTCATCGGCCAGGGCGATCACCACCTGCATGTGACCCTGCGGCTGCATGAAGCCGCCCATTACGCCGAAGCTCGCATAGAACGAGCCATCGGCTTCGCGCGTCGCCATCGCCGGAATGATGGTGTGATACGGTCGCTTGCGAGGGGCCAGTGCGTTCGGGTGGGCCGGATCGAGGCTGAAGTTGTGGCCACGATTTTGCAGCGTGAAGCCGTAGCCCGCGGGCACGATGCCGGTGCCGAAGCCCATGTAGTTGCTGATAATGAACGAGCAGGCGTTACCTTCGCCGTCCACCACGCTGAAATAGACCGTGTCGGAGCCGGCAACCGGGGCCCCGTGCCGCTGATCGAGCGTGGCGCGGGTCGGGTCAATCAGCTTGCGCCGGTCGGCGGCGTAGTCTTTCGACAGAAGTTGGGTGATCGGTATATTAAAAAACTGGGGATCCGTGACGTACCAGCGGGTATCGGCGAAGGCCAGGCGCATCGCTTCAATCTCCAGGTGCAACCGCCCCGGCGAAAGCGGATCGAGGCCCGCCAAATCGAAGCCTTCCAGCACGTTCAGCGCCAGCAGCGCGGCGATCCCCTGCCCGTTCGGCGGGCACTCCCAGATGCGCAAGCCCTTGTCCTGAGCAGCACCGAAGGGGCGATAGGTCGTGCTGATCGGCGCGTCCCAGGTGGAGGTGTGGCCGGCCAGGTCTTCGACAGCCAGGCAGCCGCCCGCGGCCTGCACGGCCGCGGCGATCGCCGCGGCGATCGCGCCCTCGTAGAACGCTCGTTTGCCCCCCTCGGCCACCGCGCGGAAGGTGCGCGCCAGGCCAGGGTTGCGGAAAATCTCGCCGGCACGCGGGCCGCGGCCGTCAATGGTCAGCTCCAAGCCGCCGGGCGCATGGCGCAACTGCCGCTCGGCCCCGCGGTCCCAGAAATAGGCCGTGATCGGCGCGACGGGGAACCCTTCTTCGGCCAGGCGGATGGCCGGGGCCAGGACTGCGGGCATCGCCAGGCGGCCGAGGCGCGCGATCAGGTCGCACCAACCCGCGCATGCGCCGGGGACGGTGATCGTGTACGGATGATAGGGCGGCAACGCCGCGCCGAACCCCTCGCGTTGCAGCCGTTCCAACGTCAACACGGCCGGCGCGCGGCCGGAACCGTTGAGCGCGGTGATCGCCCGCGTGGTTGCGCTGTAGAACAGGGCGAAGCAGTCGCCGCCGATGCCGGTGGAGGTCGGCTCGGTCACGTTGAGTGCAGCCGCGGTCGCCACGGCCGCGTCCGCCGCATTGCCGCCCGCTCGCAGGATCTCCAATCCCGCGGCCACGGCCAGCGGTTGCGAAGCCGCCACCATCCCACGGCGACCGTAGACGGGGGAGCGATGGGACGAAAATTGCAATTCGGACATCAAGGCCTCGTGATGCGTGTTGCGTGGTCCGTTTCACCCCGAACCCTTGCCTACTCGTTGATCTGCCCCAACAACACCGGCGACACCTTCACCAACAGCCCGCGCAGATTACGATACGACACAAACCCCGCGCGCTGCAAGCGGCCGAGCACGATGCCGGGATGGCGGCCCTGGCCGGTCGCAAACGCCTCGATGCTGGCGCGGGAGAAACGCGGGCTGGTGCGCGTGACAAAATCGGTAAAAGCATCCGGCGCGAGCAGCCATCCGCTTGCCAGACGATTCGCCGCTTCCTCGTGGGCATCCGGGGACGGCAGGTCGCCCGCGTCATCCTCGGCGCCGCCGTTTTCCAACTGATCCAGGTAAGTCTCTCGCGCGCCTTCGGCCAGGTGTGCCAGCTCATGCATCAGAGTAAACCAGAAGGAGTCAATACGGTCGTAGCGCAACGTCAACGCGACGACGGGGCCTTCCTCCAGCCAGAACGCCGCGCCGTCCAGGTACGTCTTTGCAAGGTGGCGCAGGAATACCAGCCGTACCCCCCACCGTGCCAGCGTAGCGGGGACATGGGCCACGTCCTCGGCCTGGCGCATGTGGTCGGCAAGCTCACGCACCAGCGGCTCAGTGTAGTCAGCGCGCCACGGCCCGACACCTGTCTGGCCGCGCGCCAGCGTCTCGGCCCGTCGTAGCCAGGCAAGCTGGACGTAGGTCAGCGGCGTGCGGGCGGCTGATCCGCGCCACCGGACGGCCAGATGCGGCGGCTCAAGCAGCAAGGGCACGCCCAGGCAGCCGGCCACCTCGGCTTCCAGTTCATCCACCGATTCACGCAGCGTGAGCCAGCCACGGCTCGCCATCTCGCGCAACGGCAATTCGGCATAAAGTCGGCTGCGACGCGCAATCACATCTCCTTGCGCCTGAGTACGGGCCAGTTCCAGGCGATAGTTTGCCTCCAGATTGTGCCAGAACTCGGGCGACGTGCCGAACGCCTGGCTCAACTCAACCGACGTTTCAGGCGTAATCTGTTTTGACCCAGTAATGATCTCGCTGATGACCTGTTCTGGACGGCCAAGGATTGCAGCAAGATCACGTTGTGCCCAGCCACGCGCTTCTAATTCCTGTTTCAGGATTCGCCCAGGCAGCACAAGCTGTGCTGGGTGCAATTCGGTGCTCATGCAGCCCTCCTTCTAATGATAGTCTTCTATGCTGATGATGCAGATCAGCTTGCCCTGTTCGTCGGTTTCCAAGCGGAGAACGAGTCGGTATTGCCTGTTGAGGCGGATCGAGCGTTCGCCGCGCAGACCGCGCTCACCTTGCAACTTCTCAAAGTGGAGGCTCTTAATGGTACGCAAATCATTTTCATCACGGGCGGACTGGATCACGAACATTTTCTCGAAGAACGCGTCCACGACCCCCGGTGGATACCTAGTTGCGCCCATCCTATCGGTGTAGAGCTGTTGGAGCTTCTTGCTGGCGAAGATGAAACGCACCTCACACCTCAAAGTATAGTCGGAAGAGAGCCATTTGTCAAGATATGGTTTCGCCCATTGGGTGAAGTTGCTGGTCTCGGTTCTACTTGCACCCCAAACACCGCCTCGAACCACCGCGCCTTCTTCGCACCCGCCCACCGCTCTGCCTCGTCGCCGTGACCGGGCAGCAGGGCGATAAGCAGCCGATTGCCATCCAGTGTACAGCGTACATCCTGCACCGCGTTCGTGTGACTGCGATCCAACCCATCGGCGAAACGGAGGATGGCGCCGAGCTGGGCTACCAGGCGCTGATCTTCGGCGGCGAGGCTGGCGAACGCGGCGTGTTTGGCCGGATCGGGGAGGCTGCCACGGTGGTAACGGGCGACGTGGGCCACAAGGGCCTGCTCGCGCGGCGAGAGGCCTGGAATCGGCTCGGCCAGGATGAGCTTGAATGCGGTCTTGTGGTGCTCCTCGTAGCCGGAAACGTAGCCGATGTCGTGGAGGAGCGAGGCGTAGCGAAGGAGGTCGCGAGGGGTGGCCCCCACTCCCTGGCCCTCTCCCCCGTCGCAACGGGGGAGAGGGTTGGGTGAGGGGGCCGCGAGCTCATGCAGCCCTAATCTGGCCGTTTCGTCAAAGAGGCGCAGGGCCAGGCGCTCGTCCTGAAGCGAATGGCCCTCCTCGAAGTCGTAGCGGCGGGCGAGGGAGAGGATGGCGTTACGCAGCGTCTGTTGATCCATCGGTTGCCTCTTGTTGCACGTACTGCGTGTTGCGTGATTCGTGAAAGCAGACAGCGGTTCGCGATTCTCACGCACCACGTATCACTCTCCCCGCAGCATCTTCCGGCTGATCGCGTTGTGTCGCCGCACCAGCGCGGGCAGATCCAGCCCCGCGATCTCGCCGTCCTTTACCCGCACCACCCCGTTGACGACGCTCAAATCCACCTTGGGCGGCGTGCAAAAGACCAGCGCGGCCAGCGGATCATGCAGCGCGCCCGCGAAGTCCAGCCGTTCCAGCCGGTAGCCGATGAAGTCCGCGGCCATGCCGGGGGCCAACGCGCCGATGTCGTCTCGACCCAGCACGGCCGCGCCACCGAGCGTGGCGATCTCCAACGCCTCCTGCGCGCCGAGCGCGTTCGGGTTGCCGCCGACGCGCTGGAGCAGCATCGCCTGCCGCGCCTCACCCAACAGGTGGTTGCCGTCGTTGGAGGCGGAGCCATCTACGCCCAGCCCCACCTTCACCCCCGCGTCGCGCATCGCGCGCACGGGCGCGATCCCCGACGCCAGGCGCATATTGGAAGAGGGGCAATGCGCCACGCCGCTGCCGGTGCGGGCGAAGAGCGCGATCTCGGCCGCGTTCAAGCAGACGCAATGCGCGTGCCACACGTCGTCGCCGGTCCAGCCGAGCGATTCGACGTAATCCACCGGCCGCGCGCCGAACTTCTCGAGGCAGAACCGCTCCTCGTCCATCGTTTCGGCCAGGTGGGTGTGCAGGCGGACGCCGTAGCTCCGGGCCAGGGCCGCGCTCTCACGCATCAGATCCGCGGTGACACTGAAGGGGGAACAGGGGGCCAACGCCACGCGCACCATGCCGAACCGCCCCGCCTGGTGGAACTGCTCGATGGCTCGCCGGCTATCCCGCAGGATGAACGCCTCGTCTTCGACGCAGCTATCGGGTGGCAGTCCACCCTGCGACCGGCCCAGGCTCATGCTGCCGCGCGTCGCGGTGAAGCGGACGCCCAGCTCGACGGCCGCCTGGATCTCATCGTCTATGCGTGCGCCGTTGGGATAAACGTAGAGGTGGTCGCTGGAGGTGGTGCAGCCGGTGAGCATCAACTCGGCCAGGCCGACTTTGGCCGAAACGTAGACCGCCTCCGGCGTCAGCCGCGCCCAAATGGGATAGAGCGTCGTCAGCCAGTCGAACAGTACGCTATCCTGGGCCACGCAGCGGGTGAGGGTTTGGTAGAGGTGGTGGTGGGTGTTGACCAGGCCCGGCAGGACGATCATCCCGCGGGCGTCAATCACCCGGTCGGCGGTCTCCGGCAGCTCCGCGGTCGGCCCCGCCTGGACGATGGCGTTGTCGCGCACGAACAAGCCGCCGTCGGGGATGCGCCGGCGATCGGCGGCCATGGTGACCAGCAGATCGGCGTGTTTGAGGAGAAGGGTGGACATCGTCGGCTCCTGGGATGAGTGGGCAAGGAAACAAGTAGACAAGGAGCAAGGAAACAAGGAGTCACGTGCCATTAGGACGCGCCGGGCGGCAAGCTATCCGTGTAGGTCGCCAGGGCGCGGTGGGTGGTGTACCAGACCCGTCCGCGTTTGATCGCCTCCAGCCGGCCTGTGCGCGCCAACAGGCTCAGGTATTCCTGGCTGTACGGTGTGTCCACGGTCGCTGCGCGCAACGGCAGCCACTCATCGGCCGGCTCGGACGGGCCACGGCGCGGCGTGCAGGCTTCCAGATAAAGAGTCAGGCTGCGCTCCACCGCCCGACCCACGAAATTGACGAGCGGACCAGAGTCACCAGCGTCGGTCTGAGCCAGGACGCGGTAATACTGCTGGCGGTTGGTACACAGGATGATGGTCGGCGGGTAGCCGGCGCGGATAAGCAGGAGGTTCATCACCAGCCGCGCGGTGCGGCCGTTGCCGTCAATGAAGGGGTGGATCGCGGCCAGCCGGTGGTGAGCTTCTGCCGCGTGCGCGACAAGGTGAACCGCAAGCGCCGGGCCGTTGAGCCAATCGCCCCACTCGTTCATCAGGCGCGCCACCTCCCAGGCATCCGGCGGCCGATGCGTCGCGCCGCCGATCTGCACCGGCAGGGTGCGATATTGGCCGGCGTTCACATCGTCTATGCGCGCCAGGACCAGCTTGTGGATCTGACGGACGTGGAAGGCGGTGATGGGTGTGTCGCCCGCAGCCAGGTCTGTGACGTACTCGATGGCCTCTTTGTGGTTGATCACCTCGAAGTGCTCGCGCAGGCTCTTGCCGCCGATGGTCAGCCCGGTTTCCAGGATGAGCTGCGTTTCGCGCAGCGTCAGGGTGTTGCCCTCAATAGCGTTGGAGTGGTAGATCCACTCGATGGTCAACTGCTCGTCGAGCCGGCGCACGGCCGCGGCCGGCAAGGGACGCAGGGCATCGAGTTGGGCTTTCTTTTTCTCCAGGCGGGCCAGCAGGCGCGGCTCCATCATCGGACGGCTCTCTGTATCGGTATCGGGTAGGCGATGATATTGTATATCCGATACCGATACAGGTCAAGTCGCGGTTGCCCGGTTTGCGTCTGTTACGAGGGATCACCCCTACTGTCGGAGTCAAGAACCCCATTCGGCTCCACGTGAATCACCACGCGACCCAGGTTCGGTACCTGGCTGCGGATGAGGCCCTCGATCCGTTCAGTGAAGGTGTGCGCGTCGGTGATGGGCGTGCCGGCGGCCATAGTACAGTGAAAGGTGAGTTGAAGCTCCCCGCCGGCGCGGCGCAGCGTGATATCGTGGGGATGACATTTGAAGCCCATGTCCTCGGAAAGGGTCTCGAGAACGCGCCGGATGTAAGCTTCATCGGCCGCGGTGGCCTGGCGGCGAGCGATGCCGTCGCCGACCGGCTCGATGTGGGTGATGACCTGGGTGATGCCGGGGATCGCCTCGCGCAGGGCTTGCTCGAACGCGGTGGCTTGACCGTGGGCTTCGTCCAGGCTCAGCCCATCGCTGACTTCCAGGTGCAGCTCGACCGAGTGGCCGCCCTTGCCCAGGTCGTAGATGCGAATGCCGTGTGCGCCCAGACCGTGCCGCGCAGCCAACACGCGCACGGTGGTCAGCCAGCCTTCGTGATCGGCCCTGACCGGCTCCACGTGCACGACTACGTCCGCGCTGGGCAGCAGATTCTGGATGGCCGCTTCGGCCGCCGAGGCGATGTCGTGCGTGCGCTCAAACGAGGTGTCGCGTTCAACGGTCAACATCACGTCCGCGAACGCCTCCGGGCCGCTGCGGCGCACGCGCACCTGCTTGACCTCGACGACACCCGGCACGCGCACGGCGCGCACCACGTCATCGCGCACCGAGGCCGGCACACCGTCGAGCAACGCCGTCACCGTCCGCTGTCCAAGCTGAAAGCTAACCCAGATCACGATTCCTGCTACGCCCATCGCGGCCATCGAATCGGCCTTGGCCAGCCACGGCAGGTTGAACCGCTCGGCGATCAACACCAGGACCAACCCGCCGATCACCACGGACGACGACCAGATGTCGGTCGAGAAGTGCAAGGCGTCGGCTTCGAGCGCCTGGCTGTCGTACTTCTTCGCCACCCGATACAACATGCGCGACCGGCTGAAGTCTATGCCGATCGCGATGATCATGATCACGAACGCCCAGACGCTGGGCTTCACCTCGACACTCTTGAAAAACAAACGCTGAATCGCCTCGTAGATGATCCAGACGCAGGTGAGCAGCAGCAGCAGCGTCTCGAACAGCGCCGAGAGGTTCTCGACCTTGCCGTGGCCGTAGGTGTGCTCGCGGTCGGCGGGCCGGCCCGAGACGCGCACAGCGAACAACGTCACTGCGGCCGCCACCAGGTCCAGCCCCGAATGCGCCGCCTCGGCCAGGATGCCCAAGCTGCCGGTGATGATCCCGATGACCAGCTTGAACGCCGTCAGGAAAATCGCGGCCGCGACCGAACTGGACGCGGCCCAACGTTTTTCGCGGTCCGCCTCGTGTAACTCCGTACTGCCAGCTACCATGATCCGGTTTCCCTTGCCGCTACCGACGCGGCACTCGTGCCACCGCAGATTCCAGAAACCGTGGTTCTGGATCGCGCGGCGCTAAAAATGTATCTTCTCAATCGTCCAGGGTAGGGGCATGGCCTTGCGCCTGCCCACCAGGGTGACCGCAAGGGTACGCTCCTACAAATTGAGAAGATACCTAAAAATCGCCCTTCCGCGGGTCGGGCGGAAGGGCAGTGACACCAACAACGGTATGATTGTAAGGCCAGGCGCGTCTTCCGCATATGTTTTAGATCATGCTTAAGCGAGTTCGCACACGATGACTTGAGCCGGCGCCAGGGTCAAGACCAGCGTCCCATCGGCTTCCGTCGGATAGATCGCGCCGGTGAGAAGATCGGCGAGCCGGCGCGGCGCGGCCGGCAAGGCCACGCGCGCCGTTTGCGTCTGCGCCATGTCGCTGTTGGCGATCACCAGCAAGCCGGAGCCATCCCGCACGCCGCGCTCGAAAGCGATGACCCTGGGGTTGCCGGTCTCAACCGGCCGGATACTCTCCGCGCGGGAATCGGTAACAAGCTCCGCATAGCGCGCCCGCACGGCCAGCAGGCGGCGCAACGGCTCGACCAGGTTGGGCTGCCGCGTCCAGCCATAGGCGGCTGAGCTGAACAACGGCAGTCGCTCGGCCGGCAGCCGGGCCAACTCCTCCAGGGTGAAGTCGAAGCCGGTGTTGATCGGGTGGGTTTCGGCCAGCTCCTGGCCGCCGTGGAGATAGGGAACCGCGGGCAGGAACGCGCCGATGGTCGTCGCGTAGAGGCTGTAGGCCAGGCCGCCGGGCCAAGTGACCGCGCGCGGGCAGTTGTGGTTCTCCGGCATCGCCATGAACGGCGCCGGAACGCCCTTCGTCGCCAGCTCGCCCAGCCATCGGGCCAGCCCTTCGCGATTGCGCACGGTCTGCATGAAAGGACCGACGACCACGTTGTAGCCCTCGGCGCGGCTGGTGGGCTTGAGATCGAAGTCCTCGGCCCAGAGCGCGAAGTCGGGGTTATTCTCGCGGGCGCGGGCCACCATGCGCTGCTTGAGGCTGGGCGGCAGCGCGTGGCCCATGTCAATCATCACGCCGTCAATCCCGTAGCCGGTCTGCCAGTGCGGGATGACCTCGATGATCTTGTCCCACAGCGCCACGACCGCGTTCTCCGGTCGGGCCAACCTGGCATCGTACATCCGCACGGTGTTGTAGGCGATGTAATCGAAGTTGGGGTGGTCGTACAGCCGCAGATAGGTCACGTCTGTCCACGGCGGCTGCTCCGAATCGGGCGTCCAATCGGAGAACGCGCCGGGGATGCGGACCGCGACACGCTCGCCCGTCGCCGGGTCTGTCACGACGCCTTGCCATTTGCCATCGGCCATCTGCACGTCGGTGGGCCGCGGCGGGGGCGCGAACATCCGCCGATAGATCGCGTGCGGTGCGGGCAGGTCGCGATAATCCTGCCGCCCCACCTGCTCGTAGATGCGCGCCAGCTCCTCCGGCGTAAAGACCGGCGCGCCGTACGCGTCCGCGGCGACTTCGCCCGGTTGCCGGTCGCGCACGTCAGCCCGCACCCAGTAGAACCACTCCGGGTGCTCGCCGGCCCAGACGGCATCCTTGGCGGCCGTGCGAAAGACGAACTCGACCACCACACGCAGCCCCAGGCGATGGCTGGCCTCTACGAAGGCGGCAAACTCGACCTCGGCGCCGAGGCCCAACGCCGGCTCGGCCAGGCTCTCTTCGAGCGCGTAGGGATCGCGGATGGCGAAAGGGCTGCCCAGGTTGCCCTTGTTGCCGTCGTGCCCGATCGCGGTGATCGGCAGCAGGTGGATGGTGTTGCAGCCCAATGAACGGATGAACGGCAGCAGTGTGATCGCCTTGAGGAACGTGCCGGTCTCGCGCCAGCCGTCCGCGCCTGGCAAGACGCCGATCTGCCCGTCGCCGTCGTGATCGAACGCCGCGCCCGCGCGGACGAACAGATTGTAGGCCACAGCGTAGCGTCCCCACTCGCCAGGGCCGCCGGTCCCGGTCACGGCCGGACGGGGCGGCGCGGCCAGGATGGCCTCGATGCGGTCAAGGAAGAAGGCCTCCGGGGCGACCGGCCGCGCGTCGGCCGCGCCATAGGGATCGAGCCAGAGGCCGGGGACGCGGTAGGTCGCGGGGCTGCCGCCTGTAGCGAGATGCTCGCGGAGACAGTCGGCAATCCGGTTCAGAGCCAAATCAGCGTTCATCTGCGTTTATCCACGTTCTCCCCTGGGTCATTCGTCATTCGTCATTCGTCCATCACCTACGCCGGCAGCAGTTTATCCCCCACCAGCCCCGCGTAAAAACTTCGCACGCCCGCCTCGATGAAGTCCACCGTCACCTGGACGTCGTTTCCTTCCGGCTCGACGGCCGTGACCTGGCCGAGGCCGAATTTGACGTGCTCCACGTCCATGCCGACGGTGTATCGGCGGGCCGGGGCGAGCGGTTTCTGCGGGGCCGGCTGGTTCACCAGCGCGGCCTGGCGATCCTGCCACATCTCCGCGTAGAGATTAAGCTTTTCGGGCACGGTCAGCTTCGTGGTGAACTCGCCGGCGCGTTGACGCGCCTGGCTGAGCAGCGGCATCAGCTTTTGCTTCTGCGCCTGGGGCACGTCGCGGTTCTGCGCCAGTTGCGACGATGCACGGGCCAACCCCATCTCCAGGCCGCGGAGGGCCACGCGCGGCTCGCCGTCGGGGTCAATGCTGACCAGCGTCACGCCATGCGCCCGGCAGACCGCCGCGCGAGCCTCCTCGCGCGCGGCCTCGTCATCCACTTCCTGGTCGCTCTTGCGCGACTTCCGCGCAGTCCCTTCCAGCCCGATGAAGCGCACGCCCACGCCGATATCGGTAAAGAGACAATCCAACTTCAGCCGCCGGTTCGTGCCGGGGTTGACCAGCCAGTCCGGCATCACGCTGTACTCGACGGCAAAATCGGCGAAAACGCGGGCCAGCACCTCGCGCCAGCCGTTGACAAGATTCGTTTGCATGAGACCTCAAAACAACTTACGTGCCAGGCACTTTCGAAGTGCCTGGCACGTGATTGAATTTTCGAAGTGCCTGGCACGTGATGGAATTTTCGAAGTGCCTGGCACGTGATGGAATTTTCGAAGTGCCCCTTATTGACTTTCCCCCCGCGAGGTAGTACACTACCCGTAGCAAAGGGATTTATATGGCAGGCGACCATCGCCTCTCCTGGCTGACTGGACCTGTCATAGCTGATTGTCTCTCTAGTCGATAGGGGTTCTCTGTGGTGAAATCTGGAGACCTCCCCATCCATCCGCACCCATCGTTCTTACTTGGAGCGTGTCCGTCGCCCGCAGCCCGCGCCCGGCAAATGCCGGGCCGGCTGCGGGCTGCCTGATTTTCTTGCTGAATAGACCGAAGGGGGAACCATGAACCGCATCTTTTTGAGGAACAGAACTGACCGGCTGGAGACTGATCACGGAAACGCGCGCTACTGCGTCATCCGCGCCTGGGCCGTGATCGCGATGTTGCTGCTGATCGGCTTTGGCGCGCGGCCGGTTGCGGCCGCCTGGACATCGCCGTATGAGACCGTTGACCCGGCCGCCGTTCGCGCCCGTCCGGCGACCACCTGCACCGTGACCAGCACGGCCGACGGCGGCGCCGGCACGCTGCGCCAATGTCTGCTCGACGCGGCCAGCGGCGATACGATCACCTTCGACACGGCGGCCTTCCCGCCTGCCAGCCCAGCTACCATTTCCCTGACCAGCGCCCTGCCGGCCATCACGCAAGGCAATCTGACTCTTGACGGCAGCAACGCCGGAGTCATCCTGGATGGCAGTAACCTCACCGGCGACCTGGACGGACTCTCCGTTACCTCCAGTGACAATACCATCCGTGGCCTGCAGATCGCCAATTTCCCGCGCCATGGGATTTTCATATCGGGAACTGCGCACAGCAACGTCATTGGCGGCAGCCGTGACCTGGGGGCCGCTCCCTGGGGCCAGGGCAACGTTGTCGTGGCTAACGCCTGGGGCGGTATACAGATGGGCGGGCCGGACGTGTTCAGCAACACGGTGGTGGGCAACTACATCGGCCTGACCCCTGACGGCAGAGCAGGCTCTGGAAACTACCTGGGCTTGCACATCTACGGTGGGGCGCGTTTCAATACCATCGGCAGTGCCACTGCAGGGCAAGGGAACGTCATCGGCGGCAATGCCGCGGGCGGCGTATGGCTGTCGCATGCCGGCACCATGAGCAACACGGTGACAGGCAACATCATTGGCGCCGACCCTGGCGGTACTTTTGCCGTCGGCAACGGCGGAGACGGCGTGGCTATTCGCTACGGCGCTCAGTTCAACCGTGTTGGGGGGAGCACTTCTGGCGAAGGCAATCTCATTAGCGGAAACAGCGGAAACGGCGTTTCCATCCTCCATGCGGGCACAGCGAACAACATTGTCAGTGGTAACTACATCGGTACGGAAGCCAACGGCTCGACGGCGCTTTCCAACGGCGAGAGCGGTGTGAGTATCAGCGGCGCCAGCTACAACCGGGTTGGTGGAAGCACAACCGGCGAGCGCAACGTCATCAGCGGCAACAACGGCCGCGGCATCTCGATCAGTGGGTCGGGTACGACAAGCAATACGGTCAGCGGCAACTACATCGGCACTGACATCAACGGCGCCGGCGCCCTTGGTAACGGTAGCCAAGGCGTAGATATCGCCGATGGTGCGCAGTACAACCTCATCGGTGGGGATACCTCTGGCGAGCGCAACATTATCAGCGGTAATGGCACCGGTATCAGTATCCAGGATAGCAATTCCCGTCACAACGTGATCAGCGGCAACCACATCGGCACGAACGTCAGTGGCACGGCAGCCATCGGCAATGTTAATGAAGGTGTGGTCATCCGCAACGGAGCCAGCTACAACGTCATCGGTGGCAATACCCCCGGCCAGCGCAACCTGATCAGCGGTAACAACAGCCTTGGCGTCGGTATCTACCATTCCGGCACGAACAACAACGTGGTCAGCGGCAACTACATCGGCACTAACATCAACGGCACCGGCGCCCTTGGCAACGGTAGCCAGGGTGTCGGCATCGCCGATGGTGCGCAGTACAACCTCATTGGTGGGGATTCCCCCGACGCGCGCAACCTCATTGCGGCCAATCGAGATTCCGGCGTAGCCATGTGGGGTTCTCCTAGCAACAACAGCGTCAGCGGCAACACTATTGGCGCTGACGCCAGCGGCTTGCACGGCCTACCCAACAACGGCGATGGGGTGACTATTTCGGGCAATGCCAGCGGCAACCTGATTGGGGGGCCGATCGCCGCCGATCGGAACCTGATCTTTGCTAACCGGAATTCCGGCGTGAGCGTCCAGAATGCCGGGACACAAGATAACACCGTGCAAGGCAACTGGATCGGCCTGGGGCTGAGCGCAGCGCGACAGGCGTTCCCGACCGACCAGGCGATCTCACCGGCCTACGCGGCCGACTGCACTCTCTTCGTCGCGACCCTCTCGACCGGCGTCCACAAGTCCACGGACTGCGGCGCAACCTGGTCTGAGGTGAACACAGGCCTGACCCAGTTGCGCCTGATGCAGGTGGAGATTCCACCAGATGCAACGAACGCCCAGACTGCCTACGCTCTGGCGGAGAACGGGTATCTGTTCGTCACAACCGACAGTGGCGCCAGTTGGAGCCTGGTAAGCACGATGCTGGAGGGGATTGACCGCCGTAACCTGGCGCTTTCGGCGCGGTTCAGCAGCGATCACACCATGTACGCTTCGGCCCAATGGTGGGCGTGGAACGAGTTGGGCGGGCAGCCGGGCGTCTTCAAGTCCACCGATGGCGGCGTCACCTGGGTGCACTCGTCCAACGGGATGAGCAACATCAACGCCTGGAAGGTGATCGCCTCGCCCGATCCGGCGGCTGCAAGCGTGCTCTTCGCCCTGACCAACGGCGGCATCGAGAAGTCCACCGATGGCGGCGCAAACTGGGCGGCCGTGCCCGCGCCCGACAGCAACCTGCGCGACCTGGCGCTTTCGCCCGCTTACAGCAGCGATCAGACGTTGTTTGTGGCCGCGCAGAGCGGGCCGGGGCGGATCTATCGCTCGACCAACGGTGGGCTGACCTGGACCGGCGCGGATGCGCTGCGCGGCGACCCCCGCTTCCTGGCGGTGTCGCCGGACTTCGTAACCGACCGGCAGGTGTGTCACGGCGGCGGCTGGAACGACTGGGTCTACTGCTCGACCGATGCCGGCGTCACCTGGACGGCTGCGAGCAGTGGGCTGTTTGAGGGACTGAATGACGGCGGGACCGGCATTGCCTTCGCGCCGAACTATGCCACCGGCCGGACGCTCTTCGTCATCAGCACCGGCGGCATGGCGCAGTCGGCTGATGCCGGGACGACGTGGCAGATCTTGGCGGGGCTGCGGGAGCCGGGCAACAACACCGGTGTCGCCATCGGCAACGGTGCTAATCACAACACAGTGCGCGATAACGTCATCAGTAACAACGCGACCGGTGTGAACATTGACAATCAGAACTCCAGCGACAACGTCATCGCCGGCAACCTGGTCGGGACAGACCCCACCGGCGCGTTTGCCCAGGCCAATATCGGCGACGGGGTGGTTATCAGCAGTCCCCACAACACGATCGGCGGGCCGGCCGGGCGCAACGTGGTCAGCGGTAATCTGGTGGATGGCGTGCGCGTGCCGGGCGAGCAGGCGGCCTACAATACGATCGCGGGCAACACTATCGGCACGAACCTGGTCGGTACGGGGGCTATCGGCAACCGGGGTGCGGGCGTCTCGATCCACGGCGGCGCACACGACAACCTCTTGGGCGGCGACGAGCCGGCCGAGCGCAACGTGATCAGCGGCAACGGGTACGCTATCGGCATCTGGGACTCGACTACGACGAGCAACACCGTCTCAGGCAACTTCATCGGCGTGGACGTGACCGGCCTGGCCGCGCTGGGCAACGGCAATGGCGTGCAGATCAACAACGGGGCCAACTACAACGTGATCGGCGGCGCGACGGCCGGCGAGCGAAATGTCATCAGCGGCCATAACGGTCAGGGTGTCCAAATTTGGGACAGCAACACTGCCCACAACCGGGTGATCGGGAATTACATCGGCACGGATCTCACCGGCATGATCGCCGTGCCGAACGGACAAGGCATACAGATCAGCAACGGCGCACACCACAACGTCATCGGCGGGATGACGTCGGGCGAGGGCAACCTGATCAGCGGCAACAACGGCAATGGCATAGGCCTGGGGAACGGCGGCACCACCGGCAACGTCATTCGCGGCAATGCCATCGGCGTGGATGCGGCGGGCGGCGCGCTGCCCAATAACAATACCGGTGTCGCCCTCTGGGACGGCGCCGCGGGCAACACCGTCGGCCCCGCCAATGTCATCGCGTTCAATCACCGGCCCGGCGTCGCCGTGGACGGCGGCGGGACGGTGGCGAACACGCTCACACAGAACCGCATCTTCGCGAACCAAGACCTGGGCATTGATCTGAGCAACGGCGGCAACACCGAGCTGCCTGCGCCGGTCATCACCGCGTTCGACCTGGCCGCGGGTACGGTCGGCGGGACAGCCTGCGCTAATTGCACCGTCGAGGTCTTCTCCGACACCGCCGGCCAGGGCCGGGTCTACGAAGGGACGACGGTCGCCGACGGCGCCGGTGTCTTCGCCTTCGCCAAGGGCGCGGCACTGGCTGGCCCGCGCGTCACGACCACCGCAACCGACGGCGCCGGCAACACCAGCGAGTTCAGCGCGGCCACGGCCGGCATCTGCACCGTGACCAGCACGGCCGACAGCGGCACCGGCACGCTCCGCCAATGCCTGTTGGACGCCGTGCGCGGCGACACGATCAGGTTTGATCCGGGCGTCTTCCCGCCCGCCAGTCCGGCCACGATCACCCTGACCAGCGGCCAACTCCCCGATCTGGACGACGGCAACGTCACGATTGATGCCAGCAACGCCGGCGTGATCCTGGACGGCAGCGGCATCGGCGCCGCGGGTGATCTATTGCTGGACGACGTGAGCCTGACCTTCGACGGCGGACCGAACCAACTCGCCAACGGCGACTTCGCCGGCGACGTCCTCCACTGGAGCTACCAGTACGACCCGCCAGGCGTGACCCGCAGCCTGAACACCGGCGACTACCACACCGCGTCCGGCAGCCTGCAGGTGCACGTGCCGGCGCGCACGCATACCAATACCTTCTACGACACCCAGCCGCAGTCGGCCGACCTGGGCGGCGCAGCTTATGCTCCAGACAGCACGATCTGGATCGCCGCGACGCCGGGCGCCAACGTGACCCTGACCTGGTGGCAGAAGAGCCTGGCGGGCGGCAACGCCTTCCTGCTCTACAAGCGGGGTGATGGCGGTTGGAACAACCTGGCGATGATGGGGTCAGGCCCGGACGGCGCCTGGGGAGAGTATACGCTGAACGCCCAGGTGCCGGGGGACGGCGTGGCGGTCGGTATACAGTTCGATGTCTTCGATCCACAGAACGGCACACGTGGCTTCCGCATCACATCGGACGGCAACAGTATCAAAGGCCTGCAGATCGTCGGCTTCCCCGGCGATGGCATCGAGATCAACGGCCGCGCCAACGTCATCGGCGGGACCACCGCGGCCGAGCGCAACGTGGTCAGCGGCAACGGGGTGGATGGCATCCGCGTGGTGGGCGGGGCGGCCCAAGACAACGTCGTGGCGGGCAACCTGGTTGGGACCGACGCCACGGGCGCGGCCGCATGGGGCAACCGCGGCGCGGGGATCTCGATCCACGGCGGCGCGACGACGACTCGGATCAGCGGCAACACGATCAGCGGCAACGGTTATGGGATCGGTATCTGGGATTCCAACACCCTGAGCAACACCGTGGCGGGCAACCGCATCGGCACGGATCTCACCGGCATGATCGCTGTACCCAACGGACAGGGCGTCCGGATCAACGGCGGCACACACCACAACGTTATCGGCGGGACCACCGCGGCCGAGGGCAACCTGATCAGCGGCAACCACGGCAACGGCGTAGTCCTGTGGAACGGCGGCACCGCCGGCAACGTGATTTTTGGTAATGCCATCGGCGTGGATGCAGCGGGCGGTGCGTTGCCCAACGACAATGCCGGTGTCGCCCTCAGGGACGGCGCCGCGGGCAACACGGTCGGCCCTGCCAACGTCATCGCGTTCAATCACCAGCCCGGCGTCGTCGTGGACGGCGGTGGGACCGTGGCGAACACGCTCACCCAGAACCGCATCTTCGCGAACCAGGACCTGGGCATTAACCTATACAACGGCGGCAACACCGAGCTGCCCGCGCCGGTCATCACCGCGTTCGACTTGGCTGCGGGCACGGTCGGCGGGACGACCTGCGCCAATTGCACCGTCGAGGTCTTCTCCGACACCGCCGGCCAGGGCCGGGTCTACGAAGGGACGGCGGTCGCCGATGGCGCGGGCGTCTTCGCCTTCGCCAAAGGCGCGGCGCTGGCTGGCCCGCGCGCCACGGCCACTGCGACCGATGGCGCCGGCAACACCAGCGAGTTCAGCGCGGCCACGGCCGGGGTCTGCACCGTGACCAGCACGGCCGACAGCGGCGCCGGCACGCTGCGCCAATGCTTACTGGACGCAGTGCATGGCGACACGATCACGTTTGATCCGGCGATCTTCCCGCCCGCCAGCCCGGTCACGATCACCCTGACCAGCGGCCCACTGCCCGACCTGGACGATGGCAACGTGACCGTGGACGGCTCGACCGCGGGCGTAATCCTGGATGGCGGCGGCATCGGCGCCGCGAGTGATCTATTGCTGGACGACGTGAGCCTGACCTTCGACGGCGGGCCGAACCAACTCACCAACGGCGACTTCGCCGGCGATATCCTCCACTGGAGCTACCGTAACGATCACCCCGGCGTGACCCGCAGCCTGAACACCGGCGACTACCACACCGCGGCCGGCAGCCTGCAGGTACACGTGCCGGCGCGCATCCATTCCAATACCTTCTACGACACCCAAGCGCGGTCGGCTGACCTGGGGGATGCGGTCTACGATCCGGCCAGCACGATCTGGATCGCTGCGACGCCGGGCGCCAACGTGACTCTAACCTGGTGGCAGAAGAGCCTGGCGGGGGGCAACGCCTTCCTGCTCTACAAGCGGAGTGACGGCGGTTGGAACAACCTGGCGGTGACGGGGTCAGGCCCGGACGGCGTCTGGCAGGAGCGCACGCTGAACGCCCTGGTGCCGGGGGATGGCGTGGCGGTGGGCATACAGTTCGATGTCTTCGATCCGCAGAACGGCACGCCCGGCTTCCGCATTCCGTCGGACGGCAACACGCTCAAGGGGTTGCAGATCGTCGGCTTCACCGGCAATGGCGTCGAGATCACCGGCCATGACAATATCATCGGCGGGACGACCGCGGCCGAGCGCAATGTCATCAGCGGCTATGGTGGGAATGGGGTATTCATCGGCAACGGTAGCCGCTCGAACGTCATCCGCGGGAACTACGTTGGCCTTACCGCCCAGGGCACAGCCGTAACGGCCAATGGCTACGCCGGCGTATGGGTGAATGGTGGCCAATATAACACCATCGGCGGCGCAACCCCTGGGGAACGCAACGTCATCGCTGGCAGCGGCGACACCGGCGTAGGATTGGTTGGCTCGGAGACCCTGAGCAACACCGTCGCCGGCAACTACATCGGCACCGATGCCACGGGTAGCGTAGCTCTGGGCAATGGCTGGCGCGGCGTGGGCATCTGGGACAGTGCATCGTACAACGTGATCGGCGGTTCTGCCCCCGGCCAGGGCAATCTGATCAGCGGCAATAACAACGGCGTCAACATCTGGGGCACTGGCACTGCCTTCAACGCCGTCGCCGGCAACTTCATCGGTACGGATCCCTCTGGAACGATGGCGGTGAGGAATGCCTTGGGTGTCGGCATCTGGAACGGCGCCAGCGATAACGTGGTGGGCGGTGCGACCGCCGGCGAGCGCAACATCATCAGCGGTAATGACACAGCCGTCGCCATCTCCTTCGACACCATGAGCAACACCGTGGCGGGCAACCGCATCGGCACGGATCTCACCGGCATGATCGCCGTGCCGAACGGACAAGGCATACAGATCAGCAACGGCGCACATCACAACGTCATCGGCGGGATGACGTCGGGCGAGGGCAACCTGATCAGCGGCAACAACGGCAATGGCGTAGGCCTGGGGAATGGCGGCACCACCGACAACGTCGTCCGCGGCAACGCCATCGGCGTGGATGCAACGGGCGGCGCACTGCCCAACGACAACGCCGGTGTCGCCCTCTGGGCCGGCGCCGCGGGCAACACGAGTGGCCCCGCCCCCGTCCGCGCGGGCAACCACCGGCCCGGCGTCGCCGTGGACGGCGGCGGGACAGTGGCGAACACGCTTACCCAGAACCGCATCTTCGCGAACCAGGATTTGGGCATTGACCTGAGCAGCGGCGGCAACACCGAACTGCCCGCGCCGGTCATCACTGCCTTCGACCTGGCTGTGGGCACGGTCGGCGGGACGACCTGCGCCAATTGCACCGTCGAGGTCTTCTCCGACACCGCCGGCCAGGGCCGAGTCTACGAAGGGACGACGGTCGCCGACGGCGCGGGCGGCTTCGCCTTCGTCAAGGGCGCGGCGCTGGCTGGCCCGCGCGCCACGGCCACTGCGACCGACGGCGCTGGCAACACCAGCGAGTTCAGCGCGGCCACAGCCGGGGTCTGCACCGTGACCAGCCCGGCCGATAGCGGCGCCGGCACGCTCCGCCAATGCCTGCTGGACGCCGTGCGCGGCGACACGATCAGGTTTGATCCGGGCGTCTTCCCGCCAGCCAGTCCGGTCACGATCGCCCTGACGAGCAGCCAACTGCCTGACCTGGACGACGGCAACGTGACCGTGGACGGCTCGGCCGCGGGCGTAATCCTGGATGGCAGCGGGCTGACGGGCGGCGGGGAGGATGGCTTCGGCGTCACGTCGAACGACAACACGATCAAGGGACTGCAGATCGTCGGCTTCCCCGGCGACGGCATCGAGCTCCGGGGCCAGGGCAATGTGATCGGCGGGACGACCGCAGCCGAGCGCAACGTGATCGGCCACAACGGACAGAACGGCGTCCGGCTCGACGGCTCGGCCGCGCTGAGCAACACGGTCACGGGCAACACCATCGGCGTGGATCCGAGCGGCAGCGTCGCCTGGCCCAACGGCAACAACGGCGTCGAGATCAGAAACGGCGCGCGCCACAACCGGATCGGCGGGGACGCGGCAGGCGAGGGGAACCTCATCAGTGGCAACGGCACCGGCGAGGAGTGGGACAAGAACGGCGTCTTCATCGGCGATCCGGGCACAGGCGAGAACGTCGTCAGCCACAACCTCATCGGCGTTGACGTGACCGGCGCGACCGGCCTGGGCAACCAGGGCAGCGGCGTCGTGCTGTGGTTCGCCACGGACCACAACACGATCGCCGGCAACACAATCAGCGGCAACGGGCAGAACGGCGTCTTTGCGCTCAACGACGACGTGGGCAACGTGATCCAGGACAACCACATCGGCGTGAATGCGGCCGGCACCGCGGCGCTCGGCAACGGGCAGAACGGCGTCTTCCTGGGCGACGGCAGTTGGGACGGCAAAGCGCCGCGCGAGACGCAGATCACCGGCAACGTCATCAGCGGCAACGCCCAGAGCGGCGTGCAAATCCGGCACAACACGGCGACGAACAACACCGTCAGCCGCAACAGCCTCTACGCCAACGGCGGCCCCGCGATTGACCTGTACGACGGCGCCAACCACAATATCGCGCCGCCGGCGATCCTCCACAGCGACCCCGGCGCAGGCACGGCCGACGGTACGGCCTGTCCCGGTTGCACCGTGGAAGTCTTCTCCGACAATGCCGACGAGGGCCGTTGGTTCGAGGGCGCGACCAGTGCCGACGCCGGCGGTCTGTGGTCGTTGGTCGTCGGTCATCCTTTCACCGGCTCCAACGTTCGCGCCACCGCGACCAACGCGGGCGGCGATACCAGCGAGTTCAGCGGGCCGCCGCCGGTTGTCAACAACGTGGCGCCGAGCGGAGCCAGGCAGGGCACGAGCGGCCTGGTGGTGAACATCTACGGCCAAAATTTCCGCGAAGACCCGCCGTTGGGCGCGGACTTCGGCGCAGGCACCGCCGTGACCGCCGTGCAGTGGCGCGACCCGAACCGCGTGGAGGCGACGATCACGATTGACCCGGCCGCGGCGCTCGGTCTGCGCGACGTGACCGTGACCAACTCCGATGGGCAGAGCGGCGTGGGGGCCGGCCTGTTCGAAGTGCTCAGCAGCTCCCCCTTCGGGCCGCCGGCCGTCGCCCATGTGCTGCCGGAGCAGGTCGCGGCGCTGGATCAGACGATCCGCGTGATGATCTCCGGCAGTGGCTTCGTCAACCTGCCGACGGTCTCGGCCGCGCCGGGCGCGCCGGACGTCGTCGTCGGGCCGGTCTACTTCATGGGCGGGGATCGCATCGAGGTGGACGTACGCGTCTTCCTGACGACCACCCTCGGCACGGTGGCCCTGACCGTGACCAACCCGGACGGGCAGTCGGCGACGCTGAATCCGGCCTTTACCGTGGTGACGCCGCTCTTCACCGACGTCGCGCCGGCCGTCGGGCTGGCGGTCAGCAGCGGCGAGCACGGCGCAGCCTGGGGCGACCTGGACGGCAACGGTTGGCTCGATCTCGCCATCGGCAATGGGACGCTCTTCACCAGCACGGCCGGCGTCTTCAGCGACGCGACCGCGGCCGCCGGCCTCGACGCCATCAACAACCGCGGCGGCGTGGCCTGGGGCGACTACGACAACGATGGCGACCTCGACCTGCTCTCCAGTTGGCGCAAGGTCTACCGCCAGAACAGCCTGCCGTTCACGAAGGTGCTGGATGCCGGCGGCAATTCCTGGCCGATGAGCTGGGCCGACACCGACCTGGACGGCGATCTGGACGCCTACGCCGGCGGCCAACTCTACCGCAACGATGGCGGCGACGTTTTCACCGACGTGACCGGGGCGGCTGGCCTGAGCGCCGATGGCTGCCTGTTGAGCGCCGTCTGGGCCGACTACGATGCCGACGGCGCACCCGACCTCTACCTGACCAACAACTGCGGGCCGAGCCGACTTTATCGCAACAAGGGCGACGGCACGTTCGAGGACGTCACCGCGACGGCCGGCGTGGAGAACGGCGGATCGGGCCACGGCGCGGCCTGGGGCGACTACGACAACGACGGCGATTTTGACCTCTTTGTGGCGAACAACAATAACCAGTATAGCGTGCTCTATCGCAACAACGGCAGCGGGACGTTTACCGACGTGACCGCGACCGCCGGTCTGCAAGACCGGATCGGCAACGCGACGGGGTGCAACTGGTTGGACTACAACCTGGACGGCCGGCTGGATCTCTTCGTCGCCAACCGTGACGACCAGAACCGCCTCTATCGCAACAACGGCGACGGCACGTTCACCGACGCAGCGCCGGGCGCGGGCGTGGCCGACCGCCGCGACAGCGACGGCAGCGCGGTGGGCGACTACGACAACGACGGCGACCCCGACATCTTCGTGGTCAGCGGCATCTGGGGGACGGGCACGCCTGACTTCCTCTTCCGCAACGGGATCATTTCTGGAGTCAAGGCTTCAGCCGGAGCGCAACCGCCTGAAGGCTCTACTCCAGCCGCAGCCTTCGGCGCGCCTCACTGGCTGAAGGTCAAGCTGATCGGTTCCCGCAGCAACCGGGCGGGGATCGGCGCACGCGTGCGGCTGTACGGCTCCGGCGCCATCCAGACGCGCCAGCTCGCAGGCTCGACGGGCTACATGAGCCAGGACGCGCTCGAAGCGCTCTTCGGCCTGGGAACCTACACCGGAACCCTCACGATCGAGGTCGCCTGGCCCAGCGGCACGGTGGACACCGTGACCCCCGTGGCCGTGGATCAGACGATCACGGTGGGCGAGTCCACGCCGCAGACGCACGACGCGGCCGTGACCAACGTCTCGCCCGGCGGCGAATGGCCGCAGGGCACGCCGTTCAACGTGCGTGCAAGCGTGCGCAACCTGGGCAACCACCTGGAGCCGGGCATCCCGGTGGCGTGCTCCATCGTCTTCGGCGCGGCCGAGGTCTACGCGCAGACGTTGACCAGTGGTGCGCTCCCGCCGGCCTTCTGGGAGGAGCTGATCTTCCCGGCCTACACCCCGGCGTTGACGGGGACGTACACGTTGCTCTGTCGCAGCCAACTGCCCGGCGACGAGATTCCCGCCAACGATGCCTACACCCGCACGCTGGTGGTCGTCGAGCGTGCGCCGGACGTCTGGACCAAGGACAATCCGAGCGACACGGGTACGGTGCCAAGCGGCCTGAACGATTGGTACATGTCGCCCGATCTGTGGGTGCGCAACGCCGCCGACGGCATCTTGACCCATCAGGACCCGATCGAGGGGA
Organism: Chloroflexota bacterium; assembly: GCA_026389845.1. GTDB lineage: Bacteria > Chloroflexota > Anaerolineae > CG2-30-64-16 > CG2-30-64-16 > JAPLHB01. The sequence goes on from JAPLHB010000111.1 coordinate 44,528, forward strand.
TCGCCAACACCGTGTACGTGCGGCTGCGCAACCGCGGCAACGCGGCAGTCATCACCGGCACGGTCAGCGTCTCCTGGATCGAGCCATCGCTGGGCGTGCGCTGCGGCAGTTGGGCGCCCATCGGCGTCATCACCTTCACCAATCTGCTGCCCGGCGAAGTTCGCATCGTCAGCGCGCCGTGGGTTCCCACGCGCAGCGGCCACACCTGTCTGCAGGACGTGATTGACTCGCCGCAAGACCCCTACAACCGCGGGCTGGAGTGCGCGCCGCAGTGGGTTCCGTGGGACAACAACGTGGAGTGGCACAACGTCAACATCCTGCCCACCGGCGGCACGCGGTTGCTCAGCGTGGCCGAAATCAAGGACGCCGTGGTGCAGATGGTCAACGTCTACAACCGGCCGCAGGACGTGGATCTGATCCTCGAACGGTTGACCTTCCCGACGACCGGCACGATCACCGTGCGGCTGCCGGAGACGCTCTTCGATCGCTGGCTGGCCTACGGCGGGCATTGGGGCGAGGGCATCGAGGTCGTGACGGCCACGAAGGAGATCCTCGTGACCGGCGCGGTCTCGGCGACGATCGGCGGCGCGCCGATGTGGGCCGAGGAGGCGACGACGGTGGCGTTGAGCTTCGAGGGGCCGGGCGGGCTGGAGTTCGACGTGGCGCTGCGCGAGCGCATCGGCGGAATCACCACCGGCGGCGTGGCCTACCACTGGGCCATCCCGGTCCTCCTGCCGGCCGTCGCGCCCACGGCCACCGCGAGGCGCAGCGGGTCGGATCTCACGCTGACCTGGCAACACGCCAGCCAGAACGCCTACTACCAGGTCTGGCGCAGCAACTCGCCCTACTTCATCCCCGGCGCAAGCGGGACGATGATCGGCTACGTAGATCCGCCCGGGTCGGGTAACACCGTCACCTACACCGACGCGGGCGCGCTTGGCAGCGGAACGAACTACTACTACGTCATCCGCGCCTTCAACGTCGCCCACGCCGCGGCGAATTCGAACCGGCTGGGCGGGTTTAGCTTCAGCATCGTGCCGGGGAACTAGCGGCATAGACCTGACAGGGCTTGGAGACCTGTCAGGTCTGCAATGGTCGAGACACCCGAAGGATCTGGTAGACCCTTCGGGTGTCTCGCGTTGCGCTAAAGCCATCCGCCAGAGTATCATGTCTCTCCTTCTCCCAACGCTTGTCTCACCACAAGCGTCGGGTAAGATTATCGCGTGAGGCAACGATCCCCCAAAGGGTAAGGTTTGGCGTGAGTCAATTCGGGGTATTGACACCCTTGCGGCTATGCGCGATAATCCGTGGCAATCTAAGGTTCAGCCAGGTGATGGGCGCGGCGAGCGACAGAGGCTGCGGCTTCGCCGAGGCGCAGTGGGTGCGCCCTGGATTCAGTGAACGTGAGAGGAGAGGCGAGTATGTTGCAGGTTCGTGATTTGGTAGATGCTCAACTCTACAGTAACGACCAGGAGGTGATCCAGGACGCCCTGCGCTATCTGGTGCGCGGCCGCCCAGATCTGCGCGTCCGGTTAGCGATTCACCGCTACCAGGCTGAAAGCATCTCGTTGGCAAAGGCCGCCAGCCTGGCGGGGGTCAGTTGGGCGCAGATGAAAGACATCTTGGTGGCGCACAGCATCCAGCCCAGGGTGGGGCCTGAGACATTCGAGGAGGCCGCACAGGAAGTCCAGGCGTTGCGGGAACATTTCGAGGCTCCGGCATGATGAGTGTCATCTCCAATACCACCGTGCTCTCGAATTTCGCAAGCATCGGTCAGCTCGACCTGTTGCGCCGACTCTACGAAGTTCTGTACATTTCAGCCGAGGTATACGAGGAGATCAGCACAGGACTGGAGGAAGGCTATTCCTTCTATCAGGACATCCCTCGGTTGGTTTATCCCTTCAATGAATTGGGCTGGCTACACGTCACCCCGATGAGCACAGAGGAGTTGCGCCTGTCGGGCGGGTTGCCATCGCGGTTCCACAAGGGCGAGGCATCGTGTCTGGCGATCGCGAGACAACGTAGCTGGCTGCTGCTGACTGATGATAGCGTGGCGCGCGATGAAGCTCGCCGGCGCGGAATCCGGTTGTCCGGCTCAATAGGATGCCTGGTTCTGGCCGTCGAGCGGGGACACTGTACTTTGGCGCAAGCCAATGCCTGGCTGCAGGACATGATCTTGCACGATTATCGGTCACCGGTTACCGATCTATCGCCCCTGCTCAAACGCCGCTGAATAGTCTGTTCCTCGGGCAGAATTCCCACCGAAGTAGTGTGTCGCTCGGCCACAGCGGGGACGTCTGGAACGCGAAGAAGTCCGCCGCGACGCCAGCCTTCGCGACCTTCGTGCTTCGCGACCTTCGTCCCCTTCGCGCCTCCGCGATTCAGGTCCCCACTTGTCCTCGTTTCCGGTTCTTGCCATCCCGCGCCGCGCGTGCTACAATCCCCCCACTTGAGCCATCTATCACGCGTGGGACCGCGGAGGGCGCTTACCCCCTGAGCCCGCTCTGTCCCGCGGCCCGGAAGAGGATCGTGTGTCTGCACTCCGGCTCGCCATCCGTCTGGTCGCTCTGGCCGCGCTCATCGTACTTCTTGCCCTGCTGGGCAGTCAAACCGCCGCGGCCCAGAAGGCTCCCGCCGCGCCAAACTTCACCTACGGCCCCAACGAAATCCCTGACGCCATCAGTCAGTGGTGCATGTGGAGTACGGCGAAGAGCAATGCTACGACGTGTCGCCCAACCCGCCCACGGTGCGCTGGACCAACGGCTGCAAGCAGATCCGCCTGACCTACGACGCGCCGCAGACGTTCGACGGCAAGCTGACCGTCTACGGCTACTTCGACGGCCCCAGCCAGCCCTACGAAGACCTGGCCGCGACCGTCAACGGGGCGACGAGCGACTGGTGCGACAGCGCGGGGCCAGGTTGGCACGAGATCGTCCAGCCGGCTACCCACCAGATCACGCGAGTAATTACCGATCGCCACTCATGACGCTTCTTGTCCTGTGGCGGCTGTATTCCCCACGCGTCGCCCTGTCCTTCGTTCTGGATTTTGCCGGCTAACGCGTCCTGTGCGATAATCTTTCGCGCTTGAGTCGGCTGTCACCAGCAGAGCCGCGCCGCTTGCTGATCTCATCGCCGATTTCCTTAGGCGCGCGACCCTCGCTTCGCTCTGCTCCCAGGAGGCGTGTCATGCCTGCGCAGTCCACACATCGTTCCTTTGTACTTGCCTGCTTGCTCACAGGCTCAGCTTTGCTCCTGCTGCTGATAGGCGGAGTGTCCGTGGCATCGCCGACCTCGCAACCGGTCTGGATTGGGCCGACTGGACCTGTGAGCGTCCCACCGGATGCAGCTTCGACATTCATCCACCCTGCAGCGGCGCAACCCACCATTGGCTCTGCTGGTATCTCCTTTGTGCCTGACAGGATCCTCGTTAAGTTCCGTTCCGGCGTGCGTCCAGACACCAGTTCCGTGTCCGTTCTGCGCACCGGGCAGCCTGTGCTAGACGAGCTGTTGGCAGAGCAAGGAGTTCAGCAAGCCGTGGTTCTTTTCCCGGCGCGATTGCTAACAGATCGGCGTAGTTTCTCCGATACACTGGGTCTCTCCCGGATATATCGCCTGCAATTGAAGCCAGGTAGCAGCGTGCTTCAGGTTGCGATGGCACTGGCAACTGATCCCCATGTAGAATACGCAGAACCGGACTACTTTGCGCGTTCAGTCGTCGCGCCGGACGATCCCCACTATAGTGAACAGTGGGGCTTGGCTCAGATCCAAGTCGAGGGTGCCTGGGATGTCGTCACTGGAACAGCCGCTATAGTGATTGCCGTAGTAGACTCCGGGCTAGACTTGTCGCACCCCGATCTCGCACCTAACCAATGGACGAACCCAGCGGAGATTGGCGGGAATGACTTGGATGACGACAGTAATGGCCTTGTGGACGATCTATTCGGTTGGAACTTTGTCTCTAGTGATAACAACGTAGCTGATGACAACGGCCACGGCTCACTGGTAGCTGGAATCGCCGCTGCCCGCACCAACAACGGTATCGGCATCGCGGGCGTGTGCGGCCACTGCCGTATTATGCCGGTCAAAGTGATGGGGGCCTCCGGTATTGCCAACTATTCAGATATTGCCGCTGGTGTAGTCTATGCTGTTGGTAAGGGCGCTCGGGTGATCAATCTCTCGCTGGGAGGATACTCTGACTCGCGCACGTTACAGGACGCTATTTCGTATGCCGAAGCCCAGAACGCAGTGGTTGTGGCTGGTGCCGGCAATGACGGCCTTTCCCTGCCGTTCTATCCGGCTGCTTACAGCAAGGTATTGGCGGTAGCTGGCACAACCATCAGCGACACCAAGAGCGCGTTTTCCAACTACGGCCCGTGGATAGACGTTACTGCGCCGGCCAATAATATTCTGACTACAGCTTTGGGTGGGGACTATGTCGCGAGCTTTGGCACTTCCATGTCTGCTCCTTTCGGTGCAGGCCTTGCCGGTCTGTTGCTTTCACTCCATCCTGATTGGACCCCGGCACTGGTGCGCGCCCAAGTGATTCACAGTGCGGATCCAATTGACACTCTCAATCCAGGCTATGAAGGACAGTTGGGCAGTGGGCGGATCAATGCTTCACGCGCCACCTTGCCGCCTGTTCCGCTCTTGAGATACGTCGGCTACAGCATTGACGGGGCGACTAACGGCCGACCCGAGCCTGGCACCACTGTGAGTCTGAATGTCTCCATCTACAATGATTGGGGAGATGCATCTTTAGTGACCGGCACGCTCACCACGGTTGATCCCCTTGTGACGGTACATCTCGGCTCGGCAGCTTTTGGTGACATCCTATCCGGTCAGACGGTGACCAACAACACGTCTTTCACGATAACGATTGCAGCCGAAACTGGCTACAACTATTCTATACCTTTCAGCTTGACACTCTGGGCTGGCGGTGGAATCTATACAACCGCGTTGAGTTTCAATGTAACCACACGTAGTAGCGAACAGCATGTGTCCGGCACGATCGGTACAAGTCGGACATGGACAAATGACAAGAGTTGGGTGGTTGTGAACAACGTCGGCATCGCGCCTGGGGTCACACTGACAATCCAACCAGGAACCACCGTGGAGTTCAACGGTAACTACAGCCTCAACGTCGGAGGAACCCTGATCGCGGACGGCACAACTGAACAGCCCATTCTTTTCCTGCCTTATTCTGCGGAGGGCTCATGGAACCGGATCTTGTTCGATGATCCAAGCACTGATGCGACGGTTGACCCTGCCGGAAACTACCTGGCCGGGAACATACTGCGTCATATGCACGTCCGGGGTGCGACGGGTGGCGTGGCCTGTAACAACGCCACCCCTTACTTGGAACATCTGACGATGAGCGATGGGGGTGTCAACTGTCCCCCAGGCAATACGCCCCTCTGGGTATTGGACAGCGATGTGATGGGAGGGGTTGCCAGCAGTAGTGGCCACGTATGGCGGAGCACAATAAGCGGTGGCCTGAGTTTAGCCGGTGCATCGAGTGTGCTCAGCAATACCATCAGCGGGAATATCATCGTCAGTGGTGATGGCACGGTTACTAACAACCAAGTCTTTCGCGGCAACATCAACCTCGGCGCTGGTATAGTACTCTCTAACACTCTACAAAGTGGCGGTATTAATGTGGGAACTGGCAGCATTGTCCAGGATAACAGCCTGGAGAGTCCACCTGGTGTAGGCATTCAAGCCAGTGGCATAGTCACGGTTACGGGTAACCGCGTTGTGTCGAGTAGCGGAGCCGGTATTGTCACCTCTGGTGGGTTGGTCCAGGGGAATCTGATTGCCAACAGCGCAGGCGACGGTCTACAGGTAGGTGCTGCCGCAGTTGTTAGCAACACTTTCACTGGCATCTGGGGCCGGGCACTGTATGCCAGTGGCGGTATTCCCCAGCAGATCACTGGCAACAACTTTGAGGTCAATCGCGGCCCATACGACTTGTACAACGACAATCCGGCCGGGCAAGACATCAGTGCATTCAGCAACTGGTGGGGCGCCACTAACAGTGCAGCGATTGATGACCGTATCTTTGACTACAACGACGATTACAATAAGGGGCTGGTGATCTACGCGCCACTGCTATCTACTCCCTCCCAGAGCGCCCCCGCCTACGTTCGAGCTGTGACCATGACACCTGAAAGTCCAATAGGGATTCAGACGGCAACATTCGATGTGCTGTTCAGCCGGAACATGGACTCAAACAGTCCGACCCAACTCTCTTTTTTCATTGACCGACGCGGAACCTGGCAAGGATTCGACTCTTCCAATAGTGAACTGGCTGATGACAATGTGACAGTGATTGCCATAGATCAACACGGAAACCGATGGTTCGGCGGCTGGGGCGGGATAAGTGTCTGGAAGACAGATGGAACCTGGGAACACCCGATTACCTTATCGGTGCACCACCTGGCTTTCTCACAAAACGGCACCGTGTGGGTGGCGACTAATGGGATGGGAGTTTACTACCTGGATGCTTATGGTGTCTGGCAGAACTATCCGGAACCGCACGATGTCTATCACATCGCCATAGATAACCAGGACAACAAGTGGTTTGCTAGTCACGATCAAGGCCTTCATTTGTTGCGTTCTGATGGGACATGGACTTCGTACACCATGAGCAACAGCGGACTAGCGTATGATATGGTTTGGACCGTTTCGGCAGACAGGCAGGGCAACGTATGGTCTGGATTCGGCGAGAGTCCGTATGGTGTGAGTGTACTGAGACCGGATGGAACCTGGAACACGTACACCTCTGCCAACAGCGGTCTAGCAGACGACCACGTGCGCAGCATCGAAGTGGATGGTGAAGGGAATATATGGTTTGGCTCGAGCCAGGGATTTAGTGTCCTGCGCACCGCTGGGCGATGGGAGACCTATCAGAACACGCCGAACAGCGGCGGCTACTCCATCGCTTTTGTCAACGATGAAGTGTGGGTAGGAGGACATCGAGGTATCGCAATCCTTCGAGCCGATGGGACGATCGGAACGATCAATCCCAGTGCAGATGGCCTGCCCGACGATACTGTTCATAGTATCGTTGTAGACAAAGAAGGGAGTGTGTGGATTGGAACCTGTTGTAGCGCCACCCCACCGGGAGCAGCCGCTGTGCTCTGGAGGGGTATAGATTACCAGGTGGAAGGCGGTCAGTGGATTGCCTCAAACCGGTGGCGCGGCGTCCATGACTTCTCTGCGATCGTCCCTCGCGATGCATACTCTCTTACTGTCTCCGGCGCGATAGACACGAATGGAATGAAGATCGCTCCGCACTCGGGTTTCACCTTCACTGTGGATTATGCCGGTGCAATCGCTGATGACACGCCACCCAATCCGCCGGCTGTTACTGCCTGGAGCAGTGACCTCTCTACACTCTCGGCGTGTTGGTCCACCTCTGATCCCGATTCGGCAATTACCCTCTATCGCTACGCTGTCGGCACTACGGCCGGAGGTACAGATATCATCAACTGGACTAACACTACAACGATGGAATTTGTTCGTTCTGGGCTGAGCTTGCTGGCCGATGAAACCTACTTTGTCTCGGTGAGGGCCAGGAATGAGGGCGGTTTGTGGAGCCAATCCGGCATAAGCAATGAAGTGTTTATCGGCGCAGCACCCATTCCCACTGCAACTTCGACACCCAGGCATACACCAACAACCACGCCCACCGCAACGCGCACGCCGAGACGCTCGCCAACGCCGACACCTACACGCACGCCAACTGTCACGCGCACGCCGACTCTCACACCAACGCCGACACCCACACGCACGCCGACTCGCACACCAACGGTCACTCAAACACCCACAGCCACCTTGACAGTAACGCCAAGCCAGACACCAACCTCAACACCGACAGTCACTCATACGCCGAACCCTACGCCGATCGCTACCACAGCCGTTACAGTAGAGCCAACTGCACCGACGACTATGATGTTGCCCAACGCCCACGGCCAGATCATCTTCCCCGCGGGCCTGGTGACGACCACCACGACCTTCACCTACACGGAGATGCTCACCCCCACTCAAGCGACGGGCGGTTTTGCCTTTGCGGGCGCCTCCTTTACCCTGGAAGCGACTGACGCCAACGGCCAGCCAATCACGACCTTCGCCGGCCGCTACACCATCACCCTGAACTACCAGGATGGCGACTGGCAGGCCGCCGGCATCCCCGCGGAGGAAAACCTGAACCTCCATTTCTGGAACGGGACGGCCTGGGTCGCGATCCTGCCGTGCGCGGGGTGTTCGCTGGACACGGTCAACAATCAGATCATCGCGGTGCTGGATCACCTGACCGAGTTTACGTTGCTGGGGAATCCGCTGGCCGCGCCCGCGGTCAACGGGCGCAAGGAGAGCAACGGCGTCGAGCTGCACTGGACGCGGACGCAGGAGGGGATAGTGCGTTACGAGGTCTACCGGAGCACGAACCCGTACTTGACGCCGGCCGACGGGCAGAAGCTCGTCCCAGACGTGACGCCGCCGGACCTCGGCAACCAGGCGACCTACGTGGACACGGGCGCGTTCGACCCACCGCTCACGAACTACTACTACGTCGTGGTGGCGGTCGGCGCGGAGGAGGTCAGGTCGCCGGCGTCGAACCGGGTGGGCGCGTTCCACTTTGGCCTGATGCCGGGCGCACAATAAGATACAGACCTGACAGGTCTACGTTGATCGAGACACCCGAAGGGTTTGGTGGATCCTTCGGGTGTCTCGCGTTTCGCCAAAGTCGCCCTGGCAGAGTATAATCCGTCCAATGCAAGATAATCCTCTCCCCCGCCCCAGGCACATCTGGGTCACAGACCGCCAACAGGCGGCCGTCGGCGCGACCCTCGCGCCCGATGCCGAATGGGACGCGTTCGTCGCCGGTCACCCGGCCGGCCACATCCTCCAGACCAGCGCGTGGGCCGCGCTCAAGAGCAGCTTCGGCTGGTCCAGCCAGCGTGCGGTCCTGCGGACGATCCCCAGTCCCCAGGCGCCGATCCTGGGCGGGGCCAGCATCCTCTTCCGCCGGCTGCCGTGGGGCCAAAGCCTGGCCTACGTGCCCCGCGGCCCGGTGGTGGATTGGGGTGATCCCTCCCAGGCGCGCGCGGTGCTGACCATGGCGGCCGAGTTCGCCCGGAAACAGCACGCAGCGCTGCTCAAGATCGAGCCGGAGCTGCCCGCGTCGCCGGAGTTGGCCGAGCGCCTGGCTGCCTTCGGCTTCCGCCCCAGCCCCCAGCGCATCCAGCCGCTCTGCACGATCCACGTGGATCTCTCGGCCGGCGAGGAGGCGATCCTGGCGGCGATGAAACCCAAGTGGCGCTACAACGTCCGCCTGGCCGAGCGCAAGGGCGTGACCGTGCGGCCGGGAACCGCCGCCGATCTGCCGGCCATCCAATCGCTCATGGACGTGACGGGCGTGCGGGATGGCTTCGGCGTGCATAGTGCGGAGTATTATCGGGCGGCGACTGAGTTGTTTGCCCCTTCGCTGAGCATAGCAGAGGCGGCTCCCACGCCGCCGGAGCGTCGGGCGTGGGAGCCCGACCCGCTATTGTCAGAACAGTTGCCCATGCCGGGCGCGGCGCCACGGCGCATGAACACGGGCTGCGGATCAACACGGATGGACGCGGGTTTTTACCTTTATCCGCGTCCATCCGCGTCCATCCGCGGCCGATTTACAGGGCAAATGACCTGGCTGCTCGCCGAGCACGAGGGTGCGCTGCTGGCGGCGATCGCGGTCTTCGCCCTAGGCCAGATGGCCTGGTACATGTGGGGCGCATCGTCCGACGAGGGGCGCAACCTGATGCCCAATCACGCGCTCCAGTGGGCGGCCATGCGGTGGGCCATCGCCCGCGGCTGCCGGATCTACGACCTGTGGGGCATCCCCGACGAGGTCGGCGCGAACCCCGCGGCCTACGCCGAGCCGGAGAGCTGGGGCGAGGGCGGCCTGTGGGGCGTCTACCGCTTCAAGCAGGGCTTCGGCGGCCGCGTCATCCGGTACACGGGGGCGTGGGACATGCCGTTGTCGAGGATTGGGTATTGGCTATATCGGCTGGCGCTACGCGTGCGCAAAGACGTGACCGGGTGACACGGTGAAAAGGTGACAAGGTGAAGGTTCACCGTGTCACCCTGTCACCTTGTCACCGTGTCCCTGGAGAATCGGTGTTTAATCTTCACGAAATCACTGACGCAACCGCGTGGGATGCCGCGCTCCTCACACTGCCGCAGCCGCACATCCTGCAAAGCTGGGCCTGGGGCGAGACGAAGGCGCAGACGGGGTGGGGCGCGACGCGGCTGGTGTGGACATGCCCCCCTGCCCCCCCAATCCTGGGGGGAACTCAACTCCCCCCCCCGGTGGGCGGCGCTCAACTCCCCCCACCGGTGGGCGGCGCGCAACTCCCCCCACCGGGGGGCGGCGCGCAACTCCCCCCATCGGGGGGCGGCGCTCAACTCCCCCCACCGGGGGGCGGCGCGCAACTCCCCCCACCGGGGGGCGGCGCGCAACTTCCCCCACCGGGGGGCGGCGCGCAACTCCCCCCACCGGGGGGCGGCGCGCAACTTCCCCCACCGGGGGGCGGCGCTCAACTCCCCCCATCGGGGGGCGGCGCGCAACTCCCCCCCCCGGTGGGCGGCGCGCAACTCCCCCCATCGGGGGGCGGCGCGCAACTCCCCCCATCGGGGGGCGGCGCTCAACTTCCCCCACCGGGGGGCGGCGCTCAACTCCCCCCAAAGTTGGGGGGCGGGGGGGGGCTTGCCGCCGCGTCCCTTCTGGTCCGCCGCGTGCATCCACGCATCCCCGTCGCGGTCGCTTACGTGCCCAAAGGACCGCTGTTGGATTGGTCGGACGCAAAACTGGCGGAGGCGGTGTTGGCTGGGCTGGAAGCGCAGGCGCGGGCCGCGGGCGCGATCTTCGTCAAGATGGATCCCGACGTGCGCGGCGACACGGAACTGGGCCAGGCCGTGGTCGCAACGCTGACCCGTCGCGGCTGGCGCCGATCGGCCGAAAACATCCAATACCGCAACACCGTCGTCTCCGACCTGACCCCGAGCGAGGAGGAGTTGCTGGCGGCCATGAAGCCGAAGTGGCGCTACAACATCCGCCTGGCCGAGCGCCGCGGCGTGGTCGTCCGGGCGGGCGCGGCGGCCGATCTGCCCGCGTTCTATGCGATGTACGCGGAGACGGGCGGCCGCGACGGCTTCCTGGTGCGGCCGTTCGACTACTACCGCGCGATCTGGGCGCGCTTCCTGGCCGACGGCCTGGGTCACCTGCTGCTGGCCGAGGTCGAAGACACGGCCGTGGCCGGGCTGATCCTCTTCCGCTTCGGGCCGACCGCATACTACTTCTACGGCGCATCCACGGCCCAGGGCCGCGAGCTGATGCCCAATTACGCGCTGCAATGGGCCGCGCTGCGCTGGGCCAAGGCCGCCGGCTGCACGCGTTACGATTGGTGGGGCGCGCCGGACACGCTGGACGAGAGCGATCCGATGTGGGGCGTCTTCCGGTTCAAACAGGGGTTCGGCGGCGAGTTTACGCCGTGGATCGGCGCGTGGGATTATCCGACCAGCCGGGCGGGGTATTGGGCCTACACAGTCGCAATGCCGAAGGTGCTGGACGCGATGCGACGGCGACATACGATCATTGGCAACTGATGCCCGGTTTGTGAGCAAGTATCCATTCGTGTATACTAAGTAGGTATCAGGAAGTTCCCGTCCCTTTCAGGCTGCGGCCCAGACCAGGGCCTGCTCCGCCGTCATGTCGGTGAAGAAGCGTTCGACGGCTTCCAGCAAGGCCGTCATGGAGCCATGCAGCCGGTTGGCGGCGATG
>JAPLHB010000218.1 GCA_026389845.1 Chloroflexota bacterium
GTCATTCTGAGAACTGCCATGCCGCGCGGCGGCATTCTTGAAGATAGAAACTCCCGCGCTTGTCATGCTGAGCGGGCCTACCAGCCAACGATTGCTGCGGCGAGTATCCAGCGAAGCATCCGGCGTTGCAAGTTTCTGAGCAGCGGGACTACCTCAAACCTTCCGCGACGGCGTGACACCAGCGAAGAATCTGGCATGCTATCTCCGACCGTACCCCTCTCAGTTTACCACAAAACGCCGGTTGCACACTATCTATGAAGTGATGTAGAATAGGCCGCAGTTTCGTCTTCTCCGATTTCCCCATCGGTACTCATGTAGATGTAATGAGATTATGAGAAAAGGAGTGTATCTATGCCATTACCATCCCGCATCGAGGCCTGGGCGCTGCTCTGCGAATGGATCCAGAGCGACAGCCTGCGTAAACACGTGCTGGCCGTGGAGGCTGCGGTGCGCGCGTATGCCCGCCGCTTCAGTGAGGATGAGGAGTTGTGGGGCGTCGCCGCGCTGCTCCACGATTTGGATTTCGAGCGTTTCCCCGACATGGATGATCCCGAAAACGGCCACCCGCGCACCGCGCTGCGGCTGTTCCGGGAGTTGGACTACCCGCCGGAGCTGATCCAGGCCGTTGCGGGCCACGCGCCCTACTTGGGTGTCCCGCGCACCACGAAGCTCGACGCGGCGCTCTACGCCGTGGACGAGCTGACCGGTCTCATCATGGCCGTGGCCTACGTTCGGCCCAGCAAGGACATCCGCGACGTGGAAATCAGCTCGGTGAAGAAGAAATGGAAGGACAAGCTCTTCGCCGCCGCGGTCAGCCGCGCCGACATCGAAGAAGGCGCGCGGGAGTTGGGGCTGGACCTCTGGGAGCACGTGGGCGTGGTGCTGGAGGCAATGAAAGGCATCGCGGCCGAGTTGGGACTCGATGGGAGGTTGGCCGCCGGCACGCTCGGGAACCAGCCCGAGCATTGAAAGGGCAGAGGCTAATCCGCGAAATCCGTGTTGCTCCGCGTCCCATTCTGATCGAGAGCAGCGGTCATGGTTGCCTTTTCATCCGCGACGTGGGAGCGGCCGACCGTCGTAGAGCGCGTGCTTGGGGTGATGGCGGAGTTGGAGGCACCGCTGGCGCGATGAGGATCAGAATTACAGTGCGGGATAGACAAACACAATCTACGATCACCCGACCTTCCCCCTTCCGCGGCCGTTGGCTGTGGACTACGCTCGCGATGGCCGTGCTGTTCACTGGGCTGCTCGGCCTGGGCTTCTGGCAACTGGCGCGGCTCGGTCAGCGGCGGGCGGCCAACGCGTATGTCTTGGGGCGGCTGCAAGAGCCGCCCCTACAGGTGGATGAGCAGATGCTCGATCCCGACGCAGCCGATCTGCGCCGGGCGACGGTGCGAGGGACGTATGACTTCGCCCAGGAGATCGTCCTGCGCAACCGGACGCTCAACGAGTTGCCCGGCGTGCACGTGATCGTCCCGCTGCGGATCGCGGGGAGCGACGCAGCCATTCTCGTGGATCGCGGCTGGATTCCCTATGAGTCGGCCGCGGCCGATCAGCGGACAGCTTTCGACCGGCCCGCCGGCGAAGTGGTGGTGACCGGTATTCTCCGCCGCTCGCAGGTGCACCGCAGCCCCCTCTCGCCGCCCGATCCCCCCCTCGGCCCCGAACGGCCGCGATTGGACGCCTGGTTCCGGGTGGATATTCCGCGCATTCGCGAGCAGACGCCCTATCCGCTGCTGCCGGTCTTTCTGGAAGAGGAGGCGCCAGCGGGCCAGCTCGCGCGCCGCTTCCCGTGGCCCGATCCCGACGTCGCGCTGAGTGAAGGCTCGCACCTGGGCAACGCCATCCAGTGGTTTGCATTTGCGAGCATCTTGCTGGCCGGATACGTGCTCCTTTACCGGCAACGCGCCGGTAAAATTGAGTACAAGCAGGACGCAAATGGGGCGATTTGACAAGCCGTGTCAGGTAGAGTAAAGTAAAGCGTGTCTTCACGGGTTGGCTCAAACGGTACAGCGAATTACTGCACGACTCCATCACCTCGGTTAATATGCAATCGAAATGCGTTGGCCGCAGCGTCCATTACTCGTTTAGGGGCGCAGGCGCGGCAAGGAGGAGCGCTCAGCCATATGTCCCAACAGACATCTTCGCACGTCCGAGGCCATGCCTCGGCCCCGAGCACCTTCGACTCCACCAGTAAGCTGGTCTCCCTGTTGATCGGCATTGCCGCGGTCGTGTTTGGCATCCTGGCAGGCATCTTCAACCCGTTCCTGAATCGCGCCGCCTCCGCCCAGGGCGCCCAGATTGACACCCTCTTCAGCATCCTGCTGGGCATCTCCACGACTGTCTTCGTGATCGTGCAGGGTTTTCTGCTCTATTCCATCGCTCGTTTCGCGCGTCAGCCTGGTGACGAGAGCGACGGCCCCCCCATGCGCGGCAACGCCCGGCTGGAGTTCTTCTGGACCGCTATCCCCGCGCTCATCGTGGTCTTCATCGCCATCTTCAGCTACCGCGTCCTGGCCGACATCGAGCGGCCGACCGCCGCCGACATGCTCATTGAGGTGATGGCGCGGCAATTCGCCTGGGAGTTTTATTACCCCGACCAGGATATCAAGACCACCGAACTGCACATCCCGCTCGACCGCCAGATACACCTGAAGATGCGCTCGGCTGACGTGGTGCATGCCTTCTGGGTGCCGGAGTTCCGCAT
>JAPLHB010000134.1 GCA_026389845.1 Chloroflexota bacterium
GCCCGGGCAGATCATCCGGCACGTCACGCCCCTGTCAGCCTTGCAGATACGCATCCTGGAATTGCTCGGCTTGTCACCGGGCGTGTACACCCGACTGGCGGAGAATTGAGCAAAGTCAGAATCATTTCAGCGAATGGACAGGGAAAGACCATGAGAACCGAATCCATTCAGTCATCACGGAGCATCCTGAAGTCATTTCAACTGCCACTCGCGACCCTCTGCCTGATCACGCTTGCGCTGCTGGCAGTTGCGCATGCGAATGCAGCCGTGGGCCTGTTGAGCTTCACCGCCACGCCACAGGCCGATGGCGCTATCCTGGTGCGCTGGGAGACCGCTACCGAGTTGAGCACCCTGGCTTTTGAGCTGTTCAGGACCGAAGCCGAAATCCCGATGCCCTGGGATGAAACGCCTATTAGGGTAGAGCCAGCCCGCGGCGATGGGATCACGGGCGCGGTCTACACCTATCGTGATACGGCCGTGATACGCGACGGCGCGTACTACTACTGGCTGCAAGAGCGAACGCAGGGGGGCGGCATCGGCGGCCAGTTTGGCCCCATCCGAGCTGTGGGGGGGCAACCGCCGACGACCGTCAGGCGCTATCTGCCGCTGGCGCCGGTCAAGGGCCGATAGTAAGGAAGACCCATGAGAACCGAATCCATTCAGTCATCGCGGAGCATCCTGAAGTCATTTCAACTGCCACTCGCGGCCCTGTGTCTGATCGCGATCGCGTTGCTGGGAGCCGTGCATGCGAATGCGGCCGTGGGCCTGTTGAGCTTCGACGCCACGCCACAGGCCGACGGCACCATCCTGGTGGGTTGGGAGACCGCGACCGAACTGAATACCGTGGCCTTTCGGTTGTTCAGGACCGAGGCTGAGAGTCCCGCGCCCTGGAGTGGGACACCCATGCACACGGAGTCGCCCCGCGGCGGTGTAGTCACGGGCGCGGTCTACACTTACCCGGACACAGCCGTCGTGAGCGGCCATACATACTACTACTGGCTGCAAGAGCGAGTTCAGGGAGGCGGCATCGGCGACCAGTTTGGCCCTTCTGGCCCTTATGAAGCCGCAGCGAGTCAGGAGGGGGCAGCCACCAGCACGGCCACCGCGACCGCGACCGCCACGGCTACCGAGCCAGGCAACACGGCCACTGCGACGCCGACCCGGACTTCCACGCCCTCCGCCACGCCGACCGTGACCGCGACCCCCGAGCCGCCCGAACCGGCCACCTCCACCCGACGTTATACCAGCACACCGACCTCGCACCCCACGGCCACGGCGACGGGAACCCTGTCGGCCTCCGCGCTCACACCGACGCTGACCTCTCCCGCGGGAACGCCAGCCGGCACGGCTCCGGTCAAAGTGACCACGCCCACAGGGCCGCCTTTGCCGGGCATCACCGCGCCGGCAATCAGCCCATCCCGGACCGCCACAGCTCCCGCGACCAGTCCATCCCCGGTTGCCACGGCTACCGTCACGCGCGCACAGCCGGACGTATCTAGCTCCCCCCTCCGTCCGGACGCGACGCCCGACGCCGCCGCATCACCCACGCCGGCCGTGTTCGGCCCCAAGGCCACGAGCCAGCCCATCCTGCGCGGCACGCCGACCCGCCCGGCCGCGCCGGCCCCGGGCGAACCGCGGCCCACGCAGCAACTCGTCCTGCTGGGCGGCGTGGCCATCATCCTGGCCGCGGGAGCCATTGCCGCCGCCGTTTTGCTCTGGCGCAGACGGCGGGGGAGTTGAGTCGCGGACATGGCAATGGGAGCACGTCCTACGCTTCGTTCCGTTCATTCATCCGTGCCGGGCACGGCGCCAGTGCGAAGCCTCTCCGGGGGATGGCCGATGGAAAAGCGACCTGGATTCGAGGCTTTAGCCGGTCTGGTAGGCAAGGCGAGAAACCGGCTGAAGCCTCGATTCCGACCGACCAGCAGCCCATTTACAGGACAGGCTGCCTCCATCTTTCTCTCCCTCCTCCTGGTACTGACCCTGGCGGCCTGCACCCCCCGGCCGCCCACCCCTGGCCCGACCGCCTCGGCCCCGGCCGTCAAGCTAATCGTAGACGCCGATGGCCTGTACGAAGTGACCGCGGCCGACCTGACCGCGGCCGGCTTCGATCTGACAACCGGCGACGCACAGGCGCTGTCCCTGAGCGCCGACGGCCGGCCGATACCATTCCTCCTTACGGCCGCGGGCGACAAACGCACGCTGCGTTTCTACGGCCAGGCGGCCGGCCCCCAGGCCTACACCGCGCAGAACGTCTACTGGCTGGTGCGCGGCGGTCCGTCGCCGGCCGCCGACCTGCCGACGCGACCCGCGCCCCCGCCGGCCGACAACGAGTTGACCGGCGCGGAAGCGGTCACAGCCACGGTGCGAGCCGAAGAACAGCGCCAATACCAGCCGCAGATCGGGTCAGGGGCAGACCGCTGGTTCTGGGCCTCCCTGTTTGCGCCGGGCGATCTCAAGGTCACGGTGGCCGCGCCCCATGCGGTGGACGGCGAAGCCACAGTCCGCGTGCACGTCTGGGGCAACTCGGCCGCCGCGGCTAACCCGGATCACCACCTGACGGTGGCGGTGAACGGCGTCCCGGCTGCCGATGACCGGTGGGATGGCATCGGCAGCCACGACATCTCTGCCGCGTTGCCCGCCGGGGCATTGCGCGCTGGCGACAACCAACTCGCCTTGCGTGCGCCCGGTGACACCGGCGCCGAGGCCGACGCTGTGCTGCTGGATTGGGTCGAGGTCACATACCGCCGAAAACTGGTCGCTGAGAGCGGCGGGCTGACGTTCGAGGGGCAGGCCGCAGGCTTCGTCGTAGACGGGGCCGATCCCGCCGCCGCGCTGTGGGACATCACCGACCCGATGCGGCCGGTGGCGCTGACAGGGTATCGCGTGGAGCAGGGGCGACTGCGCTTCGGGTCGGATGGCACGGCGCGGCGTTTCATCCTGGCCGCGCCCGCCGGCCTGCGCAAGCCGGCCATCCTGGCCCCCGCGGCCAGCCCCGACCCGGCGACGACCTGGGGTCAGGAATTGCGCGCCTGGCCCGGCGGCGCGGACCTGATCGTCGTCACCGTGCCGTCGCTGCGGGACGCGCTGGAGCCATTGGTCGCGGCGCGGCGCGAAGGCCGGCTGCGCGTCGCCGTCGTGGATCTGGCCGCCGCCTACGACACCTTCACCTTCGGCCGGGCCGATCCCGCCGCGATCCGCGACCTGGTGCGTTGGGCCAGGTCGCATTGGACGCCTCCCGCGCCGCGCTTCCTGCTTCTGGCCGGCGATGCCAGCTATGACCCGCGCGGCTATCTGAAGGGTGCGGAGGCCGACCTGGTCCCCACGCGTCTGATCGAGACGGCGCATACCGGCTGGACCGCCTCCGACGTATGGTTCGCCCTGCCCGATGACGGCCCGGCCGCGTCCCCGGCGCTGGCGGTCGGCCGCTTCCCGGCGCAGACGGCCGGGCAGATGGCGGCGATGGTCGCCAAGACTCTGGCCTACGAGCGCGGGGACACGGCCGCGGCCTGGCGCCACCAGGCGCTCCTGGTAGCGGACAACGACGATGCGGGGTTCACCGCCGAGGCGCAGGCGTTCGCTGGCTTGGCCTCAAGCTACACGACGGGGGTGGTCACGTTGGAAGGGGATGGCTCGACCGCCCGTGCGACCCTGCTGCGGGCATTCGGCGACGGGGTGGGGCTGGTGGGCTATTTCGGGCACGGCAGCCTGATCCTGTGGGCGCAGGAGAAGGTATTCAGCGCGGCTGATGTCGCCCGGCTGACCAATCGCGACCGGCTGCCGATCGTCTTCACGGTGACGTGTCTGAGCGGCTTCTTCGAGCATCCGACGACGCCCTCGCTGGGCGAGGCGCTGTTGCGGACGAAGGATGGCGGCGCGGTGGCCGCGCTGGTGCCATCCAGCGCGGCTCTGCTCAGCGACCAGCACTTTCTGGCCGAGGGCCTGGCCCGTGCGCTGGCCGCCGCGCCCGCCGGGGGCCAGACCCTCGGCGCCATCATCCTCCAGGCCCAGGCGAGTCTGCCCGATACCCCCGGCGTGCGCGAGATCCTTTTGACCTTCAATCTCCTCGGCGATCCCTCGCTACATCTCTCTGGCAGCGCCACCGCATCCGCCTCGTCACCCTGAGCGGATTGGCCCCGTGAATTACGCTGCCCCGTCACACCAGCGAAGGGTCTCGATCGCTCGAAGGAGATTCTTCGCTGATTTCACGCTGCAACGACAGGCTCGGGGCAAATCCGCTCAGAATGACAGGCCGTCGGTTGCGCATAATACGTCACTCCTCATGATCTATCGGCACGAATCGGGTACGTCCTGCTGCGGGAAGATGGTCCGCGCATCGCTCCCGTGCGCCCAGACGTTGGGATTGGCCGTCACCCCATCCACCGTCACCCAGAAGTAGATCTTGTTCACCGGATTCTGGGCCGCGCTGATGTCCACGTCGTTGAAGTCCCACGCCAGGAAGCGCAGGCCGCTATCGGTGGTGATCGTGCGCGGCAGGCCCAGCATGCTGCTGGCAGGGCCGAGATCGGTATCGGTGTTCAACGACCAGTGCAGACGGACGTTCGGCGACCCCCCCAACGCCGGCGGGATCGCCAGCTTGCTGTCAGCCTCGAACAAATAGGCGGTGATATTCGCCAGCGTGGCCTTGTCGGCCGGCAGATTGTCGTGCGGCCAGACGATCTCGATGCGGGCATCCACTGTCAGTGGTGGGCGCGTCACGGTCCCGCTCGGCGTGTCCTGCTGCGGGAAAATGGTGCGCGCATCGGCGGCGTGCGTCCAGACGTTGTGGCGAGTGTCCACCCCATCCACCGTGACGAAGAAGCTGAGCTTATTGGCCGGGTCGCGCGCCGCGCTCACGTCTACGTCGTTGAAGTCCCAGACGGGGAAGGTGCGTCCGCTTGTGGTGAAGAGTCGTTTCTGGCCGACGCCGGCCGGTTGGGCTGGTTGGGCGTTCTGTGCTACCCACAGGCGGACGGTCGGCTCCCAGGCGCACGGCGCCGAATCGTTGCCCGTAATCGCCATCAGGTAGACGGTGATGTTGGCCTTGTCGGCGCTTTGCACTGGCGCGCTGTCGTGCGGCCAGACGATCTCGATCTTGGCCCGGACAACGGCCGGGGTGGCCGGCGGGGGCGGGGTCGCGGTCGGCGTGGCCGTGGGCGATGGCGACGGCGTGAGCGTCGGCAGCGCGGTTGGCGTGGCCGTCGGCATCTGTGATGGCGACAGCGTGATGGTCGGCGTCGCGGTCGGCGTGACCGCCGGCGGCGGCGGCACGGTGACGGTCGGTGTGGCCGTGGGCGATGGCGTGAGCGTCGGCAGCGCGGTTGGCGTGGCCGTCGGCGTCGGTGACGGCGACAGGGTAACGGTCGGCGTCGCGGTCGGCGTGACCGTCGGCGACGGCGGCACGGTGACGGTCGGCGTGGCCGTGGGCGATGGCGACGGCGTGAGCGTCGGCGGCGCAGTCGGCGTGACCGTGGGTGTCAGCGACGGCGTAATGGTCGGCGTGGGTGATGTGGTCGGCGTGGGCGTCCACGTGGCAGTGGCCGTCGGCGTGGGTGTACGCGTCGGCGTCGCGGTCGGGGCCACGGTCGGTGTGATCAGCGCCGGATAGAGGCCATCGTTGACGACGGACAGGCTGCCGGCGGCATAGTTAGCAACTGCGATCCGGTTGTTCCAGACGGCGATCCCCTGTCCGCCATCGGCGGCATCTTGCGCAGGCAGGTTCATCAGGCCGACCTCGAAGCGATCGGGCTGGACGGCATCCGGGTGTACGACGTAGAGCCGATTGTTCTCGGCATCCACGGCGAAGACTCGCCCGGTGCCGGAGTTGAGCGCCAATGCGTAAGCAGGGCCGGGCAGGCTCACCGTCGTGATCGTGCGCAACGTGCTGGCGTTGAGCACGGCGATGCGGCCGTCGCGGCTGCTCACGTAAAGGCGATCGCGCAGGCGATCCCAGGCAATACCGAACGCGCCCGGTGCGTCGGTCTGGCTTTGGGCTAACAGTTCGCCGCTGGCCCCCAGTCGGAACACCTGGCCGTTCAGGTGAACCACGTAGACTTGCCCGGCGCCGGCTGTCAGCGTCACCGGCCCCGAACCCACGCGCACTGTGGCGATCACCCGCTGGCCGACCAGGTCAATGACCGACACGGTGTCGCTGCCGAAGTTGGCGACGTAGGCCCGGCCATCGGCGGCGACGACACCCCACGGCAGATTGCCGGTGTTCAGGGTCGCCAGCAGCGCGCCGTTGGCAGCATTGTGCAGCGTGACCGTGCCGCGGTCGCGGTTGGTCGTGACAACGTAATCACCCCAGGCCGCGACGCCGTTGATCCGGCCGTCGGCCGTGGTGGTCCGCCAGATTTCCGCGCCGGTGACTGCATCGTTCAGCACGAGTTGATTGCTGTCAAAGAGACCGGTGTAGAAGCCCAACGGGCCGGCTGCAACGCTCTTCGGCTGCGCGCCGACCGGTGTGACGAACGCGAACACCGGCATGTTCGCCAGCGATGTCGGCGTCCACGTCGGCGCCGGGGTGCTGCTCGGCGTACGGGTGGGCGTCATGCTGGGCGTGTGGGAAGGCGTCAGTGTGACCGTCGCGGTCGCGGTGGCGGTCGGCGTGCTGGTACGCGTGACGGTGGCGGTCGAAGTAGCGGTCGCGGTCGGCGTCGGCGTCGGCGTGTTGGTGCGCGTCGACGAGGGGGTCGCGGTAGCGGTCGGCGACGGCGTGTTGGTCGGTGTGGCCGTGGACGTAGCGGTGAATGTGGCGCTCGGCGTCGGTGACGGCGTGTTAGTCGGCGTAGCCGTAGGTGTAGCGGTGGATGTGGCGCTCGGCGTCCAGGTCGGCGTCGCCGATGGCGTATTGGTCGGCGTCGCCGTGGACGTAGCGGTGAATGTGGCGCTCGACGTCCGGGTCGGCGTCAGTGATGGCGTGTTGGTCGGCGTCGCCGTGGGCGTCGCGGTGGATGTGGCGCTCGGCGTCCAGGTTGGCGTCGCCGACGGCGTGTTAGTCGGCGTCGCCGACGGCGTGTTGGTCACGGTCGGGGTATTCGTGCGGGTCGGAATGGCCGTGGCGCTTGGCGTCTTGGTGCTCGTCGGCGTTACGCTCGGCGTCCAGGTTGGCGTGGCCGACGGCGTGTTGGTGTGCGTCGGCGTCGCGCTCGGTGTCCAGGTCGCCGTGCTAGTCCGCGTCGGCGATGCGGTGTTGGTCGGCGTAGTCGTGGGTATCACAGTGGGTGTCAGCGACGGTGTGATGGTAGGCGTGCGGGTCACGGCATGCGTCGAGATGGGCGTAATGGTCGGACCGGTCGTGGTCCGCACGTCGAAGTTGAACTCCCCTGCATACAGGAGGCTAGAACTCGGCGCGATGGAGGCAAAGCCAGCGCCGATGCCCGCGACAGTCAGTCCGTTGGTGAGCACGACGCTGCTAACGCTCCAGGTTTCGCGTTGCCATAAGCCCGTATTCCCACGGGCGAAAGTATGAGTATGGCTTGCGTCGCCGTTGAGTTGGACGGTGACGTTAGCCGTGCCGATGTCCAGGTAGTCCAACTCAACCGTGATGTCCCGCGTCAGATTGTAATAAGGGAAATCGGTCGCCAGCTTCAGCAGCATCGTTTTTCCGGCGTAGATGATCCGTGCTTGCCGATTGCGCACCCGTTGGAACATATTGAAGTCGCTGGTCGGATTCGGACTGGGTGTCGGCTGAAAGGTGGCAGCAGGCGTGGGCAACACGGGGCCATAGCAGGGCGGCGGCGGCGTCGCATGCACGTCTTGGGCCGCGAATCTCTGCGCCCCGGCCGTGGCGACGGCTGCTACGCAGGCAGGCGGATAGACCGTCGGCGTCAACAGGCTCAGATTTTTGGCAAAGTCACCCTGATAACCGCTATAGCCCTCGCCCCACCCCCATTCAGCGAACTCCTTGTCGCGGAAGACGATGGCAGCGCGGGTGTCCACAGCCAGCCAGTAATCCACAATACGCCAATGTTCCGCAGTCATGAAAGGCGCAAAGCTGAAATTATAGCTTACCCAATCAGCCCCCGTTCCCGCTCCCGTGAGCAGATTCCAGTACAGGTAACGCCATACGTCGCCGTCGCCGTTGACGCTGCTGCCCCAGGCTGGATCGCCAAATTCCGCATAGGTAGGAAAGCCGTAACTCGGGCTGTTGAGGGTGCGGAAGGTCGAAAGTTGCATCCAAGGTTGCCATGAAGAGCCTACCGGGCCCGAATCAGCGGTGAAACGGTCCCCGGTCAGGCTATTCATGCTTGCCCCGATCCGTTTTTGCGGCATTGCTGTCGCCCAGGTCGGGAAGACACTCTTCCTAAGGTATTCGCCGGGGTCGTTCGCGCAAGGGGCAAGGGCAATCATCACCATTACTTCGTGCCTGGGGAACGCGGCCCAGGCGGCCTCGGCTACACCTGTGACAAAGTTCTTGTAGATTTCGCAACTCACGACACTGCGTTCATGCTCACGCAACACATCATTGGGGTCATCGCCCCCCATAGCTTTAGTGGGAGCATTCTCGCCATCCACACCCACATAGACCCGAACCCCTGCCAGTTGCGGCTTGTTGTCATAGAGTACCCCGGCCGCCGTGATGAAGTCCACCACGTACTGCTTGAAGGTGGCATCGTATTTGATGGCATCATAGTAATGGGAATTGACAACAAAGGTCTTTGTGGCGTCCATCCAACCTGGCACGCGCGGGGCCAGGAACGGATCATTCTTCGTGCCTGAGCCGTTGTCACCGACCAAGAATTGCGACGGCAGATCCAAAAATACTGGCTGTGAGATCACCGTGCCGTTTGCCAGGGTGACGGTGACGGCTGCCGCGGCCGCGAAGCAGTCGTCGAAGGCGCTCCAGTTGATGTGGTCCGTACCTGGGGTCGGCCAGACCTCATCCAGATAGTTCCCGTTGCAATTCCAGGCCAGCGGATAGCGCGCGCCGGTCGTGTAGAGCGGATCGTAGGTAGGGCGCAACGGCGGCATGGCGGTACGCTGCTCATACGCATCGCGCATCACCAGCATGGGATAGGCCGTTTTTGCAGCCGTGGCAAGAGCGCGAGGTGTGCCGGCCGGTCCCGGCCGCTCGATGATCGGCTCCGGCGGCCGCGGGCGCGCGGGATAGCAGGCGTTCAGCATGAGCGCCAAGACGAAAATGAACACCACACCCAGTGCAAAGTATAACCACGGTCGTTTCATAGCTCACCTCAATAGGAAGCCGCGATTATCCAACTCCACTTCCCCGGCCACGTATTCACCGCAGCGGAGGACGCCGCTGCCAGGGGAGGGCGCTGTAGCGTCGCGGGGCGGCAAGGAGGGCAACGAAAAGGAGGGCCGAAAAACGGTTGCGCTTCAGCCAGGCAACGAAACGGGAATCGCCGGATTGGGTGGCCAAGGCGGTCCTCTCAATATGTCTGGTTTCCAATGGGCCGGTCAGCCGGCAGGTCAGGACAGAGCTGAGACGAACGCCTCTGATTATACCACAAGTGTTAGAAAAAGGGAAGGGGTATTTTTGGAGAAAAAGCAAAAAGAAAGGGGCGTTTGACAGGAAGTCACGCGGCCGCTAGAATTGCCTCATGACTGAAAAAGACGTTCTCTACTTCGAGCTGCTGGAAGCATTCCAGGCCGGCGGCTGTCCGCTCTGTCGGCTAGGACAGCACGCCAGCGACAGTTATCTGGACGCGCTGATCTACGAAGGTGTGACCGACGTCCGCACCCGCGCGGAGCTGCGCGACGCGCGCGGACCGTGCCATCGTCACGCCTGGCGCATGGCGCACAAGCGCGGCAGCGTACTTGGCACGGCGATCATCTACCGGGACGTGGTGAACACGCTGACCAGAACTTTGGAAGAAAGCGCGCCTGCGGCGCCAAGCCGTCTTTTCGGCAACCGAGGCGGCAACCTGGGCAAGCGACTGGCGGCCACCATCCCCTGCCCGGCCTGCCGCCTGGAGGAAGCCGCTGAGGAGCGGACAGCCAAGACGCTGCTCAAACACCTGGGG
The DNA here is from genome assembly GCA_026389845.1 of Chloroflexota bacterium. Taxonomy (GTDB): domain Bacteria; phylum Chloroflexota; class Anaerolineae; order CG2-30-64-16; family CG2-30-64-16; genus JAPLHB01. The sequence goes on from JAPLHB010000134.1 coordinate 9,987, forward strand.
CAGGAGGAGATCGGCGCCGCCTACGTTGCCGCGGGCGGCCTGTGCCTGCCGCACTTCCAACTCGTGCTCGGCCACGCATCCGAGAGCGCCACGCGCAGGCTCGCCGGCTGGCAGGCGACCGCGCTCCGCAAGTTACGGGACGAGTTGGACGAGCTGATCCGCAAACACGACCACCGCTTCGCCCGCGAGCCGATCACCGAGGCGGAGGGCGACTCGTGGCAGCGGACGGTTGCCGCGGTAGTGGGGCGCGATGAGGCATCAACCTGACAGGCTGCTGAGATCGTCAGGGTTCCAGTGGATGGACGCTCCCGGTTTCAACGCGCGCCTCGGCCAGCAGGGTGTTGATCCGCTCCACCTCGGCCCATTCGAAACGCAGCGCCATGCCGCAATCACTTGAAAACTCCCGCGGCGTGGGGATTAACTTGACCGCCAGCCCGCGGCCTTTGAGCACCTTTTCGGAGCGCAAGGCCGCGGATGTGGTGTGGAACAGGATGACGCCGTAAGGGGGCACGTGGAGAGCCTTTCCGGGCGATCACGCTGCGACGATCTTTGCCACTGCTTCCACGGCCCGCGCCGCATCTTCGAGTGATGTGGACAGCCCGGCGGCAAAGCGTATGGCGCCTTCGGGAAACGTGCCGATGGTGCGATGCGCGGCCGGGGCGCAGTGCAGCCCCACCCGGCAGAGCACGTCGGCCTCCTCATCCAGCCGCAGGCCGATCTCCGAGACGCGGCGGCCAGCCACAGTGAACGACACGGTCGCGGTACGCTGCGCTGGATCGGACGGACCGTAAACCGTCACGCCAGGGATGGCAGACAGCCCTTCGACCAACGCGGCGGTCAGCGCCTGCTCGTGGCTGCGGATCGCGTCCACGCCGCGCGCCAGCACGAAGCGCACCCCCGCGCCCAGCCCCGCCAGGCCCACCCCGTTCGGCGTGCCCGATTCGTATTTATCGGGCAGGTCTTCCGGCTGATATTCCCGCTCTGAACGGCTGCCCGTGCCTCCGCGCATCAGGGGCGCCAGGCGCGCGGTGTTCACGCCGTCGCCGATCACCAGCCCACCCGTGCCCGGCGGACCGAGCAAGCCCTTGTGCCCGGTAAAAACCAGCAGATCAATGCCCAGCGCCTGCACGTCAATCGGCAACACGCCGGCCGTCTGCGCCGCGTCCACCAGGACGAGCGCGCCGGCGCGGTGTGCGATGGCCGCGATTTCGGCGACAGGGAGGATCGTGCCGGTCACGTTGCTGGCGTGCGTCGCGATGACGAGCCGCGTGCCCGGTTTCACCGCAGGCGCGAAAGCGGCCAGATCGAGCGTGCCATCGGCGGCGCAGGGAACGACGGTCAGATCTATACCGCGAGTCCACGTGCCAGGCAACTCGCAGTCGCCTGGCACGTTCTTGATGGCTCGCAGCGGACGCATCACGGCGTTGTGTTCGATACCGGTTGTGACCACGCGGTCGCCAGGCTGCAGCAGGCCGCGCACGACGATGTTCAGCGCGTGTGTTGCGTTGAGAGTGAAGATCACCCGCAACGGGTCGGCCGCGCCGAGCAACTCTGCCACGGCCTCGCGGCCGTCGTAGACGATCCGCCCCGCCTCCACCGACAGCCGGTGCCCGGAACGACCGGGGTTGCCCCCGGCGCGCTCCAGGAAGTCGGTCATCGCGCGGATCACTTCCGGGGGCTTGGGCCAGGAGGTTGCCGCGTGGTCAAGATAGATCATTTGGTCAGCACGAGCCGATAACCGCCGGCCGGTTGCGATTCGACTGCCGCGCGCCAGCCGAAACGCTCGGCCAGGCGGCGCACGTTATCGCGTGACGTGCCCGAATCCACCAGCACTGCCACCGTGCCACCCTTCAGCCGGCTGAGCGCCTCGCGCGTCATCATGGCCGGCTCGGGGCAAGATAGCCCACGCGCATCTACGGTTTTGCTCTCGTTCATGGTTTACTCCTTTGCTTGCAGACCGGAGACCGCAGACGGCCGACCGCCTCATGACTGAAGATGAGCGGTCCACGATCGGCGGTCCGCGGTCGTCACACTGCGCGTTCGCGCATGGTCAGCCCGATGGCCGCGCAGATGACCAGGCCGAAGATCACCGCGGCCGGACCGTAAGGCCCCGGGCCCGCCGTCGAACTCACCAGGCTGAAGTTGTGTGCGAAGCCCGCGCCGACGATCATACCCAGGGCAAAGACCGCGGCGTCGCCGTCCCCCTCGCCCGACATGATGAGTTGTCGCCCCGGACAGCCGCCCGCCAGAGTGAACGCCAGTCCAGCGAGCACCATCCCGCCGAAGTTCCACAACTGATTCGTCTGCGCAATCGGCTGCCCCTCGAAGCCCGGCTTGAACTGCCCCAGCAACAGGTTAGTGACAAACGCGGCAAGGATCAGCGCGACAATGCCGCTGAAGAGATGCGCATCACGGAGGAGCACCAGGTCGCGCACGCCGCCGACGGTGCAGAACCGGCTGCGCTGCGCCAGGATGCCGATCAGCAATCCCGCACCCAGCGAGATCAGCAGCGGCGCATGTAGGCTGCCGGGGCCTTTGGCCGAGAGAAAGATGGGGCCGGTGAGCTTGCCGTCGGCGTCGCGGCCGAACTGCGGCGCGAAGATCAACAGCAGCAACAGGCCGATCATGAGTAACGGCATCACCCAGCCCAGCGCGGTCGGCGCAGGCCGATTGCGCCCCAGGCTGAAGCCCATGCGAAGGAAGACGATGCCCAGGCCGATGCCCACGGCCAGACCCAGGATGCCGACGATGGCGTTCCAGTCGCCGCCGCTCAGTCGCAGATAGGCGCGCCACGGGCAGCCCAGGAACACCAGCGCGCCGATCACAGCGAACATGCCCAACAGGAAACGCACAAGCGGCGCCGAACCTGTGCGCGGCTTGAACTCGCGAAAGAGCAGCGCAGCGACCAGCGAGCCGAGAACGAAACCGATGATCTCGGGACGGATATACTGGACAGTGGTGGCGCGGTGGAGGCCCAACGCCCCGGCGATGTCGCGACTGAAGCAGGCGACACAAATGCCCATGTTGCCGGGGTTGCCCAGCTTGACGAGGATGGGCGCGAGCACGCCGACGACGATGCCCGTCAGGATAGGGCCCCAACGGGTGGTGAAGATACGGCTTAGAGACATGACTTTGGCTCCTTGCTTACGTGCGAGGCCGCGCTCGGCAAGCCCTCACGCAACGCCGGAGCCGATGAGATCAACCAGGGGAAAGGACGAAGCTCCAGAAAATGCGATGCGGGGATGCCGGTGCGACCCGATGGATTGGCCGGTGCACGCCGTGCACCGAGCAACGACGGAATCAGGTCTGGCGTTGGTACGTCACCATAGCATCCCCTCCTTTCAGACATGACACAGGCGGCTAAACGTGACCGCCAGATAACCACACCTTGCGATCCCAAGACCCGCCACGCAGCCAGAAACGTGGAAACGGGCAACCGGCATAGAGCTGCCGGATTGACCTAAACGGCTGCTCTGAAGCCTGGCACGCGCCGCGATCCGTTTAGCGCACCCGCACCGGCTCGTACAATCGAGCGCGCAGCTCGATCACCTGCCGGGCGATTTCTCCATCCCGCTCGATGCCCCCCGCTACCCGGTCGCAGCCGTGGATGATCGTGGTGTGATCGCGGCCGCCCAAGATCGCGCCGATCTGCGACAGCGACGCGCCGGTCTCCTCGCGCATGACGTGCATGACAATCTGGCGTTGTAAGGCGATCTTGGCGCTGCGGTCGCGGCCGGTCAACTCGTCCACGCTCACGCCGAAGTAGGTCGCGGCCAGATCCAGAATCGCCTCCGGGCTGGGCTTGGGCTGGGCAGAAACCAGGTAGGCCAGGGCGTCTTCGACGAGCGCCGTAGTAAGCGGTCGCTTGAGCAGCTCGGCGTGGGCCAGCACCTTGGTCAGCGCGCCTTCCAGGTCGCGGATGTTGCGATGCGCTCGCTGCGCGATCAAGGCCAGCACGTCGTCGGGCACGTGGCGGCCCAGTGAGGCGGCTTTGCTTTGCAGGATCGCGATCCGGGTCTCCAGGTTTGGCGGCTGGACGTCAACGATCATGCCCCAACCGAAACGCGAACGTAGCCGCTCCTCCAGGGTGGGGATGGCCTGGGGCGGCCGATCGCTGGTCAGCACAATCTGCCGGTTGGCCGTGTGCAACGCATTGAACGTGTGGAAGAACTCCTCCTGCGTCTGTTCCTTGCCGGCGATGAAGTGCACATCGTCAATCAACAGCAGGTCTATGCTCCGGTACTTGGCCCGAAACTGATCGGTGGTCTGGGTGCGGATGGCGCTGATCAGATCATTTGTGAAATCCTCCGATGCGACGTAGAGCACACGCCGGCCGGTTGGCTGCACCTCGTGGCCGATGGCCTGAAGCAAGTGCGTCTTGCCCAGGCCGCTGCCGCCGTAAAGAAACAACGGGTTGTAGGCGGTGCCCGGCCGCTCGGCCACCGACATAGCGACCGCATGGGCCATCCGGTTAGACGACCCGACGATGAAATGTTGGAACGTGTAACGCGGGTTCAGATTTGCTCCCTCACGCGCAGGCATTGTCGTCACAGGGATCTCCACGCCAGGGTCAAGATCCAGCAATGGGGTTTCCGGCGCTTCGATCACGCCAACGGACCGCGCGGCCTGGACGATGAAGGTCACGTCCACCGCGCGACCGGCAACTCCCGCCAGGGTACGTTTGACCAGCGGACGCAGGCGGAGGGACAACCAGTCCTTGGCGTAGGCATTGGGCACGCCGATGACGAACGTGCCGTCTTCGTGAGCCACAAAAGCTGTATCGCGCACCCACGTCTCGTAGGTACCCTTAGTCATCTGCAGGCGCAACTGGCTACGCGTCGCTTCCCAGATCTCCTCGGGCTGCCGGGGGGCAGAAATATCGGACATTATGGGGCTCCGGCATGGCTTCAGTGCTGTCTATGCAGACGTCGTGGATGCTTTCAGGCAACACACACTCTGATCTTTTCAGACGACAGCCGTTCTCAGGCGCGCGCCACTTCCGGGGCGTGTGCCCGTCGCAAGACGAGTTTCCGACGAGTCAAAACGACGCGGACAGTCACAGACCGTCCGCAGCAGGACGATGAGGATGGAATTCAGACCACAGGGCTACTCGTAAACGATTCTAGAGTCTGTGACCCTGGTCAACTTACCCGAAAGCCATTCTAGCAGGCTTTGTCCGGCCAGACAACCGGTACTCTGCGGCTAACTGGCCTTCCTGCAAATACTTATGTATAATGCGCCGAGGCGCACGCCTGTTCTACGCGACCGGTAGGGCAACACGCTCCTCAGAACACAGCGGGCAGGCTCGCGTTACAGGCACAACTCGAACCTTAAAGATAGTGGCAGCGCGATTTCGTTAAGGTTAGGACTTCGGATGGGGCACAGCCGGAGACCGGCCCGAGCTGGGCGACCCTAACGAACAGCCGAGCGCACCCAGAGCCGCGCCAGGGTTTCCTCCAGCCGTCGGCCGAGGGCTTCGCCGCGCGGGGTGGTCACGTCATCCTCGTTCTCGAAGACGGCGTAGGGGACGCACACATCCTGGATGGTGATGTAGGCCGGATCCGCGGCGCTGAAGGCATTCCAATCGCTCTCCTGATAAAGAAACGCCAAATTGGCATCAGGCAGGGAGTGTTCCAGGATGCTGTCGGGTTTGGCCGGATTGCGGCGGGCGCGATTTTTGCGGAGCGACTCCTCCCACGAGACCTTCACGTACAAGATGGCGCCGCGGCGCAGCATCTCGGGCGGCACGTGGGCGAACGCCTGGCGGAAGCCGCCGTGCTGGACGCCGCGCGCGAACTCCATCAGGACCGTGCCGCCACCGGCATGGAAGTCGGGCTGATCGCGCAGCAGCCGGGCATAGTTCAGGCTCAGCCGCTCGATCAGCAGATCCCAAAAGTAGGGATAGAGAAAGTGCTCGTCGGCGTCGGTGTGGAGGCGCGGATGGCCCGATTGCACCAGCAGGCGATCCTCCTCGAACCACGTCCAGATCAACGGGAAGTCGTCCAGCTCGGCCAACTCGCCGGCATGAAAGCGCGCCCGGCGCTCCGGCTCCGGCGTGCGCTTGAGATAGTCAATGATCTCGCTTTTGCCGGCGGCCGGCCGGGCGATCAGAAACAGGATGTCGAAGGTATCGGTTGCCATTATATTTGATACAACTCGCCGTACTTGCGCGTCACGTAGGCGATGTAGTCGTCGGCCGTGGGGCGCTTGCCGGTGGCATGCTCGATCAGGTCGGCCGGGAGATAGAGGCTGCCGGGCCGGTGGATCCGTTCGCGCATCCACTTGAGCGGCGCGGCGAACTCGCCCGCGGCCAGTTGATCGTCCAGGTCGGACACATCGCGGCGCAGCGCGGCCTCTAACTGCGCGGCGTAGACCGAGCCGAGCGCGTAGGTGGGAAAGTAGCCGAAGTAGGCCCACGACCAGTGGATATCCTGCAACACGCCTTCACGATCGGTCGGCGGGACGATGCCCAGGTGCTCCTGATACTTCGCGTTCCAGACCGCCGGCAAGTCGGCCGGGCGGATGGCGCCGCGGAACAGGTCACGCTCGATCTCGAAGCGCACCATGATGTGCAGGCCGTAAGTGACCTCGTCGGCCTCGACGCGGATGAGCGACGGCGTCACGTGGTTCAGCCGCAGGTAGAAGTCGTCGAAACCGACATGATCGGTGATGCCCACGAACGTCTGCCGGAAGCGTGGGAACCAGTAACTCCAGAACGCCGAGTTGCGACCGATGTTGTTCTCGAAGAAACGGCTCTGGCTCTCGTGGATGCCCAGGCTCACCGTCGCACCCAACGGCGTGCCTTCGTGTTCCAATGCGATTCCCTGGTCGTACATGCCGTGGCCCGCTTCGTGGATGGTGCCCATTAACGACTGGAATGGCTGTTGGGGGTCATAGCGAGTCGTGAGTCGGATGTCTTGCGCACAGGTGCCACTGGTGAACGGATGCGTCGAGACGTCCAGCCGGCCGGCTTCGTAGTCGAAGCCCAACGCACGCGTGATCATCACGCCCAGCTCGCGCTGGCCTTCGATGGGAAGATCGGCGCCGCGAAACAGGTGGGGATCAGCCTGAATCGGGGAAGCCACGATCTTCTGCAACAGCGGGACGATGGCTTGCCGCAGCTCGCTGAACAGGGTGTCGCACTGTGCCGTAGTCAAACCCGGCTCGTAGAGGTCGAGCAGCGCGTCGTACCGCTCAGCCTGCCAACCCAGGTGATCGGCCATCTCGCGGCTGAGCGCGATCAGATCATCCAGGGCCGGGGCGAACGCGGCGAAGTCGTTGTTCGCCCGCGCCTCCTGCCAGATCTGGTTGCCTTTCGCGGTCAGTTCGGCGCGGCGGCGCACCAGTTCAGTCGGCAACCGGATCTCCTGGTCGTAGGCGCGGCGCCATTCCCGCAGGTTGGCGGCCGGTCCGACCTCCCATCGCCCTTGCTCGGCGGTAGACAGCAACTCGCCGAGGCGCGGGTCGGTGGCCTTCTCATGGATCAACTGCGCCAGATAGGCCAGCATCTCGGCCCGGTGGGTCACTCCCTTCGGCGGCATGTTGACCTGCTGATCCCAGCCGGTCAGGGCGCTGATGCTCTGCACGGTAAATAATTCTTTGGAACGCTGTACCAGTTCGTCGTAGGCTTGCTGTGGATTCATGCCATCCCTCTTGTGCGCGGTGAAGTCAAAAGAGGCAGTACCGCAAAACTCGCTTTTGTCACCCCTTCGTTGCACTCAGGGCAGGCTCTGAGCGGGTTGATCCCGTGAGGTCCGGCACGGCGAGATTCCAGCGAAGGGTCTCGTTGCGACACCGGATTCTTCGCTGGACGCTCGCCGTCGCGAGAAGTCAGGGGCAGACCCGCTCAGAATGACAGGCGGCGGGTAGTGACTTTTGCAGTATTGCCAAAAGAGTATAGCATGGTCGGAGATAGAAACCAAAAGGATTATGGGATTGCGCGCGAGGTAAATATGTATCAATAAAATCATAGTAATTGACAAGCCCCTCCTCTTGTGCTATCATCTATTGGCCTGAAGTTGGACCAATGGAAGGCAAGGAGCAAGGACGTGCAGCCGATTCGCCGTCGCATCACAGAAATCCTCAAAGAAAATGGCTCGGCTACCGTGGCCGAATTGGCCGAGCAATTGGGCATGGCGCAGGTCTCAGTACGCCATCATCTGGACATCCTGGTGGGCGAAGACCTGGTGGTGGGCGCCGGTGTGCGGCGACGAGATGGCGCGGGCCGTCCCAGCCAGGTCTATGCTCTCACACCGGTTGCGCTGAAGCTCTTCCCGCAGCGTTACGATACCCTGGCCGGCGACATCATCGTCCAGATGAAGGCCGTGCTGCCTGCCAACGAGGTGCGCGGCATGTTCGCGCGCATGGCCGAAAAAGCGGCACGCGAGGCGCCCGCGCCCCTGCCGGGGCAACCGATGGAGGAACGGCTGGCGGAGGTGACCGAATTCCTCACGGAGAAGGGTTACAACGCGCGCTGGGAGCAGCATGACGGCCGCTTTGAAATCCATGCGTGCAATTGTCCCTACCTCGGCGTCGCCGACCATCACTCCGAGCTGTGCCTGATGGATCAGATGATGATGCTGCGCATTCTGCCGGAGGCTGTGCGGCGCGAATCGCGCGCGTTGGATGGGGCTTCGCATTGCGTTTACGTGCTTGAGATACAGAAGGCCAAAACGTAAAACGAAAAGCGAAAGAGAAGTCGGCGGCGCCATCGCGACGCCGTGCGTTTTTTCGTTTTGCGCTTTTCGAGCCGGTATCGCTGAGAAACCTTATGCCTCACGTATCCTTAAACGATGGCCCGACCCCGATGTACGATTCCTTCGGGCGTCACCTGCATTACCTGCGCGTGTCGCTGACCGACGCGTGCAATCTGCGCTGTGTTTATTGTATGCCGGAGGACATCATCTTCCGCCCGGCTTCGACGCTCTTGCAAGATGATGAGATCTTGATTCTGCTTCGCGTGGCCGCCAGCCTGGGGGTGGACAAGGTACGCTTCACCGGCGGCGAGCCGACTGTGCGCCGCGGGATCGTCGCGTTGGTGCAGGCGGTGAAGACCATCCCCGGCATCGAGCGCCTGACGATGACCACCAACGGCATCCGGCTGGCCGAGCTGGCCCGACCCCTGGCCGAAGCGGGGTTGGATCAGGTAAACGTCAGCATTGACACCCTCGACCCGGTCAAGTTCCGGCAGATCACCCGGCGCGGCGACCTGGACGAGGTGTGGCGCGGCGTGGCCGCGGCCGAGGCGGCCGGCCTGCGGCCGATCAAGCTGAACTGTGTGGTGACGCGGGGGTTCAACGATGGTGACGTGGTCGAGTTGGCCCGCCTGACGCTGACACGACCGTGGAATGTCCGCTTCATCGAGTTGATGCCGCTAGGCAAGGTGGCGGACTTCCAGCAGAGCCAGGTCGTGCCTTCGGTCGAAACCCGGGCAACCATCGAGGCCGCATTGGGGCCGCTGGCGCTCGTGCCCGGTCACAACGGCCATGATCCGGCCAAGTCCTACCGCTTGGACGGCGCGATCGGGCAGCTCGGGTTCATCTCCAGCGTCACCGAGCCGTTTTGCGAAGGCTGCAATCGCCTGCGCCTGACCGCCGACGGCAGGCTGCGCCTGTGCCTGCTGCGCGACGACGAGGTGGATCTGCTCACCCCGTTACGAAGCGGCGCCGACTTCGAGACCCTGCGCCGCCTCATGGCCGAAGGCGCGTACCACAAGCCGTGGGGCCACCGGCTGGAACAGCACGAGATCGCGACGTCGCGAGAGATGAGTCAGATTGGCGGGTGAGACGTAAAACGTAAAACGTGAAACCATTTAGGAGAAGACTTCGTGTCAATCGCAACCATGGAAGAGGCAACTGTCGTGAACCTGAGCGAGTCTGCAGCGAGCAAGCTGCTGGCGCTCATGGATGAGAAGGGTCTGCGCGCCACCCACGCGCTGCGCGTGTTTGTCAGCGGCGGCGGTTGCAGCGGCGTGCAGTATGGCATGACTTTTGACAGCAATCCGCGGCCCGTGGATACTGTGTTTGAGCAACACGGCCTGCGCGTCGTCGTTGACCCGAACAGTCTGCCCTACGTTGAGGGCGCGAACATTGACTACCTTGACAGCCCGCAGGGCGGCGGCTTCCAGATCGAGAATCCGAACGCCGTTTCCGCGTGCAGCGGCGGCGGATGCAGTGGTTGTAGGTAGACTGGGACACGGGTAAATTAGAGATTATCGGGAATAACTGTCATTCTGAGCGGGTTAGCCCCAGACTCCTCGTTGCGGCGTGAAACCAGCGAAGAATCGCAGTAGCGCAAAACTCGCTTTTGTCACCCCTTCGTTGCACTCAGAGCTTGCCCTGAGTGCAACGAAGGGGTGACACTCGTTCTTGTTTCCGATAAAGTCTATTGGTAAATTGGGCGCGCCTAACCGACCAATCTACCAATCGCCAATCTATCATCGGGAGGGCGACATGAAACCGGTCACGCAATACGATCTGCGCAAGGTGGGCGACACCCTTTATGAGGTACCCCAGGCCTTTCGCCCGGATATGCGCGTGCCGGCGCACTTCTACGCCGACGACCTGATCCTGGAGAAGGCGCTGGAAGATCGCTCACTGGAGCAATTGGTCAACACGGCCACGCTGCCGGGCGTGGTGGGTCACGCGCTGGCGATGCCGGACATTCACCAGGGGTATGGGTTTCCCATCGGCGGCGTGGTTGCCACGCAAACACCGCATGGCGTGATCTCGCCCGGCGGCGTCGGTTATGACATCAACTGCGGTGTCCGCGTCATGGGCACGTACCTGGATGCCGAAGAGATCCGGCCGTACGTGGCGAGATTGGCCGATGCGCTTTACAAGCATCTGCCCAGCGGCGTCGGCGTGAAGGGGCATCTGCACCTCAACAAGGCGGAGCTGGACGGCATCCTGGCCGACGGCAGCAAGTGGGCGTTGCGCGAGGGGTATGCGCGGCGCGAGGATGTGGCGCACACCGAGGAGGGCGGTCGCATGGCCGGCGCGGATCCGGCCAAGGTCAGCAAGACGGCCAGGGAGCGCGGGCTGGAGCAGGTAGGCACCCTCGGCTCTGGGAACCACTTTGCCGAGAGTGACGTTGTAACCGAGGTCTACGACGCTGTGGCTGCGGACGCGTTCGGGCTGCGCAAGGGCCAGGTCGCCGTACAGATTCACTGCGGCAGCCGCGGGCTGGGCCACCAGGTCGCCACCGACTACATCGAGGCGTTCCAGAAGGCCAGCCGGAAATTCGGCTTCGAGCTGCCCGACCGCCAGTTGGTCTGCGCGCCGCTCGACTCGCCGGAGGGCCAGGACTATCTGGCTGCCATGAACGCTGCGGCCAATTACGCCTGGGCCAA
>JAPLHB010000211.1 GCA_026389845.1 Chloroflexota bacterium
GCGCCGAAGCAATCGCCCAGCACCGCGCGGTACTGCCGGAGCGTGCCAGCCGCCACATTCTTGATCCGCAGCCAGGCGCAGAAATCGGCGGTCTGGGCGTGGTCAAGCAGCGGCGGCGTCAAGACTTGGCGCGCAATTGAGCCCGTCACTAGCTTCGGTAGTGGATGAAGCGGCCCCGGCCACGTGTGCGGCGGCGACGGGGCAATCTGACCTCTGGCGCCACGCCGTCAGGCACCGTCTCGCCCGGTGGTGCGGACGCATTAGTCTGGCGCAGCGCCTGCAACAGGCTGGCCTCCCGCGCGCCGCGATCGCCGGCCCCTTGCAGCACGCGCTGCCAGTCAGCGGGCAAGTTGCTTGCCGCCGGCTGTGCGTTGCTGGCGACCGCACGGCGGCCCGGCTCTTCGCCCTGCGTCTGCAGCCAGGTCATGACCGGCGGTGGTACCTGCGCTGGCTCGCCGCCAAACGCGACGAGTTCGCCCAGGTCGGGCAGGTAGGGCGCCAGCGCCATGCCAGCCGTCGCTAAATCGCCGTAGACAAACAGATAAGACGGAAACAACGGCTCGCCCTGCCGGTTGGGGGCCGCACACGACCGCGGCACATACGCGGTCAGGCCACGGACTGCGAACGCGGCGCTCGCGCGGCCTTCACAACGCGGTCGGGCGTGGAAGACGTACCATGCCTTCATGAAGTTTCTGCTCCCGGAACCTGGTGGTGATGACGGATTGTGCATGAGTTGGCAGTCAACCGGCTGGGCCAGCAGCGCCCGGCGGGCTTGCTTGGGCCAACGCTCCCTCTGCGGCAACTCACGTGGACGGCCAAAGCACCGCCCGGCCATCGTGTCGTAGACAGATAGCCTGACGTGGCGGATTGTGGAGCGCAGGGGAGCGTTTGCACGCTACAACCACTGCGCATCTCTTCGGGGTGAGTCCTGCAACCTGCGTGCTCACAGCGGCGCGCTGGACCAGTGGCTCAAGACGGCCCCGGCGGCCTATCGGCGCTGCCGAACACCCAGTTGCTCACGGCAGCAGATTTCAGCCCAGCGCGGAAAGCGGCGCGCGACGCGCGGCGCCACGGTCGAGCACTGCACCGCCGGCAGCCACCGCTTTTACGGCCGGCGCGACGTCAGCGGCCCGCTGGCTCTTGAGCAGGTATCCCTGCACGCCAGCCGCTACTGCCGCAGTGACGGTCGCGTCGTCGCACGTTGTAAGGGCGATGATCCGGGCGGTCGGCTGTTCGGCCAGGATCTGCTCAATAGCGGCAACCCCGTCGCCATGGGGTAACTGCAAATCCATCAGGATCACATCCGGCTGCAACTCCGCGGCCATCCGGACAGCCGCCGCCGCGTCGCCTGTATCGCCTACCACGACAATCTGATCTTGGGTTTCCAACACGGCGCACAACCCCTCGCGAAAGAGGGTTGCGCCATCAACGATAAGCAACCGGATCGAGGTCATTTGGGGTACCCTGGTTGTTTGTGAAGCCACCGACGCAGTCGCCCGGCCCATGTCCCAGAGAAGCAATAATCGTAGTCTGGTACCGTAGGTATCAGACACACACAATTGTAAATGGCTTTGCGGCAAAATGTCAAGAAACCAGACCGGATCTCTTTCAGCACGCGGGCTGGCACGCCGCCAGCAACCGTATGGGAGGGCACATTCTGGGTCACTACGGTGCCCGCCGCAATCACGGCGCCCCGGCCCACGCGCACCCCGTCGGTGATGATCGCTCCGGCGCCGACCCAGACGTCATCTTCGGCATGGTTCAGGTTAGATTCACGACTTGCCCACAGGCTATCTTTGTGCCACAATTGGGGACTGTGCTCAAGCGGTGGCAAAGCTCCGCCGCAACGTCACCTCGCAAGGCGATGTTGTGGCTATGGTGTGATGTGACACAGCCCGAACCGGACGAGCCACCAGCTGGTGGCTCGTCCGGTTGCCATCTGGAGCCTGGCGCATCGCCAAGCCGGTGCGGCATTGCGCTGCTGGCTACCGGAAGGAAGCTACGACGGGCGTGTCATTTCGGGAATGGCCTCACGGGCCAGCGCGTCTTCCTGGATCTTCAGCAGGCCGGCGTTGACGATGCGCCATTCCCGTCCAATGCGGATCGCGCGGACCTTTTTCGTACGACACCAGCGCCAGATGGTGGCCCGGCTGACGCGGAGGTAGTCTGCCGCCTCTTGCACAGTGAGTAGGTCTTGCACGGGACACCTGGCCTGTTGGAGTAGGCGCCGCGCCGGGCACAGCAATGAGAATGAAGGCATGAACCACAAGCGACACTTAGCGCGCATGAACATACGCGAAGCAACGAACGGGGGGATTATCGCACAGATGGCCAAATAAAGCAAGGTAAGAAAGTACTCAAATTCGGTTGTAAAAGTACCGACTTGGGGCAGACGAATGCTATTGGCACCGACACCTGTCAGTTCGACGGAATGAGGTTAGACTGGAGCGCCACGGCGACTGCCTCCGTGCGGTTGCTAACATTCAGTTTTGCGTAAAGCAACGACAGAATGTTCTTCACGGTCTGTTCCGACAGGCTTAACGTCTTGGCGATCTCGCGGTTGGTCTTGCCCGCGCGCAAGAGACGCAAGCAATCCAGGTCACGTTCGCTGGGTTGTTCGGATATCGGCAAGGCGGTCGGCGGGACAGCGCGCTGCGGCCGGTCCTGCCGGTAGGCATCCAGCAGGCGGGCGCCCACGTGCGGGTCAATGGCCGCGCCGCCCGCAGCCACGGTGCGCACGGCGTGCATCAGGGCGGCGCCCCGCGATTCCTTGAGGATGTAGCCCTGCGCCCCGGCGCCGAACATGGCGGCGATCAGGTCGTCGTCTTGATACATGGTGAGCGCAATGATACGCACCGCCGGCTCCTGGGCCAGGATCAGGCGCGTTGCGTCCACGCCGCTGCTCGCGCCGAGGTGCAGATCCATCAGGATCACGTCCGGCGTCAGCTCGCGCGCCAGTCGGACGGCGTTGTCGGCGTCGCCGGCTTCCCCGACTACGACGAAGTCGGGCTGCCGTTCCAAGACGGCGCGCAGCCCTTCCCGAAACATCGCGTGGTCGTCCACGATCAACAGGCGGATTCTCGGTTGTGCTGCCATATCTTCCTATCTTGCCCGAGGCAGAACCATTTCGATGCGCGTGCCTTGGCCGGGGGCGCTGTTCACCCTCACGCTGCCGCCCAAAGCTGCCGCCCGCTCGCCCATCAGCTCAAGCCCCAGGTGACCATCGGCGGTAGATTGGGCCAGCGCAGAGTCAGGATCGAAGCCGGCGCCGTCGTCGCCCACGGCCAACATCACTTCGCCGGGGCTTGGGCAGGTCAGCTTCACACTCACGCGTTGCGCCCCAGCATGACGCAGCGCATTGCTGAGCGCCTCTTGGGCGAAGCGCAGCAGCGCGACTTCGTGTTGCAGCGACAGACGCCAGGCGGCCGGGGTATTATCTATGAAAAATACCGGCAGGCCGCTGTTGGCCTCGAAGCGGCCGATCAGCGAGCGCAGCGCATCGGGCAGGTTGCGCCCCACCAGATCGAGCGCGCGCAGGGCCAGGATGGTCGCGCGCGCGTCGCGGATGCTGTGTTGCAAGCCCTGGCTCACCGCTTCCAGGGTCGCGGCCAGTTCCGGCTGATCCGGTCGCACCTGATCCAGACAGGCATCGAGCCGCAACAAGAGGGCGGCCAAATCCTGGGCCAGCCCATCGTGCAGGTCGTGAGCCAGCCGGGTCTGCTCGGCGCGCACGCCCAGTTCGTCGGCCTGGGTTCGAGCGCGCACCCGCGCAAGCGCCGCCGCGGCCTGTTGTGCCAGCAAAGTCAGGGTTTGCACATCATCGTCCGAAAAGTGGCGGGCCGGATCATCGGCCGCCAGCCCCAACACGCCGATGACGCGTTGGTCGTCGGTCAGGGGGACTGCGACTACCGGGCCCGCCAACAACGGCGCTACAGCGGGCAGATAACCGGGCCAGCGGTGGTAGTCGTCTGCCACCACGGGCTGACCGGTGGCCAGCACGTAGCCTACAACGCCCTCGTTGGGCTGGATCTGCCTGCCGATGAGCGGCGCGAGCTTGCCGTCTGGGTGATAAGCCACGGCGATCGCGAACTGGCCGGTAGCCGGGTTCTCGATGGTCAAGATGCCGCTCTGTGCCCCCAGCAATTCGACGCTCCGCCGGACGATCTCCTCCAGCAGATGTCTGCTGTCCAGGCTACGTGTGAGCAATACAGCTATATCGTAGAGAGCAGACCACCGGCTATTTCTTTCACGCAGGGCGACTTCTTTTTGGGCAATCTCGCGGCCACACGCGACCGCCGCCGCCAACTGCCAGCCGATGGCGGCCAGCAGCAGCTCGTCGCCAGGCCGGGGCGGCCGGTCGTCCCAGGCGGCCGCGCAAAGCAGGCCCACGTCTTCGCCACGGGCACGCAGGGGCGTGGCCAGCCACGTTCGCAGGGCAGGGTCATGCGCCCAGGCGGGCGCATTGGCGCACGCGCGCAGATCGGTCAGGGTTGCGGATAGGCGCCTGTCTGGAAAGAGCGTCTCCAGGTAGTTCTCTGGCAGCGGGTCGCACGCGGGAGAGCACAACGGGTCGGGCCAGCCCTGCTGCGCGGCCAACGTCAACCCGGCGCCTTTGGCTTCTCGCACATAGACGGCCGCTGCCGCCATATCGAGAGCCAGCCGCGCCTGTTCAACGCCTGTCTGCAAGATGACCTGTAGGTCCTGGGCATCGTTGAGGGTTTGCAGCGCGGCAGTGAGGGTCGCAAGCACCATCTGCACTGGGTCTGGGCCAGCGCCGCCAGGCGCGGGGGTGACGGTTTGTGTCGGCATACTGGGGCAACACCTTCCTCTGGACGCGTAAACTCGTCCGGATTCAGCACGGCAGCGGGTTCAGTAGTTCTGGCGCTCGACAGCGCAAGCGGGGAAAGTCGGCGCCAGCGGCCTTCCTTGAGTAGCTCAACCGACCATGCGCCGCAGGTTGTACGGGCTTATGTTTTTGGCCCATGACGGAAGTATACCGCACTCCGACCCGTTTGGAAAACCGCTTCTCCGTCAATCTGGGTAGCCTCCCTCTCCACGATTGCGGGGGAGACTACCCGCCCTGTTGCCCCTGCTCTTCTGCTCCGCGGTCCTCCGTCCATCCCATCTCCGCGTCTCCCGTCCTCTCCACCAAAAACAGCCGGGAAACTACCTGCCGGCCGCCTCTCGCCCAAAAATGGGGCGCGCGGGGGATTACGCGCCCCCCAGCCATCGTGCGGATGCACCCGCGGGCCATCGGCACGATTACCAGCAACTTAGCCGGCGCCCAGCCCCCCAACCGAACGCCGGCGTGAACCGAGGGGGAGACCGGCGCTCAGGCTCCCCCAGCCAACACGCCGATCCCAGGGGGCAGCAGCCATGCCCGGCGCCAGACTTCCGGGGAGAAGCCCGCGCCGTCGTGCGGGGAGGACTGGGTGAGGCCGTCGTCCAGCCCCACCGGGGTGAGACAGCAGCGAGATCGGTTCAACTCTCCTGCTTATTATAGTGAGAGCATCACCCCCCGCGTTTCTTTCACTTTCTCACAAAACCCATTCAACATGGGTGTCGAGTTCAGCACCGCCCAAGCCGACTGGCGCGGTTGGTGTGTCACGTAGTGGGCCTGTTCAGGGTCTGCGCCGCCCGGCACCGCCACAGCGCACGCAGCCGTTCACGGGTGGCCGGGTCGGCGGCCGCTATGATGCGTCGGTAGCGCTCTCGGTGGTAGGCGCACAGCTCCTCGGCGCGAGCTGCGTCAGGCTCGCGCCGATAGTCCAGGTAGCGGATGCGCTCATCGGCGCTGAGGTCGGTCATGCGCCCACTTTGCTTGAGCTTTTCCAGGGCACGATGCAACAGCGGATCGGCGTCATGCTGGCACGGCCGGCTGAGCATGGCGCGGGTGGCCGAAGCCAGGGCCGGATTGCCCCCCTCGGCGGCCGCGCGGCGGCTTGCTGATCCGCCATGCGAGTTTCCACCACTGTCCCGCAGGCCCGCGTGATGAAGATGGCGGCTGGCGGTTTCCGGCCCGCCTACAACTGCGAGTCCGCCACCGCCACGACCCCCGGGTCAGCGTGGGCGTCGCCGTAACCAACGCCGGCCGTGACACAGCCGAGTTGGCCCCGATGATCCCCCCAAGAACAGGAGCGCTGTACGCAACTGCCCGCGGACTGGCTGGTTGACGGCGGTTTTGTCAGTCAGGCCGCGTTGGCAAGTGGGGCCACCCAAGGCGTACGGGTCCTGGCGTCGGTACCCCCAAGACCCCCCGCGCGCCCCGGCGCGGCCTCTGGCACCCGATTCCCCGATCGTCGCGGCCTGGCGCAGCCGCCTGGCCCGGGCGCAGCCCAAGCTACTTACAGGCGGCGCGCTGCCGCGGGGCGTTGAGCCAGGAGCGGCTGCGCCAGGCGCGCGACTCGCCACTGGTCTGGCTGCGCTGGGTCTGCGTGGCTGCTCTCCACCCAGCCACTGTAGTGCAAGAGCCAGAGGCGGCGCGCCGCGACCGCTTCGGCGACACGCCAGAGCTGCGCCGCCGTCGCGGCCGTGAACCAGGCGCCAGGCGCGGTCGCCTGGCAGAGGGTAGCCAGCCACCCCTGCT
>JAPLHB010000146.1 GCA_026389845.1 Chloroflexota bacterium
GCTGATTCGCTGATTCGCTGATTCGCTGATTCGCTGATTCGCTGATTCGCTGATTCGCTGATTCGCTGATTCGCTGATTCGCTGATTCGCTGATTCGCTGATTCGCTGATTCGCTGATTCGCTGATTCGCTGATTCACTGATTCGTCATTCTACCACAGGCGCGGCGGGTGGGAAAACGCAAGTGCCTGGTACTTGGCGCGTTCGGCCACTCGCAGTATAATTGCGTTCAATATCTGACCCTGCCCCACGAGGCTCCCGTGAAACGTCTCGATTGGCTGATGTTCGTCCTGAAAATGCCCCCCCCAGCCCCCCGATTTCGAGGGGAGCCTGGTTCCCCCCAGGGTTGGGGGGTTAGGGGGGCGCTCGTATCTGTCTTGCTAGTCCTTGCCGTGTTGCTCGTCGCTTGCTCGTCGAAGCCGACGCCCACGGCCGTTCGGCAGGCGCCGACCACAGCCCCCGCGACCGTTGCAAAATCGGCGCTTGCTCCCACACCGGCGGTTGTTCCGACCGAGCCGGCCGCGTCCCCGGCGCCGACGGCCGGGCCCCTCACGATCACCTACTGGGAGGAGGAGGGCGACGGCGGCGACGTGCTGCTGGATGAACTCGCCGCCGCGTTCGGCAAGGCCAATCCGGACATCCGGGTCAAACGCGTCCACATGAGCTACCAGGAGCTGCGCGACCGGTTCCAGGCCGTCAGCCAGACGCCAGACGCGCCGGAGCTGATTCGTTGCGCCAGCGACTTCGTTGGCCCGTTCAGCGCGCTTGGCCTGCTCATGCCGGTCACCGCGACCGTGGACGCGGGGCGGCTGGACGCGTTCTTCGGCGGCGCACTGGAAGCGGCCATCGTGCGCGGGACCCTCTGGGGCGTGCCCGACAACTACGGCAACCATCTGATGCTGATCTACAACAAAGCCCTGGTGAATGATGTGCCGGCTGATACCAATGCGTGGATCGTCCAGCTCAAAACACTCACCGTGCCGGCCAAGAAGCAGTACGGCCTGGTCTACGCCTTCAACGAGCCGTTCTGGCTGATGCCGTGGCTGGGTGGCTTCGACGGCTGGCCGCTGGATGCTCAGGACACCCCGACCCTGGCGACGCCCGCGATGGCCGACGCGTTGCAATTCGTGCGCGATCTGAAGATCATCCACAAGGTCGTGCCAGACCAGGCCGATTACGAGGGCGCTTACGAGCTGTTCAAGAGCGGGCAGGCAGCCTACATC
The DNA here is from genome assembly GCA_026389845.1 of Chloroflexota bacterium. Taxonomy (GTDB): domain Bacteria; phylum Chloroflexota; class Anaerolineae; order CG2-30-64-16; family CG2-30-64-16; genus JAPLHB01. Next base: position 1,222 of record JAPLHB010000146.1, read on the forward strand.
ATTGACGGCGCCTGGAATCTGACCCGTTATCAGGACGTGGGTCTGAACGTGGGCGTGACGGCCTTGCCGAAAGTGACCCAGACCGGCCTCTTCCCCAGCCCGATGACCTCCGGCAAGTATTGGCTCTTTGGCCGGCAGGCGCAGGGCGCAAAGCTGGAGGCGGCCCGCAAGTTCGTGGACGCCATGACCGCGGCGCCGGCCCAGACCGCCTGGCTGGAGAAAATGGGCCGGCTGCCGAGTAACCGCGCAGTCGCTCAGAATCCGAAGATCACTGCCGATCCGCTCCTGGCCGGGGCGATGGCGCAGTTGAGCAAAGGCCGCGGTCTGCCGGCCGCCGAGGAGATGCGCTGCGCCTGGCAGGGCATGAGTAAGTACCTGGAAGGCGTCATGGCCGGCACGGTCGCGGTGCAGGACGCGCCCGAGCTGATGCAGGCCGAGGCCGACGCGTGCATCGCGGAGATGCCGAGCCAGACCACGTCGTCGAAATGACGAAGGGTGTGGCGTTCTCCCCTGATGGACGTTGCTCCGCCGCCGCGAACGCATTTGATACGAAGTTGTGGAATACGGAGAAACTGCGATGAAGGGCTGGCGACTGGTCATCTACGCGGCCGCGGTTCTCCTGGTCGGTGCCGTGGCCCTGACGCTCCGTCTGCGCGCGGTGCGTCTGCTGCCCGTGGACTACGACGAGGACGACTACCTGGGCGCGGGGCAGCGATACGCGCAGTTCATCAAGGCCGGCGACCTGGACGCGGTCATCAACTACGACTACAACTACGAGCACCCGCCGCTGACCAAGCTGGTTTATGCCGCCGCGCTCCTGCCACTGCCCGACGCGCCGCTGATTCCTCAGCTTTCGCCCACCGCGTCCCCGGCTAAATCGCTGCCCCAGCCGCATTTCCGCATCGCCCGCACCATCTCGGCTGTCTTCGGCACGTTAGAAGCCCTGGCGCTGGCGATCCTCAACCCACTGGCCGGGCTGTTCCTGGCGATCTTCACCTGGCAGATCAAGTACACCAGCCAGATCATGCTGGAGCCGTTGCCTGCGCTCACCAGCCTGCTGATGGTGTTGTGCTACCTCAGGGCGAGAAATCTGGTTTCTGGCAGAAACCGGATTTCTCTCGGCTGGCTGCTCCTCTCCGCGGTCGCGCTCGGCCTCACCGCCGCGTCCAAGTACACCTATGGCGTGGCCGCGATCGCCGTTCTGGCGCACTGGCTATTCACCGCCGATCCACCTCAGTCCGACGCCAGGCGCGTCGATTCGCAGGGGAGCGGGTGGCTGCCATCTGCCATCCGCCATTTGCCATTTGCCGTCCTCTGGGGTCTCGTCGCCTTCGCCATCTTCTTCGCCTTCGACCCGCATCTGTGGGCTGATCCACTCGGCCGGTTGAGTCAGTCGCTGCTCTACCACGGCGGCTACGCCCAGAGTGAGCAGGTGCGCCGGGCCGGATACCCTGCCTGGCAGCCGCTCGTCTGGCTCCTCGGCTCGGTGCCGTGGCATCCGGGCGTCTTCATCTTCATGCTGGATTTCTTCATCACCCTGCTGGCCGCGTTGGGGCTTAAACGACTGTGGCGCCGTCAACGCGTCTTCGCCCTGTGGCTGGCGATCGGACTGGGGTTCCTGCTCGTCTGGCCGACCAAGTGGCCGCAATACGTGCTCACCATCACCGCGCCGCTGACGCTGGCCGCGGCCGAGGGCTTCCGCGGCGCGATCTGGGAGCCGCTGGCGCGGTGGATCGCCGGGCTGCGGGTGAGACGACGGCCGCATGACCCCGTCGCAGCGCGTGTCGTCCGGCGCGATGCGCGGCGTGCGGCGCCGTGGCTCCTGCCGGGCATCCTCGCGCTTTCCCTGATCGTCCTCTTTCCGCTGATCTATCAGATCGCGATGGCGCTGACCGACTTCAACGCGATCTCGATCCGCGACGGCATCCAGGGCGGCGTGTGGCGTGCGGTCTGGCAAGGATTGACGGGGCAGGCCAAGCCGGTGGAAGTAGGGGTCTTTCAGGACGGCTCGCGTGCGACAACGGTCCAATACGCCGGCCCGGCCCTGCTGTTGCAGTTGCTCTCCGGCGCCGTGCCCGACCTGCTGGTGTTCAATGTGCTCTGGACGGTGCTCTCGGTGGCGTTGCAGGCCGCGCTGGGGATCGGCGTCGCGCTGATGCTGCATCGCCAGGGCGTGTGGTTCCGCGGCTGGTGGCGGACGATCTTCATCCTGCCGTGGGCCATCCCCGAATTCGTCGGCGCGCTGGTGTGGCTGCGGATCTTCGAGCCGACTTTCGGCTGGCTAACGCTGGCGCAGAACGTCCCCGCGGGCGTCAACCTGCCCAATTGGTTCGAGAACCCGAATACCACCCTGTTGATCCTGCTGGTGGCGGCCACCTGGTTCGGCTTCCCCTTCATCATGCTGGCGACCACGGCAGCGCTCAAGCTGGTCCCGGTCGAGGTCTACGACGCGGCCGCGATGGATGGCGCCGACGGCTGGCGGCTGTTCCGGTTGGTGACCTGGCCGTTGCTACTGCCGCTGGTCACGCCGGCGCTCATCATCCGGGCGATCTTCGCGTTCAACCAGTTTTATTTGTTCTATACGATGCGGACGAACCCGCCGCTGATGACATTCGCGACGGCGTCGTACTTCCTTTTTTCGCCCTCCGGCTACTTCGGCGGCCAATTTGCTGTCTCGGCTGCGCTCAACATCTTCACGGTGATCGTGCTGATCGTGCTGATCCTCTGGTTCAACCGCTGGAGCAAAGCGGCGGAGGGGGTCACGTATGCGTAAGCTGACGCGGCGGCAACAAATCGCATACCAGCTCGGCCTGGCCTTCATCGCCGCCTTCGTGCTTCTGCCGATCTGGGGCATCATCTACCTGGCGTTCGACAGCGGCGTGAAGGGGTGGCCGACCACGTTTCGCGTCTGGCCCGAGCAGCCGTCGCTAGCCGTGTTCGCCCGCGTGTGGGAGCGTTCGTCTCAAAATCTCCCGTTCGTCAGTCTCTTGCAAAACAGCCTGGTCGTCTCAGGAGGCGCGGCATTCCTGTCGCTGGTGTTGGGTGCGAGCATGGCCTACGCTTTCGCGCGCTATCGCTTCCCCGGCCGGCGCGTCGGCTTGTTCGGCCTGCTCACCGGCGCGCTCTTGCCGCCCGTGGCGCTGATGACGCCGCTGTACGTCCTGCTGACGATCATCGGCATTCGCACCTCTTTGTTCGGCCTGATGATCGTCTATACCGCGTTCGCCATGCCGTTCTGCATCTGGAATATGCGCGCCGCATTCCAGGCCGTGTCGCCGGAGCTAGAGGAGTCGGCGTTCCTGGACGGCGCGGGGGCGCTGACCACCTTCTGGTGGGTGACGTTGCCGCTGGCGCTCCCTTCTATCGCCGTCGCCGGTCTCATCGCGTTCCTCATCGGCTACTCCGAATTCGCCATGGGCTGGCTATTCGTCAGCCGCGCCCAGAACGTTACCCTGGCGATGGCGATTGCCGGCATGATTCAGGGCAGCTATCTGGAGTCGTGGAGTATCCTGGCGGCCCTCGCGATTTTGATGAGTCTGCCGGTGGTCGTCATCTTTATCATCTTGCAGCGTTACCTCCTAGACCGGCTGGTGTTCGGAACGGTGTGATACCGGTCATGATTTGCGTAAAACTGCAGGACGGGTTATACTGGCCCGAAGTTCAGCACATCCTTTGCGCGGCCCGGTCTATTTTGGGGGTCTGCTCGCCGGGCGTGCTGTTTGTCTTATATGGTATCTGCGTAAAACGTTATTTTCCCCGATGTGGGCATTGACATGGGCGGAGAGAAGGATGCCCATCGTGCGTAATCTGCTCTGCAATGTAACGGGGCTACTATCATCGGCATCAGAGGGCGTGCTATTCTTGATGCTGAGGTAGTTTGGTCGCAATCGGCTTCGATGAGGAATCTCTTGCAAGGAGGTGATGTTCACCGAAGAACAGGAAGGTCAACGTTCGACCATCGCTTGTATGCCCATCCATATTTCAACCACCTAATAAGGAGTGAGAAGCACTATGAAACGCATCTACGGGATTTTCTCCATCGTGTTGATCCTGACCTTCGTGCTGTCCGCCTGTGGCGCGCAGCCGACGGCCACCCCGGCTCCCAAGCCAACCGAAAAACCGGCTGCGCCGGCTGCGACCCAGGCCCCGGCCGCCACCAAGGCGCCCGCAGCCACCACAGCTCCTGCGGCGGCAGCCGCTGGTCTGAAGGGCGCCGTCACGCTGTGGCACGCCTACGGCACCGGCAGCACCGAAGAGAAGGCGCTGACCCAGGTCCTGGATGGCCTGAAGAAGGAAAATCCTGATCTGAAGTTGACCGTGCTGCAGATTCCGTTCGACCAGGTCTTCAACAAATGGGAGACCGAAGTTGCGGCTGGCGGCGGCCCCGATATGTTCACGGCGCCGAATGATAACCTGGGCAATGAAGTGCGTGCCAAGGTCGTCGCCCCGGTTGACGACTTGATGAAGGACAACCTGAGCCTGTTCTCGCCGGCTGGCGTCAGCGGCCTGACGGTTGATGGCAAGCTGTACGGCGTGCCGGGCATCATCAAGGCCGTGGCGCTGTACTACAACAAG
>JAPLHB010000083.1 GCA_026389845.1 Chloroflexota bacterium
GACGCTCGGCAATCACGCCTTTCCAGGGTTACGCTGGACGAGAACACCGCATTCCAGAGTTACGGTGGACCAGGTGGCACTGTCGGAGTCCTCGGAGCCGGCAAAAACCGGTTTTGAGGTCCTTTTGGGGCCGATTTCGGCCATTCTATTCCAGAGTTACGTTGGACGCAACAGATCTCACACGGAAAACCACACACGGAGGATACCCATGCCAAAATTTTGTAACCACCAGGTCACCGTCACGGCTCTGGGCCTGGCGCTTCGCAATCAAGAAGCGGTCTACGTCTCGATGGTCGGGGCCAAAGGCTCTGTCAAGAGCATCTGGGCCGGCCTGGTGATGAACACCAAATCAGCCGTCACCTACGCGCCCGGTTGGGAATATCGCAATTTCAAGGCCGCGAGCGGCACCAAGCAGTTTTGGGCCGCGCTCCCGCGCGCGAACAGCCACCACCTGGTGGTACGCACGCTGGACAAAAGCCTGGTCTTGCTCACCGACCCCGAGGCGGCGGCGTGGGCCTTAGCCAGCGATCGCGCGGCCCGCCAACAACGGCTGGCGGCCCGGCTGCCGGAAGCGCATCAGGCGTTGGCGGCTTTCCTGGAAGCGTTCGAGTTCGAATATCAAGGCGAACCCGCCCGGCTGCCCGTGCTCCCGCACTGGGCGCCAGTGATCTGGGACTACGCCGCGCAGCATGCAGCCGCCGGCGCGGCCGGCTTCGGTATCTGGGACCTGGAAACCTACGGCGACTGCCTGGGGGCGTTCTGGCTCAATCCAACTTACCCCTGGGCCAACACCATCCAAGATCTGATCAAGGACGGCAAGCTGGTCTGGTAGCACACGTAACCCACACCGACCCGAGGAGGGGGCTGACTGCCCGCTTCGGCGGGTCAAGCAGTCCTCTCCTCTGCATTTCCACACAGAGGAGACACAGCATGAACCTAGGTGGTATTTACAAGGCGGGGTTCTATCCCTACCCGCCGCAAGCCCTGGCACTCACCCTGGAACGCATCACCGCTCCGACGGGAGCGCCCCTGCGGCTGCTGGACCCCTGCGCCGGCGAAGGCAAGGCCCTGGCCGCCGTTACCCAGCACCTCGCCAGGTTGGGCGCCCAGCCCGACCCCTACGCCGTCGAACTGGGCGATCAGCGCGCGGCTGCGGCCGCCCAAGTGCTGCCCGCGGCCAACGTGCTGCAGGCTGACTGGTTCGACGTCAGCCTGTCTACGGCCAGCATGGCACTCCTGTGGCTCAACCCGCCGTATGACTTCGACCTGGCCGGCGAACTCCAGCCCACCAAGCGGCTGGAGTACACGTTCTTGCGCGCAAGCTACGACCGGCTGATGCCGGGCGGGCTGCTGGTCTACATCGTACCCCGGTGGGCGCTGGGGATCAAGGAAGTCGCTCGGCTGCTGGCCGGGCACTTCCACAGCCACGCGGTCTACGCCGTGCCGGAATACGCCCAGTACAAGCAGGTCGTGCTGTTCGCGGTCCGGCGAGCGAAGGCCCTGCCGGACGGTAACACCGAGGCCCGGCTCAAGAGCTATGCGGCCACCATGCCGCCAGCCCTGGACACGGCCACCGAGCAGTACGTCGTACCGGCGTGTGATCTCAAAAAGCGGTTCGTGTTTTACAAGAACACGCTCACGCCCGCCGAGGAGCGCGCCCTGGCCGCCGCACACGGGGTCTTGACGACCCGAGCCTGGCAGGAAACTGCGGCCCAGCCGCAGACGGTCGAATTTGCGCCGGCCGTCCCGATGCGCCGCGGCCACGTCGCGATGCTGGTCGCCTCGGGCCTGCTGGGCACCATGACGCTCAGCGACACTTTGGCCCGCGGGTACGCGGTCAAGGTGTTCCACGCGCTGACCAACGCCCAGGGCGAGGTCGTCGAGGAGGATGATGATAAGCAGGTCGAACGGGAGAAGTTCATCACGAAGGTCTTCACGTTCAACCGCCAGGGGGACTTCGGCGTCGTCGAAACGAACACCGACCTGGAAGTCTTCCTCACGACCCATGCGTCTGCCATCGCCGCGCTGATCGAGGCGCGCCACAAACCGCTCTACGCCCAGCCGCTGCCGGCGCTCTGGCAGAAGCTCGGCGGGCTCTTGCCCATCAAGCGGCTGCCGGGCCGCGCGGAAGCCGGCCTGCTGGACGCCCAGAAGCACGTCGCCCTGGCCGCGGCCAAGACGATTCAGGCGCGTGGCCACGCCAACGTGGTCGCGGATATGGGCTTCGGGAAGACGGCCGTAGGGCTGGCGGTCGCGCATACCCTGGACGCCTGGCCGGCGCTGGTG
>JAPLHB010000118.1 GCA_026389845.1 Chloroflexota bacterium
CTGTCCCGGCGGGGGTAGCAAGTACAGGCGCAACAGCACGGTGAACATCACCACGACCGAGAATGCGGACTACGACTTCCAGAACTGGACGACGAGCGGCGGCACGTTGGGGGATGCCAACGCCAAGAGCACGACCCTGACGGTGGGCACAGCCGACGTGACCGTGACCGCCAACTACCTGGCGTGTGTCGCGGTGACCACGGCGGTCAACCCGCCCGGCTACGGCACGGCGAACGTCAGTACGGCGGCGAACTGTCCTGGCGGCGGCAGCAAGTGGGCGCCCAACAGCACCGTCACGATCGTCGCGACCGAGAACACCGGCTATGCCTTCGTCAACTGGACGGCGACCGGCGGCACGGTGGGTAACCCCGCAGCCAAGACCACGACCCTGGCGTTGGGCACCGGCGCAGCCCAGGCGACGGCCAACTTCGAGGTCGCCTGCTATGGGATCACGACCTCGGTGAACCCCACCGGCACGGGCACGGTCAGCGTCAGCCCCGGCCCCAACTGCACGGCCCATCCGGGCCTCTATACCTACGGCACGAATGTCACTCTGACGGCCAGTCCGGCCGACAACTACGCCTTCAGCAGTTGGAGCGGCGATGCCTCCGGCGCGGCCAACCCAACTGCCGTAACGATGAACGCCAACAAGAGTGTTACCGTCAATTTCGCCAGTTGCGTCAGTGTGACCACGGCGGTCAGTCCCACCGGCGCCGGCACAGCCAGCGTGACCACCAGTCCCAACTGCCAGGGCGGGACCAAATACAAGCCTAACGTCGCCGTGAACGTTTCCGCTTCGTCGGCCAGCGGTTACTCCTTCCGCGTCTGGAGCGCGCCGATGGGCAGCTTCGGCAATCCGAACAATTCAGCAACCACGTTTACGCCGGGAACGAGTGATGTGACGGTGACGACCAACTTCGACGCCTGGACGCCGACGCCGACGAACACGCCAACGGCTACGCCGACGAACACGCCCACCAGAACGCCGACATATACACCAACGCCGACCAACACGAACACGGCCACATACACGTCAACACATACGCCGACGAGCACACACACATACACCCCGACACCCACATACACGCCTACACCAACATCTACGCCGGTGTGCGTGACGGTCAGCACGGCGGTCAGTCCCACCGGCGCCGGCACAGCCAGCGTGACCACCAGTCCCAACTGCCAGGACGGGACGAAGTACAAGCCGGGGAGCGCCTTGGCCGTCGTCGCCACCGAAAATACCTACTTCGTGTTCCAGAACTGGTCGGCCACCGGCGGCGCCACCTTCGCCGATGCCAGCGCCAAGAGCACGACCATGACCCTGGGCAGCAGCGACGTGATCGCCACGGCCACCTACCAGACCTGCAAGACCCTGACGACCACCGTGAGTCCCACCGGCAGCGGGACGGTCGCCCCCAGTCCCGCGGCCAACTGCGGCGGCGATCGCTACCTGCCCAACACCGTCGTCACCCTGACTGCCAATCCAGCAACAGGGAAGGAATTCTACCAATGGTCTGGCGACGCCACGGGCACGACCAACCCGACCACAGTGACGATGAACGCCAACAAGAGCGTCACCGCCGAGTTTCGGGACGCCTGCTACCCCCTGACTACGTCGGTCTCGCCCACCGGTAGCGGCACCATCGGCGTCAGCCCGGCAAATAACTGCACGTACCATCCTGGGTACTATATCTACAACACGGTCGTCACACTGACCGCCAGCCCGGCCGATAACTACGCCTTTGGCAACTGGAGCGGCGACGCGACCGGCTCCAGCAACCCGACTACGGTGACAATGAACGCCGACAAGAGTGTCACCGCCAACTTCGCTGGTTGCTACACGCTGACGACGGCCGTGAGTCCCACCAGCGGTGGCACGGTCGGGGCCAGTCCTGGTCCCAACTGCCAGGGCGGCACGCGCTACAACCCCAGCACGGTCGTCACCCTGACGGCCAACCCGGCCGACAACTACCTCTTCAACAACTGGAGCGGCGACGCGTCCGGCTCGACCAACCCAACTACCGTAACGATGAACGCTAACAAAAGCGTCACCGCCAACTTCGCCAGTTGCGTCAGTGTGACCACAGCGGTCAATCCCACCGGCGCCGGCACAGCCAGCGTGACCACCAGTCCCAACTGCCAGGGCGGGACCAAATACAAGCCTAACGTCGCCGTGGACGTTTCCGCTTCGTCGGCCAGCGGTTACTCCTTCCACAACTGGACCGCGCCAACAGGCAGCCTCGGCAACGCCAACAACGCAGCGACCACCTTCACACCGGGCACGACCGACGTGACCATCACAGCCAACTTCGACGCCTGGACGCCGACGCCGACGAACACGCCCACCAACACGCCGACGCCGACCAATACGCCGACGAATACACCGACGTATACACCTACGAACACGCCGACCAACACACCGACGGTCACCAATACGCCGACGCATACGCCAACGGCTACGCCGACGCCGATTAACACGCCGGTGTACGTGGTGGTCAGCACGACGGTCTCGCCCGATGGCGCCGGCAGCATCACCCTGGGTTCCCCGAACTGCCCCGTGAACCCGACGAAGTACCTGCCGGGAACAGCTTTCACCATCTCGGCGCAGGCCGACATGGGCTACGTCTTCTATCGCTGGTATGCCGCTACAGGTGCTTTCGGGGATCCCAACTTGGCCGACACGACGTTTACGCCGAACAACAGCGACGTGACGATCCGAGCGGACTTTAACCCCGGAAGCTTGACCGGCACAGGGAACATCCCTCACCTGTCGTTGCCGCTCGCTGCGTTGCCGGCAGATAAGTTGGTCAGCCCGGTCTCGATGGCAGCAGCGTCTGGGCCAGCGACGAACATCGTCATCAACCACGGCGCATACGTGTACTGGGACTATGCCGGCCACACGCACTCGGCGCGTTCGAACCAAGTAGGCAATGGTGTCATTCAGGTGTTCGTGCCACTCATCGTGCGGTAGTCCATTGCCCGGTCCGCATGCTTGAGTGCAGAACTGTAACCGAGCAGGCGACGAGTGCTCGGACGCAGGGACTCGAAGTATTATGCTAAAGTAAAAACTTCCAGGGCCTCTTGGGCCAGGATCTGTCTGACGCGCTCAGCACTCAGCCCAAACCGCCGCCCGATGTTCGCCAGCGTCTCGCCCTGCTCCCGCAGCTTGCGGATCTCCCTGGCACGATCGGGTCCAGACCGGTGATGGCGGCGCTGCCACAAGGGCAAGCCACGTTCCTGCGATGTCCGGGCGCAGTTGTGCTTCATCGTTACATGAACCGTGCGCAAGTCCCCTTGGGGGGCACGAACCCCTCACGATGTCAGGGCAGAGCACCCGTTCCGGGCCATTGTTGAAGGCCAAGCGTGCTGATATCCTCGACCTTGTCGGCCGCGCCGAACGGCTCGCCCTGACACTTCAGGCCGGACCCCCGAGTTCGTGCTGTGTCTTTCTGATGTTCACGCCGGCAATATCCTGATCGCTGCGGAATCTGGCCTGAAAATGTCCTGTCCAACAACACGATAGAGATAGTCAGTAGGTCGGGCAAAACACTGAGAGATAGGTAGGCCATTGGCGCGAGGTGAAATAGGTGCGCCGATGGGGTTACCGTAGACTCAGCGAACGCGCGCGCCCGCGGTCCGGGAGGGCCTGCACGCCGGCGCTCCCGGTCATGGTACAACTTCGATCACGGCCGTCGGCAATTCTGCTGCACCAAGCGCCAGGCCGCGCTCCCCTGGCGAGCAGCCGCCGGCCGTCAGCCGGAACTGCCCAGGCTCCAGCCGGGCGCGACCGTCGTCATCCACCAGCATCAGCATCTCCGGCGTTACGGTGAACGTCACTTCACGCCGCTCTCCGGGGGCCAGCGCCACCCGCTGAAAGCCCACCAGGCTCTGGATCGGCGCTTCGACCGAGGTCTCCAGGTCGCTCAGATAGACTTGCACGACCTCCTCGCCAGCCACTGCGCCGGCGTTGGTGACGCACAGCCGGACCACTACGCTCTCACCCGCCCGAACCGGCGCTGGGGCCGTCACCAAGTCGCTGTACACGAAGCGTGTGTAGCTAAGCCCGAAGCCGAACGGATACAGCGGCTCCCAACTCGCATAGCGGTAGGTGCGCTCCCGCATCGCGTAATCCTCAAACGGTGGCAGTTGAGTCACCGACTGCGGGAAGGTCACCGGCAACCGGCCAGAAGGCACGGCCCGGCCGAACAGCACATCGGCTACCGCGCGCCCCCCCTCCTGGCCTGGATACCAGGCAAAGACGATCGCCTGGACCAGATCTGCCACTTCACCCAGGGCGATGGGGCTGCCGCCGGTCAACACCAGAACAATCTTGGCGCCGGTCAGCGCCAACTGCTTGATGAATGCTTGCTGCACCGCGGGCAGTCCGATATCCGACCGGTCGCCGCTCTCGGCCGAGAGGATCGCATCCCCTTCCTCCCCTTCCAACAAGGGCAACAGCCCCATGCACGCGATCGTGACGTCGCACTTAGCCGCGTTGGCCGTCGCCCCGTCGAGAGCATTCACGTTGGGCGCCACAAGCTGGCACCCGGGGCGATACTCCAGCCGCACCCCCTCCGGCACGGCGCCAGCAATCCCCTCCACCAGGGTGGTCATGCGCTCGTTCAGCCCGGAATAGCTGCCCAGCAGCGCATCCACGGTGGCGGCGGCGGGACCGACCACCTGGACGCTGCGCAGGGTCGGCGGCAACGGCAGCAGCCCGCCGGCGTTCTTCAGCAGCACAACCGACTTCACGGCTGCCTCATACGCCAGGTTACGATGCGCCTCGCAGCCGATTACCTCCGGTGGAATGCTCGCATAAGGCACAGACTCCGGTGGGTCGAACATCCCCAGCTTGAAGCGCGTGGCCAGGGTGCGCGCCAGCGCCCGATCCACGTTGGCTTCGGTGACCAGCCCGCGATCGATGGCCTCCGGCAGATGCTCGAAGACGCGGCCGCAGCCCAGATCACAGCCGCGCTGCAGGGCCAGCGCGGCGCTTTCAGCCGCATCCGCCGTGATCTTGTGGTTCTGATGGAAGTCACTGAGCGCGCCGCAGTCCGACACGAAATGCCCTGCAAACCCCCACTCACCCCGCAAGATCTCCTCAATGAGATACTGGCTGGCGCAGCACGGCTCGCCGTTGGTCCGGTTATAGGCGCCCATCACAGCCTCTACCCTGGCCTCCCGCACCAGCTTACGAAACGCGGGCAGGTAGGTGGCATAGAGGTCACGGCGGGAGACGACGGCATTGAAGCGATGGCGCAGTGCTTCGGGGCCGCTGTGGACCGCGTAGTGCTTGGCGCAGGCCGCGGCCTTGAGGTAGCGGGGGTCATCGCCCTGCAGGCCCGCCACAAACGCGGCAGCCATCTCCCCGGTCAGAAACGGATCTTCGCCCCAGGTCTCCTGGCCGCGCCCCCAGCGCGGGTCACGGAAGATATTGACATTGGGCGACCAGAAAGTCAAGCCCTGATACCCACGCGTCTCCCCCTGCCTGTTCAGCGCCGCATGATGCTTGGCGCGGCCCTCGTCCCCGATGGCGCTGCCAACGCGGCGAATCAGGGCGGGATCCCAGGTGGCGGCCAGGCCAATGACCTGGGGAAATACGGTCGCGCGTCCATTACGGGCCACGCCATGCAGCGCCTCGTTCGAGTAGTTGTAGGCGGGGATCCCCAACCTAGGGATGGCCTTCGCCGGATGGCACATCTGGCCGATCTTCTCCGGCAGCGTCATGGCCGCCAACAGATCGGCGACTCGCGCATCCACCGGCTGATTCGGATCCAGGTAACATGGGAACGCGGCAGAAGTGGTCTCACCTTTCATCTCTCCTCCTGAGCTACACTACATTGTGGTGGGTCGTTCCGCTTCAGGTCAGTAAAGATACGACCAACGATACCGCCCCGATCCAACCGGGAGGGGGTCTCCGGACTGTCCAGGCAGGTAGACCTCGGCGGAGGTGTTGGGAGGGATCTCGACTTCCACCGTCATGCTGCCGTCCTCGATCCGCCAAGAACACTCGGCCAGGCCGTAGGGGGTGCGGTGGCGGGCGCAAGCCCAGGTGAGGCCGCCGCCGGGGCTGGGCCGGATCATGATCCGGCGGTAGCCGGGTGCGGCCGGGGCCAGGCCCGCAACCGTGCGGTGCAGCCAGTCGGCCACGGCCCCCAGCGCGTAGTGGTTGAACGAGGTCATCTGGCCGGGGTTGACCGACCCATCGGGCAGCAAGCTGTCCCAGCGCTCCCAAACGGTGGTGGCGCCCATGGTGACCGGGTAGAGCCACGAGGGGCATTCCGTCTGCAGCAGCAGGCGGTAGGCCGCCGCGACCTCGCCCGCGTCGCACAGGGCATCGCAGATCAGCGGGGTGCCCACGAAGCCGGTGCTGATGCGATAGCCCTCCGCGGCCACCAGCTCCGCCAGCCGCCGGCCGGCCCGCTGCCGCTGCGCCGCGGCCGGCAGCAGCGCAAACTGCAAGGCCAGCGCATACGCGGTCGCCGCGTCGCTGACCACGCGTCCCGCGGGCGTGACATACTCGGCAGCGAAGGCCATCCTGACCTCCGCGGCGAGGGCGGCGTAACGGGCGGCGTCCGCGTCCCGACCAAGCACGGCCGCGGCCTGGGCCACAAGCTCGGCCGAGCGGGTGAAGTAGGCGGTCGCCACGATCGCGGGTGCTGTGCGCGCGTCAGCCGGGTTATTGGGCGACGCTTTCGGGTCCAGCCAGTCGCCGAACTGCTTCCCGTCCTCCCACAGCCGCCTCTCGCCGGCCACGCGGGCCACAGCATCTACCCAGGCCGCCATGCTCGCAAACTGGTCGGCCAGGATGCCCGCGTCGCCGTAGCGCTGATACAACACCCAGGGCACGATAGCCGCGGCATCGCCCCACGCCGCCGCCGGCCAGACCGGCTCCGGCAGGATGTTGGGCACCGTAATGGGCGCCACACCGCCCGCGGCCGACGCCTCCGCGGCCAGATCGGCCAACCACGACCGCAGGAAGCCCGCCGTGTCATAGAGGAAGCAGGCGGTGGGCGCGAAGACCTGCAGGTCGCCGGTCCAGCCCAGGCGCTCGTCGCGCTGCGGGCAGTCGGTGGGGATGTCCAGAAAGTTGCCGCGCATGCTCCACACCACATTCTCGTGGAGCCGGTTGACGAGCGGCTCGGAGCACTCGAACCAGCCGGTGCGTTCCATGTCCGAGTGACACACCACGGCTCGGATCGCATCGGAAGGCAACTCACCGGGCCAGCCGTCTACCTCGGCATAGCGAAAGCCGTGGAAAGTGAAGCGCGGCTCCCAGGTTTCCGGCCCGCCCCCTCGCAGGATGTAGCGGTCGGTGGCCTTGACGTGCCTCAGCGGTCGCATGCACAACTCGCCAGCCTCAAGCACTTCGGCGTGGCGCAGGGTGATCGCATGCCCGGCGGCTCCCTGCACGGTCAGGCGCAGCCGGCCGACGAGATTCTGCCCGAAGTCAACGATGGTCCGGCCGGAGGGCGAGGTCGTGATGGCGGTCGGCGCGATCAACTCAATGCGCCGCACGGGCGGGCCGGACGGCGCGACCAGGATCGCCAGGTCCCGCGCCACCAACCGCACGCCGGCCCAGCCGTGGTCGTCGTAAGGGGCCGCGGACCAGCCGTCCTGCGCCAGGCGGGCGTCGTAGGTCTCGCCATCGTAGATGTCGCTGGCCAGGATCGGCCCGGTCGCCGCGCGCCAGCTCTCGTCGGTGACGACGCGCTCGGCCGTGCCGTCCGCGTAAACGATCTCGAGCTGGGCCAGCAGCGCCAGCCGGTCGCCGTAGATGTTGCGCCGCCCGCCGCGGCCCCCCAGCCGGCCGCGATACCAGCCGTCGCCCAGGATGACGCCGATCGCGTTGCGTCCTTCCTTCAAGAGGGCGGTCACGTCAAACGTCTGATAGCGCAGCCGGTGGTCGTAGCTAGTCCAGCCGGGCGCCAGCACGTGATCGCCGACGACCGCGGCGTTGATCTGCGCCTCGTAGACCCCCAGGCTGGTGATGTACAGCCGCGCCTGCCTGACGCCGTGCCCGCTCCGCACAGTGAACTCGCGGCGGAGCAGCGGGCACGGCTGGGGCCGGGAGGTGTCCTCGTCCCAGTCCGGCGTGATGAAGCGGCCGGACCAGTCGCCGGGATCCAGCAGCCCCGCTTCAACCGGGGCCGGCTCGCTCCACGCGGATACCCGGCCGTCCGTCGCCCAGGCGCGCGCCCTGACCAGCGCCCGTTCGCGCGAGGTCAGCGGTGCGAACGGCCAGGGCACGAGCACCGACTCACCCGACGCCACCGGCCCGGTCCGACCCCGCAGCCCGCCGTCCGGCCGGTGCGCCTCGACCTCGTAGCCGGCCTGCTGCCAATCGCCGGCCGCGGCCGCGACGATCCAGGACAGCCGGGGGCTTGCGACGCCGATGCCGAGGGCCTCGCTCAGGTGTTCAAAACGCAGGTCGGTGATGGTGGCCGTGTGCGGTAGCATATTCCCTTTCATCCTTTGAGTCCAGTCGTGCTGATCCCTTCCACCAGGTACTTTTGAAACAGAATGAAGATGACGAAAACTGGGATCAACCCAAGGATTCCCATCGCGAAGACTCCCCCCCAGTTCGTTACGGAGGAGGGATCGGCAAACGAGCGCAGCGCAAGCGATATCGTATAGAGTTTCGGATCGTTCAAGTAGATCAGCGGGGTAAGGAAATCGTTCCAACTTCAGTAAAAGGCGCGAGGTCTTTCGCCCCCGCGCCTTTCGTAACCGTCAGTTCTGTCGGAAGTTACTTTTTCGCCAGGCGCTCGATCAATGCCTGCAAGTCCGCCGCGCCCTTGTCAACCGTGGACTTGTTGAGCGATACCGCCTGACCGATCAGCCGAAGCTCGTTCACAAACTCCTGGTCGTTAGGCAGGTTCGGATCCTGCGGGATCGTGCGGTCGGCTACCGCGTTGTAGATCCTGTAAACCGCCGCGTCAGTCTCGGTGGCTTGGCCGGAGATTGCCGTACGCACGATCGGCGAGCTAGGCACGCCCCGGTTTGTGCCGAGTACCGCGCCCGCCTCGGGGCTGGTAACGAAGAAGTTGATGAAGAGCGCCGCCGCCTCGAGGTTCTTGCTGGCCTTGTTGATGCCCATATACTGGCTCATCTGGATGGCGTACGACTTCTGGCCGCCCTTGGGGAGCGTCGTCGCGCCGACCTTGTCCTTCATTGCCGCCTGATAAGCCGCTACCTGGTTGCTCCAGATCAAACCGATAGCCGCCTTGCCTGCCACGAGCGCGGAACTGTCCGCCCCGGTTTCAGCGTAGGTCGTGGTGGTGTCCGCGTCGGGGATCAGCCCCTGGGTGCGCATATCCGCCCACATCTGGAGCCATTTCTTGGCGGAATCAACTGTCGCGTAGGATTTGCCGCCGCCATCGGAAGTCCAGAGCGGAGTACCCTGCTGGCGATAGTAGTAGCTGAGGTAGTTCGCCTGGTTGGTGGTGTTGTCCACGAAAGGTGCGACACCTTTGGGGAGTTTCGCCTTGAGATCCTTGCCGTAGGCCATAAGCTCGTCCCAGGTCATATTGTCTTTCGGGAGCGCCACACCCGCCGCCTCAATCATCGTCTTGTTGTAGACGAGGACGAGCGTGTTCGTGCCGAGGCTTACACACCAGAGCTTACCGTCAACCGTCGCAGGGATCAGCGCGGTCTGGTCGAACCGCCCGGCGGTGTCAATTAGGAGTTGCTTGCCGAGGTAGTCATTGAGCGACTGGAGGTACTTGATGTAATCCGGGTAGTTGCCGCCGAACTGGATCAGGTCGGGGGCGTTGTTGCCCGCGAGCTGTGTGTTGAGAATCGCGAAGTGGTCGGCCGTAGCGCCATTGGGTTCGCCCTTGACTTGGATCTGGGGATACGCCGCCTGGAACAGCGCGATAACCTTGTTGGTTCTGGCAACGCGGTCGTCGTTGCCCCAGTAAGCGAAGCGGAGCGTGACGGGACCGCCCGTGTAAGCGGGAAGTCCGGCGGGACTGGCCTTGGTCGGTTCGGGTGCCTTGGTCGGTTCGGGCGCCTTGGTCGGCTCGGGCGCTTTGGTGGCTGCGGGCACCGCGGTCGGCGCGGCGGCAGCCGGCGCCTTGGTAGGCGGCACGGGGGTCGGCGTCGGCTGGGCGCACGCCGAGAGGAGCATGGCGAAGACCACCACCAAGCTCAGGACACTGAACAGCTTACGGGTTTTCATTCTGTCTCCTTATGATGGGAATTTGGTAGGTTGGTAGATTGGTAGATAGTTGGGTCTGCTTGCCTCCTCTTGGGGACTAGGGACTAGGGGGCTAGGGGACTAGGGACCAGGCCATTCGACGTCCTAGTCCCCAATCCCGAATCCCCAATCCCCACCCATCCCCATCACCCCTTTATCCCCGTGGTCGCGATACCCTGTACAAAGTACTTCTGCAGGGAGAAGAACAGGATAAAGAGGGGAACCACAGACAGCGTGGACATCGCCAGCGCGCCGCCCCAGTTGGACACCGCGCCCGCGTCGCCGACGAACGTGCGCAACGCCCTCGACACGCTGAAAATCGCCGGCGTTGTGAGGTACAGCAGGTGGTTGAAAAAGTCGTCCCACGTCCAAAGGAACGTGAACAGCGCAGTCGTCACTAGAGCGGGGGTCGCGAGCGGTACGATGATACGAAGGAAAACCCCGACTTTCCCGCACCCGTCTATAATCGCCGCCTCGTCGAGCTCTTTCGGCAGACTGCGTATGAACTGCACAAGCAGAAACACGAAGAACACGTCCGTCGCGAGGAATTTCGGCACGACTATCGGGAGGTACGAACCCACCCACCCGAAGGTGTTGAACAGGATATAGCGCGGCACGATCGTAACTTGACCCGGGAGCATGAGCGTGACCATCATCACCGCGAACCAGAAGCCCCTGCCCGCGAATTTGAGCCGCGCGAACGCGTACGCCGCCATTGTGCAGGATATCAGGTTCCCGACGATGGCCCCTGCGCACATCATGAGCGAGTTCGCAAAGAACCTCCCGAAGGACGTACCCGCATAGCCTTTCCACCCGGTGATGTAGTTTTCAGTGGTCACGGCTTTCGGTATCAGCCCCGGGTCGCTGAATATCATGTTGTTGGGCTTGAACGAGCTGACAATCATCCAGAGTATGGGGTAGATCATGACCAGCCCCAGGACGATGATGAACAGATGGGTCAAAGTATGGCGTACAACCGGCCTGGTTTTCATGTTATTCCCCGGTCCCATAGGACACCCACGAGTTCGATGTTCTGAAGACAAGCGCCGTGAGCACCCCGATGATGAGCAGCAGCACCCACGCCATCGCGGACGCGTACCCCATCTCGTGGTATGACCATCCCTGGATATACAGGTGGAGGGTATAGAACAGCGTGGAGTTGAGCACGCCGCCCGTGCCGCCGCCGATGATATAGGCCTGGGTGAACGTCTGGAACGCGGATATCATCTGCATGACCAGGTTGAACAGAATCACCGGCGAGAGCAAGGGCAGGGTGATGGAGAAAAACAGCCGCACCTTGTTCGCGCCGTCCACGCTTGCCGCCTCGTAATACTCCTCCGGGATTTGCTTCAGCCCCGCGAGGAAGATAATCATCGAAGAGCCGAACTGCCACACCGACAGCAAGACGAGCGTCCCGAGCGCGTAGTTGGGGTTGGTGATCCAGCCAGGGAGGTTGGTGAAGCCGATGGCTCCCAGGAACATGTTTACCAGGCCGTTTTTCTCGAACAGCTTCCTCCACAGCACCGCGATAGCCACCGAGCCGCCGAGGAGCGTGGGGATATAATACACGGCGCGGTAAAACGGCACCCCCCGTAGTTTTTGGTTCAGCAGCATCGCCACCGCGAGGGCGGCTATCAACTTCAGCGGCAGGGACACGAACACATAGGTAAACGTCACGGACAGCGACTTTAAGTAGTACGGGTCTACGCGCATCACCTCGCCCGTGGACGCGGTGAACTCGGACAGCCCGAACGCCTGCCCGAACATTTTTAGATAGTTGCCAAGCCCGATCCATTGCGTCGCATCGGGCTTGGTGAAGTCATAACTCGTGAAACCGAGCCACAGCGAGTATACCATCGGGTAAAGCGTCAGTACGAGGAAACCCACGAGCCACGGCGCGAGGAACAGATAGCCGGCGGCGTTGCGCCTGAGAAACTTGACGGTACCGGACATCTTGCTCATAGAGAAACTTCTTTCCGTTCCTCATTAAAACGGGGCCGGGCCTGTCGACTCACGAATGATAAACTGGGCCTTTACATCAATTCTCTGCTGGGGCCGCTCGGGATCCTGGATACGGGCCAACAACAGCTTAACCACTTCCCGCCCCACTCTTACCATGTCCTTGGAGCTGGTCGTCAGGCGCGGCGTCAGGTAACTGGCCAGGGGAATATCGTCATAGCCGACCAGTGAGAGGTCGGCAGGAACACGCAACCCCAGGTCGCTGGCAGCGCGCAGAGCGCCGATGGTCAGCAGATCGTTGATGACAAGCAAAGCCGTGGGCCGCGCCGGAAGCTTGAGAAGCTGTAGGGCGGCCTGATAGCCATCCTCGATGGCCGTGCCACACGTGATGATCAGCGCCGGGTCAACCGGCAGGCCGGCCGCCCGAAGGCAGTCCTGGTAGGGCAGCAGACGGTCCAAACCTCCCGCGGAATCAACTGGCAGGTCAGCGGTCCCGAGACTGTCCCACGACGGCCGCACGCCGTAAATCAAACCAATTCGCCGGTGCTGCAACGACAATAAATAGGCTGTCGCTTCTCGTGTCGCAGCCTGGTAATTGGACACCACGCAGTCTATAGTCGGGTGCTCGCCTATTCTCGCGATAGGGAATCGCCGCTTGAGCAGCTGGGTCAGAGTCTTCTGCGCTCCCTCCGATTGGAAGATAAAAGTGCTCATCAGAATCAGCCCGTCGATGCGCCGGCGCGACAGTTCTTTGAAAATATCTTCCCCATATTCAGGGCTGATATCCGCGCTGGAGAGGAGCAGGTGGTAACCCGAAGCGCGGAGCTCCTGCTCGACCCCATCGGCGGTTTGCCAAAAATGGGGATTGCGGATATCCGGGATGATGAGGCCGATTGTTTTCGTATGACCTGAACGTAGGGCCTGGGCACGGGCATCTGGCTCATAGCCAAGCTCCTCGATGACCGCCAAAACCCGCTTGCGGGTTTCCTCCGAGATGGGTACCCGGTCATTAGCGAGGCCATTGAGAACGTATGAAACGGTTGCCGTTGAGAAACCGGCCAAACGAGCTACGTCAGTCTGAGTAGGCCTTTTCATCGTTGTGCGGTCGCTTGTCTAAAGGTGTTATTATCGTGGACGATAAGCGGTATATGCTTGTTTTGGTAACTTATACGCATAACCTTACACGCATAAGTGCATGTAGAGATAGTATCATGAAACTGTGCTGATGTCAAGCCCCAGTTTCCCCAGGCAGCAATTCCAAATTCCTGGAAAGGGGGAGCGAGAGGGGTAGGTTAATCCCCCCTACCTAAACCCCCCACAATAGGGGTAGCGCGACCCCCTATCCCGGCGCGATACTCTTCGCAGATCACAGCGAGGAGCATTCGCATGGTTCCCGAACCCACTAAGCGGTACGAAATCCAGGTCGCCGGCCGCATCGCGCCTGAGCGAGCGGACTGGTTCGACGGCATGACGTTGCGCGTGACCGCCCCATCAGACTGCGGCGCGATCACCGTCCTCTCAGGCCCGGTGGCCGACCAGGCCGCGCTCTTCGGCATCCTCAACCGGATTCGCGACCTGGGGCTGCGACTGATCTCAGTCAACACTTCGGAGGAAGGACAATGAAAAACGCATTCGAGTTCAAGAAGCTGATCGTCCCCGGCGTCGTCATGCTGGCCTTTTGGGGCATCGCGCTCTGGGGCTACCTGGTCTCGGGCTACACCCAGCCGCTCATCATGTTCGGCTACATCGGCACGAGCCTGGGCGTGGGCCTGGGGCTGTATGGCACGCTGCCCAAGCGGCAGAAGCCGATCGGCCGCCGCCTGACCCTGTTCCTGATCGGGCTTTTCCTGGTGGGCTTCGCCATCTTCATGGGCCACGAGAATGTGCAGATCGAGGGCTTCCTCTTTGGCCTGCTGACCGGCGTGATCCAGATGGGCGTCATCCACTACTTCATCGCCAAGATCGTCGGCCCGCTGCTCTTCGGCCGGCTCTGGTGCGGCTGGGCGTGCTGGGCCGTGATGGTGCTCGACCTGCTGCCGTTCAAGCGCCCCGCCGGTCGGCTGCCCGGCAAGTGGGGCTGGCTCCGCTATCTGCACTTCGGGCTGAGCCTGGCGCTGGTGCTGCTGCTGGTCTACGTCGTCGGTTTCCGCGCCGGCGCGGCGGGGACGGCCGCAGTGACCTGGTTCATCGTCGGCAACCTGGCTTACTACGCCATCGGGATCGGCCTGGCCTACGCGCTCAAGGACAACCGCGCGTTCTGCAAGTACCTCTGCCCGGTCAGCGTGCCGCTCAAGCTCACCAGCCGCTTCGCCCTGCTCAAGATCAAGGGGGACGCCGCGAAGTGTACCGCTTGCCACGCCTGCGAGAAGCAGTGTCCGATGGACATCCGCATCAGCGACTACACCGCGGCGGGGACGCGCGTGCTCTCCACCGAGTGCAGCCTGTGCCAGACCTGCATCACCGTCTGTCCCAAGGACGCGCTGAAGCTGTCATTCGGATTCGACCTCAGCGGGAAAGACCTGCTGCGGGAAAGAGTCGTGTAGGACACGACAAGGGAAGACGGAACGCGGACGGCCTACAAGGCGGGATGCATAGCGACGGATTCCATGGAGGACAGAATGAAACACGAACGCAATGCGATCTTCTGGCTGCGCTGGGTGCTGGCGAACACGGTCGGCGAGGCGGTGGGGCTGAGCGTTGTGCTCCTGGTCGGGTTCGGCGTGCTCGGCCCCCGGCTGGCGGGGCTGACCGGCGCGTGGCCGGCGGTGGTGGGGCTGGTCGCCGGCGTGCTGCTGGGCATCTTCGAGGGGATCGTGGTCGGCGCGGCGCAAGGAGTCATCCTGCGGCGACGGCTCCCCCGGCTGGCGCTGCGCACCTGGATCCTCGTCACG
Organism: Chloroflexota bacterium; assembly: GCA_026389845.1. Taxonomy (GTDB): domain Bacteria; phylum Chloroflexota; class Anaerolineae; order CG2-30-64-16; family CG2-30-64-16; genus JAPLHB01. The sequence continues at coordinate 15,052 of JAPLHB010000118.1, forward strand.
GTCATCGGCGCGATGGTCGCCTGGGGGCTGGGGATGCTGCCCAGCACGCTGATGAGCGCCGATGCGAGCGGCGGCCAGGCCGCGGCCGAGATGTCCGAGGCGCTGACCTACGTGATGGCCGCCGGCATGGGGCTGGTGGCGGGGGTGATCCTGGCGTTGGCGCAGTGGCTGGCGCTCCGCTCGCTCGGCTCACAGGTGCGACGGCCCGGACTGTGGCTCCCGGCGAACGCGCTGGCCTGGCTCTGCGGGATGCCGCTGGTCTTCCTGGGCATGGGTGCCATTCCCACTGGGGCGAGCGTGCTGCAGGCCCTCCCCATCGTGGTAGCCGCTACGGCCGCGGCCGGCGCCGTGGTCGGCGCGATCCATGGGCTCGTGCTGGTCAAGGCGCTGCTGCCGGGCGCCTGGTAATCTGCAGGGACTTGCCAGGCACTTGCGAAGTGCCTGGCAAGTGATGAGTACAACCGGAGGAATCAAAATGACTCAAAGAATCTGCATCTTCGGCGCCAACGGCCGGCTGGGGCTGGCCCTGACCCGACTGGCCGTGGAACGCGGCCTGGACGTGGTGGCCTTCGTGCGCAGCCTGGCTGCGCGAGAGCAACTTCCGCCTGGCGTGACGGACGTGGTGGGTGATCTACGCAACCGCGACGCCGTGGCGGACGCGGTCGCCGGCTGCGACGCGGTCTTCTGTGCGTTCGCGCCGCGTGCCTCCTCACCTGATGTCTTCTGCGCCGACGCCACACAGAACATCATAGACGCGATGAAAGCCGCGGGCGTGCGCCGCCTGGTGTGCATCACCGGTGCGATGATCGGCGATTATCCCCACCTCTCGTGGTTCATGCGCAGCATGAAGTCCGCATACCAGAAGCAGCAGCCCGCGCTGGCGCGCGATCGCGCCGAGCAGGAGCAACGCGTCGCCGCCAGCGGCCTGGACTGGACGCTGGTCAAGCCCCCACGCCTAACGAATGGCAACGCGCGTGGAAATGTCCGCAGCGGCGAGGCGCTCAAGGTAGGCTCCTTTTCCAGCATCTGCCGCGCGGACTTATGTCGCTTCATGCTCGATCAGATAGCTTCGACCGAGTACGTGGACAAGCGCGTCGTCGTGCAACACTGACTGCGACCGGTCGGTCATCCCGTGCGTATTCTTGACGAACAGCCGGATTCCACGGAAGAAAGGGGGAGAGGGGAATCGAGTCATGCACTTGCGGCGCCGCGAGAGTCACCTGCCCGGCCTGGGTGGCCGGCGCCACGGCCTGTTTGATCTCCCGCAGCAGTTGGGTGAGGTCGGTGGCCCAGGTCTGCTGGTAGCGTTCTTCCAGGAACAGCAGTTCTCGGAGATGATGGGCGTTGCAGGTGGCATGCAGCGCAACTGTAGCCTGCCAGTAGGAACAATAATCATCATGCACGACCCGGCCGGTCCGTTTAGGCAAGATGCCGAGCGCCGCATGCGCTTGGGCACCGCGGCGGGGGTGTGGCATCAGGTAGGTCAAGGTCGCCGTGCTGGCCACATGCACCCAGTGTAGCTTCTTGACCACCCGCACTCCCGTTTCAGCCAGATGCACGGGTTCCGGCGTGTGTACCAGGTGCGCTTGGATCGCCGTCGTGACCGGCGCCGCCTGCACCGCCATTTGGGCACTGGCCGTCACCACCGTGCCGTCGGCCACGGGGTGCTCATACAAGTCGGCGATGATCTCGCACGTCCGGTCGACCGGAATGTGGTGGTACTGGTTGAAGTAGACCCACTGGGCCTTCAACGTCGGGCCGTACTGCACCGGCTGGGTGACGGCGGCGGAAAAGCTCCCGGTGTTCAAGGCGCCACACTGAGGGCAGCGCTTGATCTCAGCTTGATGCTCGGTGACTGCTACCCGCACCGACGGAAGATCGAAAACCTGGCGCCGTTCGTAACCAGCACTGGCAACTGCCGCCAGCGACGCCTGGCACTGGGTGCAGACCGCAACAGGATAGTTCTGGATATGATCCGGCTGCGCCACGGCTTGTAGGGTATGTCCAGGATGCCCAGCCTGGGCGCCGGCTTTCTTGCCGCTGGACTGGAGGAGGCTGCGGGGCTGCGGTTTCTTGAGGCCATCGCTGGAGGGCGGCTTGCTACTGTTGCCACTGTGCTTGGCTAGTTGGTCCTCCAAGACCTGGACTCGCGCCTCCAGTGTGCGGACGACCTCAGCCAGCGCGGCATAGGCCGTCACGACGGCCTATGCCGCCTTGACGGTACAGAATTCGAACTTCATCCGAAGTGGGCAGGGGTACAACTTTCATGGCTAGACTCCTTGCCTAAAAGTTGAGCACCAGGTCGGCCTCCAGGCCGGCTGTGATCAAGAAGGTGCTGCCGACCGGGTTATCCACATCCTCGATCAAATCATCCGGCGTCATGCCGTTCAACTCCAGGGACGCCGCGCAAACGTAGAACTTCACGCCCACCCGGAGCGTATCCTGAACGAATTGGCTGATCGGCCGGCCGCCCTCGACTGCGCGCACCTGCTCGGCGACGCCTTGCTTCAGCAACAACGTGCCCTGCATAGTGAAAAACATGCTTACGTCGGCCTCTTGCGCGGCCGCGCTCTTGGCGAAGAAGAAGGGTGCAGCACAGCGCTCCGGCGTCTTCGGCCCGCTGGTCATGACGATGAGGATTTTGGCGTCTTCGGGATCCAGCGGCCGCCCCTTAGCGCACCGCGACTGCGGCCAACACTGCGTCGGCCAGGTGTTCGGGCGTGACACCGGGCGCCTGGATCGCGTGATCGCGATACGCCGCGGCGAACCGTTCTGCCAGTGCGTCGCGGGCCAGCTCGGCGTCGCGGACCGCGGCTTGCAGGGCGCCCACCGCCGCGGCGGGAAACACGGTGAAGTCGCCGGCCAGCTCCAGGTCATCCACCTGCCCCGCGCGCAGCCGCACCGTCGCCCGGATCAGCCCGCCCGGCGCCTTGAACGCCCCCTCGGCTACCTGCACATCCTCGTGGATCTTCACCCCCGCCCGGCGCAGGTTGCCCTTCTGATACAGCCACTCCTCGGAGATGAAACGCTCGTCCAGTTCAGCGGCCAATGCCAGCTCAGCCGCGGTCGGCGCGCCGGGCACGATCCCGCGGTCCAATGCTGCGGCAGCCCGCGCCAGGTAGAGGTCGCGCACCACGGCGCGGGCGGGCAGCGGACTGACCTGCTCGGCCATCGTGGTCATGTACTGTTCCAGACTTTCGAAGATCTTGTCGCGCATCTTCTCGGACGAGACCTTGAGCACGCGGGCCATGGTGGCCTTGGCGAAGGTGAACATCAGGCTGCCCACCAGCACCTCCGCCTCGCCCATCTGCGCGGCGCCCGTGCCGCCGATCTTTTTGCCGGCCACGTGGACGTCGTTCACCGGCCGGTGGTAGGCTGCGATGCCGAGCGCCTGGTAGGTTTCCACCAGCGGCCGGATGTACAGCTCGAACTTAGCTTCCAGGCTGTGGGGCAGCGCGTCGCGGTGGAAGACCCACTGCATGAAGAGCTGCCCTGCGTCCAGGTAGACCGCGCCGCCCCCCACCTCGCGGCGGGAGACGGGTAGGTCGTGGCTGCGACAGTAGTCCAGGTCCACCTCGCGCTCCAGGTCCTGGTGATAGCCGATGCACACGTAAGGCCGCTCCGGCGCCACCAGGATGATGGTGTCAGGGCTGTCCGCGGTCAGCGCGTGGCCGACGGCGTGGTAGATGGTTTGCGAACGAATCGGGGGCACAAGGCCCAGGTCGAGGAGACGGATTGGGTTCTTGATCATGGTAAGATGATAGATTCCTTCATTCAAGTGCCAGACGCCTGCAAGGCGCCTGGCACTTTTGTCAGGCCACACTCCACGCCTGCAACACCACACACGCGCGGCGGATGACTTCCGGCAGCGCGGCAGCGACGACGGGGCTGAGCTCCAGGCCGATCGCTAGGTCGGCCGGCTGGACGCCGATCAGCAGACCGGTCTTGCTTTTTCTCGCGAAGTCAGTTGGAAGTAGTTGTTACTTCGTCACGCTGGTCGTCACCGCGAACTTCGGCGGGTTTTCCAGGTGCTTCTTGACCGCGCACTGCTCGGCCGAGCGAATCAGCGCGTCCCTGTACTTCTCCGGGAAACTGGCCGGCACCTGGATCTCGAGCGCTATCTTGGCGACCATGTGGGTGAGCGGATCGGCTTCCATGCGCTGCACCAGGCGGATGCCATCGGTCGGCAGGTTGCGCTGGCGGCAGAAACCCAATACGTAGATGCCCGCGCAGGTGCCGATGGAGGCCAGGAACAGCGAGAAGGGCGCAGGCGCCGAACCTTCGCCGCCGCCGGATGGCGGCTGATCGGTCTGCACGGTGTACGGGCCGAAATGGGCGTCCACGCGGGCGCCACCCGGAAAATCAATGACGAATTCGTTCATGAGTGTCAGTCCTTTGTTCTGGAAAGCTGTACTTACAACCAGTTGGATGCGCCGCCTGCCCGAGCGTTACAGCTCTCGGCCGACCTGGATGGCCGATCTACGGGGTCTGGAGACGTTGTAGCTGTTCTTCTGGGTGATCGGCGGCCCTGGTTGAAAGCGCGACTGGGGCAGTAGCTCTCAGAAATCTTCACCGCAGGCCCACAGGGTGTTCACGAAACCTT
>JAPLHB010000106.1 GCA_026389845.1 Chloroflexota bacterium
CCATCGCCGCCAACCGGCTGCATGGCTCCATGACGGCCTTGCTGGAAGCCGTCGAACGCTTCTTCACCGACATGACGGCGGAGCAGGCCCTGGTCTGGGCCGCAGCCTGAAAGGGACGGGAACTTCCTGATACCTACTTAGGTGCTGCCAGACCGGGGCCAGATAATGGTGGCGCACCCAGTCGTGCAGGCTGACCACCCGCAGCCCCACCCCCTGGTAGTAGTAGAGGTCAGCGGGCCGCGTCAGGCCCAGCACCGGCAGATAGAGCAGGTGATCCAGCTTGTGCCAGACGGTGGCCGGTTCGCTGCTGAGGATGCGCAGGGGTGCTGCGGGTTGCGCAGCCTGATACTCAGTCGCCGCTGTCGCCAGGGTCGGCAGCACGGCCTGGGGCACCGCCATTTCCTGTTTCGCGGCCTCCAGGGAAAAAAAGCCCGGCGTGAGCCAGGCTCGGGGCCGGCGGCGGCGCGGCGGGGTGTTGTACGGGCACCCGGGCGGACTGCTGAGACCGACTTTGCGCAGCAGGTAGTTGATGTGGCCGGCCGCCACCCGCACGCCGAATTCCTGCGCCAGGGCCGCGGCCAAAGCCGCGGCGCGCAGGCTCGCATCCTGGAGCTTGCGCTCGTACAGCCACTCCCGCATGGCCGAGTTGACGCACTGCGCGTGGCCGAACCGGTCGTCCAGAAGGGCCGTCCAGTGCTGCGCCCCAGCCGTATACTTGGCCTGGAGGCGGGCCAGTTCCGCGGGCGTGACGATTAGCCCCAGGTCGACGCAGACGGCGGCGCACCTTCACCTGCGGCGACGCGGTGCAGCACAGGGTCTCAAACTGCTGGGCCTTGGCGATGACGGCCGGGGGATAGTCCATGAGCAACACTCCTGAGCGTGAGCTGGGCAGGCTCCGGTCAGTGTACCACGCCTGGGCTGGCCCCCCCAATCCCAGTTATGCAGTTGTTAATGAGCGATCAAGGGTCATGCTAGCATCATGGGGTAACTCCTCTTCAGCGCCTTTTTGCAAAAGTCTACCCCAACTCTTAAAAGGGAACAACTCTTGTAAATCCGGCGCGTCGCGTTGTCAAATTCCTTACGGCGTCGGTTTGGTTTAGCTCTGCACTCGCCGTCGCTCCATCGCGTCCAAAATCGCCTGCACGTCGGCGGGGGTGAACGCGACCTGCCGCCAGAGGATGCGTTGTTGGCTCTTGCCGTAGATGGGGCGTTGGCCCAGAAGCCGGTCGAGGATGCTGCGGTCGCGGATGCGGGGCCAGTCAAGGTCGTCCCACGCAATCGTGACCGCGCCGCCGAGGCCCGTGGCCGTCTCGATGCCCCGGCGCGAGAGCCGAATCGCCGCTCGGTCCAGGTTGCGGAGCGTGTAGAACAAGCCGAGCAGGAACAGCACGCCGGCCACAATCGCCAGGTCGAGCAGCCGGACCCGCGGGGCCGCGCCAGCCTGACCGCTCAGCAGGTCAATCAGCTATAGCACGGCGACGGCCAGGACGTACTCCACGATGATGGCGGCGAGTTTGAAGCGGGCATCGCGCCAGATGTTGGGGCGAAAGGTCATCTCGCCCGAGAGTGAGGCCGAACCGGTCATGGGGTGGCCCTCTTTCGCGGCTGCTCGTGAACCTGTCACTCTGAGCGGGTGGCGGAAAGCGGTGCGGTGCGGCGTGACACCAGCGAAGAGTCTCGGTGCCACGCGAGAATCTGAACGTATCTGAACGAAGCGAAGGAGATGCTTCGCTGAAATCACGACGTAACGGACCTTGACTCGTTGACCCGCTGATGCTTCGCAACCCCCGCTCAGCATGACAGCGCAAATTCATTCACCCTATCGTCTGCTCCCCCAGCTCCACCCCGCGCTCCGCCAGCAGGCCGCGCAGTGTCGCCACGTCCTCCGGCGCGACGGCGGTCAGGCCGAGCCGGGCTTCGGGGTGGAAGGGCTGGAGATAGGGCTGGAGTTCGGGGTCGGCCAGCAGCTCGTCGGCCGCGGCCTGGTCGCGGAAATGGATCAGGGTGACGGTTCCTACGCCAGCGTCGCCGAAGTGCTTGCACCACGCCTTGATCCGGCGCTGCAGCTCGGACGGGACACTGCCCAGGGCCAGGGTGTCCAGCTCGCGGATGATGCGCGGGGCGTCCAGTTTGGCCGCGTGCGCTCGCTCCACCGAGGCGCGGGTGACGCGCCAGCCGATCTCGGCGCCCGGAACGGCGGGGCCTGCTGTCTGGTCGGCAAAGGGGTTCAGATAGCCGTAGACGTAGAGGCTGGGCACCGCGTGGGCAAAGCCGATGGCCCCGTCGGCCGCGATGGTGATGCTCGACTGTCGCGCGTCCTCCGGTTTACTCGTGCGCGCCGGCAGCTCGCCGGCGATCAGCAGCGCCAGCTCCACGTCATCTATCTTGTCCGCGTGTACCAGCAGCGAGGTCGGGGTGATGCGCTTGATGATCGCGCCGGCCAGATCGGGCATGGCGAGCATGGCGTCCAGCAGCTCCGGCGCGGCGACCTGCACCCAGCCGACGCGTGGGCGGACGATCAGCCGCTCGAAGGCTGCTTGCCACTCTTCCAGGTTGCGGGTGACGTTTTGCGGCGCCGGCGCGCCGGTGACGTTTTCCAGCCAGGCCAGGATGGCGCTCACCTGCTGTCCGGTTTGTTGGGCGCGGTAGATCGAGTCGCGGGTGATCTCGTACTCGACGGCGCGCTCGGCCCGCAGGCGCACGGCGAAGCTGTCCAGCTTTGCCAGGACGTTGTCGGAGACGGGGTCGAAGGCGAAGACGTGGAAGTTCGGCTGCATGACCACGCGGCCGCGCTCGACCGGGACGGCCGGCGCCTTGCCGTCGAGCAGCAGCCAGCGGCCCATGTTGGTCAGCCGCACGGCCAGCAGCCCGGCTGGCGCCGCGCCGCCTTCGGCCGACACCTTGTGCGCATAGCCCAGGTCAAGCAGCCCCAGCCAGTACAACCCCTCGGTTATCACCGTGCGGATGAAGACGCTCTCCACCCCTTCCCAGCCGGCCTCTTCGTCGCGTTGATACGCCTCCCAGGTCCAGTTCAGCGCGTTGGCAGTGTAGGGTGATGCCACCCCGCTGCCGTAGTAGTAGTAGCGGCTCTGACTTTCGGCCGTCGCGCGGTCAATCAGGAACTCGTAGCTGTGGTCGTGGATCGTGTCGGTCAACTCGGCCAGGCTGATCCATGCAGCGCCGCGGCGGGCCAGGCGGGCCAGCATTTCCAGCACCTTGCTGCGGCCAGCGACGACCTGTTTCGGCGCGAAGTCGGCCAGGCTGGCGCCGGCGCGGGTCGGTCGGGTGGCCCATAGCTCGTTCCACCAGGCGCCATCGCGCCACGCCTGGAAGCTGAGGCGCACCCGCTCGGCCGGGTCCGCGCCGAGGAAGGCGGGCGCAGGCGCGGCATCGAGGACGTTGCCGTCCGCCGGCTCACCCGACCGCAGCAGCCCCAACGCGGTCAGCAGCTGGCGGAGGAAGAAGATGCGGCGGACTTCGCTTTCCTTCCTGCCGGTCGGGACCTTTTCGGGCAGCAACAGTTGGGGGGCCACGCGCTTGAGGTCGGGCATGCGCAGCAGCCCGACGTTGGTCAGTTGGAACGGCAGCTCCCGCGCCGCGCTCCACACCAGGTAGAGATCGCGCTGGCAGATGCGCGCCGAGCCGTCGAGCGTATGCGTCACGGCCAGCTCGCCACGCGCTTGCTCGGGCGGGGGCGGCAGGTGGGCGGCGATTTCCTTGGGGATGTAGACGAAATGGCCGGCCTCGAAGCCCAGCTTGGCGGTGGGCAGCGTGCCGGGAGGCAGGGTATGCGTCCAGATCAGGCCGTATTTCAGCAGGACCGCCACGATCTCCTCGAACGTGACCGGGTCGCGGGCCTCTTCGTTGCGCGGGTGATACCAGGCGGCCTGCGGCGGTTTTTTCTGCTGGCTTTCCTTCTCGGTCAGGCCGGCGCGCTCCAGCAGGGTACGGTAGCGGACGGTGCGCAGCTCGCCGCCGGCGAGCTGGAGCGTTTCCACCGCCTTCCGGCAACGAGGCGTGACCTGCGTCAACGCCTTCTGGATGCGGCCCGGATCGCCGATCAGCTTGAGCCAGAGGGCAGTCTTGCCTTCTTTGCTCTTGGGCATGTCGCTTACGCCGGCCGCGCGCAGGATCGTGCCGACCTCGTTGGCGCGGAACGCGTCTATGGCGTCACGGATGGGGGGAGCGGATGGTGTGTCTGTAGACATAATTACGATACAACCTGCGGCGTGTAGCCTTTTTTGCGCAGCTCATCCACCAGCGGCTGGACGACCGACGGGTCGAGGATCACCAGGCAGCGCGGTGAAACGGCGTAGACCTGGGCACGGCCGAGGCTGGTGGTGGCCCGAATCTCCTCCGGGATCACGTCGTCGCCGAACTCGATTACCGCCAGGTTGTCGTAAATCTGGTGGCGACCGGCTTTCGCCTGCCATTGCTCCAGCAGAGCGACCAGCGCCGCGGGCAGCGGGAAGCCCGTGTTGGCGAACGCCTGGGTGAGTTGCCCGGCGCTGCGCCCTGCCCGCAACGCTTCGCGGAAAGTGGCCGTGTCGAGCCGGTAAGTCGTAGCCTCGCGCCCGCGCTCGGTTTCGACGGCGATCTGCCGCACGAGTTGGCGCAACTCGCCGGCCTGCCAGATATTGCGCAGCATGAGGGTGCTGGCGGCGCCGAAGCGCAGTGTGTCGGCCGGCAGGGGCACGTCGTTGCGTTCGACGACTGCGCTCGGCCGCAGGAAGGCGACAACCTGCCCCCCCTCGACCGCGATCTGGAGGAAGCCGAGCCAGCGCATCGGGCCATCGAGACAGACGGCGATCAGCATCCCGTAAGTCGTCAGCCAGGTTTCCAGGTTCAACTGGGACGGATCCAGCGGCGTCTGGTCGCGATACCAGTGCCAGGTGGGATAGTACTGATACCACTGCAACAGGTCGCGCTGGAGGTGGTAGACCAGCTCGCAGAAGTGGGTGAAGCTGTACCAGGTGTCGGGCTGGAGGCGTTGCACCAGGCTCGTCAGCCAGCCGCGCAGGAAGCCGACCTCGCGCTCGAGTTGATCGCGCGTGGCCCATTGCAGGGTCTGGCGGAAGGAGCAGCCCCGCACCGCATCCAGGGCCATGTCCAGCTCGTTCCAGCCCAGGCTCAGATGGGGCGTGTTCGGCCCGGTCTTCTGCCAGGCCGTCAGCCAGATGTTGCGGAGGGTTTGCTGGTGGACCGCTGGCGACTGCTCGCGCCAGGCGGTCAGCGCCTTCTGCTCTGGCGCCACTCGTTTGCCTCCCAGCAACTGATCGCCGATCGTCAGCAGGCCGCCGGAGAGCAACAGGTCGAGCAGCGTGCGGGCCAAAGCGAGCTCTTCCGGCGTGCCATAGCCCCACCCGCGGAGGGTCTCCTCGGCGACGAGGCCAGGTCGCGCCTGGATGAGAGTCGTGGCGCGTAACTGGGGAGCAACCGGCGCGGCGGCGGTTGGCCGGCCGGCCGAGATCGGCGGTTTGTCAGACTGGATGGCTGCCAGCAGGTGCTCGACGTGGCCGTTGAGCTTGCCGGCGCCCACGGCCGGCTCGGCGTCGGGCCGGCCGGCGTGGCGCAGACCGGAGGCGCTGGCCCCCGGCAGCCATTCACCGTAGATCGCCGGGACGCCATATCCCTGGTAGGCGTTGAGGATCAGCAAGCCGCGGGCGCGGAGCGCCGCGAAGACCTGGCCGGCCTCTTCCTTCGCGAGGGTGAAGCCGCTGCCCAGGCGCAACGCGTTGTGCAACGCCGTGGTGAGGTCGCCCTTGCCCAGCGAGCCGCTCAACCACACCAGGCTCTCGCGTTGGATGGGCGGCAGCGTCCGGAAGCCGGCGGCCATCTGATCGGCGTCGGCCAACTGCTCCGTCACCTGCTCGACGATGAGCGCCTTGAGATTGCCGCGCAACGTCCAGCCCCAGACGGCGGCGATGCTGCGCAACTCCTGGACGGTGAGGGCGTTGAGGCTGTTGGTCAGTTGTTGCAGCAGTTGCGCCCGTTGCTCGGGCGGAAAGGTTTGTGGCATTCGAATTTACCTGGGCATAGATCCTGGAGCAAGGGAATTGCCGCAGTACCGCAAAACTCGCTTTGTCACCCCTTCGTTGCACTCAGGGCAGGCTCTGAGCGGGTTAGCCCCGTGAAGTGCGTTGCGGCGAGAATCCAGCGAAGGGTCTCGTTGCGACACCGGATTCTTCGCTGGACGCTCGCCGTCGCGAGAAGTCAGGGGCAGACCCGCTCAGAATGACGGGCAACGGGTAGCGAGTTTTGCGCCATTGCGAATTACCAGTTCGCGCGATCTGTATCGGGATCATAATTCGGCAAATCGTCCTCGTATAAGATCTCGTACTTATACCCCTGCTCGGTCAGGAACATCTGGCGGTGGGAACCGAAGAGCTGGTCTTTGGTATCGCGCATGACCACCATGTAGAAGTGCGCCGGGCGTTGATCGCTCTTGGGGCGCAGGATGCGGCCGAGCCGCTGCGCCTCTTCCTGCCGTGAGCCAAAGGTGCCACTGATCTCGATCGCGACGCTCACGTCGGGCAGGTCAATGGCGAAGTTGGCGACCTTCGAGACGACGAGATGACGCAGCGTGCCCTCGCGCATCTGGCCGTAGAGCCTCTGGCGCTCGCGCACCGGCGTCTTGCCCGTCAGCAGCGGCGCGGCCAGGTAGGCGGCCACGGTCTCCAGTTGATCGAGATACGTGCCGATGACGAGGATCTGATCGTTGGGGTGCTTGGCGACGATCTGCTCGATGATCGGAATCTTGGCCGGATCGGTGGCCGCGACGTGGTACTGCTCCTTGCTGTCGGCCAGTGCGTAGTCCATGCGGCGCTCGCCCTTCATCGGCAGGCGAACCTCGTGGCAATGCGCGGTGGCGATCCAGCCCTGTCGCTCCAGGTCCTTCCACGGCACGTCGTACTTCTTTGGGCCGATCAGGGCGAAGACGTCCTCCTCGCGGCCGTCCTCGCGCACCAGCGTCGCGGTGAGGCCCAGGCGGCGCCGCGCCTGCAGTTCGGCGGTCAGGCGGAACAACGGCGCGGGCAGCAGGTGGACTTCGTCGTAGACGACCAGCCCCCAGTTGCGCGAATTGAAAATGTCGAAGTGCGGAAATTCATCGGGCGCCACCGGTTCCAGGTCGTCCATGCCTTCCAGGTCAGCCTCCTCCTCAACCTTAGCCTCAGCCTCAACCTCAGCCTTAACCTCAGCCTTAACCTCAGCCTCGTCCTCGACCTCAGCATCGCTGATCTTGACCCGTTTCTTGCGCCGGTGATAGGTCAGGATTTGGTACGTGGTCACAGTGACCGGCTTGATTTCCTTCACGTCGCCGGTGTACTCGCCGACCTCGTCTTCGGTGAGGCTGGTCTTATCGAGCAGCTCGTCAATCCACTGGCGGACCGCGACGGTGTTGGTGGTCAGGATCAGGGTGCTGGTTTGGAGCGCGTGCATGGCGCCCATGCCAACCATGGTTTTGCCCGCGCCGCAGGGGAGGACGATCACCCCGGAGCCGCCGCGCGCCGAGCCGCCGGCGTGAAACGCGGCCACGGACTCTCGCTGGTAGTGGCGCAGGCTGAACGCCGCGTTGTTGCGGCGCATGAACGGCAGCAGTTGGATAGGCAGCCCCGCGCCCTCGACGTAGCCGGCCAGGTCTTCGGCCGGATAACCCACGTCCACCAGGGCCTTTTTGACGTGGCCGCGGAAGATGGGGTTGACCCGCACGGTCTGACCGTCAATCTGCTCCAGGATGAATTGCTTGACCTTGCGCTGGCGACTGACCTCCAGCATCAGCAGCGGGTCATCGGCGACGAGCACCAGGCCGCCGCTGTCGTCTTTGCGCAGCTTGATCCGGCCGAACCGGCTGACGTAGTCGCGCACGTCAATGACGATGCTGCTGGGAACGTCGTACTTGCTGTAGCGATCCAGGGTCTTGACGATGCTATCGGCGGTCAGACCGGCCGCGGCCGCATTCCACAGCGAAAGGGGCGACAGCCGGTAGGTGTGGATGTGTTCGGGGCTTTTTTCCAGCTCCGCGAAACGCGCCAGGGCATCGCGCGCTTCGGGATATTGCGAATTGTCAACTTCCAGGAGAACGGTTTTGTCGCTCTGGACGACCATTGGGTTGTAAGGATTGATCGGCATAGCTCAGGCGTATAGCTCCGTTTGGGGCTTTGGACAAGGCCGGAGTCAAGCCTTCAGGCGGTCTGTGTAAAGCGGCAGGAACCGGCTGAAGCCTCGACTCCAGTGCGTTGTGCGCGATTTGGAGGCGAGCCTTCAGGCGGTCTGTGTAACGCGGCAAGAACCGGCTGAAGCCTCGACTCCAGTGCGTTGTACGAATTTTGACGCCTAAGTATACGACAATCGTGCCAGGTACGCAATTTGTGATAAGGTCGTGTTGTGTCATCGCGAGGAGCGTCTTGTGCGACGAAGCAATCCCACGCATGGGACGGATTGCTTCGCACAAATCGCTCGCAATGACGGGTGGGCCTACTCTTGCGTCACCGGCAGCCACACGATAAACGTGCTGCCCGCGCCGGGCTGGCTCTCTACCGTCATCCGGCCGCCGTGTCGCTCGACCAATTCCTGGCAAATGGCTAATCCCAGGCCGGTGCCAGGGACGGCGGTCTGGCGGGCCGCTTCGCCGCGGTAGAAACGCTCGAACAGGTGCGCCTGCTCCTCGGCCGAGATACCGGGGCCGGTGTCGCTGACGGAGAATGTAACCCATTGCGGATTGTAGGTTGCAGAATGCAGATCTTGAGCGTCCGCAATCCGCAATCCGCCATCCGCAATCTCCAATCCCGTCTTCACCGTCACCGTCCCCCCGGCCGGCGTGTAGTTCATGGCGTTGGTCATCAGGTTGGTGAGCACCTGGATCAGCATCTTCTCGTCGGCCTGGATCAGGGGCAGATTCGGCTCGACGCGAGCTTCCAACGTCAGGCCGCGGTCCGCGAAGAGGGTTGCCCGGTCACCCACCAGCAACGTCACCATCTGGTTGACGTCCACCGGCGCCAGGACCGGCTGCACCTTGCCCAAGTCGAGGCGGGAGAGGTGCAGCAGGTCTTCGATCAGGCTTTGCAGCAACTCGCTCTCGCGATGCAACGTTTCCATGTACTTTGCGTGTTTTTCCGGCTTGCCGCGCTCGAGCAGCCAAAGATAGGTCTTGATGTTGGCGAGCGGCGTGCGCAGCTCGTGGGAGACGTTGGAGACGAACTCACTTTTGAGGCGACTGAGTTGCTGCAACTGCTCGTTGGCCGCGCGCAGCGCCGCCTCCCGTTGGGTCAGCTCAGCGGTGCGCTCCGCGACCTTCTGTTCCAGCTCGGCGGCGTGGCGGCGGACTTCGTCGTAGAGGCGGGCATTTTCGATGGCGACGGCGGCCTCATCGGCGAAGGCTTGCAGCCGTTCGGCGTGGACCTGGGTGAAGAAGCCTGGCTGCGCGCTATCCAGACCGAGAAAACCGATGACCCATTCCTTGATCTTGATCGGCGCACTGGCGTTCGACCGGACCCAGCGCGTCTGCGGCCAGTCAAGCCAGCCGGGATAGCTGCGGGTATCGGGGATCGCCAACGGCCGGCCGGTTTCGGCCATGGTGCGCAGGTTGACGACGGTGTCAACCGGCGCGTGCAGCAACTGGCTGGGCGCTTCCGGTTCTTGTTCGGCATAGCCACGGCTACGCGCGGCGCGGGCCACGCCATCTTCGACCAGTATGATCCGGGCGGCATCATGGGGAACCACCCGACCGACTTCGATCAGGATGCGATCCAGCACCTCGTCGAAGCTGAGGGTGCTGGCGAGGGCGGCAGCCGTGTCACGCAACGCTTCGGCCAGCGCCCGTTGCTCGTGTTCGGCCTCTTCGATGCGCTTGCGCTCGGTGATATCTTCGACGATCCCGACGCCGCCTGTGATCTGACCCCGCGCATCCACCAGGGGCGCGGTGCGCATGGAAACCCAAACCTCCGCGGTGCCGGTCGTGGCGCGATACAGGCCCTCGTAGAATCCATCCTCTCCTATGAGCGCCTGTCGCAGAGCCGGCAACACGCTTTGGTCGGTCAGTGTCGTCATATCCAGGCCGATCAAGCGTTCTCGACTGGACTGGAGGACGGTCACGAAGCGGGCGTTGCAATCGGTGATGCGGAGGTGCGGGTCGTAGTGGAGCACGCCGACCGGCGAGCGGTAGAAGAGCAGACGATAGCGCTCCTCGCTGGCGGCCAGCGCCTCCTCCATGCGTTTGCGCTCGGTGACGTCGGCGCCCAGGGCGATGCTGCCGACGGTCTGCCCGGTTTTGTCCACCAGATTGTTGGAATGCCAGGAGATAGTGCGGCGCTCGCCATCCTTGCAGCGGATGATCGTCTCGAGGTTTTCCACTCGCTCGCCTCGCTGGATGATCGCCATGGCCCTGGCGAAGATGCGGGCGCGGTCTTCGGGGTCCGGGTAGAGCCATTCCCACACCCGGCCATGTCCCATCACCTCTTCGCGCGTGTACCCGGAGATGCGTTCGGCGGCGCGGTTCCAAAAAGCGATGTTTCCTGCGGCGTCCAGGGTGTCAATCCAGGTGGCCGCGGTGTCCAGCATCTCGTTCTGGAAGCGGAGGAGGGCGGCGATTCTTTGCTCGGCTTGTTCGCGCTCCTGCTGTGTGCGCTGCTTTTCCAGCGCCGCGTGGATGGTCTGCGGCAGCCGGCGGATGTGTCTGGGACTCTTGAGCACGTAATCGGCCGCGCCACGCTTGATGGCCTCGGCCGCGACCTCCTCCGAGCCGGTGCCGGTGACGATCACCACCGGCACGGTCGGGTCTACGGCGCGCACCGCATCGAGCACGGCCAGGCCGTCGAACCCCAGGATGTTGAAGTCGGAGAGCACCACGTCGTAGGCGCCCGCGGCCAGCCGCGCCTCGAACTCCTGTCGCGACGCGGCTTCGGTGACGACGAAGCCGCCGTATTCCTGTTCCAGGGCGTCGCGCACCAGCTCGCGGTCCAGCGGATAATCGTCAACGTAGAGGACGCGGATGAGGGAGTCCATATTACGCCTCCGGCGGCGCAGTGTTGAGCACCAGCCAGTATCCTTCGATCTGGCGCACCACTTCCAGGAATCCTTCGAATGACACCGGCTTGACCAGGTAACTATTGGCGCCGTTGTCGTAGGAGAGCGCGCGATCCCCTTCCTCTTTGGACGAGGTGAGGATCACGACCGGCAGGCGTTTGAGGAGGGGCGTGGCCTTGACCTGGCGCAGCACCTCGAAGCCGTCAATGCCGGGCATCTTCAGATCCAACAGAATCAGGTCTGGCAACGGGTAATCGGCCCGGTCGGCGTATTTGCCCCGGCCGAAGAGATAGTCCAGCGCCTCACCCCCGTCGGTCGCGACGTGGACGGTGTTGCCCAGCTTCGCCTCGCGAAAGGCGTACAATGTCAATTCGACGTCCATCCGGTTATCCTCGACGAGGAGGATGTGGGCGGATTTGTTCATGGCGGCTTCCCTTTTGAGATTGTAGATTTGAGATTGCAGATTACAGGGGGTCAATCTGCAATCTGCAATTCGGTAATCTTCAATCTGCAATTAGCAATTGTACACTAAATGCGCTGCCTTCGTCAATAGCCGATTCGACCCAAATCCGGCCTCCCAGCAGTTCCACGGACTTTTTGACGATCGCCAGCCCGATGCCGGTGCCGGGGTATGCGTCCTCACTGTGCAGGCGTTGGAAGACGTTGAAGATCTTTTCGTGGTATTCGGCCGCGATGCCGATGCCGTTGTCGCTCACGCGCACGATGACGTGACCATTTTGGGTTTGCCAGGTGATTGCCACGCGCGGCGGCACATCGGGCCGGCGGTAGGTGAGGGCGTTATCAAGCAGGTTGGTGAAGACCTGACTCAGCAGCGTCGCATCGCCGCGGACCACGGGCAAATCGTCGGCGATCTCCAGCGTGGCGCCGATCTCGGCCGCGCGTCCGGCCAATTCACCGGCAATCTGACCGACGATCTCGCGCAGCGATACCGGTCGCAGCGTCAAGCCGCGGCGACCCAGGCGCGAGTAGGCCAGCAGGTCGTTGATCAAGCGGTTCATGCGGTCGGCGGCCTGAACGATGTTGTCCATATAATGCTGGCCTTCTGCGTTCAAGCTCGCCCGGTGCCGGTTGGCGAGGATTTGGGCAAAGCCGCTGACCGCGCGCAGCGGCGCGCGCAGGTCGTGTGAGACCGAGTAGGAGAACGCTTCCAGATCGGCGTTGGCCGTCTGGAGTTGCGCGGTGCGCTCGGCCACGCGTCGCTCCAACTCGGCGGCATGACGCTGCACTTCTTCGAGCAGACGGGCATTCTGAATGGCGATGCCGATCTGCGCCGCGACCGTTTCAAGGACGCGTTGATCGGCCTCCGTGTAGGCGTTGGGCCGGGTGGCCTCCACGTTCACCACGCCGATGATCTTTTCTCCCACGTTCAGCGGGACACACAGCTCGGAGCGGATGTCGGCGCGCAGGGCGCGGTAACGTGCATCCTGGCGGACGTCGTCCAGGCGAACGCTCTGCCCCGTCTGCGCCACCCAACCGGTGATGCCTTCGCCCAGGCGCGGGGCATGGCTGGCAACGTATTCTTTGTCTGCTTCCAGGAATGTAGGGTCACGGCCCTGCTCACTGAGCGCGAAGGGCAGCAACCGGTCTGTGCCTTCTCCGATCAGCAGGACCGCGCCGTAGTCATAGCCGACCACGTTTTCCAGCACACGGATGATCTCCTGGGCCACCTGCTCCGGCGCGGCCAGATAACGCAGACGTTGGCCCGCCTGGTGGACGGCGACAAGCTCAGTGAACCGGCGCCCGGCCTGCTCGTAGAGCAGCGCGTTGCGGATGCCGACGGCGGTCTGGCTGGCGAGCGTATCCAGGAATGTAGCCTCCTGTTCGAAGTCACGCTCGCCCCGCGCGGCCAATCCCAGCACGCCGATGATCTCATCCCCGCTGTGGAGTGGCAAGGCGGCAAAGGAGCGCAGACCGGCTCGCTTGCACTCTGTCCAGGTGCAGCGAACATCGGCGAAAATATCGCGGGCATACAGAGCCTTCCCGTCGCGGACGGCCAGCCCGCACATACATTCGCCCACCCGATGTTCGGGAACCTCCTTGAACGTGTCTTGTGCGCTGGCGGGGCCGATTCCTTTCAGCAGCAACCGCTCCTCTTCTCGCAAGAACACGAAGGCCAGGTCGGGCTGGACAGCCTTGACGATCTCCTCGACCGCGTCGGCGACAACCTCACCGACAGAGAGCGTGCGACTGACCTGTTTCCCCAGCGCGTTGAGCGCGGCGAGTTCCTCGGCGCGCCGGCGGAGTTCTTCCTCTGCCCGTTTGCGCTCGGTAATGTCGGTGATAGTCCCAACATACCCGACTACTTGATTGTCAGAATTCATTTCCGGAACTGCTTGTCCCATCACCCAGGCAATCGTGCCATCTGGGCGCACGAAACGATAATCCGCCAGAGAGGCGTTATGAAGTCGGGTTGATTCTTGCCAACCGATGTCTAGGTTCTTTCGGTCCTCCGGATGAACAGCCTTAAGCCAACCCTCTCCTAGAGCTTCATTAACTGACAACCCGGAGATATGACACCACATCGGATTAACATACGTGGTGTGGCCCGCGGCATCAGTGCGAAAGATGCCGACAGGAGAAATCCTGGCAAGGGTTCGATATCGTTCTTTGCTTTCTCGCAACTCTTTTTCCGCCTGTTTGCGGGCAGTGATGTCTTGAACATTGGCCGCCCGGTACAACACTTTCCCGTCTCTGTCCTTGACGACGTTTACATCGGCGATGGTGGGGAAACGACTGCCATCCTTGCGGATATGGATTGATTCGTAGGTGTGGTGGCCGCGCTCCTGCGCCAGGCGCGTATGCGCGGACAAATCGGGCCTGGCTTCAGTGGCAAAAGTGTCTGCAAGGTTCAGGCCGATCATCTCGCCCGGCTCATAGCCGTGCATCCGGGCAAAGGCTGGGTTGGCAGCCAGGATTACATCGTCGGCCGGGTTGGCTAACACCACGCCCCAACCCGCCGACTGGAGCATTTGTTCCCAGCGACGCAGTTCTTCTTCCGCCTGCGCTCGCTCGGTAATGTCTCGCGCCATGCCAAACAGGCCAATTACCTCGCCGCGCTTATCGAGCAAAGGCCCTTTGGTCGTCAGGAAGGTGCGAAGCTGGCCGTTGACGTCAGGCAGTGTTTCTTCGTAGGTGGTAGCCTGACCCCCCGCCATGATTCTACGGTCGTTCACGATGATGGTCTCCGCCTCGACGGGGAAGAGGAAATGATCATCCTGACCCAAAACATCTTTGGCCGGCTTGCCAGTCATCAGCTCAGTGCCAGCGTTATAAAGGATGTAGCGGCCTTGCGTATCTTTGGCAAAGATAGCGTCGGTCGTGCCATCAATCACGGCCTGTAGGAGCGTGCGCTGTTTTTGCAATTCAGCCGTCCGTTGTCGCACTTGCACCCTGGATGTGATCCCAACTGCTAGCAGAAAGAGGATGATCCCGCCCCCAAGCAGGAGCAGGTTCTTCAGCCAACCGGGGAGAACTTCTACAATAACGCCAGAGGCCTTTTTCCCAAGGTATTGATCCAGCGCCTGATAGTATATCGAATCTGGATCGGCCTTTAACGATTTTATGCGGGTGTCAATGATTCCGATCAAATATGGGGTTAATTGGGCGTTCTTTGTAAAGGCGAACTGGATGTGCGCAGGCTGGAAAATGATGGACGTTTTGACCACATTGTATTTGCCTTCGTTGAGGTTGCCAAAGTCTTTGTTGGTAATGCCTGCGTCAACTTTCTTGTTATCCAGGGCTTCGAAGACTTGGGTATAGTTATCCATTTCTACAAAGGTGCTGTGAACGCCGAATCTTGTTGTGAGGTCTTTGATACCTTCTGGGCCATTAAGGTTAATGCTGCCGGCCAGACCCGCGATGGTTTTTCCTTCCAAATCCACAAGGGATTCGATAGTTGAGCCTTTGGGAACATACAATCTTGTCCAACTGATGAGCACCGTCTCATTGGAGAAGGCAAATTGTTGGCTGCGCTCTTCTGTCCAGGCGGTATCCGGCATAATGTCAATCTGATTGGCTGCCAATCTTTCGAGACCTTCTCCCCAGGTTCCATGCACCCAAACGATTTCCCAGCCCTCTTGTGCGGCAATGTCGCGAATCAGTTCAGGCCAGAAGCCCGAAACCGTACCGTCATCGGCAGTAAATATCTTCGGCGCATTTTCATAGGCCCCGACACGGATGGTGCGCGTTTGTTGGGGGAGCGGTGTCCAGCCCATCTGACTGAGACTCAAGAATATAACAACTAGAAATAGGATTGTACGGCGCATCGCGTTGCCTCCGACATCCGATCAACAACCAGAACTATTTTCTTTCTATTGGATACATTATACCACACAATCTATCGGGAGAGACGGCCGACAGTCACCCGCGCCGGCACTTCAGCATCGCCGCCAGCGACGAGGGGGGGATTCCGGCGGACAAGTTGCGACAGGTGTTCACGCGCTTCTACCTGGTAGATCGCGTTGCCAGCGGCATATAGGTGCGCCACGGCGCGCTCGTAAACGTCCACTGCGCCGGTTCCAGCAACGCATCCGGCCCAAAGCCGCTCTCCAGCGTCAACGTGTAGGCTGTGGCCGGGCGGAAGAGGGCATGTTGCACCTGGGCCTTCGTTCCTCCTCCCGACAAGATGACATAACCGAGCGGCGGATCGAAGTGCAGCGCGAGAGTGCTGCCCGTAATCGGTCGGGTGAACGTGAGAGTCAGCGCCGCGTCCCAGGCGAGGATGGGCGGGTCGGGCAGCGCCAGAGATGCCTGGGCCGGCAGGTAGGCGGCAACCGTGACGTTGGCCGCGGCGACGTTGGCGCCCGCGTCGAAGGCCAGGGCCTGGAAGACGTGCGAGCCGGCCGCGGCCGGCGTCCAGGTGAAGGTCAGCGTCGGCGTCACCTGCATGGCGAGGGTCTGACCGCCGTCCTGCAAAGCAACCAACGTCACACTCACGTCATCGGTGGCTGCCAGCGTCAGCGCGACCGGCTGGCCGACCAGGGCCGTTTGCGCGGAAGCGGTCAGGGTCACGGTCGGCGGCGTCGCATCGCCGCCGTCGCCGATCACCTTGCGCGGGTTGTCGGCCATGCCGGCCAGGTAGGTCACGGCCGCGACGTTACGCTGCGTCTCCCGCTCGATCACGCTGCCGGGCGGGTAGAAGCCAGGATCGCCGGTAGGGTACATCTCGAAGGTGAACGCGAAGATGCGCCGCTCGCCGTAGAGCCAGTCCACCGCATCGCCGGAGGTGATGTAGAGGTCGCTGGCCTGTTGCGGGGTGTAGCCGTTGGTCTGGGCCATGCGCTGCGCCAGCGCGACGAACGCCTGGTGATCGCGGCCGTCCATGTCCGAGGGTACGTCGGTGTAGGTGTAGCCGAAGGGATAAAGGATCAGCTCGGCGTAGGTGTGGAAGGTGATCGCGGCCCGGATGTCCGGGTGGGCCAGCGCGAAATCACGCACGACTTGCGTTTCCGGCTCCGAGAACGCGGCGCGGCCGCGATAAAGCTCGCTGCCGGGCCACGTGCTGGAGCCGCCGCAGCACCCCCACCGGTAGCCGTAGTTACGGTTGAGATCCACGCCATAACTGCCGTCGCCGTTGGGCTGGCGGTTCTTGCGCCAGTACTGGTAGAAGCCGCTCGCGACGTCGTACTCGCCGCCGTCGGGGTTGACGTTCGGCAGCACCCAGATCTCGCGCGTGTTCACCAGGTTGGTGAGCACAGGGTCGCGGCCGTACCCTGCGGTGAAGAGGCGGATGACCGCCAGCGCCATCTCGACGGTCAGGTGCTCGCGCGCGTGGGTGAGACTGAAGAAGAGCACATCCGGCTTGGTTGGGTCGGCCACGTCCGGCACGGCGCTGATTTTGATCGCCGGAATCCTCCGCCCCTCCAGGCTGACGCCGGCTGTGATCACGCGCGTGATGTCGGGGTAGGCCGCCGCGACCTGGGCAACCTCAGTCAGCATCTCGGCGTAATCGTGATAGGCGGGATCAACCGCGGCCGCGGGGAGTTGCGCCACCGCCAGCGGCTCGACCCCCAGCTTGCGCAGCCGGGCCAGCTCGGCCGCATCGGCGATGGTCGTGACCGTCTCCGGGCCGATGGCGTCCATGGCAACGCCCTGGCTCGCCAGCGCGGTGCGGGCTTCGCGGTCGGCCGCGGGCAGCGTCACCTGGTAGATGGGCGAAGGGGGCGCGCCCGAAGCCGGCAGCGCGAGGGTGGCCGCCAGCAGGCCACAGATCAACGCGAAGAGAAGCGGTTGGCGACGACGGGCTTGTGACATGGATGCACCCTCCGGTGATATAGATGTTCAGATAATTTGCCGGACTTGAGGCTTTAGCCGGTTGCTCTCGTTAACCACGAAACCGGCTGAAGCCTCTATTCCGGATCAAGAAGACCGGGGCTTTATCTGACTCACTGTAGCTGGCGTAGTTTACCACGGTTGCCGCGGAATGCCCAACGAAAACGTCTTCGAGCTATTTGCACGCCCTGGGCGAAACTTCCCAGGGCGTGCGTGTTTTAACTGATCGAGGACATCTGTGTCTCGACGATTTGACAACTCTTTGCAGTTGCATTATACTCTCCGTAAATTTACACTCGCTGTAATCTTATAGGCAGTGTACCGTGCCTAAACACAGGGGCATTCTATGACCCTATCGCTCCGCGACGTCAAACGCTCGCTCACCGAGCAGACCATCGTCGAAAAGGCGCTCGCATTGTTCAAGGAGCGCGGCTTCGCCCAGGTCTCCGTCCGCCAGATCGCCAAGGCCAGCATGGTCAGCGAGAAGACGGTCTTCAACTATTTCCCCTACAAAGAATTAATCGTCGTCGCGGGGATGCAGCCCAGCCTCACCGCGTTCATGGATGAAATCCAGCGGCAGATTGACGCGATCGCTGACCCCACCGAGGTACTGCGCAACTTCGGACTGAACCTGGCCGAAATCTGCACGGCCGAACCCGAGGCGGCCGGCATCCTGATGGTCGAGTTGTTGACGCTCGATCCGGTTCGGCAGTCGTTGGCGCTGCGCTACGTCCCCGACTTTTACGGCCCGATCCGCACCGCGATGACCCTGGCCCGCGCCCAGGGCCGGCTGCGCGGCGAGGTCAGCGTGGAGTATGCCACCGATTTCTTCCTCAGCAGCGTGCTGAACGTGATCCGCACCCACCTGGCTGCGGGCCACATCGAGCGGGTGCGGCCGATGCTCGCGGTAATGCTGGAAATCTTCCTGCACGGAGCGTTTGCTTCCGTGGCCGGCGACTGATATACTCGGCACGGTCGCAAAGAGCGCTTTTGGGGCGTCTGTCATTCTGAGCGGGTTTGCCCCTGACTTCTCGCGACGGCGAGCATCCAGCGAAGAATCTCTTGTCACAACGAGACCCTTCGCTGGATTTTCGCCGCAGCGCACTTCACGGGACCAACCCGCTCAGGGTGACAAGGCCAATGTGGCAGTACTCGAAAAACGCAGTTTATGCCCCGTGGGCAGTATCGAAACCCGATTTCTGGGTCACGAGGAGAACCCCCCATGAAAGTCCTGTTGCTCTACCCGGAATTTCCCGATACCTTCTGGAGCTTCAAACACGCGCTCAAGTTCGTGCGCAAGCGCGCCTCGATGCCGCCGCTCGGTCTGCTGACGGTGGCCGCGATGTTGCCGCAGACGTGGGAGCTGCGGCTGGTGGACCTGAACGTGTCCAGGCTGACCGAGCGCGACCTGGCGTGGGCCGACGCCGCGTTCGTCAGCGCCATGGTCGTCCAGCGGGAGTCGGCGCGCCAGATGATCGCGCGCTGCAAACAGGCTGGTCTAAAGGTGGTGGCGGGCGGCCCACTCTTCACGCTGGAATACGATCAATTCTCCGACGTGGATCACTTCGTATTGAACGAAGCCGAGCTGACCCTGCCGCCTTTCCTGGCCGACCTGGCGCAGGGGGCCGGCCAGCGCGTCTACACGGCCGAGGGCTACGCCGATATGCGTCAGAGCCCGACCCCGCTGTGGCGGCTGGCTGATCGCAAGCGGTACGCCTCGATGGGGGTGCAGTTCTCGCGTGGCTGCCCCTTCAACTGCGATTTTTGCAACGTCACATCGCTGCTCGGTCACAAGCCGCGCACCAAGTCCAGCGCGCAAATCCTGGCCGAGTTGAACGGCCTCTATGAGTTGGGGTGGCGCGGGCAGGTCTTCTTTGTGGACGATAACCTGATCGGCAACAAGAAATACCTGAAGGAAGAGCTGTTGCCCGTGCTGGGAGAGTGGCATCGCGGTAAGGTGGGCATGCCGTTCAACACCGAGGCTTCGATCAACCTGGCCGACGACGAGGAGTTGATGCGGCTGATGGTGGCGGCGGGGTTCAACACGGTGTTCGTCGGCATCGAGACGATCAGCGAGGAGAGCCTGGTCGAGTGCGACAAAAAGCAGAACGTCAACCGCGACCTGGTGGCCGACGTCAAACGGTTGCAGCGGGCCGGGCTGGAGGTGCAAGGCGGGTTTATCGTCGGGTTCGACAGCGACACCGCCGACATCTTCGGCCGCCAGATCGAGTTCATCCAGCGGAGCGGCATCGTCACCGCGATGGTGGGGATGTTGCAGGCGATGCCCGGTACCAGGCTCTACGAACGGCTGGCCGGCGAGGGCCGACTGACGGGCGCGGCTTCGGGCGACAACGTGGAGGCGACCACGAACATCCTGCCGAAGATGAGCCTGGAGGTCTTGTACGAAGGGTACCGATCCGTGCTGCGCTACCTCTATACGCCGGAACAGTATTACGCCCGGGTCAAGACCTTTCTCCAGGAGTACCGGCTGCCGCAGATCAAGGAGCCGTTGAGCCTCCAACACGTCCTGGCCCTCTTCCGCTCTATCGTGCGCCTGGGGATCATCGGCCGCGAGCGCGTCGAATACTGGCGGCTGTTCCGCTGGACTCTTTTCCGCCGTCCCGAACTATTCCCCCTGGCGATCACGTTGACGATCTATGGGTATCACTTCCGCCAGGTGTGCAATTTGCACATCGGGTGAGACAGCTCACGCATGGCATTCACCAGGAGGATCGGCGCAGCCAGGTGTCGGTGCAGGCCAAGCCACAGCGGCAGGGCGTCCGGCAGGTCGGCGGACGTTCCGCGGCGGATCTCCACGCAGGACGTTGATGACGTGCCAGGCACTTGGCAAGTGCCTGGCACGTGACGAGGTCCCGGTTGTAGGTCCCGGATTCCATCGGCGACCACGTAGCCGAACCCCAGCCACTGCCAGGCTGCGATGGCGTCGCAATCGTGCGCCAGCACCGTGACGTAGTGGTCGAGGTAGTGCTCTATCGCCCAGCGCGCGGCCATGACCGCATACAGCGCCTCGCAAATGCTGCGGCCGCCATCCGGCTCAGCCCCGTTCGCCCATTCCGGGCTGTAGACGGTGCGCTGACCGCGGTGCGCCGGCAGCATCCATGCGAGTAAGAAGCCGACCAGCCGCCCACCCCGGAGTGCGGCCACGCCCGGCGCGGCCGCACTGATCCCCCGTAGAAAGGGGAGCAGTGTGTCGGCCTCCTTGAAGCTGGCAGGCAGCAGCGGCGCGGCCGTTCTCAGCGTCTTGTACCGGCCGGCCGCCAGGCGGGCCGCCTCGCCCAAATGCTCGTCGGCAAAGGTCACGATCTGAACACGCGATCAGCTCTCTACCCTTCCAACGCTTCCCGAACCGGAGATGTGCTGCGCCACCTGCGGCTGGCCGTGATACTTCACGCTGCCGGAGCCGCTGATGTGTACGTCCAGCTTCTGCGCCGCGTTGACGACCACATTACCCGAGCCGCTGATCCGCACCTCGACTTCTTGCGCGGCCAGCTCGCCGGTCTGCACGTTGCCCGATCCGCTGATGTGTACGCTGTAGCGTCCGGCTTCGCCAGCGGCGATCACCTTGCCAGCGCCGGAGATGCCCACGGCGACCGAACGCGCCGTCAGCCGATCCACGGCCATCTCACCCGATCCACTCACGTCCAGGCGCAGGTCGGCTGTTTGGATCGCCGCGGCCTTCACGTTTCCGCTGCCGGAGATCGCAATGCCGCGCACCGCTTTGGCTTTCACGCGGAAGCGCAGCGTTGACAGCGGGTGCAGCAAGTGATCCCACCAATGCCGATAGCCCAAAACCAGCCGGCGCCCTTCCACTTCAGCCTTGACCAGCGGCAGGATTGCCTCGTCGGCCTCGATGGTCACGGACTCCGCGTCGCCTTGCTCCAGGACGATCTCACCGCGTCCCTGCAGGGCCACTTCATCGAAGTCCTTCACCTCTCTTGTTTCGGATTTCAAAGCCATTATCTTTCCTCCTTGTGACGGTCTCACATCAAATACGCAGCCGCGGGCCGAAGGTTGCACCGCGGGGCGATCGGGTTTCGCGAGCAACATCGCCGCAAGATTACCTTATTTGCGCCCCTGTATGGTACAATCCGGCCGTGATGGGCGCGCGGTCGCCTTTTCTGCGCGCTTTGCGCCCCACGCAACACGTTTCCAGGAGCAACCATGTCCCCAGAGCACTACACCATCAATATCTGCGGCCTGACCCGCCACCTGCCGCTGTTCGAGGTGGCGCCGAAGGTACGCATCGCCATCTTCAACATGCTCGGCGATACCGAGATCGTCGAGGCCATCGCCGACGAGCTGGCGCAGCGCGTGCCTGCCGGTGCGGATGCGCTGATGACCGCGGAGGTCAAGAGCATCCCGCTGGCCCATGCACTGGCCGTCCGGCTCAAGCTGCCTTATGTGGTGGCGCGCAAGACCCGTAAGCCGTACATGGTCGGCGCGCAGAGCGTCGAGGTGCTCTCGATTACCACCGGCGCGCCGCAGACCCTCTGGCTGGACGGCAAGGATCTGCCGCTCGTCCAGGGCAAGCGCCTGATCCTGGTAGACGACGTCATCAGCACCGGCAGCACGCTCGCCGGGATGAAAAAGCTCGTGGAAACGGCCGGCGGCGCGGTGATCGCCGAGGCCGCGGCCTTTACCGAGGGGAATGACCCCGCGAAGTGGCAGCGGATCATCGCGATCGGCAATCTGCCGGTGTTTGTCGGGTGACGGACGAACGACGAACGACGGATGACGGCTGATCGCCACGATCTGTTGGTCGGCGGTCGTTGGTCGTTTGTCAACGTTTTTTGGGGATGAACTGAGTCTGTATGGTACTCGAAAAAGTCGCGGCCATCGAGCGCCGCTACGAAGAACTACTGCAAACCATGGCCGATCCGGCCATCGCTACCGACCCGGCGCGGCTGGCGGATTTGGCGCGGGAGCAGGCCGAACTGGCCGAGGTCGTCACCCTCTACCGTGAGCACCAGGCCGCCGATCGCGAGCTGGCAGATGCCCGACAGATGGCCGGCGACGGCGCTGACCCTGAGATGGCCGAGCTGGCCCAGGTCGAGATCGAACGCCTGGTTCCTGAACAAGAGGCGCGGCTGGCGCGGCTGCAGGCCCTGATCCTGCCCAAGGACCCCAACGACGGCAAAAACGTCATCGTCGAAATCCGCGCAGGCACTGGCGGCGACGAGGCGGGGCTTTTTGCGGCCGATCTCTTCCGCATGTACACCCGCTGGGCCGATACTCACGGCTACAAGACCGATCTGTTGAGCCACCACGAAACCGGCGTCGGCGGATTCAAGGAAGTGATCTTCCAGGTGAAGGGCCGTGGCGCGTATTCGCGGCTCAAATTCGAGAGCGGCGTCCATCGCGTCCAGCGCGTGCCCACCACCGAGGCACAGGGGCGCATCCACACCTCGACCGCGACCGTGGCCGTGTTGCCCGAAGCCGCCGAGGTGGATCTGGTGATCGGCCCCAACGACGTGCGGATTGACGTCTTTCGGGCCACCGGGCCTGGCGGTCAGAGCGTAAACACCACCGACTCGGCGATTCGCGTGACGCACCTGCCCACCGGCATCGTGGTGAGCTGCCAGGACGAGAAATCACAACTCCAGAACCGCATCAAGGCCCTGACGATCCTCCGGGCGCGGCTCTATCAAGCCGAGCAGGAGCGGCTGGCGGCCGAGCGCAGCGAGGCGCGACGCAGCCAGGTCGGCTCCGGCGAGCGCAGCGAGAAGATCCGCACCTATAACTTCCCTCAGAACCGGGTCACCGACCATCGCATCGGCAAGACCATCTACAATCTGCCGAACATCCTGAACGGCGATCTGGACGAGTTCATCAACGAATTAGGGTCGTCGGAACAAGTGGAGAGATTGCAAGAACTGGACGAGGAATGACGTGTACGAACAAGGGTCAATGACGACCTCTACAGCCCTGAATCTTACTGAAACCGCCACGCCGAGATCGAACGGTCATGGGACAAGCGGGTCGTTCGTCTGGTCGCTGGATCGGTCCAGCGATGTTGGCCGGGCCGTGCTGGCTGCCACCCGGCGGCTGCAGGAAGTCGGCGCGGATTCACCCCAACTGGACGCGGCCGTCCTGATGGCGCACGTGTTGGGTGTCAACAAGGCGTGGATCTACGCCTATCCGAACCGGCCCCTGGCCGAAAATGAGATTGCCCGCTTCGAAGCCCTGGTGCGGCGCCGCATGAACCACGAGCCGGTGGCCTACCTGGTCGGCTTCAAGTCATTCTACGGCCTCGATATCACCGTAGACCGCCGCGTGCTGATCCCCCGGCCCGAGACCGAGTTGCTGGTGGAGCGGGCGCTGGAGTGGGTGCGCTCCCTCGTTCAACAGGGCATCGCGCCGCGAGTGGCCGACATCGGCACCGGCAGCGGTGCGATCGCCGTCGCGATCGCTGCCAACGCCCCCGAAGCGGTGGTGTATGCGACCGATCTTTCGGAAGGTGCGCTGGCGGTAGCCGCCCAAAACATCTGGCGCTACGGCGTGGGCGAGCAGGTGCAACTCCTGCCGGGCCGTTTGACTGAACCGTTGCCCGAGCCGGTGCACGTGCTGATCGCCAACCTGCCCTACGTTACTACACCCGCCCTGGCTGGCCTGCCGCCCCAGGTGCGTGACTATGAGCCGATGTTGGCGCTTGACGGCGGCCCCGATGGCTTGCGCATCATCGCCGATCTGCTTGGCGAGCTGGCGCGGCCGGCCGGCCGGTCGAAGCTGCAGCCCGGTGCGCGCATCTACCTGGAGATCGGCGCCGACCAGGGGGAGACGGCCCACGCTCTGGCGCAGGGTGCCTTCCCCGCGGCCGAGGTTGCGGTGCTTTACGACTACGCGGACTTGCCGCGGGTGGTGTTGATTTCTTCATGAAGTATCGTCTACTCGCCCTCGATCTCGACGGCACGTCCGTGGCTGACGGTCAGCCGCCCACCCCGCGCGTGCGCCAGGCGGTGCTGGCGGCCGAAGCGGCCGGTTGCCACGTCATCCTGGCGACCGGCCGTTCATTTGTTTCCGCCAGTCGCTTCATCGCGGCCTTCGGCCTGCACACGCCGGTGATCTGCTTCCAGGGCGCGATGGTCAAGGAAGCGACCGGCGCTCAGGCGACCTTGTTGGTTGAGCCGGTACCGCTTGGACCATTGGACGAGGTCATCGCCCTGGCCGAAGCGCGCGGGCTGGAGCTGACCCTCTACAGCCAGCACCACACCTACGTGGCGCGCATGACCCATTCGGAGGCCTTCTACGACCTATGGTTCGGCCTGCCTATCCGCCACGCCCCCGATCTGTGGACCGCGCGGCGGATGCTGGAAGCGGAGGAAGGGCCGATCATCAAGGGCCTCTTCATCGGCGAACCGGCCGAAAACGACCGCCTGATGGCTGAGTTGGAGACGCGCTTCGCCGGCCGGCTGACCGTGGTGCGCTCCCATCGGCTGTTTGCCGAAGTGCTCGCGCCGCAGGCGTCCAAAGGCAACGCACTGGCCTTCCTGGCCGAGCGGTTCGGCGTGCCGCGCGAGCAGGTCATCGCGTGCGGCGATTCGGGCAACGACATCAGCATGGTCCAATGGGCGGGCCTGGGCGTCGCGATGACGAACGCCATGCCGGATGTCTTCCCCGTGGCGGATTGGGTCGCGCCGTCAGTGCATGAAGACGGCGTGGCGACGGTGATCGAGCGGTTCATCCTGAACAATGGACACGTTTGAAAGACCGACGAACGACGAACGACGAACGACGGCGGGGGCCTTGTCGTCCTTCGTCTTTGGTCCTTCGTCGGGGGTCATGCAGGCCGCGGCCTTGCTCCGTGCCGGTGAACTCGTCGCCTTTCCCACTGACACAGTCTACGGCGTCGGCGCGGTGGTCTGGGATACGGCGGCGGTGGCGAAGCTCTACGGGGTCAAGCTGCGCAGCCTCGACAAAGCCATCCCCGTGCTCCTGGCCGACCCGGCCGATGTGACCCTGGTTGCCCGCGACCTGCCGCCCGCGGCCCTGCGCATCGCCGAGCGGTTCTGGCCCGGCCCATTGACCCTGGTGGTGCTGGCAGCCGGCCGCGTCCCCGCCGAAGTGACCGCCGGCGGCGCCACCGTCGCGGTACGTGTACCCGATCACGCCCTGGCCCGCGACCTCATCCGCGCGGCCGGCGCGCCGCTGGCAACCACCAGCGCCAACCTCTCCGGCCAGTCCAGCCCGGTCACAGCCGGGGAGGTGGCGGCGCAGCTCGGTGGGCGCATCGCGATGATCCTGGACGGCGGGCGGTGTCCGGGCGGGGTGGCATCTACAGTGGTGGATGTGACGGGGGCAGAACCGGTCATTCTCCGCCCCGGGCCGGTGACGTTGGAAGAACTGTGGGAGGTGATCCGATGAAATACCGCGTCAAACTTGAGAAAACCGATGAAGGCTACGCAGTTTGGTGTCCCGGCCTGCCGGGATGTTGGTCACAGGGCAAGACGGAAGAAGAAGCTCTCGTCAGTATCAAAGATGCTATCGAGGTATATCTGGTTACAGTTGAGGAGTTGGCGAAGGATAAGGTAACTCGCTTGGTTGAAGTGTCGGGCCTGGCCTATGCCTAAACTGCCGGGAATCTCCCACCAGCGAGCCATCACGGCATTTGAGCGAGCCGGGTTTTGGGTGGTTCGACAAGGCAAGCATGTCTCGATGACTGATGGGGTGCGGATCATCACGATCCCCCGCGCCAACCCGATTGATGCGTTTACGATGGGCGGGATCATCAAAGATGCGGGACTTACGGTCGAGGACTTCAAGAAGCTGCTGTGATGGTTTCCTGTATGAAATAGGAGGGCCTCGATGCCAAAACACAGGGGCATTCTATGTTAAGCGATGCTGAACTTCTGGGCATGATGGCCGATCTCGAATCGGACCGCGCCGAGCGTAAGTCATCCCTGAGCGATCGAGACAAAATCAGGCAGGCCATTTGCGCGTTTGCGAATGACCTGCCCGGCCATGATCGTCCTGGC
The DNA here is from genome assembly GCA_026389845.1 of Chloroflexota bacterium. GTDB lineage: Bacteria > Chloroflexota > Anaerolineae > CG2-30-64-16 > CG2-30-64-16 > JAPLHB01. The sequence continues at coordinate 26,307 of JAPLHB010000106.1, forward strand.
GTCGTTTTCGTCGGTGTTCACGATAGTGGCACGTGCGCGCATCTGAGCATCACCGATGATCTGTTGTTGACGCTGGCAGACATGCGCTCCGATGGGAACATCCTACCATTCCCGATCATGACGGTGCAGAAACGAGAACTTCATGGTTGCGACGTGGCCGTGCTCGAAGTGCAACCATCTTACAATCCGCCGGTGCGGTACAACGGCAGAACATGGATTCGGGTTGGGCCGCGCCGCGCAACGGCGACAGCCGAAGAGGAACGGCGGCTATCTGAACGGCGGCGTTGGCGCGATCTCCCCTACGATCAGCAGCCCATGCCGCCGGCTACGATCGCTGATTTGGATCTGGATCTGTTCCGCCGTGATTATCTACCCGCGGCAGTTGCACCGGAGGTGCTGGAAGAGAACCGCCGTGGTACAGAAGATCAACTCGCAGCTTTGCGTTTCTTAACCCCGGCCGGCCAACCCAACGTGGCTGCGCTCCTGGTCTTTGGTAAAGACCCCATTCGCTGGATTCCCGCAGCCTACATTCAGTTCTTGCGTCTGGATGGTATGGAGATCACCGACCCAATTCGCGATCAGAAAGAACTGAACGGCCCACTAACCCAAGTCCTGCGCCAGTTAGATGAACTGTTGGGTCTAAATATCTCGACGTCCAGCGATGTGCAGAGCGGCTCGCTCGAAGTTAGATCGCCAGACTATCCACTAGTCGCTTTGCAGCAACTCAGCCGAAATGCTGTGCTGCATCGAAGTTATGAGTCTACCAATGCCCCGGTGCGCATCTACTGGTTCGATGACCGCGTGGAAATCTACAATCCCGGCGGCCTCTACGGACAGGTAAATCAACAAAACTTCGGTAGGCCTGGCATCACCGACTACCGTAATCCACTCCTGGCTGAAGCGATGAAGGTGCTCGGCTACGTGCAGCGTTTTGGTATGGGCATCCCCCTGGCCCGAAAGCAGCTTGCCGGGAACGGGAACCCGCCCCCCGAGTTCCAATTTGAGGTCACCGGCGTGCTGGCAACTGTGCGGAGGCGACCATGATAACGATCGCTTTCTTCAATAACAAGGCCGGCGTCGGTGCGACGTCTCTCGTTTATCATCTCGCCTGGATGTATGCCGACCTGGGCGTCAAAGTGGTTGCCGCCGACCTCGATCCCCAGGCGAATCTCACCTCCATGTTCCTGGAAGAGGATCGGTTGGAAGCATTGTGGCCCGATGATGAACACCCCCTGAGTGTCTTGGGTGCTATCAGGCCAATCCTTAAGGGCACCGGCGATGTGGGTGCGCCGCACGTCGAGCACATCGTTGACAATATCGGCCTGGTCGTTGGCGACTTGGGACTTTCGGCTTTTGAAGACAAATTGTCGGATGCCTGGCCGCGTTGCCTGGATGGTGATGAATCGGCCTTTAGAATCATCTCGGCCTTCTATCGGCTTCTGTTGCAAGCTGCTCGTGCTAGAGAAGCCGACGTGGTCTTGCTCGATGTGGGACCGAATCTCGGTGCGATCAATCGCGCCGCGCTCATCGCCGCCGAATATGTGGTCATCCCGCTCGCACCGGATCTTTTCTCCCTGCAAGGGCTGCGAAACCTGGGGCCGACACTACGTGGCTGGCGTTCAGCGTGGCAGGAACGTCTCACAAAGAATCCGGATCGTTTGCTGGAGTTGCCGCGGGGAAACATGCAACCAGCGGGCTACATCATCCTACAACATGCCTTGCGTCTGGATCGTCCTGTTAGAGCTTACGGCCGTTGGATGGAGCGTATTCCGTTGGTGTATCGTCAGGCAGTCCTTGGGGAGAGTGTGCCGGACATGCCTGGGGCGACCGGCGACCCACATTCCCTGGCTACGCTTAAGCATTATCGTAGCCTGATGCCCTTGGCGATGGATGCGCGCAAGCCGATGTTCTTTCTGAAACCGGCCGATGGCGCGATCGGCGCCCATATGACTGCTGTGCATGACTGCTATCTGGACTTCAGAGGGCTTGCCGTTGGGATTGCCCGGCGTTGCGGCATCAGTTTGGCGTAGCCCATGTTGATCGGCATTGACGCCAGCCGGGCTATGACCGCTCGCCGCACCGGCACCGAGACCTACTCGCTGAACCTGATCCGAGCGCTGATCGGGCTGGGAACGGAGCATCGGTTTCGGTTGTATACGAATGGCGCGGCGCACGTGCCAGGCATCTCCGAGATGCCTGGCACGTCAATTCGCCCGATCCCCTTCCCGCGGCTCTGGACGCACGTCCGCCTGAGCGCCGAGATGATGACCCGGCCGCCCGACGTGCTCTTCGTGCCGGCGCACGTGCTGCCGTTGTTCCACGGCCGGCGCAGCGTCGTCACCGTGCATGACCTGGGCTATTTGTCCTTCCCCGCGGCGCATCGGACGACCGACCGGCTCTACCTGGACTGGTCCACCCGTTGGAACGCGCAGCAGGCGACCGCGATCCTGGCCGATTCGGCGGCGACGAAGGCCGACCTGGTGCGGGCCTATGGCGCGGACCCGGCCAAGGTCCACGTGGTTTACCTGGGGCGGGACGAGGCGCTGGCCCCGGTGGCTGATCCTGTCGCGCTGGCGGAAGTGCGGGAACGTTACGGCATCGCGGGGCGTTACCTGCTTTACGTCGGCACGTTGCAGCCGCGCAAGAACCTGGGGCGAATCATCGAGGCGTTTGCTCGGTTGATAGGCGCCCCCCCCGCCCCCCAACATTGGGGGGAGTCCCTCCCCCAGGATTGGGGGTCGGGGGGCCTCCAGGATTGGGGGGCGGGGGGCCTCCAGAATTGGGGGGCGGGGGGCCTCCAGCTCGTCCTGGCCGGCAAGAAAGGCTGGCTCTACGATGACTTATTCGTCCAGGTTGACCGGTTGGGGCTGGCCGGTCGAGTGCTTTTCCCCGGCTATGTGGCCGACGAGCATCTGCCCGCACTGCTGAGCGGCGCGACGGCCTTTGTGTTCCCATCCCTCTACGAAGGCTTCGGCATCCCAGTGCTCGAAGCGGGAGCGTGTGGCGTGCCCGTCATCACCAGCAACACTTCATCCCTGCCGGAGGTCGCCGGCGATGCGGCCCTGCTCGTGGACCCGCACGACGTAGACGCCATCGCCGCGGCCATGCACCGGCTCGTCACCGACGACGCGCTCCGCGCCGAACTGGCCCGCCGCGGGCAGGAGAACGTCAAACGCTTCTCGTGGGAAAAGTGTGCGCGGGAGACGTTGGCGGTGTTGGAGGACGTGGGGAGACAAAGTGACAAGGTGACAAGGTAGCCTGGCGATGGAACGCAATCCGCAATCCGCAATCCGCAATCCGCCATCCGCCATCTGCATCCTCGGCATCCGCGTCGATGCGCTCACCTATGCCGAGCTGCTCGATCGGATCGCCGCGTTTATCGCCTCGGCCGGACCGCACCAGATCGCCACGCTGAATCCAGAATTCGTGATGGAGGCTCAGCGCAACGCGGCGTTCCGGGCGGTGTTGGAGCAGGCGGATCTCTGCATGGCCGACGGCGTGGGGCTGTTGTGGGCCGCGCGACGGCAAGGGGTGACGCTGCCCGAACGGGTGACAGGCTCCGACGCGCTGCCGTTGATCGCAGAGCGAGCTGCGCGGGACGGCTGGCGGCTCTACCTGCTGGGCGCCGCGCCGGGCGTGGCTGAGCAGACCGCACAGCTTCTCCAGGCGCGCTATCCGGGCGTGCAGATCGTGGGGACCTATGCCGGTTCGCCGGCTGATGCGGAAGCGCCGGAGATCATCGCCCGCGTCCGCGCGGCCCGGCCCGACGTGCTTTTCGTGGCCTACGGCGCGCCCAGCCAAGACCTGTGGATCGCCCGCCACCGCGACGCATTGGGTGTGCCAGCCATGCTGGGCGTCGGCGGTGCGTACGATCACCTCACCGGCGTCCGCAAGCGCGCACCGGCCTCCGTGCAACGGCTCAACCTGGAGTGGCTCTACCGCCTCGTCACTCAGCCGTGGCGCTGGCGGCGGCAGTTGGCGTTGCCGCGGTTTGCATGGGCGGTGTATCGTGACACGGTGCAGGGGTGACATGGTGACACGGCGACACGGTGAATCACCCAGTCACCTTGTCACCTTGTCACCTTGTCAGGGCAAGGGGTGATATTTGGGACAACTCCTTACACTCGCCGCCGCGCTGGCCTGGCGTGATGCGGAACGAGACGCGGGGCGGCTGGTCGTGCTGACCAACGGCCATTTCGACCTGCTGCACGTGGGGCACGTGCGCTATTTGCAGGCTGCGCGAGCGTTGGGCGATGCGCTGATCGTCGGGTTGAACAGCGACGCCTCGACCGCGGCGCGCAAGCCCGGCCGGCCGATCGTGCCGCAGGAGGAGCGCGCCGAGTTGCTGGCCGCGCTGGGCTGCGTGGACGTCGTCGTCATCTTCGATGCCCCGACCGCCGAAGCATTGGTCGAGGCCCTCCGCCCCGACATCTACGCCAAAGGCGGCGACTGGAATCGGCCCGGCGGCCCGCGCCCGCCCGAAGCTGCCGTGGTCGAGCGCCACGGCGGCCGCGTCGCCTACCTGCCCTACCTGCCCGACCGTTCGACCACGCGGCTCATTGAACGGATTCAACGATTGCGGATTGCAGATTATTGATGGCGGATTGGTTTTCCAGAGCCTTGGATCCCAAATGAATCACTCTCCAGCATCAGACTCCAAATCCGAAATCCCAAATCCGAAATCCGAAATGGGCCTGGCCCGCTCCGCCGGCATCCTCGGCCTGGGCAATGTCGCGAGCCGCGTCATCGGGTTGGGCCGCGACACCATCACCTCATACTTCTTCGGCTCCACCGGCGCGCTGAGCGCGTTCATCATCGCCAGCAATGTCCCCACGATGATTTACGACCTGCTGGTGGGCGGGATGTTGAGCGCTGCGCTGGTGCCGGTCTTCAGTGCGTACACCGCGCAGGAACGCCGCGCCGAGTTGGCACGCATCGCCAGCACCGTGCTGACCTTGATCGCGTGCGTGATGGGCCTGGCTGTGCTGCTCCTCGAAGTCTTCGCGGTTCCGATCGCCAGCTTGCTGGGCGATTTCGAGGATCCGGCGCTACAGCGGGTACTGGCCGACTGCCTCCGGCTGATTGCGCCGGCGCTGTTGCTCTTCGGCCTGTCGGGTGCGGTGACGGGGCTGCTCTATGCGCTCAAACGATTCAGTTACACCGCGCTGAGCGGCGCGGTCTTCAACCTGGGTATCGTCATCGCCGCGCCGCTACTGGCGCGGCGCATCGGCGTCTACGCGTTGCCGCTGGGCATCGTCGCCGGCAGCCTGATGCAACTGGCCGTGATGGCCCCCGGCCTGCGGGATTTGCGCCTGCGGCCGGCGATCGCGTGGAATCACCCGGCCGTGCGCCGCATTCTCCGCCTCTATGTGCCCATCGCCCTGGGGCTGATCGTCACGCAGTTCCAGCTTGTGATTGATCGGCGGTGGGCGTCAGCGGCGGGGGAGCAGAGCGTGAGCTGGATGCGCTATGCCACCACGCTGATCCAACTGCCCCTGGGACTGGTGCCCACCGCGGTCTCGCTGGCCGCGCTTCCCAGCCTGTCGCAGCACGCGGCCGCGGGGGATTGGGATGGCTTCCGCGGCATCTTCGCCCGCGGCTTGCGCCTGGTGCTGGTGCTGCTGATCCCCGCGACCGTGGGGCTGTGGGCGCTGGCCGAGCCGGTGATCCGCCTGCTCTTCGAGCACGGCGTCTTCACGGCCGCGGATACCGCCATGACCGCCACCGCGCTCCGGTTCTACCTGATCGGCCTGATGTTTGCCGGCGTGGATTTTCTGCTCAACTACACCTTCTACGCCCGGCAGGATACGCGCACCCCGGCCACGGTCGGCGTGATTGCGGTCGGCTTCTATTTCGTCGCGGCGCTGACCCTCAAGGGGCCGCTTGGCTTCCTGGGGCTGGTGCTGGCCGATTCGGTGAAGCAGGCCGGCCACGCGGTGATGATGACCGCCCTCCTGCTGGGCAGCCTGGGCCGGCTGCGTGGGCAGCGCATCCTGGCAACGGGATCGCGCGCTATCGTGGCGGCCCTGGCGATGGGGCTGGTCGTGTGGCAGTTGGCGGGCTGGCTCGCTGGTCGCGCGCCGGCCGGTTTCCTGGGGGAAGCGACTGTAGTCGTCGTAGCCGCGGCCTTCGGCGGGGCGTTCTACATCCTGGCGCTGCGGTTCCTGGGGGTCGGTGAAGCCAGCGACCTGTTGCATGCTCTCACGGCGCGGCTGGGCCGGCTGCGGCCGACGCGGCTGGCGCTCCCCCCGCCCCCCAATCCTGGGGGAGGGACTCCCCCCAATGTTGGGGGGCGGGGGGGCCTGCCGTAAGGGCTTGTCAGGACATAGGTGTAAATGCGGTGGGCGGCAATTGACGCCCGGCGGCGGTTGCGGTATAATCCGGTCACATCGAAATCATCCCGAGGAGAAGCGTTTTTACATGGCTAAGAAGAAGGTAGCGGCCCGACGGGTGCCGCGCAGTGCGACGCCGCGCATGTTCAGCGATGGCAAACCTACTCAAGCTGCGCAGCCGACGGCTGCGGCCCGCGCAAACGGCGTGACGTCGCGAACGGCTGGCAGCGCAGGCCGCGCGCCGGTGGCGCTGGCCCAGGAATATCGCTACGTCACCGGCGATCTGCGTCGGCTGGGTTTGTTGGCGGTGGGGATTTTCGCCGTGTTAATCGTGCTGGGAGTGGTTGTCCGCTAATCGGGCACGGCAGGCAGGCCTACGGACGAAGGACGGAAGACGAAGGACGGAGGGCAGGAGTGCGTCGTTCGTCATTCGTCCTTCGTCGCGTCTGCCAGCGATCGCAGATCGGCGCCGATGATCGTCTCGACGACCACCTGGCATGCCAGGCAGAGCCACAGGTTGCGACTGAGGACGAAGAGCGCGGTCGTGGCGACGGCCAGGGTGACGCGGAGCAGCGCCAACTCGGTGCGGGCGTAGGAGCTTGCCCTGAACGCAGTGAAGGGATTCAGGGCCGCTTCGACCGCGATCAGCCCCAGTCCCAGCCAGCTACCCCAGTAGAGGGGTTGATCGGCCACGGCGCGGAGCAGGGGCCACATTTGCAGGCTGACCCATTGCAAGGGGGCGGCCGCAAATTCGATCCCCCGAAGCGGCGCCTCGGCGCCCGGCGCGGTGGCCGCCCAGCCAGCCAGCCAGCCGATGGCCGCGGCCCGGTAGAAGGCCCAGTGCCACTGGCGCAGCGCCGCGTCCACCGGCACGCACCAGGCGGTGATAGACCTGACAGGTCTTGAGAGACCTGTCAGGTCTGGACTCGAGCGCCGGTAGAGCAGCCAGCCGTAGAGCGGCAGCGCGACGATCAGACCCGCCAGCAGCCCACCCGCGCTCAGGCTCTCCAGCCAGTTGATCTCCGCCAGGCCGAGGAAAAAGGGCGAGAGCGCGCCCAGGCGCCACGCGGCCAGGGGCGGCAGCAACAGGTAAAGCGAGACCGCCAGCCAGACCAGGGTCAGCAGGCCGCCACCTGGCTTGCCTTGTCCGTGCCAGCGGCGGCGGGCGATAAGCCAGCTCAGGTTGGCGACCAGGATAGCGAGCGCCAGGCTGCCCAAGACCCAGGGCGCCGGTTCCGAGACGAGCAATCGTCCGCCGAGCAGTTCCACGTGATGTACCTCAATGCAAAAGATTCGTCCGGTGGCGCGATTGTACCCTGGTTTGCGTCTGCCGGCAAAGTCCACGGGAGGTCTGCCGATGAACCCTCGTCGCATTGCACTGGCCGCGGCGGCCTTGCTGCTCATCGCCCTTGCCTGGTGGCAGGTCGGCACGGCCCGGGCCGGCCTCGTCGTTCGCGAGATGACCCGTGACGGCGTGCCGATGCTCTACGTGGCCCCAGTTGGCGGTCACGACGCGCCCGGCGTGTTGGTGGCGCACGGCTTCGCCGGCTCGAAGCAGTTGATGCTGGGTTACGGCTATACCCTGGCCCACGCCGGTTACGCGGCCCTGCTGTGGGATTTCGGCGGACACGGCGCGAACGGGAACGCCCTCGAACGCGAAGTCCTGCAACGGGATCTAGACCGGGCCTACGCGGTGCTTCTGGAGCAACCGGAGGTGGACGGGAAACGCGTCGCGCTACTGGGGCACTCGATGGGCAGCGGCGCGGTGATGGCGGCCGGCATCCAGCAGCCCGATCGCTACGCGGCCGTGGTGGCGGTCTCGCCGACGGCCGCCAACGTGTCTCCGACGGCCCCGCGCAATCTGCTGCTGCAAGGGGGCGGCTGGGAGGGGCAGTTCGTCGGCAATGCCGTGAAGCTGCTGGCGGCGGCCGGCGGCCCCAACGAGGACTTCGCCGGCGGTCGGGCGCGCCGGCTGGTCGTGATCCCCAACGCCGAGCATATCTCGATCCTGTTCCGCAACGAGAGTCACCAGGCGGCGTTGGATTGGCTCAATGCGACGTTCGGCCAGCAACGGGCGAGCGCCTACGTTGATCGCCGGATTCTTTGGTATCTCCTGCACCTGGCTGCGTGGATGCTGCTGGCGGTCGTCATCGCGCCATGGGTGCGCAGCCGGTCTGTAGGGCGATTTGCCAAATCGCCCTATAAGCGTCCCTGGCTGGTGTGGATCGGCCTGGCCCTGGGGCCGCTGGTGGCCGCGGGCGTGCTGGCCGGCCTCAACCGGGTCACGCCGCTGGCGACGTTCGGCGGCATCCAGGTCGGCGGCGCGGTCGGGCTGTGGCTGCTGATTGCCGGCGGTGTTTGGTTGGGGGTGACGTGGATCGGCAACCGCACCCGTCCCGAATTAAGGCCGGCCAAAACGGGAAACGCGGCCTGGACAGGCGCTTTGACCCTGGGCCTGGGGCTGTTCGCCCTGCTCTCGGTCGCCTTCGGCGTCATGGCGCAGGGTGTGTGGGTACAGTGGTGGCTCATCCCGCCACGGCTGCTGCGCTGGCCGCTCCTGGCGTTGGCGAGCCTGCCGTGGTTCCTGGCCGCCGGGCAGGCGACGCAGGGCTGCCGAGCCATCTGGCGCGTGGCTTGGTGGCTCGGGCAGAGCGCCGGCCTGGTGGGTGGGCTATTCCTGGCGTTGGCGCTCGTCCCGTCGCTCGGCTTCCTGGTGTTGTTGATGCCGTTGCTGCCGGTGATCCTGGGCATCCTCGCCGTCGTCGCGGCCGCGTTCGACCGGCCGTGGGTCTACGGGATCGGCGGCGCGCTGTTCTTCGGGTGGATCATCGCCGCGGTGTTTCCACTGGCGGGGTAAGCTGATGAAACGTCAATGAGCTTTCTTAACAAATCCGCGGCAACTGTTCGCCGCTGAGCATGTCTACAATGCGCAGACCGCCGATGCGGCTGCGCATTGTTACTTTTCGCGGATGTTCCTCGACCACGCGGCCGATGATGACGGCCTCTTTCCCCAACGGATGGCGCCGCATGGCCGCCAACACCGCGTCCGCGGCCTCCGGCGCCACGATGACCAGGCATTTCCCTTCGTTGGCGACGTAGAGCGGATCTAGCCCCAGGATTTCGCACGCGCCTCGCACCTGCTCGGCAACGGGGATGCTGGCTTCGTCCAGGCGGATGCCAGCTCGGGCCGACGCCGCGATCTCGTTCAGCGCACTGGCGACGCCTCCGCGCGTGGGGTCACGCAGAACGTGGACCGCCTCGCCGCCGGCCGCCAGGATGCGGCTCACCAGGTCGTGCAGCGGTGCCGAGTCACTCTCGACGGCTGTCTCGAACGCCAACCCCTCGCGCACCGACATGATGGCGATGCCGTGCGCCGCGATGGCGCCGTTGAGCAGCACCACGTCCCCCGGTCGCGCACGCGTGGGCGCGATCTCCACGCCGGGCGGGATGATCCCGATGCCGGCGGTGTTGATGAAGATGCCGTCCCCCTTGCCCCGATCTACCACCTTCGTATCGCCCGTCACCACCGGCACGCCGGCCGTCTTCGCAGCCGCGCTCATGGACTGCACGATCCGCCACAACTCCTCCATCGGCAGCCCCTCTTCCAGGATGAAGCCGGTTGAGAGTGCGATGGGCCGCGCGCCGCACATCGCCAGATCGTTGACCGTGCCATGCACCGCCAGTGAGCCGATGTCGCCGCCGGGGAAGAAGCGCGGGGTGATGACGTAGGAGTCGGTGGAAAACGCCAGGCGGATTGCGGATTGCGGATTGCGGATTGCAGAATCTAGCGGCAGCACTGCCCCGTCGTGAAGCGTTTGGAGTGCAGGGTTGGCGAACGCAGGCGCGAACATTCGCTCGATGAGCATCTGCGTCAGCCGGCCGCCGCCGCCGTGCGCCAGGGTGATGGTGGGGTATTCGGTAATGGGTATTGGACATTGCAGGCCAAACATGGAATCCATGCGTATCAGCCTCTCGTGTGCTACAACCTAAAAAACGCAAGACGCCAATCGTGATGGGCCAGCCACTGCCCCATGCCACTTTGCGTTTTTCGCTTTACGCCCTCTCGTACTGATAATACGCCGCGCAGGCGCCTTCGGATGACACCATCGGCGCGCCCAAGGGGTGCTCCGGTGTGCAAAGGGTGCCGAAAGCGCGGCACTCAGGCGGTTTGACAAGCCCCTGCAGGATCTGCCCGGCGATGCAATGGGGCGATTCCTGCGCGGTCACGTCGGTGACGCCGAAGCGCAACTCGGCGTCGAACGCGGCGAACTCCGATCGCAGCCGGTAGCCGCTGGCGGGGATCACGCCGATGCCGCGCCAGGCGCGGTCGTTCACCTCGAAGACCTGCGCCAGCAGGCGTTGGGCCGGCGCGTTGCCCGACCGGGTGACGGCGCGAGTGTACTGGTTCTCCACGCCCCACCGGCCCTCTTCAAGCGCCTTCAGCGTCATGTAGATCCCCTGGAGCAGATCGAGCGGCTCGAAGCCGGTGACGACGATGGGGACGCGGTAGGCCGCCGCAATCGGCTCGTATTCCCAGTAGCCCATCACCGTGCAGACGTGGCCCGCAGCCAGGAAACCCTGCACAGCGTTGTCGGGCGAGCCGAGGATCGCCTCCATGGCCGGCGGCACCAGCACGTGCGAGCAAAGGATCGAGAAATTGGTCAGGCCAAGCTGCCTGGCCTGCCAGACCGCCATCGCGTTGCCCGGCGCGGTCGTCTCAAACCCCACCGCAAAGAAGACCACCTGCCGGTCGCCGTGCGCCTGGGCCAGCTTGACCGCGTCCAGCGGCGAGTAGACCATCCGCACGTCGCCGCCCTGCGCCTTGACGCTTAACAGATCGGCTGTGGAGCCGGGGACGCGCAGCATGTCGCCAAACGACGTAAAGATCACCTCGGACCGGCGGGCGATGGCGATGGCCCGGTCAATCTGCTCCAGCGGCGTCACGCACACTGGGCAGCCCGGCCCATGGACGAGCGTCACCGCGTCGGGCAGCAGCCGGTCAATGCCGGTCTTGATGAGGGTGTGCGTCTGCCCGCCGCAGATTTCCATGATCTTCCAGGGCCGCGTCACCAGCCGCTCGATGGCGTGGAGATATTTCCGGGCGTCTTCCTCGCGGCGATATTCGTCAATGAAGCGCATGGGGTTCTTCCAGTTCCATCACTTCCCCCAACTCTCGTAACGCCTCGAACACCTCATTCGCTTCGGCCTCGTCCAACTTGTTGAGCGCAAAGCCGGCGTGGACGATCACGTAGTCGTCCACCTGCGCTTCGGGCACGTAGGCCAGGCACACTTCTTTGACGACGCCGCCGAAGCTCACCTTGCCCATTGTCATGCCGACGGAATTGGGTTCGAGACTCAATACTTTGCCGGGAACACCGAGACACATGTTGACTCCCGTATTGCGTTGTTGCGTGTTGCGTTGTTGCGTGTTGCGTGTTGCGTGTTGCGTGTTGCGTGTTGCGTGGTTCATCCATGATATGCGGGGTAAGCTACGGAACACGCACCACGTACCACGTCTCTTACAATTTGCTCAACCTCGCTGCCGCCACCGCGATCTGCCCCAGGCTGATGCCGCCGTCGTTGGGGGGCACTTGCCGATGGAGCAGTACCTCGAAGCCGGTCTGCGCCAGCCGCTTGGCCGTGCGTTCGACCAGCAGCCGGTTCTGGAAACAGCCGCCGGTCAGCGCCACCCGCGGCTGACCCACTGCCTGCGCCACAGCGACGATGGCCGCGACCAGCGCGTTGTGAAACCGCGCCGCCATGATACCCTGGGGTACGCCGCGGCGCAAGTCGGCGAGGAGAGCGTCCAGCAATGGCTGCCAATCCAGGACGAACGACGAAGGCCCAGGGACGAACGATGCCGTACTTTCGTTTTGCGTTTTTTGTTTTTCGTCAGTCCTGGCGCTCAGAATCACTGAATACGCACCCTGCTCCGTCTCGTCTGTCACAAACTCCAGGCTCATCGCCGCCTGACCCTCGAAGTCCACCCGCTGTTGTAGGCCGATGAGGGCGGCGACGCCATCGAAGAGCCGGCCTGCGCTGGTGGTGATAGGCGCGTTGACCCCGTGGCCCAGCATCTGCGCCAGGGTGCGGCGCTCGGCCGGGGTGAAGGCGCGGATCGGGGCGAGGTCGTCTCGTTCCAGCGTGGCCTCGCCGTAGATTTCCCACAGCAGCGCCAGGGCCACGCGGCGCGGCTCATGCACGGCCGCGGCTCCGCCGGGCAGCCGAAAGGGACGCAGATGCGCGACGCGGTCGAACCCGGCTGCATCGCCTAACAGGAACTCCCCGCCCCAGATCGTGCCGTCGGTCCCGTAGCCCGTGCCATCCCAGGTGACGCCGAGCGCCGGTCCTTCCACGCCATTCTCCGCCAGGCAGGCGGCCAGGTGGGCGTGATGGTGCTGGACGGCGACCAATGACGAAGGACGGAGGACGATGGCTGATGCCCCGTCGTTCGTCGTTCGTCGTTCGTCGTTGGTCTGCCGCGCCCATCGGGTCGAAAGGTAATCCGGATGGAGATCATGCGCGATGGCGACGGGGGTGGCTTCGTAGAGCCGAAGGAAATCGGCGATGACGCGCTCGAACGCGGCCATCGCCTCCGGCGTTTCCAGGTCGCCGATGTGCTGGCTGATGAACGCCTGCCGGCCGACGCTGAGCGCCACGGTGTTCTTCAGGTGCGCGCCGACGGCCAAGATGGTGGGGACGCGCTGGGGCAGCAGCACAGGCAGAGGCGCGTAGCCGCGTGCCCGGCGCAGCAGCCGCGGCGCGCCGGCCGCGATCCACGCCACGCTATCGTCAACGTGGCGGGCGATGGGGCGGTCATGCACCAAGAATACATCGGCGATGCCCCCCAGCCGCTCGAAAGCCTCTTCATTGTCGGTGCAGATCGGCTCGTCGGTCAGGTTGCCGCTGGTCGCGACCACCGGGAAGCCAACCTCAGCCAACAGCAAGTGGTGCAGCGGCGTGTAGGGCAGCATCACGCCGAGGTAGGGGTTGCCGGGCGCAACCTGATTGCAGATTGCAGATTGCAGATTGCTGATGGCTGATGGCAGATTGCAGATGGCTGTTTGGCGACGCAGCAGGACGATTGGCGCTGGGGGCGAGGTGAGCAGCGCCTCGGCCTCGGGCGAGATCTCACACCACTGGCGCACCTGCTCCAGATCGCGCGCCATGATGGCAAATGGTTTGTCTCCGCGGTGTTTGCGTTCCCGCAGACGGGCCACGGCTGCGGCATTCGTGGCATCCACCATCAGATGAAATCCGCCCAGGCCCTTGACCGCGACGATCAGACCGGCGCGGAGGGCGGACGCGGCATTGCAGATTGCAGATTGCGGATTGTAGATTGCAGATTGGACCTCCAATCTCCAATCTCTAATCTCTAGTTCTGGCCCACACACCGGACAGGCGTTCGGCTGCGCGTGGAAGCGGCGGTCGGCGGGGCGCTCGTATTCGGCGCGGCAAGCGGGGCAAAGGGTGAACCGGCGCATGGTCGTGTTGGGCCGGTCGTAGGGCAGCGCCTCGATGATCGAGAAACGCGGGCCGCAGTTGGTGCAGTTGGTGAATGGGTAGCGGTAGCGCCGGTTGGCCGGGTCGAGAATTTCGGCCAGGCAAGCGGGGCAGATGGCGACATCGGGCAGCACCAGGACGGTCTTGGCGCCAGTGGCATCGCTGTGGCGGATTTCGAAGCGTTCGAAACCAGTGGGCGGCAGCCAGGCCGAATCGAGCGTCTGGATGATCGCCAGCGGCGGCTTTTCCGCGGGCAGGCGTTCGAGAAACTGGGCCAGCACGCGTTCCTGGCCCTCGACTTCGACGAAAACCCCCTGCGTGTCGTTGATGACCCAGCCGGTCAGCCCCAACTCGGTCGCCAGCCGGTAGACGAACGGCCGGAAGCCCACGCCCTGCACCGCGCCGTGGATTTCGACGCGAAGACGGGCGTCGGCAGGCGGCAGGGAACAGGAGGCAGGAGACAGAAGCGTGTCGGTCATGCAGCGTTGCCCACCAGCCACTTCACCCACGCATCCAGTCCATCCCCACTCCTGCACGAAACCACGAATAGCGGCACGCCTGAGTTCACCATCTCGATCCCTCGCCGGAAGTAGGCCAAGTCGAAGTCGAAGACTTGCAGCAGGTCGGCCTTGTTGAGCACAATCGCATCGGCGCGGGCGAACATGCCGGGGTATTTATAGGGCTTGTCGTGTCCTTCCGGTGTGCTCGCGACGACGATCGCCCGCCCCGCGCCCAGGTCCCACTCGGCCGGGCAGACCAGGTTGCCCACGTTCTCGATGAAGAGGAGGTCAATCTCGGGTAGGGGAAGGCTGGGCAGCGCGGCGCGGATCATCGGCGCGTCCAGGTGACAGTTGCCGCCGGTGTTGATCTGCACGACCGGGATGCCGTGGGCTGCGACCGTCTCCGCATCAATGCTGGAGGCCAGGTCGCCTTCGATCACGCCGGGGCGGAGATCGGCGGGCAGGCGGCTACAAGTCGCCAGGATCAGGCTGGTCTTGCCCGCGCCGGGCGAGGCCATCAGGTTAACGGCCAGAATGCGCTCCATCTTGAACGCGGCGCGGTTTTCTGCCGCCACCTGATCGTTGGCGCTCAGAATGTTTTGGACGATAGGTATTTTCATGAATCTACCTCAATACTCTCTACTCGCAACCCGCGGCCCCCCGTCACCTGGAGTCGTGTGCTCCCACAGGTGGGACAAAGGGGAGGCAGCGGTGGACGCGCCTCGAACTGACCGCCGCAGTCCCAACAGCGCATCGTGCCCGGCTCACGCTGAAAACGCAGGGTCGCGCCCTGGGCCGGCGTGTCGCGGCTCAGGATGTCGAAATAAAACTGCACCGAATCATCCACCAGGCTGCTCAGGTCACCGATGACCAGGTGGATGGCGGTGATGTGTGTGGCATTGGCTTTCCCAGCCGCGTCGAGCGCGATCTGCAGGATGCCCTGGGTGATGGATAATTCATGCAAGGGATCAACTACTCCAGTTCAGTAAGCGCACCACCCAGCAGGGTGATACGTCATCGTCGCGTCAGTCCCCAAAGGAACGCCAATCCGGCCGCGACCAGCAAGGGGGTGCTCAACCCGCCTGGCCCTTCGACGGCGCGCAGGGCTACGCCAGCAATCAGCAGCCCCACCGTGAGGACGGCCCAGGTCAGCCGATCTATCGACTGCTCGACCCGGTGGAGCATCTTGGCCGCGTCGGGAGCCAGCGACACCTGTGTGGTCAGGTCGCCGCGCTGCGTTTGCGTGATTAAGCGGTCGAGTTGCGAGGGCAGGCGGAGCACCAGGCCCACCAGGGCGCCGATCTCGTCCAGCCAGCCGCGGACGCCGTGAGTCAACTGATCGGCGGCCAGCCGCTCGGCGAAGGGCAGGGTGGCGGTCCAGGGATCGAACTCTGGGTCGAGCGCGGTCGCGATGCCGGAGAGGATCGCCACGGCCCGCATGGCAAAGAGCAGGTCGGTGGGGAATTGAAACGGCAGCTCGTAGACGAGATCGCGATACTCGGCCATGAGCATCCGCGCTTGTTCCATTGCTACGTCGCTGAGCTGCCCCATCTTGATGCCGCCGAGCCGCTGGAACAACACCTCGTGCACCTCTTCTAAGCGCCTGCGGTCGGCGCCGGGCAGCAGCAGCCCCGAATCGGCATAGGCCTGGACGATGCGGCGCGCGTCGCGCGTGCCCAGGCCGATGACGTAGTCGCGCAGGCTGGCGCGCAGCCGCTCCGGGATCACCGCCACCATGCCGAAGTCCACGAAGATCAGCAGGAACGGCGTGGCCGCGCCGGCCGGATCGCGATCAAGCGGATGGATGAACAGGTTGCCAGGATGCGGGTCGGCGTGGACGAAGTTGTGGATGAAGATTTGTTCGAGATAGGTGTCGTAGAGGACGCGGGCCACCTCGGAGCGGTTGATGCCCGCCGCATCAATCGCCGCCACATCGGTGATCTTGAGGCTGGCGACGTTTTCCAGGGTCAGCACGCGGCGGGTGGTGTAGTCCCAGTAGACAGCGGCGATATAGATGTGCGGGTCAGCGGCGAAATCGGCGGCGAACCGCTCGGCGTTGCGCCCCTCGGCGATGAAGTCGAGCTCGGCGCGGGTGGTCATTGCGAACTCGCGGTAGAGGCGGTCGAGATCTACCCGTCGGGAGATGGTGCGGTAGAGTTTGAGCCAGTTGGCCGCGACCTGGATGGCGGCCAGATCGGTCTCAACCAAGGCTTCGATGCGCGGCCGTTGCACCTTGACGACGACTTCTTCCCCGTTCTGTAATCTCGCCGCGTGTACCTGCGCCAGCGACGCGGCGGCCGCGGGTTGGGGCGAGAGCCACGCGAAGACCTGCTTGGCCGGCCGGCCGAACTCCGCGGCGATCACGGCCTGCACGTCGGCCAGCGTTTCCGCGGGCACTTCATCTTGCAAGCCCGCCAGCTCGATCGTGACCTCCGGCGGCAGCAGGTCCACGCGGATGCTGAGGAACTGCCCCAGCTTGATGAGCACACCGCCGTAGCGCACCGCCAGGCTGCGGAAACGACGGGCGATGCCCCGCCAGCGGGCCAGCCTGTTGCGCCGGGCGACGCCGCCGGCGATGGGGATCCGTTGGAAGATCAGATCCCACCAGATGATCGAGAGGAAGACGCCCGCGAAGAAGCGTACCAGGCGCAGATAGCGCGCCCGATCCACCGCTGCGGGCGCAGTCGGCGCGGCGAGGCCGGAGGGCGGCGGGGGCGGGCCGTTTGTTCGCCGCTGCCGGCGGGAAAAGCGCGGGATGTTGTCAGTCATCTTTAGAACTGGAACCGCTTGAATTCCTCGGCTGCGGCGTAGCCGGGCTTTTGGCCCACGTCGCGAGCGCGCTGGCGGATGCGCTCGACCAGCTTCTCCGTGTCCGCGCCGACCTGGCTGGCATGACGCAACAGCGCGGCGATGCGCGTGTCCAGGCAGCAGGTGATGTCCTCCCAGTAGTCGGCGTTATCGGTCCAGAAGAGGTAAACCTCCCTAACCCGCCAGGGGTCAACGCCATCTACCAACTGCTCCGGAAAGATGAACCACTCGCGCGCGGCGTAGATGGCATCGAGCGCGGCCTGGCCCGCGGCGCGATGGTCCGGGTGGAACTGGTAGTGTCGCCACGGGTCAATGGTGACGACCACGTGTGGCCGGTGGCGGCGGATGACACTTGCCAGCTCGCGGCGAAGCTCTAGCGTGTTCTCCAGAATGCCGTCGGGGTGGCGGAGGAAGATGACCTCGCTCACGCCCAACTCCGCGGCTGCGGCCCGCTGCTCGATCTCTCGCATGGCGGCCAGCCGGCCGGGGTGCAACTCGGGATCGTGGCTGCCCTTGTCGCCGCTGGTCAGCAGGACGTAGGTGACGTTTCTGCCAGCCTGCGCCCATTTGAGTACCGTGCCCGCACAGCCGAACTCGGGATCGTCGGGATGCGCGGCGATAACCATGATGTGATCTGATGTCTCCGGTGTTTCGGGCATGATGCCAGGGGCCTTTCTGAGTTCAGAATGCAGCGCGGCGTGATGGTACTGCGAATGCGCCAGCCTGTCAAGCTGCGTAGAGGGAGGAAGCGGCGTGGTTTTCAACGTAGCCAACCTGTTGCAATGCACTTGTGCCAGATTTGCATATTCTCCGATACAGTGGTACAGTATGATCGTTGTATAACTGTCCGTGGCTAGCTGGAACCGGGTGGGACCTCTCGACTGCTCCCTTTGGGCGGATGCCCCCTGACCTGCCTCGCGCGAACGGATCGTCCCAATCAACCATTTTCATCTCAGAACAGGAGTGATTTCCCATGCAAGACAAGACTCTGGTTTGCGTGGACTGCGGCAGCGAGTTCGTCTTCACCGCCGGCGAGCAGGATTTCTATGCCCAGAAGGGGTTCACCAACGCCCCGACCCGATGCCCTAACTGTCGTGCGACCCGCAAGGCCCAGCGCAGTAGCGGCGAATTCAGCGACCGCGGCGATCGGCAGATGTACCCGGCCGTGTGCGCCCAGTGTGGCAAGGCAACCGAAGTACCCTTCCAGCCGCGCGGCGACCGGCCCGTCTACTGCTCCGACTGCTTCAAGACGCAGCGGCCGGCGAGCAGCGGCGGCTTCGGCGGCGGCAGCCGCTCTAGCGGCGGCGGTTATGGCGGCGGCAGCCGCTCTAGCGGCGGCGGTTATGGCGGCGGCGGTGGCGGCGGTAGCCGTTCCGGCGGCGGGCGCGATCGCGACCGTGGTCGCGGCCGCAACGACTGGTAGAAAAACCAGCCTCATGACGTAACGAAAGGGAGGGCGATATGCGCCCTCCCTTTTTCGCGTCCTTGTCAGATTTGGTTCACTCCAGATCCTTCACCTGGATTTCGTATTCGTCCTTCAGCCCCTCGATCACGCCCGCCACCTGATCCTCATACCGTCTGGCGTAGGTGATCGTGCGCTGGGCCTTGTCTACTTCCACCGAGCAGCGCGCCTCGACCAACGCCTTGCGGAACTTCTCCAGCAGATCATCGTAGCCGGTCGGAAAGTGCAGCGTCATGCGCGTCTCACGCCGCAACTCGGCCCAACGTTTGGGCGGCGGCGGAGGGGCGGCAGCGACCGGGATTACGGTGCCGAAAACGGTGCGGGCGCCGGGCGGTAACGGCTTGAAGACGGCTGGCTCGTGCTTGATCCACAGCGGCGCCTGTTCGGCCGACTCCAGGCGGAGAAAAAGATCCTCCGGCGAGTGCACCAGCCCCAGGCCAGGCGCGATGCGCGCCACGACGAACGGCGCGACTGAAGGCAGATCGAGGTCGCCTTCGAAGAGCGCCACGCCTTCGATCAATGTAAAGATCTCCGATTGGGCCGTCCACTCCCGTAGCTCGCGCGCCACGTTCTGCGGCAGCTCACGTCCCGACATGCCCTGCAACAGGCCGATCACGTCCAGCCGCTCGTTCTTGGCGCGCTCTGCGGCCACCTTCTCGCGTCGCAGCTTGAGGATCGTGATGACATCTTCCTTGACTACGTCGGCCAGGGGGGTCAGGCGGGCCAAAACACTCGCGGGATACAACTCCGCCTCGACATAAATCTCCAGGTTGGGCTGCACCGTCACCTTCGCCGCGGGGACGTCGCCGCGGAGTACCTGCGCCAGGCGGCTGTTGATCCGGAACGCCCGCAGGCAGTTGATGGAGGGGTGCAGGTCTTTCTGCTCCGGCTCCGCGTAAGCCACATCCACGTAGCCCAGGGTCAACGGGATGTGCTCCAGGAACCGCTCGACGTAGCGCCCTTCGACCCGCTCGAAGCCGTCCGCCGCATCGTCGGGGACGTCCTTGCCCGCGCCCCAACGATCCCCCATGCGTTCACGAAAATTGCCGTAACGCTGCGCCACCGGGTTACCCCATTTGTCAGGCTTGAGCTTCTGCGGGATCAGGAAATACGGATAGCGCGCCTTCAGATAGGCCACCAGATCGGCCGTGCTGAGCCAGACGCCGGCGGGGCAAGCGGCCAAGATGCCCAACAAGAACTCGCGAATCTCGGCAAAGTTCAGCGTCGGCATAACGCCGACGCCAGAGCCGGCCCAGTCGAAGGGTTCCAGCCGACCGGCCACGCCGGTGTGGTAGAACTCGTTGTGGGCGTACTCGTATTCGCCTCGCTTGTAGTCGTCCACCAGCACTTTCAACAGGCGGCGCTCTTGCTGGGCCAATGGCGCGGCCAGGCATTTCTCATAGGCATCCGCATGAAACGTGATGTAGTTGTCGGGAAACGATGGTTCCTGGCTGCTATAGCCAGCATAGACCCCCTTCGTTTCGTAGCTGACGAAACCGAGCTTGCGGGCCAAGTCATCAACGAGGTTGATCCACGTCGAGTAGCCATTGTCCCTAATCTCGTCCGCCGCGTCGGGATCGCTCATCAGCTTCGCCAGCCGGGCGGCATCGGCCTTGGGTAAGCCGTTGCCGCGCACCGAGCGCTTCACCTGTTTGCTCCGCACGTAATCCACGAAGACGTGCAGGTCGCGGCGGACGTTGTAGGGGCAGCGGACGACCGCCAGCCCGCTCACGTCGGTCGGCGGCAGCTCCAACGACTGCGGCGGCACGGGCCGTGGTGGAGGCGGCGGCTCCGGCGGCTGGTAAGGCCTGGGGCCTTTACTTTTTTGACTTGTCGCCATGCTTCACCGTGCCCGGAACAGCGGGGGATGCTACCTTGACCACGTAACCGGCCTTGGTCACAGCCTTCTCGACCTCATTGCGCCAGGCGCATGGGAAGGCCACGTATTCGTCCGCGAGCACGATCAACCATTGGCGGTTGGGCAGCGCGCGTTCGACCTGCACCCGTAGGGCTGGATCAGTCACGCGGGCGACCAACAGGTTTTCATGGATGATCTGTTTCCCCCAGCGCGCCTCGACGGTCTCCCACGCCTGGCGGAAGGCTGGCGAGTGCTCGCGCAGCCAGATCAACAGCGGCTTGTTTCGCAGGGCCGGCAGGTTGTAGCCGAGCTTGACCAGGTTGGGGGTGGCCGTGAGAAACCGATCACTGACGCCGAGGGTCGCCATCCGTGCCATCAATTCGAGAGCATCGTAGGGAATCGTCTCGAGGTTGACCACGACCATCCCGTCCCCAACCACGTGCAGGTAGATCTTCGGGTCGCTGCCGCTTCCCTGGGTGGCTTGGTCATCCACCAGGTCGGCCAGCCGGTAATACGTCTTGCCGCCGTCCATCTGCCGGGCCAAGCAGCCCCATAGCCAACCCGCCGCGCAGACCTCCCGGCCATCGGCGGTCTTGCCGCCGTTGCAGAAGATCTTCAACGCCGCGTCGAGCGCCTCCCCCGCGACCCACCACCCAGACGGCAGTTCGCCCAGGGCATAAGTCACGGCTGCGATCGGGGCAACGGGGGCGATGCCGTCGGCCGGCGCCGGGGTCGCGATCGCCGGAGGCTTGCCGGTCTCGGCCTCCCAACAGGTGCGCTGCCATTCCTGCAAGAGTCGCGCGCTGAACGGCTGCCTGCCCACCCGCAACTCGCCCTCCACCACGGCGACCTGGTAGCCGTCGGCCTGCTGGACGAAGGAGGTTGATCGTCGCCCGGTCACTTCCTGTAACTTCTCCCGCAGGACATCCTGACGAGCTTCGCCTGGTCCCGACAAAGCGACTGTCCCTTTCGCCAGGGGCGGCAGGAAATGCTCGAACTCCTGCGGAAAACGGACGTGTATTCGCTCCAGTTTGGTTTTGGTGCGATACGGATCTTCGATCTCGGCGAAAACCAGCAGCCCCTTGCGCACCAGCGACGCCTGGGCCTTCTTGAAGGCGTCGCCGTAACGCTGGTTGAAGGTGCCGTAATAGGTGTGGGCGCCCTTGGTGCGCTCCGGCGAGTAGACGCGCTCGAAGACCGTGACGTCAGTCTCTTTGCCGGCGTGCTTGAAGAGGTGCAGCAGCGCGACCTCCTCCGGCGTCAGCGTCGCCATGGCCGCGGCCACGCCGATGTCGGAGAGGTAGAAGTTCTCGAAGATCGCGCGCGACGCGGCCTCCTGGGCCGAGAACCCGCGGCTCTTGGCAATAGCCCTCACGTCGGCGTCGCTTAACAACTCGCGACACATCTGCGTGAGCATCTGTGGTAGTTCCATCGGTCCACCTCACGGTCATTATAACCGTCTAACGCGACAAATGCCAACTTCTCTGCTCACTGCCCGATCCGCCTCGACTTTCCGTCGTCGCCGCCTTGTGCTATGATGGCCGCGACTGAGGAGGCGCCCCATGGACTTCGCCCCTTTGCATTTCATTGACGAGCCGATCGCGGTCGAATTCGAGCGGCCGCTCGTTTTTGAGAAGAATCCCGTCTGTCCCGCGCGTTTTCGCTGGCGAGGGACGCTTTACGGGGTCGTGAAGATGTTGGCCGAGTGGCACAACTACCATCGCCGCGGCCACGTGGCCCTCAACATGCGCCCCGAACACCTGGTGACCGCCTCGGAACGCGGCTCGTGGGGCGTCGGCCGCGCCTATTTTCGGGTGCGCGCCGACACGGGCCAGGTTTTCGATCTCTACTACGACCGCGCGCCCGGTGGAGCCGGCGGCCGAAAGGGAAGCTGGTTTTTGTATCGGGAAATGATGGACGGCGGATGACAGACCGCGGACGGACGACGAACGACGGCGGACGAGCGACGAACGCTCGGCATCGGATGACGATGGTCGGCGGTCATTTCCCGATTTGTAACCCTTGTCCGGTTTCCACATCAAATGCGTTGAAAGTATACCATCAACAGACGGAGAGAGAGCCATGCCCCTGTACGAATTCACCTGCCCGGGCTGCGGCCGATCGTTCGAGGAGTTGGTGCGCAGCGCCAACGACACTGCGGCAGTGAAGTGCCTCACCTGCGGCAGCCATAACGTCCGCCGCAAGATCTCGATGTTCGCGTCGAGAGCGAGTGGAGCCGGGCTGTCATTTAGCGCTGCGGGCGCGTCCTCATGTGCGCCGACCGGGGGTTGAGGCATCCGCCGCTAAGTCGGCCGTGGGCCGTCCCATTTCCTCCAAAGCGTCTGGCCCTTGCGCAGAGCCAGGCGCTTTGTTTTCTCCTCGCGCACGCCGGTATCTTGATCGAGCTGACCCGCGGCGTTTCTCCACCGCATCAAGTTGTGCTATAGTAGCGGTGGCGTCACGCCGGCGCAGTTGGACTCCCTCTCATCTGCGTCTTTTCAGGGCATGTCTTCGTCTCAATACACGACAGGAGGCCTGAATGTCCGCCACTTCCACTGTACCCACCCCCGTCCGTCTTTCCGTGAGTTACAAGCTCATCTGGGGCGTCGCCAGCCTCGGCACGTCGCTCATCTCCGGCACGTTTGCCGCGCTGCTGCCGATCTTCTACCAGGACTACCTGGGGTTGAGCGCGCGCTGGATCGCGATTGCGTCGGTCATCTACGCGATCTGGAACGCGCTCAACGACCCGCTCTTCGGCTACATCACCGACAGCACGCGCTCGCGTTGGGGCCGGCGCATCCCCTACATGCGTTTCACGGCCCCCTTCCTCGCGTTCACCTTCATCCTGGTCTGGTTCGCGCCCCGCGGCGCCGGCGATCCCGTCCTCTTTGGGTGGATGCTGGGGTCCATGCTGCTCTACGACACCTGCTACACCATCATCGGGCTGACCTATTCGGCGCTGCTGCCCGAAGTGACGGAGTCGGACGCGGAGCGCAACGGCCTGCAGATTTCGTCATCCCTGTTCGGGCTGTTCGGCTTCCTGTTGGGCTTCCTGATTCCCGATTTCTTCCGGCCCAAGGCAGGGATGACGCCCTCCTTCGCGCCGTTGCAAGGCGCGATGATCGTCGTCGCGCTCATCGCCGCGGGGCTGATCATCGCCACGACGCTGAAGGTCAAGGAGCGGCCCGAATTCTCCAGGGTTGACAAGCCGCTGCCATTGGGCCGGGCGCTCCGTTTCACCTTCACCAGCCGCGCGTTTCTGATCCTGGTGGCGCAGAACTTCATGTCTATCCTGATGAACTCGCTGGTGGTGGGCGGCCTCTTCTACCTGGCGGACTACGTGCTGAAGGTTAATACGATGATCCCGTTGATCTGCCTCTTCATCCCGCTGGTCATCGGCGTGCCTCTCACCAGCCGGCTGCGGGCGCGGTTCGGCGTAGCCGGCAGCCAGCAGCTCCTCCTGCTGATCGCGGGTGCGGCGCTGACATTGCTCGCGTTCGTCCCGAACGCGCTGATCCTGCCCTGCCTGGCGGTCGCCGGCTTCGGCCTGGCCGGGCCGCAGACCCTCACCAACGTTCTCTTTGCGCAGGTGGCCGACGAGGACGAAGTGCGTTCCGGCGTCCGCCTCGAGGGCGCGTTCTTCGGCGTCAACGCACTGCTCACCAAGCCCGCACAGTCGGTCGCGCTGGCGCTGATGCCCTTTATCCTGGAAGCGACGGGCTTCGTCACCCGCGAAGCGAACGCCGGGCAGATCTTCCTCAACCAACCGGCCAGCGCGCTCTTCGGCATCAAGGTCGCGATCGGACTGATCCCCGGCCTGGCGCTGCTCCTGGGCGCGGCGATCCTGCGCTTCTATCCGCTGCGCGGGGAATATCTGGCGCGGATGCAGGGGCAGGTGTTGGAGATGCACGCGGAGAAACATGCGCGGTTGGGGGCGGGGAGTCTGTGATTTGACAACGCGTCAAAACCCGCTATAATGCCGCCCATTCTACCGGAGCACACGAACTCGATGCTTGCATTAGTCATCAAGTCCCCCAAGTCGAAGAAGCCTTCCCTTGCCTTGCAGGGACGGTAGCTTGTGCTTGGGGTCAGCGCCCCGCCAACGACGATAGCACAAAAGCCCTGCCAGGCCGCAAAGGTCGAGGCAGGGCTTTATGTTTGTCGGACGAGATTCTTCGCTGGATTTTCGTCGTTGTGAGAGGTTCGGGGTGTGCCCGCTCAGAATGACAAAACTGAAGGAAAAAAGAGATACATGACAACCAATTTCAAGCGCGCTAAGAAGCAGGCAGACTACCCGCCAGACTGCGTCTGGATAGGTCGCTAGCGCGCACGCTGAAGTCGTCGCAGCCCCTTCCCGCTCAGTCTGACGGGAAGGGGCTTTTTTGTGCAACGAACAGAACCACGAAGCCACAAAGACACCAAGTTCTTCAGTATGCCACTTAGTGCCTTCGTGTCTTGGTGGTTAAATCTCCTGGTGTGATACTCATACCCAATTCACGGAGGAACTCATGTCTAGCCAAGTCGTTTGTCCCGAATGCGAAGGCCCGTTGAGCCTGAAGTCGCCGATGCAGGGTGAGATCGTCCCCTGCCCCTCCTGCGGCGTTGACCTGGAGGTCATCTCCATCAGCCCGCTCCAGCTCGAGCTGGCGCCCGAAGAACAAGAGGATTGGGGCGAATGAGCGGCCATCCTGCGTCCGCCGTACGCATCGCCGTGCTGGTCTCGCGCATCCGCGTCGAAGAGAAGCTGCTGCTGACCGCGCTGGAGGCATCCGGCGCGCAGGTGCAGGTGATCAACGACGACGATCTGGTGCTGCCCGTGGGGCAAATTGCCAATTTGCCCTACCCCATCCAGGCCGACGTGGTGCTGGAACGCTCGGTGAGCGCGGCCCGCGGCATCTACGCGATCCGCATCCTGGAGGCGTTGGGCTACCGCACGGTCAACCGCTATGCCACGGCTGCCACGTGCTGGGATAAGCTGCTGACGACGGCCGCGTTGGCCCAGGCCGGCGTGTCTCAGCCCGAGGTGCGCGTGGCCTTCACCGCCGCGTCCGCGCTGCGGGCCATCGAGGAGTTCGGTTATCCGGTCGTGCTGAAGCCGGTCGTCGGCTCGTGGGGCCGGCTGCTAGCTCGCATCAACGACCGCGACGCGGCCGAGGCGATCCTGGAGCACAAGGAGACGCTCGGCTCCTACCAGCATAGCATCTTCTACATCCAGCAATTCATCAAGAAACCGGGCCGCGACATCCGCGCCTTCGTCGTGGGCGACGAGACGATCTGCGCTATCTACCGGACGTCGGAGCACTGGATCACCAACACCGCACGCGGCGGGCAGGCGAGCAACTGCCCCGTGACGCCGGAGCTGGACGCCCTCTGTTGCCAGGCCGCGGCGGCCGTGGGCGGCGGCGTCCTGGCGATTGACGTTCTCGAAGACCCCGACCGCGGCCTGCTGGTCAACGAGGTCAACCACACCATGGAGTTCCGCAACAGCATCCATACGACGGGGGTAGATATTCCGGCGCGGGTGGTGCAGTATGTCTTGGATATTGGATATTGGGTATTGGAGCACGGGAATGCCGCAATATCTAATACCCAATATCCAATACCTGGTGTGCCGGCGGAGCGTCCCCAATGACCGACTCCATCCGCGTCTCCATCGTCGGCGGTTCCGGCTACGGCGGGGGGGAGCTGCTGCGCCTGCTGCTCGGCCATCCCCAGGTTGAGATCGCCCAGGTCACGTCTGAGTCGCACGCCGGCGATTTCGTCCACA